>NZ_JANEYT010000033.1 GCF_024357955.1 Photobacterium pectinilyticum
AGCGCAAACCGGACAGGTAGAGTAAAAATAGGGGTAGAGAAAAGCTTGGGGAAAAGGGCGTCCGGTTAAACGCGGAATGGGTGTCCGGAATCAGCGGAATACGCAGTAGATGGCTTGCTATTCCAATATAGGTCAAACTGTACGGAAATTTCTGGCACGGACTCTCCAAGCATCAGTATATCGAAATCACCAAAATCCACCGAAGTGTTAGCCGCAAAATACTCGTCGCCAATATTCCGTCCGCCTGTGATGACAAAAGCGTTATCAGCAATGAGAGCCTTGTTGTGCATTCGACGATTAACACGATCAAAATCACTGATAAAACCAAATATACGAGCAGAGCGTTCTGCAAATGGATTAAACAGGCGAATGTCGATGTTTGGGTGGCTTGCAAGTTGCGCCATTGACTCATCGTTACGTGACTGCATGTCGTCAAGTAAAATCCGGACACGAACACCGCGCTCTGCAGCTTGGTATAAGGCATAGGTCATGAGCGAACTGGTATTGTCATCGCGATAAATGTAGTACTGCAGGTCTAGACTGTGTTCGGCGCCATAAATAAGCGCCAAGCGCGCTAAAAATGCTTCTTGACCATCGCCCAGCGGATAAAAGCCTGTCAGTTTTGGGTGTTTGTTTATGTACGGGAGTGCCTGGCTAGCAAGTTGTGTTTGGGCGTCGAAAGGTATTGTGTAGCTGGGGAATTTATCAGCTTCGGGTAGGGATGAGCAGCCCCAAAAAGAGAGTAAGCCTAATATAACAGCTAAATAACGAACAAAAATCAACAGATATGCCATAACTTTTCAGTCAGACTCCTTTCTAAATATTATTCGAGATTTTAAGCGGCGTAAGCTTCGTTGACAAATACTATTGATTTTTGAACATAGTAGGATCAGTGAAAAAGCGTTACAAACGATATTGGTTGATTAAAAAGCGATTGGCGATGATTCCAGAGTGTTCTACTGACGGTCACTCAAGGCGGTAGATGAATGCTGTTATGAGCTATTGATCACAAAAAGATACTTTGATGTAAACTTCAATAATTTAATACTATTTGATGCTTTTATTTGATGATTATGCGTTTTTTTCTATATTTCACTTTAAATCCCCCTTCGTGCGGAGCAACTCTCTTTTTTATCGTAATGAAGGGTTAGAGTATGGTGCTTCAAAGGTGTTTCATTGCATATCATGTTGGGTATATTGGAACTAAGCCTTTAATTCACAAAAGAGTAACAACAGTGATAGGTGATGATTTAGACCGTGGTATGTAATTTTAAAAGGAGTTAATGTTATGGCTAAACGAGTATCAAACAAACGTATTAAAGAAATTCTAGATAATGCAAAAGCGAAGAAATAATCCTTAATAGCCTCCGATCAGCGGAGGCTTTTCTTTTCTGTATATCATTACACTACTTGAAACAATGATGCTAGTAGCAAACAGGCCACTCTATAATTAAACCGCTTCATTGTTGTTGGCTGTTGAGATCCCTCAAGTTAATTCTATCTCGACTATGGTGGTGATGGATACACCGAAAGATGAACGAGGCTAAGAGGTAGGGCACGATTAAGTGCCCTAAATAATGGGTGGCGCGGTTATTCGTCACCACCAAAATCAAAGTCGTCGCTACCGCCAAAGAAGCTATCATCGCTGCCAAAGCCATTGTTGGCTAATGTGTCATCGAGTCCCGTATTTTCAAAACCATTGTTATCAAAACCACTGTTCTCAAAGCCGTCATTACCGAAACCTGCATCGCCAAAGCCACTACCACCAAGGTCACTACCACCTAATCCATCAGTGCCAAAACCGCCGGAATTGCCTGTATAGTCTGAGGCAAAGCTTGATGAGTCATCTAAGAAACTACCGCTGTTTTCTTTTGCTCCAGAGTTGGCTAGTGTGTTTTCTGAAAGCATGTCATCCGTAGCTGCATCTTCTGCCGCAGGGTCAGTAGCTGCCATGGTCTCAGCTGCTGGGTCATCATTATTGAATAGCATGTTGCTGATCATATTGCCTGCAACCAGACCAACCGCTACGCTTGCGGCAGTTTGCATAAAGCTACCAAAAGCACTTGGTTGATGAGTTGGTTGAGGCGGTTGAGGGGCAGGGCGGTTACCCCCCATCATTTTGCTTAATGTGCCACGGTTTGCTTCCGTTTTGTGGTGAGCGACACATTTTTCAAGGTATTCATTCTTTTGCTTGAGCTCTTTTAGCGCCATCTCTTGCACAAGAACAGCTTGGGTAAGCTTGTAGATAGCATCATCCTGAGAGCCAATTTCATTGTTGATCAAGCTTTCTGCATCTGTGTCTTTAGATTTGTTTGGGCTTTGCTTGAGCTTGTTGGCGACATTCTGAATCAACTCTTTTTCTTGTGGGGTCATGATTACCTTCTCATTGAGTAGCACATTATTATGCTTTTTATGACCTTCATCCTAGCCTATGGTTCCTGTTTCAATCTGTAACCATAGGTAAATGTTATTGCTGGTTGATTGACTTTTATACAAAAAATCCGGCAAGTAGCCGGATTTTGCATTTAACTGACATTACACTTTTATTGGCGAACACCTTCTACATGCAGTTCGATATCTGCGTAGCTCGATGAGCCCATAACCTGGATACCAAAATCAGCTAATTCAATGCGTGTTGTTCCCGTAAAGCCTGCACGGTAGCCACCCCATGGGTCTTCACCTTCACCGATGAATTTCGCATCAATCGCTAATGGTTTGGTTTGGCCATGTAGGGTCAAATCACCAAAGATCGTCATTTCACCGTTGCCTTTTGGTTCAACTTTGGTTGAGGTAAAAGTCGCGGTAGAAAACTTACCGGCGTCGATGAAGTCTTCGCTGCGTAGGTGCTTGTCACGCTCTGCATGGTTACTATCAAGGCTGGTCGTATCAACATTAACCATCACTTTTGATGCAGACAAATTTTGTGGGTCATAACTAAACGTGCCGTCAAAGGTATTAAAACGCCCTTTGATAAAGCTGTAGCCAAGGTGTTCGACTTTGAAGTTGATTGATGCATGGGCACCTTTGGTGTCGATGGCGTAGTCCGCTGCATTTACAAACCCAGAAACTGATGCCGCAGCCATAAGTCCCATGGCGATGATGTGCTTTTTCATTTACTTTACTCCCAACATTTTTTTTAGAGTGTTGTCTTTATTAATAAAGTGATGTTTAAGTGCCGCAAGGGCATGTAGGCTGGCGAGCCCGATTAGCGTGAAGGCGAGGTAGTAGTGTACCTCACCAGCAATGTCAGCTTGGTTAGGAAACAGTTCGCCCAAAGCAGGTACGGCGAACCAATCAAAAACGTCGATGACGCGACCATCTGCGGTGGAAATGAGATAACCTGAAATAAAAAGACTGAGCAGTAAAAGATATATCAGGCTGTGAGCAATTTTAGCCGCAGCGATCTCCCATGCCTCACCTTCCATGGAAGGCTGCTTCTTTATGTGTTTCCACACCAGTCTGAAAAGAGTCAAAGCCGCGAGGCAGATCCCAACAGACTTATGCCAGTGGGGGACAGGCTTGTACCACTGCGAATAGTAATTAAGATCAACCATCCATAGCCCAACGGCAAACAAGCCAATAACGGTAACTGCTGTCAGCCAGTGAATGAAGATGGATAAGCCATCATATGTTTTTCTTTCCTGGTTCATTTTTGCCTACTCTATGTTACTTATAATGATATTGTAGACACCACTGTCAGGAACATAAGTACTAACAGTTGAACAACAACATCAATTTATTTGAATAACATGCGAGAGAGGGGGGAGTACTGTCGAGGGATAAGGGGATAAGGGGATGAGGGTAGTAATCAGATAGGTGATTAAGCCATTGACAAGAAATAAGCCAATGGCTTCAAAAGCAGGAAATCAGCGAAGAATGTTGTTATCGTGACGCCAGTCCATAATTGTCCACTCGTTCATTTGCGCATGCAATGCTAGAGCGGGATCAGGGTTTACAGCAAAAGGGCGATCGACGGCATCAAGTAAAGGCAAGTCGTTGATAGAGTCGCTGTATCCATAGCTGCCTTTGAAGGCGGTATCTTGTTCGTCAAGCCAAGCTTTCATCCTGATCACCTTTCCATATTGGTAACTGAGCGTACCTGTTGTTTTTCCTGTGAACTTACCATCAACCTGTTCCAGATTGATTGCAATGGCATCGTCGGCGCCTAGCATGTCAGCAATCGGTTTTACCAAGTGCTCACCAGTGGCCGAAATCACCAAAATCTTATCACCTCGGCGTTTGTGCCACTGAATTCGGCTTATGGCATCTTGGTAAAGCGCAGGTTTGATATGGTGTTTAATAAATTCGTCCACCAACACCGAAATGGCTGAGTCATCCATACCGATCATTGGCTTAAGTGTTGCCTGCATGTAGGATTCCATGTCCATCTTGCCTTTGGCATACGCTTGCATCATTTGTTTTTCTTCAACCAGAAGTGTCGAAGGGGCAACACCTTTTTCGACAAGGTAAGCACTCCATAGACTGGCAGAATCAGCCGCAATCAGCGTCTCATCAAGATCGAAAATAGCAAGGTAAGGCATGACGTTAGTTGCAGGGCTATTGGTTACAGAGTTAATGGTTGTCAAACTTCTTTCCTATTATCATTATTTGTTTAAATCATTATCTACTGGCATTCGCTCAGTTTCGATAGAGATTATTCAAGGGTTATGACAGCTAGTTTTCAACTCCGTGTACTTTTTAAGTCAGGTTTTGTATATATCTCGTTTAGAAGGAATGTATGTCAAAAAGCGTTATTGCTAGGGAGAATATATGAAGATGTCTCATTTACTATGAAGTGGATATTCAATTTGCTTGGTTGGTATTACATCTCTTGGCTAACTAGGGTATAACAATGCCATGAAAATACCGAAGAGAATACAGCCTTTAGTTGACGATGGTTTAGTTGACGAGGTGACAAGCCAATTAATGAGTGGCAAAGAGGCTTCAGTGTACATAGTACGCTGTGGTGATACGATCCGTTGCGCTAAGGTGTACAAAGAGACAACTCAACGTAGCTTTAAGAAAGCAGCAGCCTATCGAGAAGGTCGCAAGGTGCGTAATAGTCGTCGAGCACGAGCCATGGAGAAAGGTTCTGGTTTTGGCCGTGAGCAGCAGGAAAAAGTGTGGCAAAGCGCAGAAGTCGATGCTTTGTACAAGCTCGCGGCTGCAGGAGTCCGGGTTCCCGAACCATTTGGCTGCTTTGACGGTGTACTGCTGATGGAGTTGGTCACCGACGAGGAAGGTTATGTGGCTCCAAGGCTGAATGATGTGGTTATGTCAGCAGAGCAAGCGCGTGAAGATCATCAAACTATGATGACCTACGTGGTTAAAATGCTATGCGTTGGTCTAATTCATGGTGACCTGTCTGAGTTTAATGTACTGGTAGATGAAAAAGGTCCTGTGATCATCGATTTACCACAAGCGGTAGACGCCTCCGCCAATAACAATGCAGAGTGGATGTTGGCACGTGATATCAACAATATACGTGATTATTACAGCCAGTTTGCTCCCGAGTTGCAAAATACTGAGTATGCCAAGGAAATTTGGGCTCTGTTTGAGAAAGGCGATTTAACTCCTGAAACGGAGTTAACAGGGAACTTTGAAGAGAGTGACACTGAAGCTGACATTGCAACCATAATGCAAGAAATTGATGCAGCCCGCGACGAAGAGCGATATAGAAGGGAGCGCATTAAAGAAGCCAAAGAAGGTGTAGACGAAAGTAAGTTTAACTGGGCTGAGAGCTAACAAAGTTTGTGTTGATGTTGGTTCAAATGTCTATTTTGTTTTTAGCTTCGAAATCTCACACAAAACGTTTTCATCTCTGTGTCAGCCGATCTTGGCTGACACGGTCTTGTCCTATTCTGACTTGAGCCGATATGCTTACATTGTTATGCATTAAGTTAAATTATTTAAATCGGTCATACAATTCTTCCACCTTCAAAACAGCTGATGTGATCAGCCAGCTTTTGTGTTTGCGGTACTGAATGGGAGACCATCACGATGGTATACCGTGTAGCCAGTTGAATAATAAGCGCCTCGATATGATCGGCGGTTTCAGGATCCAGTGAGGCAGTCGGTTCATCAAGCAGTAAAATTTCGGGATCAAGTACCAGTGTACGGGCCAGACAAAGACGCTGTTGTTGCCCGCCAGAAAGAGAGTGAGCTGGCATGTTAAGGCGATCTTTAACGTCATCCCAGAGTGCGGCATGGTTGAGGGCAGTATACAGTTTTTGCTGTGCAGCCTGTCCTTTTAAGCCACAGACAACGTTAAGCGGTAGTAGTAAGTTCTCTTTAATCGTGCCGGGTAATAACTGTGGGTGCTGAAAAACCATGCCTACTTTCCGTCGTAATTCCGGTAGCCCTTGGGAGGGAATAGCATGAACAGGCCGCGTTTTTCCGTCTAGTAACAGCTCTATTTTCCCTTGTGTTTGGCAATCTTCAAAACAGTCATTGAGTCGATTGAGTGCCCGTAAAAAAGTTGTCTTGCCTGAGCCTGATGTACCGGTAAGTACATGGATTTTATTTTTATAAAAGTTGACGCTCACGTCTGAGATAACGGGCTGGGAACCAAATGATATGGTGAGATTAGATACTTTACCGGCCAATTGGGACGACTGTTTTAACGTCATACTAAATTCTCCATGACGGTTTACGCTGTAAAAGGCCGGCCACTGAAAAAATGGTAGCGGTGAGGCACAAAAGAGTGAGGGCAGCACCAAAGGCCATTTGGAGTTCTGAATCGCTTTGATACTGGGCGCTGTAATAGAATATGGTAAATGGCAGCGCTTCATAACGTTCAAATATCCCCCCGGGCAATCCTGCGTTAGCAACCGCACCTGTCAGCATGATAACCGCAGTGTCTTCAGCGGCTCTTCCCGTCGCAAGCATAACCCCCCCGATGATGCCTTTCGCAGCTTGCGGCAGCAATACAACACGCAAAGTTTGCCAGCGTGACATACCAAGCGAGAGAGCCGTTATTTCAAGTGATGGGGGTAAGGCTTGTAGAGCCGTACGGGTTGCGACTGCTAAGTAGGGAATAATTAGCATCGCGAGGCATACTCCTGATAACACTAAGCAGGTATTGGCTGAAGGAAGTAACCAGTTACGTAGAAATAAGATTAAGGTAAAGCCGAACAGCCCCATCAGAATTGACGGAATACCAGCCAAGATATCAATGCTAAGCGCCAGGATCGTTTTGAACCGTGAACTCGTACTGGTTGCCAGCCAAATCCCGGTTGCTAGCCCGGGTAAAAGTGCGAGAGATAAGGCGCTAGCAACAACTGTCATTGTGCCGATGCAAGCTGGCCAGATCCCGTCCCATATTGGTTCAAGTCCAAGCATCCCTTGAATAGGGTCAGCATCGCCAAAGAAAAGTGAAAGACTGAGGGCTGGGGCACCACGGATGACAATAAATCCAATGAAAAAACTCAGGCATAGCAGCGTTCCGATGGTACAAATAAGGCACCAGAAGTGAAATATCCGTGCCTTCATTTTGCGTCACCTGTATGTGCTTGGATCTGCGCGTGTTCCATTTTTCTGATCAGTAACGTAACAGTGACACTGATCGCGAGTAATACTAAGCCAGCAGCGAAAAGCGAGTTATAAGCAGCGCTGCCATTTTCAGTCGCGAGTACGAGGCCAATATGAGCGGTCAAGGTGCGAATTGAGTCAAATACGCCGGTAGTCAGTTGCGGGGCATTTCCGGCCAGCATTAGTGGAAGCAGGGTATCACCAATTGCTCGGTTAAAGCCCAGCAACGCAGCAGAGGCCATTGCTTTTGTCGTATTGGGCAAGATGATATATAAAATTGTTTGTGTATCGGTAAAGCCCATCGAGGCCGATGTTAGGCGGATCTGATTCTCTAGTGGACGGCAGTGGGTGTCTAACATCATGACCATAACGGGTAAAATTAATAGTACAACCATGATTGCAGCGGCGAGTAGGCTAAAACCAGAGCCACTTCGAAAGGTTTCTCGTATTAATGGTACAAGTAAAAATACAGCGGAAATACCATACACAACTGTCGGGATCCCGGCCATCAGTCGGATAATACGTCGGATCCAAATAGCTATTTTTCGATAACGGCTGAGCAGACAGAACCCCGTGATACCAACCGCAATAGGGAAGGCCAATGTTAATGCCATTAAACCGAGCATCCCGGAACCGATGATCATCGATGAAATGCCATATTGCCCTTGTTCTGGCCGCCAGTTCAGCGATAAAACCTGTGTATCTGTATTAAAGAATACAGGCAAGGCGAACCAGAACAAAAAGCCAAATAGCAACATCATGAATACAAAGACGATGGCAACAAGTACCATGAGTATCCGCTCTGTCGTGATCAGGGATCTCATGGATTAGTTATTTCTTACTGGGATATATCCAGACGCTCGGATAAATTCAGCCCCTTGTGGGCTGTAGATATAATCAATGAGTTCTCGAACTAGCCCTTGAGGCTGGCCTTTGGTATTCATGTAAAGCCGGCGCACAACAGGGTATTCTCCTGATTCACAAGCTTCATTAGTTGGCTGCACATTGTCTAGCGCTGGCGCTTTAACCATGTCATCTATATACCCGACACTGCTGTAGCCAACGGCACCAGGATCGCGTGCGATGGCTGTTTTCATTGCGCCATTAGACGGTACGACATTGGCGTGATTGACTATCGGTGAGTTGTGCAGCAGTTTGTCTACAAAGATGGCGCGGGTGCCACTGGCCTCATCTCGGGTAAATGTGTTGATAATGCGGTCATTTCCACCAAGCTCTTGCCAGTTGGTGATTTTTCCCGCATAGATATCGGCCACCTGTTGCTGGGTTAGTGCCTGAATTGGGTTTGATGGGTTGATGATAATAGCGACACCGTCGATAGCGAAGGGAAAAGAAATTAGTCCGAGATTTACTTCACTGGGTTTCAGCGGCCGACCCGTGTTTCCGATATCAGCCAGCCCTTTTGCCGCTTGCTGGGCACCTACACCGGAGCCCCCACCGGCAATTGTTATACGGATCTCACTGTTGCTCTGCATAACAGCCTTGGCTGCTTGTTTCATTACGGGAATATGCGCGGTTCCTCCGGCGATATTGATTGTTCCGGAAAGCCCTTCGAATCTATCGAGATCAGAAGCTTGTGTGAACGTTGAGGCAAAACACAGGCCACAAAGAAGTAGCTTGCTGAAACCAGGTTTGAGTCGCATAAAATCTCCTTTTTATTGAAACGGAAGCACAGGGAAAGCATTACGGATGAATCCGATGCCGAATACGTAGACTACGCTGACCAATCAGACAAAACAATATGTACCACAAACGAATTTTGACATTACTATTTGATTTAAATCACAATTTTATGGTGGGGAGTGATTGGTGACGGTGGATCACTTCATGATTTCCGGAACTAATCTCAGAGGTTTAATGAACTTGATGTAATGCTTCAGTTTGGGTGTTTTTAAAACAAGTCCATCTGTCATCATCCATGTAAGTAAAGAGGTAAGTATAAAAAAGCGGAGGGGTACAGATTGAGAGGTTTGTCTAAATTGGGAAGGGGGGGAATAAAATCGACGTTCTTGTTGATTTCAAGCAAGTCAATATATCGCTATGGCGAAATTGAGTGATAACTCGTGATGAAACGGCATTGAATCAACATAGTCGTGGAGCGTTCTAACGTTTGTTCCAACAACGGGTATTCATACGAATCGCCCCCAATATTTCAGAGAATGGACTGGTATTCAATAAGCATTTGCGCAGCAGCGCATTAGTCACCATTGGCGCAAGTACCAATGGTGACTAAAAGTCTTTTAATCGGGTTAAGCGATTTGAGACATTTCGCTGAGGATAAATTGTTCTATGCAGCCATCAGTTGCTGCCATGTAATCAGTAAGGTGTTGATTACCCATATGCTGTTGCCATAATTCTCGAGATGTCCAGTTTTCAAAAAACAGGAAGTGGGCTGGGTTCGTGTTGTCTTGATGAAGGTCGTAGTTGATGCAACCTTCTTCGGCACGTGTGATATCAATAAGCTTCAACAACTCTGCTTTTACAAGGTCAATTTTGTCTTCTTTAGCAATAATGTTGGCAACGATAGTTAGCTTGGTCATGTGTCTTCCTCTATTCGAAACTGTGTTTGTTTTATTGATAGCTGTGTTTGGCTATACCGTGTTGATGTAGTGAATATTAGATGGACATTAGGCTTCTGAAAACAGCTCTGCTTTTGATTTATTTTCAAATAATAATTGAGAATGAAGGCTAGGTTTATGCTATCGAGATGAGCGAGCGGAATAATGTTGCGAGTAAGGTGGCAATAAAGGGCTTTAATGCGGCGTCCAAGACAAAAAACAATCTACTCTTAGCCTAACTTTGTGAAATGTAGATGAGATGTATGAGGGGCTGTGATGACTGACAAAAAATACAACATCAAAGTAATGTCAAAGCAGGATTTAGCATTGGCAATTGATTGGGCTGCTGCAGAAGGCTGGAATCCAGGGCTTCACGATATTGAATCATTTTATACAGCGGACCCAACGGGTTTTTTGGTGGGGTATCTAGGTGATGAGCCTATCGCGTCGATTTCAGTGGTTAAATATGACGACAGTTACGGCTTTTTAGGCTTCTACATCGTTAAGCCTGACTATCGAGGCAAAGGTTATGGCTTCAAGTTATGGGAAGCCGGTTTAGCTTATCTGAAAGGTTGTAATGTTGGGTTAGATGGTGTCGTCGAACAGCAAGGAAATTATAAACAATCTGGTTTTAAGCTCGCTTATGGCAATATTCGTTTTGAAGGTAGCGGTGGAGGCGCTAAGCCGGAGGGTATTGGCTTGGTTGACTTGTGTGAACTGCCTTTGAATGAAGTCTTGGACTATGACCACGCCTTTTTTCCTGCTGATAGACAGCGATTTTTACAACACTGGATAAAACAAACCGGTTCATCTGCATTGGGTATTAAGCAGTCGGGCAGGTTGGTTGGGTATGGTGTGATCCGGCCATGCCGCAATGGTTTTAAAATAGGCCCATTGTTTGCTAATGATGCATTATTGGCTGAGGAGCTCTTCCTCGCTTTGAGAGCCAAAGCATCACCGAGTGATAATATTTACCTCGATGTACCGGAAGTTAACTTGCCGGGTGTCGCATTAGCTGAGAAATATAATATGGAGCCAGTGTTTACTACTGCACGGATGTACACGGGTGACATTCCCGCCATTTCGGTGAGTCGTACATACGGGGTAACAACGTTTGAGCTTGGTTAAGTTATTTGCCCAGTTGTAGTGATAAATACAAGGCTGGGCAAATTGTTCTATGTGAATAGGCTGTTTGATTACTGATCTGATGAATGCATTGCTTGCTCAATAGCAACTGCAACCGCGACAGTAGCGCCGACCATAGGGTTGTTACCCATGCCGATCAACCCCATCATCTCAACGTGAGCTGGCACGGAAGATGAACCAGCAAACTGCGCATCGCTGTGCATTCTGCCCATGGTGTCTGTCATACCATACGATGCAGGACCTGCCGCGACATTATCGGGATGCAGAGTACGGCCAGTGCCGCCACCAGAAGCGACAGAGAAATAAGGCTGGCTTTGCTCTAGTCGTTCTTTCTTATATGTACCGGCGACAGGGTGCTGGAAACGTGTTGGGTTGGTAGAGTTGCCCGTAATAGAAATATCCACTTTTTCATAGTGCATGATAGCGACGCCTTCTTGTACATCATCGGCACCATAGCAATTGATCTCACCGCGTGGCCCGTGAGAGAAACGACGTTCAGAGACAATATTGAGTGATCCTGTGTCGTAGTCATACTGGGTTTGGACGTAGTTAAAACCATTAATACGAGAGATTAAATACGCCGCGTCTTTGCCCAAGCCATTTAAGATCACCCTAAGAGGCTGTTGACGGACTTTGTTGGCATTGAGGGCGATTTTGATAGCCCCTTCAGCTGCGGCATAAGATTCATGGCCAGCAAGAAAACAAAAACATTGTGTTTGTTCGCTCAGAAGCCGAGCGGCAAGTTTTCCATGCCCCAAACCGACTTGGCGTTGATCCGCCACTGAGCCTGGAATACAGAATGCTTGAAGGCCTTCCCCTATAAGTTCTGCTGCTTGAGCGGCATTCTTGCTTTCTTCTTTAAGTGCGACGGCTGCACCTAGGACATAGGCCCAAGCGGCATTTTCAAACACGATGGGTTGGGTGTCCTTGACGATGTCGTATGGGTTTACTTTATGTTCTTTACAGAAGCTAAAAGCGTCCTCTAATGAATTGAATCCGTACTGGTTAAGTAGAGGCTGGATTTGGTTGATGCGGCGATCATAGTTTTCAAATAAAGCAGCCATATTGATGTCCTCAGGGATTTATTGGTTTGTGAGTGAGTTGGCTTAACATATTTAGTGACACTGTCACTCTTGATTTAATACAGTGTCAGCAACTATTGATGGCGAGGGTCAATAGTTTTGATCGCCTCATCACAACGGCCATATTGACCTGTAGCTAATTGCATTGCCTCTTCGGCAGGAGTTCCCTTACCGATGGACTCCATCATTTTTCCAAGGTTAACAAAGCTATAACCGATGATTTCATCGTTTTCATCCAGTGCAAGCTGGGTAACGTAGCCTTCGGCCAGTTCCATATAGCGTGGACCTTTGGCTCGGGTACCATAATGGGTACCGATTTGGCTTCGTAGACCCTTTCCTAGATCTTCAAGCCCAGCGCCAATTGGCAAACCGTCTAATGAGAAAGCGGTTTGGGTTCGGCCATACACGTACTGCAAGAAAATCTCACGCATCGCGACGTTGATTGCGTCACATACCAAGTCTGTATTGAGCGCCTCAAGAATGGTTTTTCCGGTGATCAATTCAGAGGCCATTGCCGCTGAATGAGTCATACCTGAACAGCCAATTGTTTCTATTAGTACTTCTTCGATGATGCCATCTTTGACATTGAGGGTGAGTTTGGCAGCGCCTTGTTGAGGAGCACAGGTACCAACGCCATGGCTGACGCCAGAAATTGCGATGACATCTTTGGGGTTAACCCAGCGACCTTCAACAGGAATAGGTGATGATGTGTGCTGTGGCCCTTTTTGAATTGGACACATGTTCTGAACTTCAGTTGAATATTGCATCTTGTTTGCTCACTACTAACGATTGAACGCTTGAGCAAAGAATGGGGGGAGCAGTGATAAACACTAACAACATAGGGCTAGGCACTGCGCAAAGCGAAGTGTCACTTAGGTCCTCGGCCATTCATTGCCGTTGTTGTTAGACGTCATCATCCCCTATGGGGCGGTTAAAGGAGGAGCATCATCTCCCACCAACGAGTAACTCGTTGATGAGGTAACTATACGCCTTTGATGGAAAATTGAACGATCTGAATTGATAATCCTATTTTTCATTTTTGGTAATCGTTTATGGTAAAAGTGAAATGTAAGTGGATATTTCAGTGTTTATCTACAGATCAATTACTTAATTAAAGTCATTAATCATTTCATGGCTCTTTCCATTTGCCCTGACGTAATTTTACAGAAATCGAACATTACTTTTCAGTCGGGGAGGTAATCTAGCGCCATAAAAGAGTGGAGTATAACCATGAAACTACAATTTAGAGCGGAATCAAAGCAATCGGCAGTGTCGGTAAGGCCTTGGAAAAAATCAATCGTTACCGGTATGGTTGCTGTAGCGATTATGTCATTTGGCTTAGCCACACCAAGCGTGGCGGAAGCGAAAGGGCACAAGCATGGGCACAAGCACGGACATCATCACCATAAACATAACCACCATAAAAAACATGTTGTGGTTGTGAAGAAAAAGCCCAAAAAGCATAAGAAAGTTGTGGTCGTACATAAGCGCCCTAAGCACCGCCATTACCATCGTAGCCGCCTTCCGGAAATTGCTACGTTTGCAGTCATCGCTGGTGCCACTTATGCGATTATCGATAACCATTACTACAAGCGACGTGGTGATGACTATGAGTATGTGGCTAAGCCAAGATAAATATAGTAAGAGCCCTGTAAATGAATTGACCCCCAATAGTTGGACACCAATTATTGGGGGTCAATTTAACTGTGGTCTTTATTTATTGGGTTGGTTAAATTACATAGTGTTATGAAGTTGCTATTTTATTTGGCGCATCTAGTTTGCGTGTTTTCATCCAAGCGACGATAGCACCGAGTACAGCAAGCGGGATGATTGGGTCGATCAGTGTGCCGCCTTTACCGAATAACAGGTTCAGCGTCATAATGATGCTTGCACCGATTGCCCAAGCGATGGTTGAGGTCAAGCTCCAGATTTTCAATTGATCAGATAGCTCAGTAATACCCAGGGTACGACTGATGATGTGGAAGTATGAATCGTTGAGATGCGAGAAGCCAACAGGGCCAACGGCACACGCGAGTGCGACAAAAACAGGGTCAAGGCCAAGAGCTTCAACCAGAGGTAATGTCATTGTTGCTGCTACCATCATTGATGCCGTTGCCGAACCTTGGATAAGACGTAGCATAGAAGCGATGGCTAGTGGAACAAGTAGCGGTGGAATACCACTGCTTGCAATCACTTCAGCTACCTGTGGGCCAGCACCAGATGCTTTTAGAACCGCACCCATTGCGCCACCACAACCTGTTACGACAAGGATCAGACCAGTTGTTGATAGGGCATCATCCATTGAGCGAATCATCTCTTTACGGTCGATTTGTGTTGTTAGGCCGTAAAGTGCCATCAGTACACCGATACCCACTGCAACAACAGGGTTACCTACGAGCTCAAGGAATGTGTGGAAGTTGCTGCTGCCTTCGCCAATCAAGGTGTTAGTAAGAATTAGCGCGATTGGTACTAGGATTGGGCCAAATGACAAGAAGTTGCTAGGTAGTTCTTCGTCTTTGGTCTCTTTAACGTTTTCTAGGTTTGCCCAGTCAGCTTCGTTGGTGATCCAGCTCTCGCCGTTTGGTACACGATAATATTCTTTACCCACTTTACGGATGTAGATCAGTGACAACATCATCATCGGGATTGATACAGCCAAGCCCCATAGCATGTATACGCCAAGGTCGACACCAAGGATCCCCGATACCGCAACTGGACCCGGTGTTGGTGGTACTAGTGCGTGAGTGATAAGTAGACCCAATGCCAGCGTCACACCCAAGCCAACTGAAGATTTACCGGTGTTGCGTGAGATAGCACGAACCAGGGAATGTAGCAGCACATAAGCAGAGTCACAAAAAACAGGTATCGCCACAAGTACGCCGGTAAAGCCAAGTGCGAGATCTTCACGTCCTTTACCACAGATCTTGACGAAAGTTTTTGCCATTCGTACAGCAGCGCCTGATTTTTCGAAACATGCACCCATGATCACACCGAAAGCGATAATAAGGCCGATCCCGCCCAAAACGCCACCGAAGCCTGATTTAATGGCGTTAACCAGTTCTGTGGGGGCCATACCTGCAAATAGGCCCATAATTAAACATGCAAGTACCATCGCCAGTGCGACAGGGATACGGGTCTTGATTATCATGACCATCATTGCGGTTATACCAACAATAATGCCTATAATTGCTCCATCCATTTGTCATTCCTTTTAATTGCCTGCTGTGCAGGTTCTATTTCACGTGGATTATAAGGTTTTCAAATTGGCATCTGGGTAATAGATGCTACTAACTGTGTTACTCAGTTCTAATTTCAATAAAATTTTATAGTTATATTTATAGGTAAGGCTGAACCCATTGCAGGCCAGCTTTAGTACCATTTTTAGGGTTATACTCGCACCCGATCCATCCGGTGTAGCCAGATTCATCCAGCACATTGAACAGGTGCGAGTAATTTAACTCTCCTTCAGTTGGCTCATGGCGATTAGGTACTGAAGCTATTTGGACATGGCCGGTGTAGTCAGCTAAATCGCGAATAAGTACGCTTAGATCACCGTCCATTATCTGGGCGTGGTAGAGGTCGAGCTGCAGTTTTACATTAGGGCGATCAACTTGCTTGATAAGCTCTACTGCATCACGCTGGTGTGAAATGAAGTAGCTTGGCATATCACGATCATTCAGGGGCTCAATCATCAGCTCAATACCGTGTTGGGCAAATACATCAGCCGCAAAGCGGATGTTACTGATGAATGTGTCGACGTGTTGTTGGTAGCTGAAGTTGCTATCAACTATTCCTGACATTGCGTGCACTTTTTTGCAGCTCAAAGTAAGGGCATAGTTAAGGGCTGTATCGACACTGGCACGGAACTCATCTTCACGACCCGGAATAGCGGCAAAGCCTCGTTCACCAGCATCCCAGTCCCCCGGAGGCATATTGAAGAGTGCTTGTTCGAAGCTATATTTCTTCAACTCACTAGCCAACACTTCTGCGTCATAGGCGTAAGGGAATAGGTATTCCACGGCTTTGAAGCCAGCACGATGAGCGTGTTCGAAGCGCTCTAAAAAAGGTACTTCGGTAAAAAGCATGGTGAGATTTGCTGCGAATTTAGCCATTACTTGCCTCTCCCTTGTAGGTCTGTGATTTCTTCTTTGCTAAGGTATCGAATTGATTTGCCATCAAGCATTAATGCCAGTTTTGCGGTTTCCTCTAGTTCCTCTGCATTGTCTACAGCATCAATGAGGTCCGTTCCTGTGATGACTGGGCCGTGGTTTGCTAGCAAGAAGGCGCGGTAATCTGCGGCGCGTTTTGCCAACTCTTCGGCAATGCGCGGATCGCCTGGGCGAAGGTATGGGATAACCGGTAATTCACCGATACGCATGACGAAGTAAGGGGTAAATGGCTTAATCGCATTGTTGGTATCTAGCCCTTCCAAACACGACAGTGCCGTCAAGTAAGTTGAATGCAAATGTACTATTGCATTGCACTTATGGTTGTTACGGTAAATTGCCAAATGGAACGCCACTTCTTTTGATGGGCGGTCACCTGAAATGTGGTTGCCATCAATATCAACTACCGATAAACGTTCAGCATCTAGTCGGCCAAATGAAGAGCCGGTTGGTGTGGCCAGGAAGTATCCACTTGGCAGTTTGAGAGAGAGGTTACCTGCACCGCCAGTGGCGTAACCTCGTTCGAACATCGAACGAGCAAGCGTTACCATCTGCTCTCTGAGTTGTTGTTCAGTCATGGTAGAACCCTTGTGCCGTTTCAAAGAAATTAACGTCACCAAAGTTGCCTGATTTCAGTGCCAGTGATAGCGTGCTGTCGATGGCTTTCACCCAAGGCACACCCGGTGCAATCTGAGGGCCGATATGGAAGCCTTTTACCCCAAGGCTTTGTGTGACAACTCCTGATGTTTCCCCGCCGGCCACAATAAAGTTCTGCACGCCATTTTCTTTAAGTTGGTGGGCTAACTGGCTAAAGAACTGCTCAACAGCATGGCTTGATGCCTGAGCTCCGTATTGGGTTTGGATCGCTTTGAGCACTTCAGGTTCTGCGGTGGCGTAAACCATAGGGGCGAAATCTGCATCTAGGTTCTTTAGTACCCACTGAAAGGCTGATTCGCAGTAGTTTTCCTGCTCAAGACAGGCTTTGACATCTAGTGCTAAGTGCGGTGCTTTAGCAGCATAGCTAGCAACTTGCTTGTTGGTCATCACTGAACATGAACCGGATAGAACGACAGTTTTAGCTTGTTGTGGCTTTCCTGCTTCTTTGGCCGATGATTGATCGCTCAAATGTTCCGTCCAGTTTTTAGCAATGCCGGAAGCAAGGCCTGAACCACCAGTGATTAACTTGAGTGATTTTGCAGCTTCTCCCAACGTTTCAAGATGCGATTGGTTGAAAGCATCGACAACGGCGTAACGCTTACCTTTTTGGATTAGGGTTGAAAAACGTTCGGTAACAGGCTGAGCACCTTGTTCGATAGTTTGGTAGTTCACTAAGCCAGTCGCGCCTTGGGATTGAGCATCCATTAAGCGAACAAGGCTTGAATCAGTCATTGGGGTAACTGGGTGATTGCGCATACCTGAATCAGATAGTAGCTCGCCCATTACAAACAGGTGACCGTTGAAGACAGTGCGTCCGTTAACCGGTAGGGCAGGACAGACGATGGTGAAATCTTCGTTTAGTGCATCAAGCAACGCATCAGTAACTGGGCCAATATTGCCTTTTGCTGTACTGTCGAAAGTCGAACAATATTTAAAGTAGAACTGCTGGCAGCCTTGCTGTTGTAACCAGTTCAGAGCCGCAACAGAGGTGTCGATAGCTTCGTGTTCCGGACAAGATCGTGACTTTAAACTGATCACAACCGCATCGGCTTCGATGTCTAGGCTGGTTTCTGGTACACCATTTAGCTGTATGGTTCGCATGCCATTTTCAACCAGAAATCCTGCAATGTCCGTTGCACCGGTAAAATCGTCGGCGATAACTCCTAGTAGCATGATTATTGCTCCTTCTTCGGCAGTTCGATGCCATCGAAAATCTTGATTACGGCGCTGTCATCTTCTTGGCCGAAACCTGCATTGCTGGCACTGGTGAACATATTCAGTGCTGTCGAGGCAAGAGGTAGTGGAAATTTCAGATCTTTGGCGGTATCGGAGACCAAATTAAGATCTTTAACAAAGATATCGACCATAGATGCTGGTGTGTAGTCACCGTCAACAACATGCTTCATACGGTTTTCGAACATCCAGGAGTTCCCCGCTGCATTGGTTACTACCTCATACATTAAATCCAATGGGATATTGGCCCGGGCGGCCAGTGCCATGGCTTCAGCGCCAGCAGCGATGTGAACACCGGCAAGTAGCTGGTGGATGATCTTCACTGTGGCACCCAAGCCGATCTCAGTGCCAATGTTGTAAACCTTACCAGCTGTTGCATCGAGTACTGGTTTGAGCTTGGTAAACGCGGCTTCTGAGCCCGAAGCCATGATAGTCATTTCACCGATGTTGGCTTTTGCTGCACCGCCTGAAACTGGCGCATCAAGCATGATGAGCTGACACTGTTGCAGACCTGCTTCAATGGTTTTTGCATCTTCTGCTGAAATAGTGGCAGATACCATTACTGCAGTGCCGGGCCTGAGTTGTTCTGCAAGTTGGTTATCAAAGAGTACCGCCTTGGCTTGGCGGGCATTCACAACTAATAGCAAGACTGCATCGAGTACTTGGGCGAAGTCAGCACAGTTGTGTGAAACACCTTTTGCACCGGCTTGTTCGAGTTCTTTTAGTGCGTCGGTGCTTAGATCGATACCGTATGTATCAAGGCCTGCACGAATACATGATTTTGCAGCTCCCATGCCCATAGACCCTAATCCAATGACAGCAACTGATTGTACTTGTGGACTTTCCATTTGCCTCTCCGTGTTAATTTTTGTGAATTTCTGTTCGTGTTTGTGATTGTATGATGCTTTTTTGGAAAGGTGAAGACGTGACTTCACACTTTTTAACAGTGAATATGATAAATAGTGTGAATTGTCGATGTGAATATTTGGTTGGATTTTGAGTGAATTAAAGGTGGATTAGTTAATAATCTGAAAAATATGGGAATAATAAAGTGATGTTTTATCAAATGCTCACATTTATTCACAGAGGTGGCCGAGTGGTGCTAAGATGCGTGTAAGCTAACTATATAGAAGAAGCATTATGATTCCGGCAGAACGACAGCGAACTATCCTCTCTTTGTTGGGAAATCAGGCAGTCATCAGCATCAGTGAATTGACTCGCCAACTTGATGTATCACACATGACGATCCGTCGTGATATTGCCAAGTTAGAGTCTGATGGACGAGTAATGTCAGTGTCAGGTGGCGTCCAGTTGACAGAGAGCATTCACAGTGAACTTTCACATGATGTAAAGATAAACCAGCACAGAAATGAAAAGGCCGACATTGGCTTTTATGCGTCACAGTTAATTAAGCCGAACATGACGATTTATCTCGATGCGGGTACCACGACGTTAGAAATAGCCCATCAGTTAAATCATCGAGATGATCTATTAGTGATCACCAATGATTTTGCTATTGCTTACTACCTGATGAACCATGCCGAGTGCAGTATCTACCATACTGGCGGCAAGGTGGATAAGGGGAATCAATCGTGTGTCGGGCAACAAGCGACTCATATACTGCGAGAGATGAACATTGATTTGGCATTTGTTTCTACGTCTTCTTGGAACCAACGCGGGATCTCAACGCCAAGTGAAGAAAAGGTATTGGTGAAAAAAGCCATTATTGCTTCGTCGCAACAAAGTTATCTCGTTAGCGACTCTTCTAAATACGGCAAAGTGGCAACATTCCACGCTATTGATATTGAATGTTTTGACAAAGTGATTACCGACAGTGATTTTCCCACAAGCTGTATTGATGATTTCAATGAGCGTGGTATTACTGTTGATGTTGTTTAACGGGTGTTTTATTTGCATCCCTGTAGTTAAAAGGGATGCAATAATTTCTTATACCTTTGGTTTTCTAGGTAATTAGCCGCTGATAGGCAGGTTGCCATCAGGCTGGAACTGATGGCTTTTTATATAAACAAGACGCATGTCACTAACATATTTAAGCCATTGTCTATACTGATAGTATTCTCTCTTCTTTTCCACCCCAGCTATTTATTGTCGATTGTTTTCATTCACTTTTTAATCATCCTAACTGTATAGATGCGTTAGCATCAATGTATCGATTTTGAGGGGATCATTATGCTTGATTTTGCGAATAGCAGAGCCTTGAAAAGTAAACAGGCTAAAGTGACCACGGCTTCTAACACCATTAAAGATGTCGTTTTAGTGGATCTCGTTGAATTGTATTCTTCATCTGAAATTGAGTTGTTACAACAAGCGCTGCAACTTATTGATAGTGGGAAAAAACGTATTCAATGCTTGAAAGAAAAGAGAAAGCAGGAAGAAAAGCAAAGAGAAAGTGTTGAAAAAACGCTTCACGATGCCGCCTATAGTAAGGCTCTATTAGCGCTTAACGCTATGTCGTTGTCAGAACTGTATATGTTGAGTGTTTGTTTCTCATATTCTTCGACGACGGTGGTAGAGTTGATACAGGATTATGATCATCAACATTATTTGGCATCTGTTCAGAGATGGTTAGATACCGGAGGTCCTGACGAGATGCACTTCGAACAATCTCCAGAAGAAGTACGTGAAGAGTGGCAATGTGGCATAGCGAGCGCAGCGGTTGAAGCCATAAGCTGGCCATGTTTGAAATATCATCGTAATTACCAAGACTCAGTAGTGACATATATGGCGCCACAAGGGACTTCCGATGACTTTCCTCAATCGATCTATAACACCGTCATAGAAAAGAATCAGTCAAATTTAACTACAGATTGCCTCACCGTCATCAACGCAATTGCTGCTTATGAAAATAATGTCGAAAAAGTAAGGAAGATTATAGAAAAACTCGGTCAGTAGCATATACCTAAACAATCTTGGGTATAAAGGGGATATAAAGGCCAGCTTTGGAGGTATAAACGTAAGCTGGCCATATCTTGTTATGGGTTTATTGAGCGGTGTTAGGTGTTTTGACAACGAGGTTATTCTTGTTGTCGCGACTCTTACGGATAAGCTCATCACCCATAATTACATCCTCAGCTTTTGCCAAACGATCATAAAGTAACACGTTAACCGTTGCAGCAAGGTTCATACAGCCTACAGTTGGTACATATACAACCGCGTGTGCTTTATCAACAACTTCTTGCGCAATAGTGCCATCTTCTGGGCCAAACACATATAAAGCATTATCAGGGTGTTTGAATGCAGGCAAAGCAATGGCACCTTCTGCAAGTTCGACACAGACTATTTGGGTATCGGAAGGGAGATCATCAAGCAGTGATTGCACGTTTGTCAGCGGAATTTTACTCGACACGCTTTTTGTGTCCGTTTGAAACTTTGCTGCCTTATCGTAACGCTGGCCGGTATATGATACTGAGTCGACACGATAACAGCCTGCTGCGCGCATTACTGCACCAACATTTGTTGGGCTTTTAGGGTTACTTAGTCCAATACTGACTCGGGTGTTTTTCATTGGTGATTTCCGCTGACCTTATATTAAGCGCGGTATATTAACAGAGAGGCTGAATGAGGGGTAGTTGGGCTTATTTAGCTGTTTCCAGTGATTAGTAAAAACACTCTATATCGTAAGGTTTTTGTACATAAATACAGCAAACGATACCTTTTAGTATGGCTTAGCAGTAGTAAACGTAGGCTAAGTCACTAAATCATAATAATTTACTGTCTACACTGGATGTAACTGATTGTTTATGGAGGGAGCCATATGACTATTCAACCGCTAAGCAGTGATAAACTGTATCGCGCCTCAGAGCTAAATGGCTTGCCTGAAGATTGTAAGTCGACGAAAAATCTTACCCCACTTGATGAGATTGTTGGTCAAGAACGCGCCCAGAAGGCCGTGGAATTTGCCATGTCGATCAAGGAGAAAGGGTATAACATCTATGCCATTGGCCGTAATGGCCTTGGTAAGCGTACGATGGTGCTGCGCTATCTCAACCGTCATGACCCTAATGGTAACGGTAACGCACTTTATGATTGGTGTTACGTTGCTAATTTCGAGGAAGCCCGTATTCCTAAGGTACTTAAATTGCCAGCGGGGAGCGGTCATGCATTCAAAAAAGATATCGAAAAGTTGATGACGCGTTTGGTCAAGGCGTTGCCTTTGGCTTTCGATAATGAAATGTATTACAGCCGCTCGGAAAAGCTCAAAAACCAGCTGACTGAGAAGCAAGAGAGTGCATTATTGACACTGACCCAAGAGGCGAAAGATCACAGTGTCAGTTTGTCCGTCACAACCACCGGTGAGTACCAACTTGTTGCTTTAAATGGCGAAGAGCCTCATACCGAAGAAACATTTGCTCAGCTGACAGAAGAAGAGCAGGTGGGCTTTGAAGATACGATCAATGAACTGGAGCGAAAGCTACGCAATATTGTTCGTCAGCTAACTGAACTGGAAGAAGAGTTTTCCGAAAAGATCCAAAAGCTTAACGAAGAAGTGGCACTCGATGTGGTATCACACTTTATAAAGGCACTTATGAAAGAATATAAGCCTTTGCCTGAAGTTATCGCTTACCTGAAAGCAATGCAGGCTGATATTCTTGAAAATCTCGATATTTTCTTGGAGGAAAGTGAAGAGCAGGTTGCCCTTGCCTATGCTGCGTTGGATAAAAAAATGCCACGCCGCTATCAAGTCAATGTGTTAGTAAACCAAGATGATTCCAAGTTCCCTATCGTGGTAGAGGAAAGCCCGAACTATCACTCGATATTTGGTTATGTAGAAAATGCCACTTATAAAGGTACGGTATTTACTGACTTCTCGCTGATCCGTCCTGGTAGCTTACACCGTGCCAATGGCGGTGTGCTGTTGATGGATGCGGTTAAAGTCCTTGAGCGACCTTATGTGTGGGACGGACTGAAGCGTGCGTTGCGGTCTCGCAAGCTGAGCGTGAGTTCTTTGGAAAAAGAAGTGACGCTATCAGGAACGATCTCACTCGATCCTGAGCCGATCCCGCTTCATGTTAAGCTCATTTTGTTTGGTGACTACCAAACATACCAGCTGCTCCAGCATTATGATCCTGAATTTAGCGAATTGTTCCGTGTTACAGCTGACTTTGAAGATGAAATGAACCGTACCGATGAATCGGAAGCGCAATACGCCAAGTTCATTTCCAGCATCGTCAACGATAACAAGATGTTGCATTGTGACCGTAAAGCCATTGGCCGGATCATCGAATACAGCTCTCGCCAAGCAGATGATCAGAACAAACTGTCGTTGCATTCGGCCGACATTGCTAATTTGCTGCGCGAGTCCAATTACGTCGCGAAGTCATCTAATGCCACTATGATCAGAGCAAATCATGTTGAATTGGCTTTGAGCAATCAAGAGATGCGGGTCAGCCGACTTAAAGATCATGTGATGCAGACATTCACCAACGGCACAACACTGATCGACACTGATGGTGAAGCGGTTGGACAGGTCAATGCTTTGTCGGTGATTTCAACCTCGGATTACCAGTTTGGTTCGCCGAACCGGATCACTGCGACGACATCTTATGGGGATGGTGGCGTGTTTGATATTGAGCGCAGTGTTGATCTTGGTGGCCGAATTCATTCAAAAGGGGTGATGATTTTATCGGCGTATCTGGCATCGGTGTTTGGACGTAATAAGCGGATCCCACTCACTACGCACCTGACGTTCGAACAGTCTTACGGTGGCGTTGATGGCGATAGCGCATCAATGGCGGAACTGTGTGCCATTGTGTCGGCTTTCTCACAAACCCCACTCCGTCAGGATGTGGCCATTACCGGTTCAATGAATCAGTTTGGTGCAGCTCAGCCAATCGGGGGGGTGAATGAGAAAATTGAGGGTTTCTTTGATGTTTGTGGCATCAAAGGAAGAGCGCCAAATCAAGGTGTAATTATTCCTCAGTCCAATGTTCATAATTTGATGTTGCGAAAAGATATTGTCGAGGCTGTTGAAAAAGGTGATTTCAAAATCTGGGCAATTCGCCATGTGACAGAAGCGATTGAAATATTGATGGGACAGGCTGCCGGTCAAGCAGGTTTGGATGGTACCTATCCTGTCGACAGCATATTGGGTCAAGCGCAGCTAAAGCTCAATGCTTTAAGGTAGCGAGTTATTAGCTATTGTCAAAAAAGACCGCCTCGGCGGTCTTTTTTATTGGTGTCGTATTTGATGTGGTTTTTGGTATAGCTTTAACTGCTTTACTTATTTGGTGCCGCGCGTTGGCTCCCGAAGATGTTTATCAGCGTACCGACAATGATCAGGCTTCCACCGAGTAGTGTCCACACTGATGGTAGTTCGTTAAACAGCAATACCCCGAGTAGGATTGAAAAGACCACTTGAATGTAGGAGCAGGCGGTTGCTTTGCTTGCTGCCTCTGTCTGCATTGCTTTGGTTAAGCACACTTGGCCAATCTGAGTGAAAATACCTATCAACAACAATAATGTAGCCTCAAATAATGTAGGCATCTGCGCCTCACCACCAAGAAGGATCAATGATAACGGGAGCGCAATGAACGGAAAGTAAAACACGATAACTGAGCTATCTTCACCTTTGCTAAGACGTTTTACGATGGTATACGCGACGGCACTGAAAAACGCACCAAGCATCGCGATACCTACGGCAAAAGTAGGGAGTTCGACAGCATTGCTGGCGAGCATATTAGGCTTCACGGTAATGATCAGTCCAAGGATACTCAAAGCGATACAGATGATGGTCGACATTTGGATCCGCTCTTTAAGAAATAGCAGAGCTAATACCGCGGTAAATACTGGGTGCAGGTATTGCAAGATAGTCGCTTCAGCCAAAGGTAGGTGAGCAATGGCGTAGTACACGCATATTAAGCCTAAGGTACCAACCGTTCCTCTCGTGATAAGTAATGGCTTGTTATTACCCCATACTGGAATTTTCTTGCGCTTAATATCGAGGTAGCTGATCACTAGTGAAATAAGTGCCCTTGCCGCAACGATTTGGAAAATCGGCATGCCAGTCGCACTGACTAATTTGACGCATGCCGCCATGAGGGAGAAACCCAATGCAGATAACAACATATAGCGCAAGCCAACAGGAAGTTGGTTAAAAACGGAATTTTTAAGCAAAGAAGGGTATAGGGTTTTAAGCATTGACGGAATTGAAACCTCAGTGTTTTAAGTGCAGCAGAAAAATGTCACCACAAATGATAATGGTAAGCGGTGTCATAATTTTGCCTGAAAACCATATATAACGCATTAGATATGTGTGATACCAATCTGGATAAGTAGTTGATCAAATATTTATGTAGGTTGGTATGATGAATGGCTAGAGGTAATAAAACACCCTCCCAAGCAAAGAGGGTGTTTCGGTATGATGGAAAAGGCGTTAACGTGCCAACTTGTGATGGGCGCGCGAGAAGTGGCCGGCACAGAAGGCGCCAACAATCGACAACTCACCCGCTAGGCAAAGGGCTGCACAAACCTCAGACAAAGCTTGAGAATGACCAGCACCATGTAAGCCCAGTAAGTCCAAACATGATTTTTGGCTAGGAAGAGATGTGCCGCCGCCAACGGTTCCTACCATAAGGTTTGGCAAGGTGACGGAGGCATATAAACCACCGTGTTGATTGACCTCAATACGGGTAATCCCCACCGCAGACTCCGCTACGCAGGCGGCATCTTGGCCGCAGGCAATGTAGAAGGCAGCGAGGGCATTGGCATAGTGGGCGTTAATACCGATACTGCCGCTGAGCGTGCCACCGATGGTATTCATGCGGGCAAATTCGGCCATTTTTTCGGGCGTGGTATGCAGCATTTTCTCGACCAGTTCTTTATCGATATTGACTTCGGCCGTCACTTTTTTTCCGCGTACACCGCGCAAGGTTTGTGCTGTTGCTTTCTTGTCCCCAGAAAGGTTGCCATCGAGGAAGGCTTCTAGCGGTTTGATTGGAGAGTGGTGCAAGATATGTTCGAACACCGCGTTGGTCGAAATCGTCACCATATTCTGGCCGGACGCATCGCCTGTAAGGTATTCAAACACCAAGTAAACGTGGTTGCCTTCAATGTTGACACTGATATCGGTCAATTTACCGTGTCGTGTGGTCGATTCGGCAATACGACGGAATTCATCATATTGGGTGACAACCCAAGCGACAAATTGCCCGGCTTGCGCCAAGTCATAAAAAGCAAAACAAGGGGTACGAGTGACCCCTTCGTTAAGCAGCATGGCACTTGCCCCGCCAGCTTGGGTGATAAGCTGAGAACCACGGTTATACGAGGCAACAAGGGCGGCTTCGGTTGTGGCGAGTGGCACGTGATAATCATTTTGGGCAAACAAGCCGTTGACACGAAGTGGCCCAGCAATACCGACGGGCATTTTGACCGTACCAATGAAGTTTTCAATATTTTTGTTATAGCAGAGCATTTGCTCTTGTGTGTGTCCATCGAGCAGTTGTGCTTTGGCTTCCTCGTTATCGAGCATTTGCCAGCGTCGCTTAACCGCCTTGGGGGTAAGGTAAGGTGTTCGCGGCTGCTTTTTTTCCGGCTTGGTAAAATTTGAACCAAGGCGTTGCTGGAGCTCGTCAGCAGTGAAGTCATTGACCACGGTTTTCATGTGGTCTTGTCGATGGAGATTTAGTTTTGGCATAGCAGTACTTCTTAGCTAATGACTGCGGCGGATTGTAACCTCCTAATATCAAAACACTACTCCTGCCAGTTTGGAAATTCAGGTGCAGACAGAAATCATTCAGGTTTTTCTTGTTTGGCGATATTGAGGAATGTTGTCATCCCGCTGATATCTAAGTAACCGTCAGATTTCTTATGGGTTCGGAGGTATTGATAGCCAGTCACAATTGTTAACAGTTTATCTGCTTCAGTATTGCTGATTTTTTTACCGTTCACATGCTCAAAAGCAGCATTGAGTGCTGATTTGTCGACAACTTCAGCCTGACGGTACAGATAGCCGCAGCCTGTCGCTAACCATTCCAGAGAGCAATTGGCCCGCATAGCGATCTGATTCGCCTTCACTAAACTTGGCTCGCTGCCTTTTAGGTATTTGCGGATTAAAGCTTCACTGATCTCTACCCGGCGGGCGAAGCCACTGATGCTTTCTTCGCCGATCAGGGTTTTTAGGCGAGCGGAAAAAGTCATTGTTCGTACTCCAGTTCGAAGGATTGGAGTTATAGCATTGCCTCCTATTCAGAACAAGCCTAGGATGGAAAGCGTTTTTTGAGTAAACGGAGTTAAGTGCAGATGGTGGCAAAAGTTGAACTCACCCCGAAAGGGCCACAGTTTTCCGAGTTAGTTCAAGGCTATTGGCGTCTTGCCGATTGGCATATGAGTCCACAGGAACGATTGAGTTTCCTGAAACAGCATATTGAGTTAGGGATCACGACGGTTGATCATGCTGATATCTACGGCGGTTACGCATGTGAGCAGTTGTTCGGTGAAGCGCTTTCGATTGACCCAAGTGTACGTGACCAAATTGAGATTGTGACGAAGTGCGATATCAACTTGTGTACCGACCTTGTGCCTGATCGTAAGATCAACCATTACGACACCAGCAAGCAGCACATTGTTCATTCAGTGAACAACTCTTTGTCTCGCCTTCAGGTTGAGAACATCGATGTTTTACTGATCCACCGTCCGGATGTATTGATGGATGCCGACGAGGTAGCTGAAGCCTTTGTTGAGTTGAAAAAGCAGGGTAAAGTGAACCACTTCGGTGTATCGAACTTCACGCCTTCTCAGTTTGATTTGCTGCAATCTCGCTTAGATGCACCATTAGTGACCAACCAAGTTGAGATCAATCCACTTAGCTTTGAAGCAGCGCATGACGGTACATTGGATCAACTGCAAATGAAGCGTGTCAAGCCAATGGCATGGTCATGTTTGGGCGGCGGTGCAATTTTCTCTGGCCAGTCAGAGCAGCAAGTCCGGGTACGTAACGAACTAGAAGCGATCCGTGAAGAAGTGGGCGCGCAAAGTATTGATCAAGTGATTTACGCGTGGGTTCGTCGTCTGCCGTCGAACCCAGTACCTATCATTGGCTCAGGTAAAATTGAGCGTGTACAGGCAGCGGTTGATGCATTGGGGATTACATTGACTCGAGAGCAGTGGTATCGCGTGTGGGTTGCATCTAAAGGTCATGGTGTGCCATAGAGCCCGCATGCCTTGATTAGGCTGATGAACTAAATGTTCTTTCAGCTTGAATGAATTAAGCCTCTGTCTATACGTAGACAGAGGCTATTTACTGAAGGCCTAGTAACAGCGTTTGTAACTTTTTTTCTGTGCACACTCCGCAGTTTTCAATGCATCCTGTAGGTTTTCATCATGCGGGTAAGCATCGACCAGTTCACGGAATGTCTCCACTGCTTTATTATTTTGCTTCTGGTTGTAATACGCCCATCCCTTAATTTCAGCTAGTCCGACTTCCTTGCCATACGCTTGCTCGAAATTTTCACTATGATCAATGACATACTGATAATCCTGTTTTTCGTAAGCATTGAGAATCGCTTTAGTTTCTCTTTGCTTGGCGTAAAGTATTTTCTGGCTTGGGTCGGCAAGGTTATTGGCAAGGAATTCAGCATGTTGCTCAAACCCAGCTTTGTTAAGTGCCAAGGTGTAACCATACTGGGTTGTTTCGTACTGCTTATTGCCACTATCCATTTTTTCTAGTGCTTTTTCGAACGAACGCTTAGCCGTTAAAGGGCGATCCATTTCGTACCATTGCCAGCCAGCTAAAGCATGCTGTTCGGCACTGAGTGATTTGTTTTTATACAGTAACTCAAGGCACTGTTGTGGGTCTGATTGGCATGCTTTAGCCAACTTTGGTGATTGGCTGTTAGCATCCAGTGTTTTCAAGCTTGGATAACGCGAAGACCACAGTTGCTGATAGCGTTTTGCTTCATCGATTTTACCTAATTGTTGGAGGCTTAGGATCTTGCCTTCAATTTGCTTGCGGCTTGGGGTTTCTGTCCAGCCTATTGATTTATCGAACCATGCGAGTGCAGTACTGTATTGCTTGTTTTTTAGGTGTTGCCAGCCTAAAAGCTCAGCCCCCGTCGCATCTTTCTTTTGTGAGATTAATTGGCTTGCTGAGTGGGTTTGATTTGCATTTAAGCGTTGTTGACTCAACCTGGCAAGGTTGGCCTGGTAGGCAAGCTTTTCGTAATCAACAGCATTGTAACTGCTGCTATTTTTGTATCGAGTTAGAATATCGGAACTGGCATAGGCGTTGGTCCAGCCAAGTGCCTTTTGGGTTGTCGACAAACCATGCTTTGGGCAACCTGATAAAAGATTTGATAGTTTTTGTTTTGAATTCGGCCCATAACCAGATTGGGTTTCTTGTTGAAGATCTAACCACGCCCATTGAATGCGCGAGCAAGTCACCCATTGTGGATTTTCCCGCAGTAACTGATTGGATTGGGTGATTTGCTTATTGGCAATGGCTGTTTCGAGTTGAGCCAATGATGAACGATAATGGATCTCTTCACTTAAAGATTCTGAAATTGGTTGATTCCCAGCAGCTTGCTTGGCGGCTTGCCAGCCTTCTTTATTCAGCGTGTCCCAAATTGGGCTTTCATCAAAATGTTTGTACTGTTGCTGTGGGTTGACTTCAACAGAAACATCGCTTTCCAATAGTTTGATATAGGTTTGCTCTGAAGCCATGGCTGGGGCCACAACAAGGAGAGCTAAGGGTAGGGCTTTCATTGGCAATACCTCTCGTGAAATGCAATATGGGAGAAAATAATTAAGCTTGATGAGTAGTAATCATCACTACTGTTTGGATGAGGGAGCGCACTTCGATGCTTGTAGGTTTCCTGACTGAGCTGAACCAATGTCGCGACAGCAGTGGCACCGTTTGGTGCTCTAAAAGGTGCCATTTGTCCGTCTTCGACATCAACCCAAGCTTTGTTGTGCTGGAACAGCCAGCGGCGGTAGTTGTCATTCACGGCATCGTCGTAGCCACCCCAGATGAGGTACAGAGGGATACGATAGCTGGAATAGCTAAAACGGCTTGGAAACTGTTCAGAGGGCTGCCAACTATTATCTCGGTACTCCAGCCAGTCAGTAGGAAGTTGATATTGGCCGTACCGGTTACTGTCTAAGATTGATAAGCCACCTTGGTTCAGTGACGCCCAAACCGTATTCATTTTTGCAAAATCATTGAAAGCAGGATAAACCCAATAAGAAGGGTTAACGGTGGTTGAGCTGGTTTTTTCAAACCCGTATTGGGCTGGTAGAAAGGCCTGTTGGCCACCAAGTGTTACAAAGTGAGAGGCTTCCAACTCATTAATGATGGATTTGGCCTGTTGTTGGTACTGATGCTCAGGCCAAAGCTGGTGTCCCTTGAGCAGTGCCCAAGCAATGAAAATATCGCCGTCACTGGCATTGTTGTTATCTGGGATATGCGGTAATGATGGTTGCCATTTCCATGCAAACAATGGGTCATCTTGACGTTGTAAATGGTTTTGAGTCCATTGCCAAAGTTGTTTGAAAGTTTGATGGTCATTGAAAAATGCCGCCATTAGCATGCCATAGCCCTGGCTTTCGCTATGACTGATACTGCCATTGCCGTTATCAACGACCCTACCGCCAGGGTTAATGAATCTATCCTTGTAAGAACTCCATAATTGCTGATCAGCTCGGATATTGCAGCCGTGTACTTTGGCTGCAACTTGTGAGCTGGTGAGCAGTGGAATGATGGCCATAACCAAAGGACTCAATTTCATAGCGGCTTCTCCAGTTGGCGGTGGATAAGCAAAGTCAATGGTAGCAATAGCAATATCAATACAATGGGTAAGGAGTAGGGGTAGGCGATGAAGCCAGATCGAGCAAGTTCTTTATCGGCTTCCACACTGCGGGTTGCGAGTTCGATGTCACCGTGAGCGACGGATTTCTGCCGGTTGAGATACATCATCATCTCTTGATTGAAAATAGCGTCGCTGTCAGCATTGAATATGATATTACGCCAACCGTTGTTCGCTGTTGTTAGCCTCGCGAATTGGTCGAACTGGCTATCGGCTTGCCAGTACGCTTGCTTTGTACCGTATTGATAGAGGGTATTGGAACCGTTGGGCTCGAGATCATAAGTGGATTCTCGACTTGAAAAGGCTGTCTGACCATTTTGCATCTTTGCCATGCTATTGATCAGAGTATGACGAAGTGATGCTAGCAGACCGCTATTTTCATTCGCGCTCTGAGGGTTAACCCCAAGGGTATTGCCGACGTTGAAAGTGAGGTTGATAGGGCGTCGCTGGGTGTTGTTTTCCGTAACGAGCAATTCGGTCATTGGACGCTGAGCTTCCCAGGTGATATGGCTAAGCAGTTGCCATATAGCTGTGAGTTGGCTTTCCTCGCTGTAATTAATTGTAAGCTGTGTTTCACGCCCATTATTTGCGGTCATGAATAACAGTTGATCGGCGGGCAGTTGCTGATCAAACTTAGTGACGTAATTAACCCATGCACCCAAGCGAAGGACTGAGCTTTTCTCAATGTGGGCAATGAATGGCATAGGAGCTGCGCTATAGCTGTCTGTTTGTTCAGGACCGTATAGCTCGACACTGACTTTGTTTAGCCCTGGACGAAGCTTATTCATCGGAAAAGATAAACGGTAATGCTGCGTTTCCCGCCAGCGGCTGGCACGTAATGGCATGCTATTGGCGTAATCGCCATTGACTCGAATAACCATCGCGGCTTCACCCGGTACAACCGAAGGGTGGGCAAGCAGCAAATTGATATGGGCTTTCTCATCGGGACTGAACAATGAATTTGCCGGCATCACCAAAGGCAGTACTAAGGGCGCTTGGCCGAAATTCTGTTGGGGGGTAAATTGGGAAATGGTGTATTCCCCCTTGCTCTGAAGCTGGGCTTTACCCGGTTGTTGATATCGGCCAACGACAGCGAATTTGTAAGCAGGAAGGGGGTAGCTGGGGTTGGCAAAATAGGCTGCGGCCTCAAGTAACTCGTTTTCGTCCCTACCCGAAACAATCAGCAGCCATTGGTTTGAGCCTTGTTGTTGAACTAGGCCGAGGTAAGGTCCTTGGATCCCTGCAAGGTGAGCACTGGGCAGTATGTTCATAGTTTTAAATTGTTCAGGCAAACCAAACACTAACTGTACTTTGCTGCTAGGTTTATCCAACTCGTCTTTAGAGTCGGGTATGCCTTGTGTTTGTTGATCGAAGTATTGATACAAATATGATTTACTGCCGCTGCGTAAAGTCCACCCCTGAACAAGTTGGCTTGCGATAGAAAGGGCGGCTTCAGTATTCCCCGGTATTTGGCTGACAAGCTGAATTGGCTTGTCATGTAGCTGTCCACTCATGATTAATGCAGAAAAGTCCGCCAGTGTTGATTCTGCCGTCGTCTTTGTGAAGTCGAGTTCAATGTAAGACTGCTGAGCCAGAACCTTAGTGACGGCTTCGGATGCTTCGAGCCGTTGTTCAGCAAGGCTTAATGACGCAGGGAGTTGATGACGAACCGAAATTGTCATGATATTCCCATAACGCTCTAGCAACGCTTGGGATAGGTTAACAACGATTTGTTGTGATATGCCATTGGGCTGTAGTTGTATGTTAGCGATAGGCTTGTCACCAAGATTAACCCACAGGTGGGCTAAATCTATGTTTCCCGAGTGGGTGAGTGATAACGCTACTTTGATGTTATTGACTTGTTGATCCTCTAATATGGTGAGTGGAAAACTGAGTTTGTCCCACTGACCACGCAGCGTTGAATCTTGCCCCTCCGGCAAGATGAAGCTAAGAGGTACATTGACCGTTTGAGCAAGGCTTATGGCGGAGAAAAGTAGGCCATAAATGAGTATTAGATAGCGTTTCATTGGCGTACATCCTGTGTTTTGCTTTCATTTTGCTCTGATGGGTTGTCGGCAATAGAAGTGTGGCGCGACACCGAGAGGGTATAGGTCAAGCTTTTAAAGCCGAGCTTGAAGAAGTGTGCGATAGCGTGGATCACGCCTCGACGTTGTTGCTGTTCAAATGCTCTTCGTTGTGACCATTTTTCACTGTCACCAAATGTTAGAGCGGTTAACGCTTGCCATGCTGTCGTGCTGCTTTCCAAAACCTCACAATTTGCAGTTTGTCCGTTAGAAAGGTAATTAACGCGATGTACACGTAACGCTATTCGTTGTGGCTTGAGCTTTTTCTTCCCATTTTTAGTCGTGCCCGGCTGCTCAATAAAACAGGTAAGTTCCACAATATCTGCAGGCTGAAGGTTGCTATTGAGAGACTTGATGGTCAGGTGTGCGCCGTTCATTGATGTGTCATCGATAATGGTTTGCGCAGTGCTATCTCCAATGGTAACAAACCCTTGACGGCTGCATGAGGTACGAGGCTCAGCACGGCGTTGCCTTCTTTCCACTAGTGCTCCAAGGCAAACGAGGCACATCATCAGGTTGAACGTGTTGAATACCAAAACGACGGCCAGTTGCCCCTGTTCAGCGGAGTAATGATAAAAACGATACAGACCGAGCCCCTCGGCAAAGCCAATGATGGCAGTGATAACAATGACCACTGGCATTAAGGGAGAGAAGTGGGTGTGGTTTGTGGTTTCCCCTTTAGGGGTGACCGCAAAACTGGGCTTACGGGGGTTGATTATCGCGGATAACACAGGAATGGCGAGAAAAATGGCCAAAATGGTTTCATAGAATTCAGAGAACAAAGTATTTCGATTATTACCAAATAAATGCTGGGTGATCAGAATACTGATCACTAGGTGTGGTACGGCATAGGCTATGAAGTCATTGGCATTACCGACAAATATCTGCAAATCGAAAAGTAAGTAACAAAGCGGTGCGATCAAATAGATCATCCTGAAAATAGGGAAAAACCAAAATAACGTCGAATTGAGGTAGCACAGTTTCTGTGGCAGCGTTAGACCACGCTTCAGGAGCGGATTGTTGAGCATCAATATTTGTAACATGCCCTGCGCCCAGCGAGTCCGTTGAGTCACATAACTGCCAAAAGTATCCGGTGACAATCCGGCGATCATTGCCTTGTTTATGTATGCGCTATCCCAGCCTTTGGCATGAATGTCCAGCGCTGTATCGGCATCCTCGGTAATGGTTCGAGTGGATATTCCACCAATATCATCAAGTGCCTTGCGGCGAATAACGGCAGCCGAGCCACAGAAAAAACTTGCGTTCCAGAAGTCCAGCCCTTTGAGAATACCGTTGTAGAACATCTCATTTTCTGAAGGCACCTTGTTCTCAATACCTAAGTTTCTCTCGATTGGGTTTGGGGTAACAAAAAAGTGTGGAGTTTGGACAAAGCCCAAATTTGGCTGTTGCTGAAAGTGGCCTATGGTACTTTTCAAGAAGTCTTTAGCAGGAACATGATCCGCATCGAGGATGAGGATCAGATCCCCGTTGCTGTGAGAGAGTGCATGATTAATATTGCCAGCCTTGGCATGGTTGTTTTCTGCGCGGGTGAGATAGTTCACGCTTAGCTGCTGGCATAATTTCTTAAGAGAGTTTGAACGATTTCGAGCTGCGTTAGCTTGCTCTGGATCCGGGTTGTTGAGTTTTTGGGCTGTACCGCCATCATCAAGTACCCATATGTTAACAATACCTGGGTACTGTAATTGTGTCGCTGCTGCGATGGTCGGGCCTACAACCCGAAGAGATTCATTGTACGTAGGAATAAAAACATCAACAGTGGGCAGAGGTTTATCTTCATTGATTGGAATGATTGCGCGGTCACGATGCTTGGCATTGACAAAAATCCCTAACAGATAAATGGTGATGCCATATATTTCGGTCACGAGTAAGGCGAGGGCAAATGGCATATCCAAGCTACTCTCCCACGGCAATGTTTGGTCGTAACGCCACCAAATATAGCGGATGGAAATAAAAGCACCGGTTAGTAGCATCAACAACTGCAAATAAGGTTTGTTGTTGGCCGTCATGCCCATTAGTACAATGAAAAAGGCACTGGCCGATAACCATAAATGGGTTTCCATTGAGACTTGTACGGTTGCCAGACTGAATATGGCGAGAATAAGAATGCCGGCTGCGAGGCACTTCATCCATGATACTGCATTAAAAAAACGCATCGTTAGAACTCCTGCAGGTAAAAACTTGGTTTTAAATCATCTAACCACGTGAGGCCGTCTTGGTTTTCAGGTGTGCAATAATGAATAAATACAGAAAGCCACTTTTCTATTTTGCGGGTGTGCTGCTGGGCGTAGGTGCATTTATCACCGTTTGGCATCACATTGACCCAGCGTTGGTATGGGCCAATATCATTGTATTTTCGTTCTGGCGCTTTGTTCGGCAGTGAAAAAGCGAATTGTGCAGGTGGCGCCTCAATGGGTTGATTAGTGACGATTTGAATAATCAAATTTTCGCCGCGTTGGTAAGTCTTATTTTCTAATTCAGACCAATACCAAACGTCTTGGTTACGCCGTTGTCGGTAGTTTGATATCAATGTCATGCCATCGGGATAGATGGGGAGTTGGTAATCATGAATGGACACAGGATCGTCAAAGCTGTGGCTAATATGCTCCTGATTAGTGAGCTGGCAGCCACTTAATCCTAAAGCGCCTACTGCGAGGCAGAGTGTATTGAGTGCCTTCATTGGAGTCTCCTAGAGTAACAGTTACCTTGGAGCTGCAATTTAATGACCAGATTGCTTTACATCGTCACCCAGAAGAATGTATGTGAAATAAGTTTCTGAAAGATAAAAAAATCCTAGTAAAGAAATTCTTATCAAGAGGCATTTCATTTTGTGAAATGCAACTGATGGATTAGTGCTGTTGCATTATGCTTCTCAATGTGAGGTTAGATAATGCGGTATTAACAATGAGTAGATTGGGATTTTGATTAATAAAGTAGATTGAGAATAAAGGTATTAGGGTAGCGCTTCCCCTTTACCCTTTAAGTAAAAGGGGTAAAGCGCTACAACGAAATGACGATCAGCAACTGCTTACCACTTGCCAACATTTTCCATGGATACCCAAGGTTCAATAGGGGGTAATGCTTCGCCTTTTTGCAATAATTCTATAGAAATACCATCCGGTGAGCGCACGAATGCCATATGGCCATCGCGCGGTGGACGGTTAATTGTCACGCCACCTGCTTGGAGGTGAGCACAAAGATCGTAGATATTATCGACACGGAAGGCCAAGTGTCCGAAGTTTCGGCCGCCAGCATATTCCTCAGGATCCCAGTTGTAGGTTAGCTCAACCAGCGGTGCGCTAGTTATTTTCGCATTTTCGGCATCACCAGGCGCTGCAAGGAAAACCAAAGTGAAGCGACCTTTTTCACTTTCTTTACGATTGGTTTCGACTAAGCCCAGTTTGTTGCAGTAGAAATCTAGCGATGCATCAAGATCGCTGACTCTTACCATAGTGTGTAGATATTCCATGTTACTTCCTGTTATTGAACGCTATTGCCTAGCGCCAAGTTACTATTCTAACAGTAATTCTGCAACGGCTTCACCGACGCTGCTGGCCGATTGGGGGTTCTGTCCGGTAATCAGGCGATCATCGATTACAACGTTATTTGCCCAGGCTTCAGCTGCAACAAATGTCGCATTGGCCTGTTTAAGTTTGTCCTCTAACAAGAATGGTACGACGGCAGTAAGCCCTATAGCTTCTTCTTCTTCATTGGTGAATCCAGTGACTTTCTTGTTGGCAATTAGGTGGTCGCCGTTGGCATAGGTCATATTGACTAAAGCCGCTGGACCGTGGCAAATTGCGGCTAAAATACCATTATGTTGATAGATAGCAATGGCGACTCGATTAACATGCTCATCGTCAGGAAAATCCCACATGGTCCCGTGACCACCAGCAAATACGATGGCCTGATAGTCAGAAGGCATGACGTTATTGAGCGAGTGACTGTTTTTTAAATGATCAACCAGTTTTGGGTCTGCAAGAAATCGCGCGTTGAACTCATCTTCTTCATCCCAGCTTTTGGGGTCTACCGGTGTTTCTCCACCAGCAATTGACACGATATCTACGTCAATACCTTTATCGACCAAGGCAAAGTAGGGGTGAGTTAACTCTGAAAGCCAAAATCCAGTCGTTGTACCTGTGTTTCCTAGCGCTGCATGGCTGGTTAGGACAATTAATGCTTTTGCCATAATGTTACTCCCTCAAGCAAGAGTTGAAACGTACAGCGAAAGCATAGTATACCCAGCTACCTCTAGGTGCTGTTATCGCTACACTTTAACTAGGGACGACATATTGAGGCTCCAGAATCATGCTAGAACGTAAGTTGACCATTTTTTATGACGGTGCTTGCCCGAGCTGTGTCGATGATCGCAATTGGTTTACACGGCGACTGAGCCGCCCAGACACGGTTGTTTGGTGTGACATTACAGGAAAAGATGATTATCTAAAATCACTGGGAATAGACCCATACCTCGCTGTTAAAGAATTACATGTGATGGATATAAACGGTGAGATCCGAAAAGAGCTGGATGCCTATATTCTGCTATTCCGACAGGTATGGTACCTGCGTCCCCTTGTATGGGTAATGGCGATTTCATGTGTGAAAGTACGACTATCTCGTTGGTATCGAAAAACCGTTGATCGCCGCTTGGAAGGGCAGGGGCGAATGGATATTGATAAATGATGATTAGCGCTTTTGCGTCAACCACATTGAGCTGTCATCCAAAGTTTGTTTTTGTCTATATCGTTTGCGCAGCGAGCATGATTGAATTACATAGCCTTTTTCAACTGGACTGTTAAGCTAGTCGAATATTCGTTTATCATTTCAAGTAGGGAAGCTATGTCAGCTACTCGTAAATATCATGGGTGGAAAACACCACAAAACTTTTTGATCTTAATTTCAATTATCGTTCCGGTTGCATTTTCAAGTTGGCAGGCGCTACTCAATAATTTCGTAATTGAAGAAGCGGCTTTTACTGGGGCGGACATCGGCTTGTTACAGAGCGTACGAGAGATCCCTGGCTTTTTAGCATTTACTGCAGTCTTTGTTCTTATGTTCATCCGAGAGCAACGTTTTATGATTCTCTCGCTCGTAATGTTGACATTAGGGGTCGCCATTACCGGCTTTTTCCCATCGGTGTCGGGGTTGTTGATGACAACCTTACTGATGTCTACTGGCTTTCATTATTTTGAAACACTCAAACAGTCGTTATCTTTGCAATGGTTGAGCAAAGAGGAAGCACCAGAAGTTCTCGGGAAATTGATTTCAGTTGGCGCTCTGGCATCCTTGTGTACCTATGGTGCGTTGTGGCTCATGCTAGAGCAGTTTGAACTGTCATTTAAGTGGGTATATTTGATTACCGGTGTAGTAGCTTTTGCTATTTTGGTTTTTGTTGCTGCGGCATTTCCGCAATTTAAAAGTGAAACGGTACAGACGAAGAAATTGGTATTTCGTAAACGTTATTGGCTCTATTACGCACTGACGTTTATGAGCGGCGCCCGTCGTCAGATCTTTATTGTCTTCGCTGGGTTCTTGATGGTTGAAAAATTCGGTTATTCCGCAGCTGATATCACCTTGCTATTTTTGATTAATTACCTGTTTAACTGGCTATTTGCAAAAAAAATCGGACGGTTTATCGGGCGAGTGGGAGAGCGTAAAGCTTTGGTGTGTGAATATGTGGGCTTAATCGTGGTGTTTGCCGGTTATGCCATCGTAGAACAAGCTGAAATCGCAGCAGTGTTGTATGTTGTTGACCATTTATTTTTTGCTTTGGCGTTAGCAATGAAAACGTACTTCCAAAAAATAGCGGACCCAGCCGACATGGCTTCTACTGCAGGTGTTGCATTCACTATTAACCATATTGCTGCCGTCGTGATCCCTGTCAGCTTTGGCTTACTTTGGTTAACATCACCGTCTTCGGTGTTTTTTGCTGGAGCGGCAATGGCTGGGGTATCACTGTTGCTATCACTGAATATCCCGGCGAAGCCAGAGGAAGGGAATGAAGTTAGGATGCTAGCTTGGCGCTAATTACCCAAGTCAATGGGGAAATTGACACGCTATGGCAAGGTCGGACTTGAGCAATACGCATAAGTTTTGCATCATATATTCAAGTGATTTCGAAATACCACAAGGTAATGAATATGATTTCTAAATGGGCAGTGCGCTTTTTTCAAATGGCGGAGTTAGTTGGTTCATGGAGTAAAGACCCTTCAACACAAGTCGGTGCTGTTATTACTAAGGGCAACCGCATTGTTTCTGTTGGTTTCAATGGTTATCCCCACGGCGTATCTGACAGTGCAGATACTGATGACCGTGAAATGAAGTTATTGAAAACACTTCATGCTGAGGAAAATGCGATTTTGTTTGCCAAGCGTGATTTGGCAGATTGTGATATTTGGGTAACGCATTTTCCGTGCCCAAACTGTGCTGCCAAAATTATTCAAACAGGTATCTCGACAGTTCATTGTCCTGAACAGACTGAAGATTTTCTGTCGCGTTGGGGAGATAAGATCCAAGTGAGTAAAGAAATGTTTGAGCAGTCAGGTGTACAGGTAAACTGGCTACCGTTGGATGAGCTAGAAAAAAAAGCAAATTAAGCAGAAAACCAAACTAATAACAGAGAGGCTGCGAGTGCAGCCTCTTTTTCGTTATGCTCTTCACCTCCAATCATATAGAAAAGCAGGGCGGGGTGTTCACTGCAATGGGGAAGGCAGCTGGCATTATGCCGAAGAGCATGAAATTACTTGGGGATAAATGGCTATGAACAGGATTAGCAACAAACTATCCCCAGAAATTGTGGATAACTGCTTATTACCTGATCAATGGATATAGTCAATAGGATGCTTAGGAAAATGTCATAGCAATCAACGCTATTATGTTTTGTATATATATTTTGATGCTATGTTAATGGCTGGTTTGTTGTTTTGTTATAGTGTTTAATTCTGTTTCAAACGGCGAAATCGCTTGTTTACTCAGGTGTTCCACATTAGTATCTACGCCAAATTTTACCTTTGTGGAGAGACTTGAATGGACTTGATCGTCGAAGTGCTGGGCTGGACCAGTGTCGCTTTTTACATATCACTGACTATTTTTAACAGTATGAAGGCGACACGTTTTGCGGCGTTTGGTTCTGCTGCGAACGATACAGTTTGGGCCTTATTGATGGGCTGGTATCCAAAGGTAATTCTTAACCTCGCAGTCGCAAGTATCAATACATACCGCTATGCGAAAGATTTCATGAGTGTATCCAAGACACTGCTGATTGCGTTGGGTAGCGTAATGGCTGTGGGTATTGGCTACATTCTATATGTTGCAGTGTCTTCATTTATTGCAGAGCCGACCTTAGCTGTAGGTTTCCAGTTCCTTGATTTGGGTATTATTCTAACAGCCATTTATATGACGAGTTTACGCAAGTACCGTGTACTGATGTTGATGTCTGGTTTTGTCGGTATGGTGGGTTACTATGGCAACCCTCAGATGATGATTATCAAAGCGCTGGTGATTGGTATCATGTCTTACAAGCTATATAAAAATCAGGATGACAGCGCACAAGCTGTTGCGACTCAGTCTTAATCTGATGTATTGATGAAAAAAGCCCCGGAACGGGTTAAGTTCCGGGGCTTTTTTTATGGATATCGCGTTATGAAATTTAAAATTCAGCGTCGACTTGGAAGGTCATTGGCTCATTGGTGATAGGGTGGTTTAACTCTAACAACTCGGCATGCAGGTGAAGACGGGTGGTTTTAACGCCATACAAGTCGTCACCCAAAATCGGCATATTCAGGCCTAGCGAGTGGGCGCAATGCACGCGTAGCTGATGGGTTCGGCCGGTTTTCGGATACAAATGTACTTTCGTGTGTTTGTCGCTGCGGCTGATAACTTTCCACGTGGTTTCAGCCGGCTTACCGTGCTCATGGCATACAAGCTGGCGTGGCCTGTCATCCAGATCCCCGCGCAATGGCAGGTTAATCAATCCATGATCCGCCTCTAATACGCCATCAATCATGGCTGTATATCGTTTTTTGACGGTTCGCTGGATAAATTGTTTCTGTAGGCTTTTGTTGGCTCGCTTTGAAATAGCAATGACCATCAAACCCGAAGTTGACATATCTAGACGATGAACTATCAATGGCCCCGTTGCATCAGGGAACTGTTGTTTCATCCGTAGATACACGGAATCTTCAATGGTTTTACCCGGTACAGATAGAAACTCAGCTGGCTTGTTGACCACCGCCATATCTTCATCTTGATAAATAATTTCAAGGCTTTTTCCCTCTGCAGGATTCGTTAGCAGCGGATTGTCGTCAAGTTCGATACCTTCAAGCATATGGGTCAGAATTGGCTGGCATTTACCCTGACAAGCCGGGTAGTAGTGTTTGTGCCGGCGGATTTCAGATTTTGGTGAGCTACCCCACCAAAACTCGGCCATTGCGAGAGGTGTCATGTTGTGCTTAAAAGCAAACTGCAACAGTTTTGGCGCTGCACACTCACCGGCCCCTGCTGGTGGGACACCTTGGGCAGTGCTAATGAAGAGTTCACCAAGGCACTTTTCTTCCCCTTCACTGTTTAGAAAGCAGTATTGTTCGAACAACTTTTGCTGTAATGAAGAAGAGAAGTTACGGCGTTGCTCAACCAAAGGCGAGATCACATTCTGTAACAGATCAAGCAGCTCTTGCTTTTGGGCCACTTCAGCTTCCCAATAAAGTTTGAGGTCGCGCAACTGGAGCTTCTCGATCACACTTTCTTGGCTCAGTTGTGTTTTTAACTGATTACGTACTTCAGGGGCAAGATTGGCGCTGTCAGCACGTTTAGCTTTGCGTACTTTCCTGGCTTCGACCATGTTGCTACGATGCGCCGCAAGCGCTTCATTTGAGGCCAGTTGAGCTTCCTGCAACGCCTGTTTAGCAGTAGCGAGATCTGGATTTGCTTCTAATTTTTTAATCTGCTGACTTAACTCATTGAGTTTATCTTGGCCGCTTAGAAAAAAGCTGCCTTCTGCGAGCATATCGAACACAGGTGGAACAAAATTAGGCAGTAAGTTTTGATTTGCTACTTTTCCGGAAAAAGCCGAAAGAAAACCGACTTCTCCTTGTTGATTCTTAACCAGTAACACACCAAACATTTTCCCGATAGCGTTATCGGTATCACCATCTAGGCCAAAATTATGCTGCCAATCAGTTTGTGTCTCAAGATGCTGTTGTAGTTGTTCTGCGGCGACAAGGCACAATGGATGTGGCTCGTAGTAGAACGGGTATGTAAAACGCTCGGGCAACTCAAAGTGCTCGATAGAAGAAGTAAAGGGCGTAAAACAATGTTCCGTGGCGTGCATAAGCTGATCTATGGTGAAGTAATCATGTCCTATCTGTTCTGGTATGAGGTTGATAGGGGTTAAGGGCGGCAATTCTACCTGTTAGTCGAAAGGAGATCATCTTCGGAGATGAATTTCATTAAAAGTGATTGTAAAGTCGCATAAAGCTATGCGTCGCATTGCATTTCGTGGTCGTACATTTAACTATGCTGATTCGTTCACTATTGGTAGCAGTATTTTGATATTGTGATAGATAATTTTGAGTAATAAATTGTTGCTTACTGTTGCTATGAATTGTCAAGATATTGTAAATACGCTGAATGCGGTTTAGATATGGTCTAATCTATTTTAGAACGTTGACAGTTTAATCTCTAATGCCGATTGAATCGGTAGTAGATTTAATTAGGGCAGTTTTCTCAGTGGATAAAATTTTAAGAACAAAAGATGAGATTGAGCGTCATCTCCTTTTTCCTGGAGAGGAGCAGCATATTGCTTTATATCAGAATCTTGTTCTTAAAAGTGCATTTCAACCCATAGTTAAAGCCGATGGTAGTGTATTTGCTTACGAAGCATTAATGAGGGTATACGACTCAAACGGTGATTTAGTCAATAATGGAGACTTAATCAAACATTACCGAGGCCACCCTGTTCATTTAATTAATATTGACCGACTTGCCCGGGTCATCCACCTCAGAAATTTCTCGCTCTCTAAGCTAACCACCAACTTGTTTATTAATATGATGCCAGTCACCATCTTATTTTGTGAGAATGAGGGGCTTGTTGACTCTATCTTGTTACCTCGAATTTATGAACTGGGTTTAAAGCCAGAACAAGTTTTTATCGAGATCATAGAGCATTACACAGACGATGATATCGCTTTGGAGAGAGCTACTCGCCACTTGAGCCAGGTCGGTTTGAATATTGTCATTGATGATTTTGGGATTGAAGGGTCTTCCGAACAGCGCGCTCGGTCCGTGTCACCCAACGTAATAAAAGCAGATAGTTCCTTATTGGCAGAATACCTAAAGGGGCACACTCAACCGCTTCTAAATGTTTTTGCGTTGTGTCGAGAATTGGGGGCCAGTCTCATCGTCGAAGGGGTTGAAGACTTAAGAGGGTATCATGCAGCAATATCATTAGGGGCTGATTACCTTCAGGGCTTTTATGTTGGGCTCCCGCAGTTTAAGAGCGCGACTAGCCAAGCAGTATTAAAGGGTTGCCAAGAATTTAACAAAAGCAACTTTGACCAACCCAATTAAACTACCTGGGCTGGCCTGTTTATAAATAATCTATCAGCCTTTATCTGCAATCCCTCCTTGAGTTAAGTGGTGGGGTTCTAGTAGTTCTTCTAATTCACTTCTGCTTATATCTGTTTTTTCTATTGCTACGTCAATGATATTTCGTCGTTCTTTATAAGCTTTCTTTGCAATTTCAGCGGCTTTTAGGTAACCAATGATCGGGTTTAGTGCGGTAACAAGAATTGGATTTCTGGCAAGAGCGTCATTAAGCGTATCTTGTTTAACGCTAAACGTATTAATTGCTTTATCAGCCAGGAGTATCAGTGATTTTGCCAAAAGCTCGATACTTTGTAATACGTTATAGGCAATGACGGGCAGCATGACATTGAGTTGGAAGTTACCCGACTGCCCGGCTATAGAAATTGTTGTGTCGTTGCCCATCACCTGCGCGGCAACCATGGCTGACGACTCAGGAATAACCGGGTTTACTTTTCCTGGCATGATCGATGAACCTGGCTGCAATGACTCTAATTCGATTTCACCAAGACCAGCTAGCGGGCCAGAGTTCATCCATCTTAAGTCATTACTGATTTTCATCAGAGCGACAGCGGCTGTTTTGAGCTGCCCGGACAAACTGACAATTGCATCTTGGCTACTGAGGTTATAAAAGAAATTATCGCTGACCGTGAAATCGACTTCTGTCGATACGGATATGTTGTTGACGAAGATTGCTGGAAAATCTGGTGCTGAATTAATACCGGTACCGACAGCGGTTCCGCCTTGGCCTAATGCGACCACGTTATCCAGAGCCATAACGATCCCTTGGCGGGCCTTAGATAATTGTGTTTTCCAACCTTCCATTTCTTGGCCCAAGGTCACGGGCATAGCGTCCATTAAATGGGTTCTGCCGGTTTTTGTTATATGCCCAATGGCGGCCACTTTCTTATCAAGTGTGTCTATGATGTGGTCAAAGGCTGGGAGCAATTGTCGGTGGCTGGCAAGGGCAGAGCTGACTTGTATCGCTGTTGGGATAACATCGTTGCTGCTCTGTCCCATGTTTACGTCATCATTGGCACTCACTTGTTGACCTAACTTCCCTGTGGCTAAGGTTGCAATGACTTCGTTGGCATTCATATTAGAGCTTGTTCCTGAGCCTGTTTGAAAGATGTCGACGGGAAATTGCTCTAAATATTGACCATCGATGATCTCCTGACAGCTATCGATAATGGCATGGGCCTTATCAAAATCCAGCAGCTCTAATTCAAGGTTACTTCTTGCTGCAGCTTGCTTAATGAATGCCAATGCTTGGATGAATAGGCTGGGCATAGGGATGCTACTAACGGGAAAGTTTTCAATCGCGCGCTGGGTTTGCGCGCTATAAAGGGCTTTTAATGGGACTTTCACTTCCCCCATGCTGTCAACTTCAGTTCGGTATCGCGATGTCATGTGTCCCCCTACGGAAACAGAAATGAAGGTGTTATCGACAAGCTTAGATGTAATACCAACCTACATAAATATTTGATCAGTCTTGCAGGTTAAAATCGCTGTTCTCTGCGTTAGAGATTTTGTAATTAGAGCCACTAGTTACTGCAATATCTGTCTTGATAAAAACGGTTTTTCCAGTGCAAATACTTGATCAACGACTTAGCCAGATTGGTATAATTCGTGAAACCGAGAGAATTTGCTGAGAATTGACTTGCATAGCTGCAAGTGCCGTTAGAATCCAAGAAATGAAGCGTGGTGTAAGCCATTAAGGATTCATACTTAGGATAAATAGTAAAAATAGCGTGATGTTATTCACATCTTGTTCGTTGTGTAAGCAAGTAATTGCGAGCACATTTGGTATTATGCGTTTAGTGTTCATAGTTACAGGTGGATGATATGAAAGTGATGTCAAAATCTCTGTTAGCGGTGCTTACAGTGTGTAGTTTTTCTCTGCCTGTCTATGCTGATCCGGTTGAACGTTCTGTTTCACCGGAGTTGACAGTACCAAAGGCAATGAGGTTACTCCAAACCCATGGTTATCATGATTTTCGTAAGATAAAGGTCGAGCGAGATGATCATGAAATCGAAGTAGAAGCTAGAAATGCCGATGGTCACAGAGTCGAAATTGAAATGGATCTTTTTAGCGGGAAAATTCTAACCGTTGAACGCGACTAACGCACAGTTATAAGTTTTGTGAAAGCCGCGTATGGTTTCTTCAATCAGAAGCCATACGCGGCTTTTGTCATTTTAATATGTGATACCAATCTGGATAAGTAGTTGATCAAGGATTTTAACCTGCAAGACTGATCAAATATTTATGTAGGTTGGTATGAGCGTTTAACTCAGCAACTTAGGTGTACTAACATTGTGCAGCTGCATGCAGCCACGGTGTACTTTTCTGATACCTCACACGATGAAGAAGGCTCAATTTTACTGGAGTCCATTAGTACTGAAAATTGGCCAACTGGTAGCTCAATATTTAATGGTTTGTCTCCTCTATTGATAGCCACAATGCCTTTACTGCCTCGGCTAAACACCAAGTGATCTTCACCCATGGACATCACAGCCATAGGCAGAGACTGCATCAAGTTATGAAAGCTGATCATTTGAGTGAGTACTGAATCACTCCATCTATCTTTCCATCTAGGTAAGCCGTTACTGTTAGTTATTTTGCTTGTATCTAGATCACTATAGATCAACGGAACACCACCGTCCCTTCCCAAAATATAACAATAGGTGAATATTTCATTTTGCTCAGTCATTACTTGATCTAAGAATACATCATTGTTCGGAATATCATGGGTGATGGCAAAGGTGATCGCTCTATCATAGGCCAATGCCTGTCCTACTGAATACGGGTTATCAAGTTCGGCCATGGGTTGGCCTTTCTCAAATACATTGTACATGGCATGAAAAAGTGGGAAATCGTATGCCCCTAAACTTGTCCCTTTTAAATAAGGCGCTAAGAAAAGCTCATACTCTTCTTTTGTTGCACCTCCATCAGTGATGATTTCACCAAAAATATGGACATCTGCACTCACTTTTTTGTCCCAGACCAATTGAATATGTTCAAGTGTTAAGTGCTTAGCAGCATCAATGCGAAAGCCTTTTATACCTAATCGTTTTAAGCTATTAATATAACATTTCTGTTGTTTTACTACATTCTGGTTACATTTTAGCGTCGGTAAACCGGGATCTTCACTACTACCACTTATCCTGCCGTGCTGAACTTCCCATGGATCTGTCCAGTTTTGGATTGGAAACGCTTTGATAAAATCCCGCTCAGAGAATAAGGGTTTAGTGAGATCTCCAAATAATTTGAGTTTTTCATAATTTTCTGCTGACTGTTGATATTCATCTAATACCTGATTAGATGGGAAGTTCAGATCATGCCTAAGGTGTGACTCATTGGCCATGTGATTGAAGACAACATCAACATAAACATGCACGTCATACTCGTTCAATACTGCTGTCATCTTACGGAAATCTTCAGTGTTACCTAGTTGATTGTCTATCACTCGATAATCTTGCGGTTGGTAGCGCTGCCACCACTCTGTGCCGCTTTCATGTTTGTATGATTTCAGAGGGGGAGAGACAAGAACGGCCTTGTAGCCTGAACTTGCTATTTTTTTAGCATACTGCGTGACTCGATTGTACGGCCAGTCGAAGGCGTGAAGAATCACATTGGTCGCTTTGATTTTCGTCTGTGTAGTATTGCTGGTTGTCATGGTTAGTGTCCCTTCAATGAACTAAGGGCAGTCTATCGCTAGTTGATGAAAAAGTATTCAGCTCTCCGAGTAAAAAAAGGGGAGTAGGAGAGGGGGAGTAGTCTGACCAGTGTTGCTATAATGTGTGAGAATCGCGCCAACTGTAAACAACATAAAATATTGTTGGTGTTTCTTTGTTATTTGGTTTATTGATGGTTCTACCACTAGGGATGAGGTGGTAGTAGATGATGAAAAAAACATCATTTTAATTGTAGGAAAAGAATATTTTTGTAGGTATTCACCAATTTTCACTACAAGCCTATTCTAAACACTCATTGGAATATGGTATATATGACCGCGATTGCTTACTAACAAGGAGGTACACCATGGCTGGTGTTTTAGGAATGATTTTGGCAGGTGGCGAAGGTTCACGTCTGCGTCCATTAACAGATACGCGAACTAAACCTGCGGTGCCATTTGGTGGCAGTTACCGCCTTATCGATTTTGCACTCAATAACTTTTTGAATGCTGATCTTATGAAGATTTATGTTTTGACTCAGTTCAAATCTCAATCTTTGTATGTACACATGAAGAAAGGCTGGAATGTATCGGGGATCACAGGGCGTTTTATTGACCCTATTCCAGCGCAAATGCGTATGGGTAAGCGTTGGTATGATGGTACTGCTGATGCCATTTATCAGAATATGCGTTTTATGCAGTTAGAAGAACCTGACCAGGTTTGTATTTTTGGTAGTGACCACATTTATAAGATGGATGTTAAGCAGATGCTTGATTTCCACTTAGACAAGAAAGCCGATCTAACCGTTGCTGCGCTGCGAATGCCTTTAAGTGAAGCAAGCTCATTTGGTGTTATCGAAGTTGATGAGAACGGTTGTATGGTTGGCTTTGAAGAAAAGCCAGAGAACCCTAAGTCAATTCCTGGTGACCCTGAAAATGCTCTTGTTTCTATGGGCAACTATATTTTCGAAACAGATGTTCTTTGCAAAGAACTTGAAGAAGATGCTGTTAACGAAGAGTCAAGCCATGACTTTGGTAAAGACATAATTCCAAAGCTTTTCCCACAGGGCAAAGTCTTCGTTTATGACTTCATGACCAATATTATCCCTGGCGAGAAAACGGCGGGCTACTGGCGTGATGTAGGTACGATTGAGTCTTACTGGCAGGCCCACATGGATCTTCTTTCTGAAGACGCACCATTCTCTTTATATAACCGCCAGTGGCAGCTTCACACTTATTACCCACCGTTGCCGCCTGCAACGCTGCTAGATAGTGACGATTGCAAGGTGGATACTAATAACTGCATGATTTCAGCGGGTAGTTATATCCGTGGTGCTAAAGTGTATAAATCTGTATTGGGTTTCCGTACCAATGTTGATCAAAATACGTTTATTAGTGAATCAGTTATTCTTGGTGACGTAAAAATCGGTGCAAACTGTTCAATCCGTCGCGCAATTATTGATAAGAATGTGATGATTGCACCAGGGACGGTTATTGGCGAGAACCTAGAAGAAGATAAGAAGCACTACCATGTATCTGACGAAGGAATTGTTGTGATACCAAAAGGAGCAAAAATTGGTTACTAGAAAGAAATCTAACTCTAAGCCACAGCAAATCTTGTTTGTTGCTTCGGAGGTAGACGGATTGGTCAAAACGGGAGGCTTGGCGGATGTTGCCAAGTCACTGCCAGCAGCCCTAAAGGAACTAGGGCATGATGTGCGTGTGGTGATGCCTCTTTATCGTAAAGTACCTAATGGTGCAGAAGCGGTTGAATTGCTTGATACTGAATTACAAGTACCGACTCAACCACAGGCCGTGCCGTATAAAGTAAAACAGTTGCAAAATGGTGATGTACCTGTTTATACCGTTGATGCCCCTGTGTATTTTGACCGTCCTGAGTTGTATGCGGAAAACAATGAAGGGTACCGTGACAATGGTGAACGATTTGCTTTCTTTAGTGCAGTTGCCTTGGATATGTGTGCAAAATTGGGTTTCAAACCTGATGTTGTTCACTGTAATGACTGGCACACAGGACTTGTTCCGTTTTTGCTGAAAACTCGTTATGCCGATGATACGTTTTATGCAGACACTAAAAGCGTGATCACCATCCATAATGCGGTATTCAAAGGGACATTCAATTACGATCAGTACAGCTTGATCCCGGAACTTATTCAAAAGCGCTACCTTCAGCTAGAAGATGGCGCTGCCAATATTAGCATGCTTAAAGCCGGTGTCGCATTTGCAGATAAAGTAAATGCAGTAAGCCCAAACTATGCGAAAGAACTGCTGACTGAGATTGGTTCTCACGGTATGGCATCTGATTTCCAGCATCGTTCAGGTGTGCTTTACGGCATCGTCAATGGTTGTGACTATGGTGATTGGAGCCCGGAAACTGATCCGTACATCAAGCAGCGCTTTAAAGCCAATAAAGTCAGCCTAGCCCGCGGCAAGAAAGCGTGTAAACGCGACTTGCAGCAGCAGGTAAACTTGCCTCTGGACGATGTGCCTCTATATGGTATGGTGTGTCGACTAACTGAGCAAAAGGGGATTCAGTACCTTTTGCCAGCGCTTCGTGACTTCTTGGTCAACGACGTACAGATTGTATTGGTTGGTAGTGGTGACCCTAAATTGGCTGACGCACTGCGTGAAATTAGTGCGGATTTTTCTGATAAGTTTGCGTTTATCGAAGCCTATGACAACCCATTAGCACACTGTGTAGAAGCTGGATCGGATTTCTTTTTGATGCCTTCTCAGTTTGAGCCTTGTGGCTTGAACCAGATCTACAGCCTTGCTTACGGTACTTTACCTATTGTGCGTGGTGTCGGTGGTTTGAAAGATACGGTTATCGATTACGATAACACGCCTCAGGTTGCGACAGGCTTCATTTTTGATGCTCCAACGCCTGAAGCGCTGCTTATCAAAATGCAGCGTAGCTTATTGCTTTATTGCCAACGTCCTCAGGAGTTCAAGCGTCTGCAGCAAAATGCGATGGCTTGTCGTTTTGAGTGGAAAGACGCCGCAGAGCAATACTTGCGTATGTATTCTGGTGAAGAAGAGCCCGTTCTTGAAAAAAAGCCGTTTGAGTGTGCCTGATTATTAGCTTAGGTATGCTGTAATGTTGATAAAGCCCTCGCCTATGCGAGGGCTTTTTTCGTTAGCATTCTTCGTCTATACAGCACTCGTCCTTTAGAAATGCTATGACACCATCCAGGTGCTCATATTCTGCAACGCAATACAAAGTCCGACCTTCACGGCGCTGGGTAAGCAAGCCAGCAGACACAAGACTTGATATATGGTGAGAGAGCGTAGACCCCGGAATAGCGAGCTTTTCCTGCAGGCTACCGACTGGTGTCCCTTGGTAACCAGCACGAACAACAGCTTTATAAATGCTCAGGCGAGTAGGGTGTCCCAACTCTTTTAGTGCCTTTGCGACAACGTCGATTTCCATCGTTGGTCATTCCAGAAATAATATTAATTTCGATACTACTGGAACTATATCGCTTGCGCCAGTTAAAGCGCAAATCATGGTGAATGTGAATCACTCACAGAGTAGTCAGGCAATTTGTAATGGATACAGGTAGACAAATCCTACCCATTTTCTGACGTTCTGTTATCATCTATACGTTCATTTAATGAAGATAGGAGATAAAGATGATTGTATTACATACCCACTCGGCAAAGACAGTGACGGTAAATCAATAAGCGAATAGCAGCTGATAGTAACGATGTAGCATGCTCAGCAAGACGAAACGAACCGCTTTACTACCTCCTTTTCATTGCCCGGTGTAACTAAATCCGGGGTCTATTAATATTTGTTTGACCCTATATTCTCTTTGATACGCATTATCAGAGTCATATTATGTGAATGGCTTGTGCGTGGGGAAAATAATGAATTCTATTATTACACTTAGCCAGCTTGGTTGGCAGCCTGTATTCCAACAACAATTAACACTAGAAGATTATGAGCAGGCCAGTATTGCTCGTATTTTGGCGCATCACCGTAACGGTTATGTCTTGCAGACCGAGCATTGTCAAGCCACACTTGAAATTCACCATTCTCTTCCAGCAATGACGGTAGGGGACTGGTTACTGGTCGACAGCGATAACCGATTTATCCGCCTGTTAGAACGGGTGTCATTGTTTAGTCGCAAAGCTGCCGGTGCTAAAGCAGCAGAACAGTATATCGCTGCCAATGTTGATTCGTTATTCATTGTCTGTTCGCTAAACCATGATTTTAATCTCAGTCGAATCGAACGTTATTTGGCCATTGCCCGTGAAGCCAACGTTGAGCCTGTGATTGTGCTCACCAAAGCTGATTTATCTGATGACCGTGATGATAAACGTCAGCAGGTACAAGATCTCGATCCCATGTTGATCGTGGAAGTGATTAATGCACTTGATCCAACCGCTTATGCAACTCTCGAATCATGGTGCCGTAAGGGTAAGACGATTGCATTTATGGGATCATCAGGTGTTGGCAAGTCGACGCTTATCAATACCTTGATGGGAGGCTCGGTACAACAAACGGGCTCGATACGTGAAGATGACAGCAAAGGGCGTCATACGACAACTTCGCGGTCATTACACTTTATGCCATCAGGTGCAGTGTTAATTGATACTCCCGGAATGCGTGAGTTACAGTTGACCGACTGTGAAAATGGTGTGGTGGAAACTTTCGCCGATATTGAAGCGATCAGCAAACAGTGCCGGTTTAGTGATTGTCAGCACCAATCAGAACCTGGTTGTGCGATTCAACGTGCACTAAAAACTGGTGAGGTAGATCAACGCCGCGTACAGAACTACTATAAATTGTTAGCTGAACAGGCCCGAAACAGTGCAACATTGAGTGAATTGCGGGACAAAGACAAACAGCTTGGCAAAATGTACCGTTCTGTACAAAGCCATAGTCGACAGCGGAAGAAAGGTTACTAGTTTTTGAGCTAGTGTGGTATTGCAAAGCCTTACTGTAACGTTCAGTAAGGCTTTTTGTTTTTAGCGATTAAATCATTGATAATAAACAAAAATGTAACCGCTCTCTTTGATGCTGTTTACCGCTTTATCTAAATGCTCGAATGGAATCGCGAAGCAGCCTTCGCTACGCCCTAGCATGCCATTATTTTTCATAAACTCACCACTAACATAGTCAGCACCATGAACGACAATGAATCGGCTTCTGGCTCTATCATTGATACCAATTTCTAGTCCATCTATACGAAGTGAGTATCCATTAACGCCAAAATAAGTTTCTCCGGTTCTAAACATACCGACTGAAGATTTATGTGAGCCATAAACATTAGAAAACGTTTTCGGGTAACGGTAGCCAGACTCTTTGGCATGGGCCACTAAGCTTTGATGCGTTATCTGTCTTCTTTCTAGATCAACAATGAATAGTCGTTCTTTCTCCGATGGTAGCGTGTAATCGATAATCGTCAGGCTAGAAGGTGATATTCCAAGTTTATTAGCGCGCGACATAGCATGCTCAACCAAACTGGGCTTGAAATAAGCATGTTCAGATATAGCTATCCCGTTATAGTCACTCCCTGAGGAGCAGCCGAATATAGAAGCAATGAAGATGAGCAGGCCTATAATATTTAGATATTTCACGTTTCTCACTGTAGTAATTAATATCCATGGTTGCCATAGGGGAGCTGCAATTAAGGTTCAGCCTTAAATTAAGCTATCGCATACTATGAGCGACAATTTTTTGGCATTGTTAAATGTTGAATGTGTTTGAAAGAAACGTTTGCAATGGCATTGTTGTCCATAAATACCAAACAAGGCACAGTGCATTTCACATTGTGCCTTGTTTTCAAACGGTTATTACTCAACGAAGCATCTTGGGCTTAATTGGGTATAGAAAATCAACAGACCGGAGAGGTTTTAGCTCGCTTTTGATGTCTGCTCGCCCAGTAGCCAGCCAATAGAGAGCCGGAAATATTGTGCCAGACTGAGAATATGGTGCCTGCGATGGCTGATGCTGGTGAGAAGAATTTCATTGCCAGTGCTGTCGCCAGTCCTGAGTTTTGAAGTCCGACCTCAAAGGCGATGGTTCGACATGTCGATTCATTGAATCCGAGTAAACGGCAACTGTAGTAGCCAGCAGTGAGCCCTACAGCATTGTGTAGAACAACAGCCAGTGCCACCATCGGGCCGACTTGGCTTAAATTGCCGGCATTGAGCGCGACGACAATTGCAATGATGAATACAATGGCGATCATTGAGATCAGTGGTAGAAGTGTATGAACTTTTGCAACGGTTTTTTGCGCAAAGCTATTGATAAGCAGGCCTATGCCGACCGGAATCAACACTATTTTCACTAGGCTCATCAGCATGGCATTAACGGGGACATCAACGGTTTCGCCAACGAGTAGTTCGACAAGTAGTGGCGTGAGAATAACCCCGAGTAAGGTTGAAATTGCTGTCATTGATATTGATAGGGCAACATTTCCTTTGGCTAGAAATGCCATTACATTGGACGATGTTCCGCCTGCGACACTACCCACTAGCACCATACCCACAGTTAATTCGGTACTGAATCCCAGCAAGGTGCTGATCAATAGAGCCGTGAGAGGCATGATGAGAAATTGCAGGACAACACCCACTCCGACCGCTTTTTTATGCTGGACAACATTGAGGAAGTCCTTGGGCGACAAGCTCACCCCCATTGCCAGCATAATTATGGTCAGTAAAGGGACGATTTGGGTTTTTAGCCCAACGAATAAACTGGGAGATAAATATGCTAATACCGAAAATGTGACGGCCCATAGCGGAAATAATTGGGTGATTCTTCCTATCATGTTGACTTCCCAGGGTGAGATCACGAACGTTTTCTGACCAAATTCTGTAAGTTTGACCGGCAGATCGATTTATGATCTTATACTCC
>NZ_JANEYT010000034.1 GCF_024357955.1 Photobacterium pectinilyticum
GTCGAGATATCCATATTTCGATACCTCTATTAGATCAAAGGCCTAGCTTAAAAGCCAGGCCTTTGTCATCAATCTGAGCCACCGAAAGGTGGCTGCTTTATATTGAGTATTTCGAGAATCTAGTCGACTAGCTCGACATCGGTTTTCGGGACGCAGCAGCACGCTAACACTTTGCCTGACTCTCTATCGCCTGGTAGCAAAGCGGGGACATCCGGTTGGTCTACCTCACCGGATTCAAGCGTCATCTTACAAGCACCACAGAGCCCTGCTCGGCAGCTGTTGGACACGTTAAGTCCAGAGGCTTCTGCCTGTTCAAGCAAGGTCTTTTGGTTATTACCGCTAAACAAATAGCCATTGATGCTGATAGACACCGTTTGGGCTTTGTTGCTCTGACGTGTAACAGGACCAAACGCTTCTTGGTGATATTGTGCCGGATCGAGGCCTGCATTGAGCAGTAATGTTTTTGCATCATCCATGAAATTATTTGGGCCACAGACGAAGACTTGTCGCTCAACCAAAGCATCGATTTGCTCTAGATGGGCAGCGCCAAGCCGCTTTGACAAGCCTTTCCAGTTTTTATCCGGCTGACTAAGAGAAATCATTACTTTCAATTGTGGGAACCGTTTTTCAAGTTTATTCAATTCTTCAAGATAAGGAATATCGGCTTGGGAGCTGCACTGATGATAGAAAACAACATCCCGCACCTGATCATGGTCGGCGAGATAACGCAGCATCGAAATCATTGGTGTCACGCCACTGCCAGCAGAGAGCAGCAGTAACTTGTCGGTGTGATGGCCTAAATGAAAACTGCCACCAGGCTGCTGGGCCACCAAAGTATCGCCTACTTGGAAATGATCATGGAGCCAGTTCGAAATTCGGCCGTCATCGACACGTTTTACCGATATCGCATAGCGTCCTGGGCGCGAAGGACTCGAAGATAGGGTATAGCGGCGGGCAACGTATTCGCCGTTGATTTCAACTTGGATTGGCAGGTGCTGGCCCGGCTGATAAGTTGGAAGTAATTGCTGTTTTACCGGCTCTAGCCAGAATGTAGAAAAGTCTCGGGCAATGTCTTCGCGTTCAACGCAAGTCAGGGTAACGGATTGGATGCCGCTATCCAGATAAATCTCTTTTGGCTTGGTTTCTAGGACTTCAACTTTATCGCCTGCACTGATCATACCTTCGTTTAGGGCAATCAGATTTTGACCAAAATAAACCTCGCCGCTGCCGTCTGAGCGGAAGGCCGACAAGGTATTAAGTGGTTCTTTTAGTTGGCTGAACTCTCCGGTTGCCGGATCTACCGTGGTCAAAATACAGCGCGAGCAAGGCTTCACGGCTTCAAATTCCACTTCGCCAATACGAATACGCTTCCAGCCATCCTCTGCGAAAGGCTCTGTTCCCGATACAACCAAGTTGGTACGGAACTGATCCATGGTGTGGTGCTGTGGACTGCGGGTATTGAGCTCTTCCAGCGATGCTTCGCTGATGATGAGCAATGGGTAGCCATCGGCAAAGCTAACATTTTGATTGAGCTTTGCTCTTAGGCGTTGTGATTGTTCACCCGTAAATAACAGTTGAACCGGTTCGCCGATGACTTGGCTGAACCATTCATTGGCTGCTTCGGTAGTGAGGTAGGCGTTGAAGGTGTCTTTCCAGACGGTCGCAACCGATTCAGTCATCGCAAAGTCAGCATAGTGTAGCTTGAGAGATGGCTGGCCCGGGAAGGTGAGGACCAAACCATTCGGAAGAAGAGCCGCTGATACTTTGACTAATTGTGGATGTTTTCTTGCAGTGATCATACTGCCATCTAACCGGGTGACCATCAATCGGCGATCAAAGCTCAACCCTTGCAGCTCAACCCATGCTTGAGATGGGCTAATGCCAGCAATCGATTTAACGGGAAAAACATTGATTTGGCTTAGCGCCGGAATATTGGCTGATTTGCTCACAGTTTTCATCCTTGTGTCGTTATTGTTTGTATGGATGACGTCATTCTACCAAATAGTTTTTCGCTGAGGAGTAAAAATCATCAGCCGTAAAAGCAATAACAGTGATGTCGTGGGAGCTGCAAATGGCTGCTAGGGTGGATTTTGTGCTTCGCTATTTTATACATATTTACAATATTTTTGATTAAGGATATAAGTTTTTTGAATGTTGTAAGTAATAAAGCAGATTGGTCGTTCATAATATTTGGAAAATAGTAAATTATTTAAAGAGGGAGCTATGAACCTATTACGGCATTATGGGGTAAGGGTCAAATTATTGGCACTTATCGCCATTGCAGTTATTTTAATGCTAGTAAATGCAGTATTCCAGGTCAATGAAAGTTACCAGAGTGACATTGTTGACCGTCAAGAATCAATGCAGGAGCAAGTGAAAGCGGCGATTTCTTTGGTTCAATATTACTCGGACAAGTATCCACTTGATCAACAGACTGCTCAGCAGGAAGCTAAATCGGCACTTTCTGCTATGCGCTTCGATGGGGATAACTATTTTTGGGTGATAGCTACGGATAATACGCTCGTTATGCACCCATTGCGTCAGCAGCAAGAAGGGCAATCGATGCAGGCCATTACCGATGCATCAGGTAAGCAGCACTGGCAAGAAATGACGACCATAAGTCGCCGATCTGGTAGCGGTTTCTTAGATTACGCTTGGATCGCACCTAACGGTGAGATTTCTGAGAAAATCTCCTATGTTGAGAACTTTTCTAAATGGGGCTGGGTAATTGGCACCGGTGTTCATTTAATGGATATTGAAGAACGCTTCTTCGACAGTATTGTTTTCCAGTTCGGTGTCAGCCTTGTCGCTATCGCTATTTTGGTTGGATTAGGGCTTTGGATTAGCAATGATATCAGTCAGCCGCTCCAACAATTGATCGATAGAGTTCGCAAGCTGGAACAAGGGGATTTGACCCAGAATTTCACCATGGATCGCCGTGATGAGATCGGTCAAATTGCACAAGTGCTTCACCAAGCTTCTTCTTCTCTGCGAACGACGCTGCAAGCAGCCAATCTCAATGCTCAGCAGTCGGTTAGTATGGCTGGGACGATTGCTGCAGCCAGTGAGCAGTGTGCTCAATCCATTACCGAGCAAAACCAGCAGTTAGCTCAACTGGCTACAGCGATGGAAGAGATGAGCGCAACAATTACTGACGTCGCTAAAAATGCCGAGACGGTTTCTGCTTCGACCGCTGAAATCAATGCGCAGGTTGATGCCAGTAACCAACGCATGGTGAAGGCGATGGCCGCGATTCACAGCGTTTCTCAGGGAATCGAGAATTCTGATCAGCGTGTGGGTGAGCTAAAAGACGGGGTAGAAGAAATTGGCAATGTGACCCAGGTGATCCAAGGGGTTTCAGAGCAAACCAACTTGCTCGCACTCAATGCTGCTATTGAAGCAGCGCGTGCTGGCGAGCAAGGCCGAGGGTTTGCTGTGGTAGCCGATGAGGTGCGTAATTTAGCAAGTCGCACTCAGCAGTCGACGATTGAGATCCAGGATACTATCGACAAGCTGACACAAAGTACCTTAAATACCGTGAAGTCGATGGCGGAAAGCACCGAGCAGACACAATACAGCGTTGAACATACCGAGCAGGTGCAGAACGAGCTTAACCGTATCGCTGGGTTAGTAACAGATGCCAACGATATGATCATGCAAGTTGCTACGGCGGCAGAGCAGCAAGGTACGGTAACGGAAGAGGTGAACAACACCGTTAACCTTATCCATACCGCGACTGACGATATCAATAAAGCAGCCCAGCATTTGGCATCGGAAAGCCAATCACTGAGCGAAGCTGCGGCTACGTTGGGTGATCAGCTGAAGCAATTTAAAGTGTAAGTTACTCTCGAATAAGTCGTGATGTTATAGAAAGCTCTAGTCTCTTGGCTAGAGCTTTTTTACAACGTTTACTTAGTCAAAGCCTGATTGAGCCATTGGTCAAATTGACCTTTCGGTAGGGCACCATTGATTGTCTCAACCATTTGACCGTGTTTAAACACCATGATGGTTGGAATACTACGGATACGGTATTGTGCCGCCAGCGCTTGCTGCGCTTCCGTATCAATTTTGACAAAGCGCACATCACCGTTACGTTCTTTCGCAACATCTTCGAAGATCGGGGCGAAGCCAACATCGCCATTACACCATGGGGCCCAGAAATCAACCACAATAGGCTTGTCGCTTTGGATAAGGGAAAGGAAGTTGTCCGTTGTCCCTTCGATAGGTATGCCATCTAGCAATCGATCCTTACAGGCGCCACAAGTCGCAATGTCGTTCACTCGTTCTGTTGGTATACGATTTATAGCCTTGCAGTGAGGACAGCGGGTAGTCATTGTAGTCATAATCGGGTTCCAGTAAGTCTTGTTGCTTACTAATTTAACGACTACCCAAGTATAAGCAAAGCAGGATTAACAGATTACTTTGATAGAAAGAATCTATCGTTTAGTTTTACTTCAAATTCTACGGTCGTTACTTTGTTGTTCATCTTGTATTCGTTGGGGGTGAGGCTTAATGGATCAGCCCAAGCTCTTTAGCTTCCTCAATCGTTAGGCCACTAGCACGAATGTCGCGAAGCATCTCAATACGGCGGCGTGCTTCAGCCTGCTGGCGTTTGTTTTTGGAGATGTGCGAAGCGGTTTCATCTTTGAAATCCCACTTGGAAGACACATCAGACATCTCATTGTGGTCGATAGAATTGATAGACACATTAACCTCCTAATTAATACCTGCGTCGAAATCAACTTATCTTTATCAGACGATTATGACGGCGTTAAGACGTTCAGATCGACTTTGTGACACATTCCAAAATTGTGCAAATTCCATGAAAACTTGCTTTTCTCTCCACCCAAACAGGGGTAGTGTTGATAGTTCCACTTGCATAAAAAATCATGTGGTCAGATCACCTTTTCAAGCATCTCATATTTCCTCACCGCTACAGCTAATTTATCGCTACTAACAGTTTAATAATTAATAGTGTAACTATTTGTTTATTAATAAGTTTGGTTGTTATTTGTTATGATTGATTGCATCGTGAGCGCTTGGGTTTGGTCGGGGTCTACAGTGTCCTGAATATCCATCACACAATGGAGAAATGGCTGAGTGGTTGAAAGCACTGGTCTTGAAAAACGGCATACGTTTGTAGCGTATCTAGGGTAAGCCCTCCGCCACGACAAAAAAGCCTCAGCAGAAATGCTAAGGCTTTTTAGTATGTGTTGGTTTCGGAGGGGCTAGGATGGCTCAAGAAACTGGGTGAGCAGTGCCTCGCCTTGCTGCTGGCTTAGGTATCCGGGAACTGGGTAGGTTCCATGGGCTTCAGCAAGAGCACGTTTAGTGATCAATGGGATCTCATCTTCTTTTAGCTCAGGGAAGGAGGTTGGGATATTCAGTTGAGCATTAAGATTGCTGACCGCTTCGATAAACTCCTCTGCGGTGTCCAATCCGATCACTTCGGCAAGCAATGCTAACCGCCGTTCGCAGTAAGGTTTCAATAAACTCAGTACTTTGGGTAACAACACGGCATTAGCAAGTCCATGGGGAACGTTGTACATGCCGCCTAGCTGGTGGGCAAAAGCATGGACATAACCGACATAAGCACGGGTGAAGGCACATCCAGCTTCATAAGAAGCGACAGCCATCTGCTCTCTGGCCTCTAGGTTAGCCCCATCTTCAAAAGCGGTCGGTAAATGAGCGAATATTTTCTCGGTCGCCTGGGTGGCATATTTGTCGGTGAGTGGGGTGTGGTAGGTACCAATAAATGATTCAATAGCGTGAGTCAGCGCATCCATACCGGTTGCTGCAGTAATCGGCTTGGGTAGGCCGACCATGAGTTTGGGATCAATCAGCGCAAAGTCAGGCAGTATGGCCGGATCGATAATCGCGAATTTCTCTCGTGCACTCGGGTCCGACACCACAGCAGCGACAGTCGCTTCTGAGCCTGTGCCCGCAGTGGTAGGGATAGCCATAAAGGGCGGTAATTTTTTCCTGATCTTTAATTTACCCGCCAACCGGCGAACCGGTTTGTTGCGAACAATTTTCGCCCCAATAGCTTTGGCACAATCAATTGGCGATCCGCCACCGATAGCAATAATGGCATTGCATTTTTGCTCTTTGAATAAATCTGCCCCTACCGCCACGTTGGCGATGCTCGGATTGGGTTTGACCTCGTCATAGATGACAAACTCAATCCCCTGTACGTTCAGTGAATCGCAAAGCGAAGCGGTTAAGCCGAGGGAGTTAATCATCGCATCGGTAACGATTAGCACCTTTTTCGCCCCTTTTGAGGCCATTAAGGCTCCCGCATTGGCCACACTATCGGCACCCATTTCCAATTGGGGAAACGGAATCGTGATTAATTTGTTGAGCTGTTTATTGATTCCGACAACCGTTTTGTAGAGCAACATAGTTAACATCCTTTTAAACACGTGTTTGAATTATAATCAGAGTTGACTATAAGTGTATGGGATGTCCTTCATAGTTAAACAAAAAGGTGATGCCATATGCTTATTGGCTATTGGCTATTGGCTATTGGCTAATAGCTCTTCCAGAGGGGAAGCGTGCGAAGTTAGCCTGTTGTTACGATATAGGTAGCTTTTGATACTTTGGCTGCCATCGCTGAATGACTTGGTGATTTGATAGGGAGTGCCTTTGGCAAGGTGCCAGAGAAAATACTTGGCAGCACTATCGAAGGTTTTATCGGCGTCCAATTCGTTATGTTCGGTTAGGGGAGAGTTAAAGGCAAACTGAGTCAATGTGATAGCATCACCGTGTTCAAGGCGTTGTTTCTCGACATGCTCAAAGCCAAATTCATGTGCTATTGGGGCAATACCACCTGGCAACATATGAGCGGGTATGACTAATGTTGCATGAGAGAGTGTCATTTCTTTTCCTATATGATTTTATATTATCGTGGCACAGGCTGAAGATAATAGACAGGGATCTTCAACGCAATTTCTTTATTGGCTGCCACACTGTAAGTAAGTCAGCTAAGGGAGAAATGGTGATGAAGAGACGGCATTTTTTGGCATTGTGGTCGATGTTGTTTGCGAAACCTCTTTGGGCAAAACAACCTTATACTATCACTCCGTCACAGGCTGAAGGGCCATTTTATCCGGTAGAGCCAATTCCGATGAGGGCAAATTTGATTTTGCAGGAACAAGGATTAGCCGGAGAACCGATAGCTTTGCTGGGACGCGTATTGGATTCCCATGGATTGCCTTTATCTGGTATCAAGGTAGAGATTTGGCAATGTGACGGCGAAGGAGTATACGATCACCCGCAGCAGCCAAATAATCAAGCATTTGACCGCCATTTTGCTGGTTTTGGCGCAGTAGAGACAGATAATGAAGGCCAATATCAGTTCCGCACGATTTATCCTGTGCCATATACCGGCCGACCGCCACATATTCATGTGAAACTTTGGCAAGGGGCCAATGAGATATTGACTAGTCAACTTTACCTTAAAGGACAGACGGGTAATGAGTGGTGGGGTGGGCGTGAGCGACAGTATCTTCAGTTTGAACCTAAACAATTATCGGGTGGCGTTGTTGGAGAATTTGATTTTATTGTCGCCACTTGATCGGTTATCCCTCAAAAAATCGGAAAACTGGTGGTATTGTGAGCGGTCGAGATTTTGGGGTGTTTACAACACTCTAAGGGATCTATATTATCTCCCCCACAACGGAGAGATGGCTGAGTGGTTGAAAGCACCGGTCTTGAAAACCGGCATACGTTTGTAGCGTATCTAGGGTTCAAATCCCTATCTCTCCGCCACATTTTAATAGTCAGTATTTTTACTGGCTGTTTGACTTCTGGGGAAGTAGGGTTCAAATCCTCCATTCCCAGAGCGTCTCCCCACATTCTAGAAATTGGATGGTTACCATCGAGTTTCATACAGAATTGGAGCGGTAGTTCAGTTGGTTAGAATACCGGCCTGTCACGCCGGGGGTCGCGGGTTCGAGTCCCGTCCGCTCCGCCACTACAACGAAGCCTCAGTCGAAAGACTGAGGCTTTTTTGTATGCGTTGAGTTTGGCGTTCGCCCTTCGGTCGAATGAGTCCCGCAGGGAGGCCTGCCCGACGTGTACGACACTCAGCTCTCCGCTAGATCTCTTATGATAACAGTCATATTTACCGGTATGCCTATATCGGGCTATTTGGTGCTGATGACATAGGTGAGGATCTCGACGATTTGTTCTGGCGTTTTAGCCCAAGCCATTGCAGCGGCGTCGACTTCTTTTAATGGGTGGATAATTTCTTCGCTATGTAAGGTGATATAAGATTTACCTAGCGCTGCGCAGTAGCCGGCATCAAAAGCCGCGTTCCATTGCTTGTATTTGTCGCCAAATCTAATGACTGCAATATCGCATTGTTCAATCATCAGCTTTGTTCGTATCGCATTAACTTTAGACGACTTGTGATCGCGCCAAAAGCTGTCTGTTTCTTTGCCTAAAACATCACCTGCTGCGTCACTCGCATCATGATCTGTCACAGCGGAGGTAAATGTCACAGGAAGGTTTTGGGCTTGGGCTCCGGCTATTATTTTCTCTCGCCAGTCGGTATGTATTTCACCTGATAAATATACGGTGTATTTCATATTGTTGTCCCTAAATCAGTAGCGTTCAGTGGTTAATTAATAACTGTTAATAACACCACCTGTGGGCCGTAGACAAGCCAATAGTAATGTCTTCGCATTTCTTTATGAATCACTTCCTGATTATTAAATATCATTACATTATCCTCGGCTTTCGAAGGTTGAAGGCTAGTTTGTAGGATTACTGTGAGGGGAATTGGCGATCTCTTCACTTACCCATTGCAATAGCTGTTTGATTGCCCGCGATAGCACTTGGTTCTGGCGCACAATATAGCCCAAGCTGGTGGTTGGGAAATTAGGAAGTGGGGTGATGGCACTTTTCAGGTTGAGTTTTGGGTGGAGCGAAAACGCTGGCACGATGGCAATACCAAACCCCGCTTCGGCCCAGTCAATTTGGGCATCGACACTGCCGACTTCCATTACCCGGTATTTAGGTAAGTGAAGGCTAGGCAAAGCGAGATCAATCAGATCACGGGTACGGGTATCGTGACCCAATAGGATCAGTGTCGGTTCTTCTTCCGAACCGGTGATCTTTTCATCCAGTGCCTGCTGCTGCCAATCACTCAAACCATTACCCAGTGCGCACCAGCGAATTTGACGCAGTTCGGTAAAGTGTAGTGGCTGGCTTTCTTTTTGGGCTATCACGAAGCCTAAATCTGCTTTGGCACTTTTGACCAGCTCGGCCGCTTGGGTTGAGGTGGTGTTGAACAGAGAGAGATCGATGCCCGGGAACTCATGCTTGAATGACTGGAAGGGTTTAATCAGTAGCAAGCGAGAGATAATGTCACTGGCTGCAATAGAAAGAGTACCTTGGGATAGATCGTTAATCGCATTGAGGTCTGACTGGCATACCTGCAGTTCTTGCAATGTTGACTGCGCACTTTGCAATAAGCGCTCTCCAGCTTGGGTCAGGCGGAACGGATTACGCTCAACCAGCTTGACCCGGGTAGTCTTCTCCAACTGCTTGATATGCAAGCTTACATTGGGTTGGGTCATGTGCAGCTCTGACGCCGTTTTACCAAAATGCTCTAATTGAGCCAGAGTGACAAAGGTATTCAGCCAGTTGAGATCTAACATAAAGGCTCGCTTATTGAACCGCTAACGATGAGTGTGTTTATTCTACGCCCTTTGTCACAAATTCCCATATGAAATCCTTATCGGAGTTATAACGATTATTAATTTTTCTTATTGGCCGAGTCGCCTTAGCATAATCTCATCATTGTTTGGGAGAGTTAATTATGTCGTCTATCGTTGTTGTTGGTGCTAACTGGGGTGATGAAGGTAAGGGCCGAATCGTTGATTTCCTTGCTGAACAAGCCTCTGCGAGTATTCGTTTCCAAGGTGGTAACAATGCTGGCCACACTGTGGTTAATGATTTGGGAACATTCAAACTGCACCAGCTACCAAGCGGCGTATTTAACCCTGACTGTCTTGCGGTGCTAGGCCCTGGTATGGTGATCAGCCCTGAGCCTCTTACTACCGAGTTAGCAGAAGTTGCAGCTGCAGGGGTTAACGTTAACCTTTGTATCTCTGATCGAGCTACCTTGTGTCTTCCACTCCACGCTCTTGAAGATACCCTAGAAGAAGTGCGCTTGGGTGATGCAGCCTACGGTTCAACCCGTCAGGGCATAGCACCTGCTTACGGCGACCGCGTTATGAAAAAAGGTATTCTGGTTGGTTGGTTAAAGCAGCCTGAAGTATTGTGTGAGCGTATTCAGTTCTGGATGGACTGGAAACTGCCACAGCTTAAAGCCCTATACCCAAGCTTCGAGTTTAGCCAAACAGCACAAGAGATGACTGAGTGGTTGCTAGAAGTGTCGGCGCCATGGCGTGATGCGATTTGCAATGTGACCTTACCGCTTAAAGCACTGCAGGCTGAAGATAAGAACCTACTATTCGAAGCACAGTTGGGTGCTGGCCGTGACTTGACGTACGGTGAATACCCATGGACAACATCTTCTAATGTTGTGTCAATGTATGCGGGTATTGGTAGTGGTTTGCCAGCCCTTCGTCCTGAGCGAGTGATTGCTGTTGCTAAAGCGTTCAGTTCATCAGTGGGTACAGGCACGCTGATCACCGCGATGGAAGAGCAAGATGCTTTCCGTGAAGCCGCGGGTGAGTTCGGTGCGACAACGGGTCGTCCACGTGACATGGGTTACTTTGATGCGGTAGCGACCAAAAACGGTGTTGAGCTTCAGGCGGCGACTGAAATCGCCCTGACGAAGGTGGACTGCCTAAGTGGCCTTAGCGACCTGAAAATTTGCGTCGCTTACGATGGCGATCATAGCGAAAACCCAATTTGGCCTCAAACCGCGTCTCTAGCGCCTGTTTATGAGAAAATGGAAGGCTGGAGCGAAGACATCACTGGTTGCCGCAAGTTTGAAGAGTTGCCAAAAGCGGCACAAAATTACGTACTGCGTATCGAAGAGCTAATGGGTGTACCGGTGAAAATGGTATCTGTCGGCCCTGGTCGCGAACAGATGATCATGCGCTAATACAGCTCTGATACTCTATTTATACTGAAAAGCCAGCACCGAGAGGTGTTGGCTTTTTGCTATTTGTTTGTTGTGCTCTATCAGTATTACACTGGTGATTTGAAGGAGTCAGGCTTGAGGGTTAAGACAGAGCAACTAAGCTGGTTGATCATAGATTCTGCGGTGTTGCCCATGAGGAAGCCAGCGATACCAGTACGTGAGAGTGAGCCCAGAATGACGACATCGACGCCTTTAGCTGAGGCATAGAGCGGTAGTACTTCCCTCGCTTCCCCCTCGACAATTTCTATTTTGGTATTAACAACGCTATTTTGGTGCGGTGCTAACAAAGATTTCAGGCGCTCGATCCTCTCTGCTTTCATTTTTTGCGAGAGTTGCTCAATATCGTTATCATCATAGCCACTCCATTTTCTCAGGTAGCCTTCGGAGTCAAGTCGCCATGCATGGCATAGCGTTAAGTCTGCACCAGTTATTTCGCAATATTCCAACGCTAGCTCAATGAGTTTGGTATTAAAACCCTGATATTCAATATTGCTAAGATCAATGGCTGCTACAACGTGATCAATCGGTTTGGAATAAGAGCTGATAGACCAGATAGGTACTTCCGATTTACGGATGATGCTTAAGGTATTTCGTCCACGTTGACAGGCTAACTTCTTGTCATCTCTTGTGGAATCAATAACCACCATGCTGGCTTGTGATGCTTTGGCTTCTTTAATTATTTCTATGTGTGGGATGCCGATACGAACAAGGGTGTTGAAGGTAATGTTGGGGTATTGAGCGTTGAGTACTTCAACATGATGATTAAGCTGTTTATGGTAAAAATTTTTCGCTTCATCAATGATATTGACGGCAGTATCTGAATGCTCAGCCACCTCTTTTAATTCACATAATTCTTCAATAACAGCTAATAGGGTAACTTGTGCAGAGCATTGATTAGCAAATCCAAATGCCTGATGAAAGGAATCATTGAGAGGTTGCTCAGGAGCAATGGTAACCAATAGTCGATTGAGTTTCATACGGCCTCCTTAAACACACATAACACACATGGCTTTTAGTTTCAGTGTATATCGGTTGCTTTTCGATTGCCTGCGTGGTTCATGTTTGTTAACAGAAAAGCGCATTTACAAGGCAGAATATGAGGTGTGGATCGGATTATGGCTTCTAGTCACTTTTATTTGACGTCAGAGGCCACCAAGCGGTGGCCTAAAGTGTTTCAGAGTTAACTTCCGTTAAGCAAACGGCGGTGAAGCGAGTCCTTTAATTCAGCCCTCTGGTGCTTGAGTTGAAGCATGGCATCATCTTCAATCGGGGAGCCTCTGAGTTCAAGCACTCGGATTTCTTTATCTAACTGATTATATTGTTTGGCATCCTGGGCAAATGCCTCGTTGTTTGCGGATAAAGCGGTGATTTTATCTTTGTATTGCGGGAATTCATGAAGCAGAGAGTGATCTTCTCCTAACATACGACCTCCTAAAGCAACCTGAAAAATAATGTATCTCTGGCCAATTTCACCTACAAGGATAGCAGCTTTGATTATAGTGACCTGACTTCCTTCTTAAAAATTGAGAAAAGTGTGATTAAGTTTCATGATTTTGCGCTTTCACCGCAACCTTGGCTTTCTTTAGAAGGTGGTAGTGAGTTTGATATCAGTTTTGCTGTGGCGATTGTGATTTAATTAGGCCCCCAGAGGGGGCCTAGTGATTAACCCGCCGTCACAATCAGGCCCAACGGTTCGAGTAGCTGCTCTTGCTGCCAATCGCAGATCATGACACCTTTGAGGCTAACCCTTCTTGGGTCAAGCCCGGTTAAATCGACATGGCAGAGATTGCACTCTTCTATCACAAACTGTCCCCAGCTATCAGGTGAGAATTCACCTCGGCTGAGATCAGAACCTTTGAATGACGCTCCCGTCAAGCTAGCCCCAGTCCAGCGGTTTTCGAACAACTCACACTGCTCCAGTCGCTGGTCTTCCAAATTGGCAAAGGCTAAATTGCTTGCCGAAATATAGGCTGAGCAAAAGTAGTTATTTTGAGTCAGGTAGTTGGCAAAGCTAGCTAGGGAAAAGTTAGCCCCTTTTAAATTGCAGGCACGTATTTCGATGCCAAAACATTGTGCGCCTCGGAAGTTTGCCATGCTGAGGTTACAGTCTTTGAAGCTGGCCTCTTTGAGTTTGGTATATTCAAAACGGCACCCTTCGACGTCACCACGCTCGATAAATTGGCAGTTGATGAACGCGGATTCGTTCAAATTGGCTCGGTTGAAGTTACAACGAATGAAGGTGCAGTTTTCGAAGTGGGTATATTCAAAGTCTTGCTCTGAAAAATCATGGTCGATGTAGGTTTGGTCTTTCATTGGAAACTGCCAGTATGAGTTATCTTTATGTAGGCAGGGTAACTGTAATTAAGGTAAAAATACCAGAGGTTTATGCCGCTCACTTTAAGTAAGCGGCATTCAATGTCAAAGGACTTTATCGTATTGACTTAAAACTGCTTATTGCCTGCCAAATCTTCAACATAGCCCGTGGTGAGATCAACAAAGAAGTGATCTGCGGGTTTGGCTTTGCCTAGTTGATGATAAATGCGAGCAAATGATGCAAAACGAGTCCGAAGCAGTAACAAGTCAATTTGATCTTTTTGTACGCTGCCACCACTGGCTGGGTTTTGATTAATGTAGTCGGTGTCCCAATCAATGTTTTCCAGATCGCCATCTGCATCGTTGTGCTTGAACATTTCCATTGCAACCCGGATTGGTACAAGCAGTTGGTAATTCAGATCTTGTAGTGCTAGCTCGTCACCGTTGCGCTGATACAAAGTGGCAAGGCACAATTGTTTAAAGCTCACGGCCATCATTTGATCACGATTCATCAGGAAAGTGCTGCAGTGACCGTCTACCATGGCCAGAGCGTCAATAGCTTTATCTTCAAGTCCCCACTCGGCAAAAATAGTCAATATGTCGCTATTGTTTGCCTCGATTGTCATTGCTTCTATCAAAGCCAATGTTTGTTGGTTATCGAGTGTTCCCTCATAACATGACAACATCATTAGCCAGTAGAGTGGTGTGGCCGCCTCAAAAAGTGCCGTAATATCCCCTCCCCAGCCATTTTTTAGTCGCATGTGCATTAGTACATCCAAATGGCGGAACATGAAATCACGGTAGTCAGTGGCTTCCAACATGGTTTCCCACTGTACATCTGCACCAACCCATTCGCGATGTTCTTTTTCAAGCTGGTAATAAGGGAATAGAGCATCGAAGTCGCGCACATCCTGTAAGGTCTTGGTCTCTATCTCGAACAATGTTGGTGAATGACAGGTGACGACTTTGTACGATGGTGTGTAGGCTGCCAGAGACGGTGCTTGAATATTAATGAGGGTACCGTTTTCGCCTTGATGAACAGCGGTATCATTAACATGAATATGGCCGCCAAACTGCATCTTTACACCGGCGTTAATGACCTGCTCAGCAGTATCGCTTGAAGGTACGCGGGTGTTGTTGTAAGAGCCGTCATTGAATACATAGTAAAAGTCGTTTGCGCTCGAGTTGAGGTACTCGGTTGCTGGGTAATGGCTAAATACAATCAGCGTTTTGCCTTCAGCTTCAGCACGTGCCGTTACATTGGCTAGCCAATCCATTACCTGGGGCTTGTACTTCTTGCCTTCTTCCCAGCCGATAGAGGCGTGGCTCCAGCTGGTACCGTCGTCGTTAGGCAGGTAGATATTCATGTCGACAGAGACAATCCATAGGCCTTCAACTGGCTCGGCCAGGTAGGTGGCATCTGGACACCAGAACGTATTACCACCGTCTTCCTTGCTGATCATAAGACCGCGATCTTCAAACTTATCGCTGCCCCAGGGGGTTTCGTAGCTGACATAGCTTGGTTTATTCTGAAAACCGTATTGCCCCAATGCGTCAAACATTTCCTGATAGCCCGTAGCCCACATTCCTTTCGTAATGTGTTGGCCAATCAGTACATTATTTGGCGTGAAGTTGCGGTCCTCATCACTGGTTACCGCGATGCTGGCCCCGGTGTGATGCAAGAAGTTCTTTGTTTGGTGGGCACCATATGGCCGAACAGGATCATGGTTGCCATTAGTCAAAAAGAATTCAAAACCGTACTTTTCAATATATGGTTCTACAACACGGTTAAACCCTTTTAAGGTGTCGACTTGGCCATCATCAGAGAAGTCGCCTAGTAAACAGATATATTTAATACCTTGTTGGCCTAACTCTTCAAGTGCCTCAATAAAGGCAAAGTAGTTTTCGTTGAACATACGAGTAGATTCGCACGAGTCCTGCATGCTTCGTATTGTTACTTCGCTGTTGAATTTTGAAAATTCGTAATGACCAAATACATCATGGAAATGAACATCTGCAAGCATTGCGACTTTCACTCCGGCGATACTGGTTTTCTCTTCTGAGGAGCTACTGCTATTACATGCTGTTAGGATTGATGTCGAAGCTGCAACTGTGCCAACTTTAGCCATTCCGCCCATAAAAGATCGGCGGGAAACATTTTTTTTACTAAACATTTTTTATTCTCGTTTTTAAAAAAGTATAAAATATTTATCTTCTGTTTCAGAATTGATTCATATTTATTTCATTTTTTTTAACTGGCTAGGTATAGGCGGCTTTTATGATTGCGATCAATAAATAGGGGGTTGTTTCATCTCGTTGCTTATCAAGCGTGCCCTCTAGGCGATTAGGAAGCCGAATTTTGAAGGCTTTCGTTACCCCCATCACTCTTTATCAACTTGAAACAAAAATGTGACTAGCTCAGTGTTCACAGCCATGTTTTAATTGCACAATATTCAAAAGAAATATGATAATAGACTTCAGGGACTAACATGGTGACAGTGAAAAGAGCAGCAGCAGGGATAGCAATGGCTTTTTTGTCGTACTCGGCAGCGGCTTCAAACACGCTCTCTGATACACGCAGTGTTGGTATGGGTGGCGTTGGTGTTGCATCAGCCAACTACCTGACGGCGAGCTTTCATAACCCGGCATTGGCAACACAGAATAAACGTCATGACAGTTTTGGTATGATCTTACCGGTTATCGGCGCTCAAGTTTATGATGGCAATGATCTACATGATCGGGTGGATGCGTTTCAAGATTTGAATGATCAATTAGCGGGTAATCCTGATCTTGTAGATGAGTGGACGGCAGCGCTGAAAGATTTGGATGATGGTCGTATCGATGGTGATGTAAATGTCGGTATGGTTGTCGCTATTCCCAATCGAATGGTTAGCACAAACTTTTTCATTTCTAGCAATGTGACCGCGTTGGTTCTTACTGATATCGACGAGGATGATATTGCCAACCATGAAGTCATTAACTCAACTGGGCAGGCAGTTGCTGGTGGTACGGTTGATATTGGCTTTACCTTTGCCAAAGAATTTATTTTCTTAGATCGCGACCTAAGCTTAGGGGTTTCCCCTAAATTACAGCAATTAATGGCATTTAACTACAAGCAGGGTATCGACACCTTCGATGATGACGATATCGACATCGGTTCTGACTATGTCGATAAGTCGGCGTTTAATGCCGATATCGGGGCAGCCTACGCGCTGAGTCGTAATGTGATGCTAGGTTTATCTGTGCAAAATGTCTTTTCCCAATCATTGACGTCAAATGAGAGCTCTGGTAATCAAGTGACTTATGAGGTTGAGGCGCAATACACTACAGCGTTTGCTTATAACCATCCCCGCTTCACGGTTGCTGCAGATGTCGATTTGAACAGCAACAAGCCGTTCAAAGAGCAAGCGTATAAAACTCAGTTTGCCCGTATTGGTATAGAAGCGGATGCATGGCGTGTGGCTCAGCTGCGTTTGGGCTACATCCATAGTATGACTGATTTTTCCGATGACCTGTTTACCGCTGGTATTGGCTTGAAACCCTTTGGTAAATTTGGGTTAGATATTGCGGCCATTTATGGTAATGAAGATAACTACGGTGCATCAGCTCAATTGGTCTTCCACTTCTAATTTCACCTGAAGTGCAAGCAGAAGACGATTGTTTGTTAGCGTTGATCATTCGCTGATTATAATAATCGTCTTTTTTACGCCTTTCTTAAATCAACACGCAATTTTATTTTGAGTGATTCATGAAACCTTGTTGCTCAAGGTCGTGAAGTACGCTCTCGTTAAGTGCATCGTCACTCACTGGTTGATCGGTATATTGACGAATAGAGCGGTGGGAATGAAGATGAGAGAAAACATCACTGATTGAGATAAACCACTAACAAGTCGGCTTCAATGGCATTAGCCAGTTTGGGGACCGATGAGAATAGTCGGCTGAAGAATTTGTGATGATGGCCGCAAACCACTAAATCGATATCCATTTCTTTAACGACCCCAGATAGTTTTATATGGAGATCGCCAACCACCACCAAGGTGTCTGTAATCGGGTAATCACATTGATCCGCGAGTGTTTGTAGTTTTTCTTGTATGGTGCGTTTTTCTTTTTGTTCCAAAACGACTTTATCAACACCGACATATACAAAGGACAGTTTGCAGTTAGTCCCTTTAGCTAATGAGACGGCTTTATCAATCACGGTTTGGCTGGATTGAGATAAATCGACAGCAACTAAGATATGCTTATAGCTCATCGTGTTTTTCCCCGCTCTTTGCTTTGTGCTGATCTTAAGTTTAGCTTCTATTAGGTATTAATCTTGATACCCTCCGTATAACAGCGACTTCTACACTTTAACAGTATCTTTGATTTTGGGGTCTGTGTGGGTGTGGGTGTGGGTGTGGAGTCTGGCTAGAAAGCTCATTTTTTGCCTTGGTTTATCGCTGTTACTTACTGCGGGGTTAGGTGCGCAGACGCTGCCGGATATTGACTATGTCGATAGTGAAATTGAGCGCTTGAATACAGAAAGCCCCAAAGATGAAGATCTTATTCAGCAATACCAAAGCTTAGCTCAGAGTTTAAAAAGCCAGAAAACCTTAGCTGATGAGCGAGAGCGATTGCGTAGCCTCATTACCCAGTTTCCCCAGCAGAGAGCGTTGTTGAGCAAGAAGGTCAAAGATGCTGACTTACTTCCGGTTTTCCAAACTGATCACCTTGAATCTTATGATGATCTGTCCCAGGCACTGGCCCGTTTGAGTGCCTCACTAAGCGAATGGCAAACAGCATCGAAAGCCAATGCCGATAAACGAAAAAAACTCAATGATTCTAGAAATACCCTCCCTAAGGAAATTGCTAGCCTAAATAGCCAGTTGGATCAAGCATCGCTGACAGTGAGTGACAGCACAGATAAGCTGCGAGTTTGGCTGGCTACGGCTAACTCAGCCACGCTGCAGCTGGAGAAAGACAAGAAGTTGCTAGAGCAGCAAACCTTGGATGAACGTAGTGAGTTACTTCAGCTTGAGAAGGCCTTGTTGGCGAAGAAAATAGAGTTGGCCATCCCGCTACAGATCCAATTGCAAAATCGCCTGACCGCCATAGAGCAAGGCTCGGCTAAGGCGCTTATCGCTAAGGTAGAGCAGAACAATAGAGCACTTCTGGATAATAAGATGCCAGAGGCGGAAAAAGACATATCCCGGCAAGAGCAGGCGGCCAAGTTACTAGCCCTGGCTAAAGAGTTAGAGCGAGTATTGCTGGAAGTGGATGATGCCCGAGTTGATATTCACCGTATCCAAGTAGAAAGGCAGAGCCTCACCGATGAGCAAGTGCTTATCAAGAACAATCTGGATTGGCTAAGTGAGAGCACGTCCTTTGGCGCTTCTATCAGGGCTCAGTTACAGCGTTTACCGACCCGGGTCGCGGTGAATGTGATTCCGGATCAGATCGCCAAGGCTCATATCAGAAAATATGAAATCAGCCAGCTTCGCTCGGATGTTATGCTTAATGAGCAAGCAAGGGATCAGTCCGTGGATAACCCCGATGGTGAAGGGCTGCTTGAACTACAAAGAAAAGACCTAAATAAAAAGTTGCTGAGCCGGTTAAGCCAAGAGTACGACAAACTGATCACCGAACTGAGTCGTCTTCAAGCTGCGAGTATCCAATATAAAGATGAGGTGAATAGCGCACGCTCTTTCCTTCGTGAGCAACAATTATGGATCCGCAGCAATCTGCCGTTATGGAAGAATCTCACCCGCTTTGAGATGGATGTGTGGTTTGGAGCCCATACTCCTCTCAAGGTTCTGTTCGAGCGCACTTCACAACAACAACAGATGACCTTGGTGTTTTCTATTGCTGGTTATACTCTGCTGTTTTTTTTATTGAGAATGAAGCTATCCCGCCTGAGTGATCAGCATCGATTGGAATATAAAAGCCTGTTTGGGCACCCGCTTAAAGATAAATTTCGCTACACCTTGATTCTGTTTGCACTTGCCTTGTTTCGGGCTGTTGTTTGGCCGCTGTGGTATGGCTTGACTGCCCTTGGCATTTTTTGGCTGTGGCCTCAGCCGACGTCAGGTGATCTCCCCTCATTGATCACTACCAGCGCATGGGGCTTGTTTGTGCTGGAACTCATTCAGAGCTTAACCGCTAAGGATGGGGTGCTGGATTTGCATCTTAACTGGCCATCAGAAATTTGCCGGTATCTCCATCGTGAAAGCCGCCGACTTCGTTGGCCGTTAATCATTATTTTGCTTGCCTTATATTGTTCTGAACTGGTGTCTGGCGAGAAGGAAGCCGAAGCATCTCGGGTGCTATTCTTGTTGTTGGTCAGCTGCATGACGTATATCTACGCTTTTTTGTTCAAGCGTGAGCGGTTACCCATGGTGTTGCCATCACCGTTGCATCAGGGCTTTCCGTTGATGTTGATCCGCGGTTTAGTCATTGGCTCTTTCTTCGCCATTATGCTGATGTCGGTCCTTGGACTGTACCTCGCTTCTTGGGTGCTACTGCATTACCAGCAACTGACGCTGTTTTTGATGCTGGGCGTACTGCTGGTTTACCAGATGGGGGAGCGATGGCTTAAGTTGGAGCATCGTCAATTGAGCTATCAACGTCTGTTGGAAAGGCGTGAAGAGCTCATTGCCCAGCAGCAGGAACAAGCCGGTGAGCCCCCAGAGTTGGCAGAGCTGCGAGAGGTGATGCCTGAAGTTGAAGAGAACAGCCTAAATGCCGAGCAGGTAAGTGAGCAATCGCTTACCCTTCTGAGGGGATTATCCTTGATTGGGTTGGTGATAGCCATGTTGACCTTGTGGTCGAGTGCTCTTGAGATGACCAGCTGGCTAGGCAAAGTGGTTGTGTGGCAGGTGAGTGAAGTCGGTGAAACGGGTGCGGTGATGGTGGATATCACGTTGCGCTCGCTGATTGATGCGCTGATCACCTTGCTGGTTACCTTCATCGCGGTGAGAAATTTGCCCGGTATTCTCGAGCTGTTGGTATTACGCAGGCTAGATTTGTCACCAGGAACAGGCTATGCAGCTACCACTGTTCTACGCTATTTAGTGATGTTGATTGGGGTGTTCAGTGCTTGTTCGTTGATCGGTTTTCAATGGTCTAGCCTGCAGTGGTTGGTTGCGGCATTCGGAGTTGGGTTGGGTTTTGGCTTGCAGGAAATTTTCGCCAATTTTATATCGGGTTTGATTATTCTATTCGAACGGCCAATCCGGATCGGTGACATTGTGACGATTAATGATTTATCGGGCACGGTCAGTAAAATTAAAACTCGGGCGACCACCATCACTGATTGGGATAACAAAGAGATAGTCGTTCCCAACAAAGCGTTTATTACCGAGAAGCTGATTAACTGGTCATTGACCGATCCGATCACCCGTATCGTGATCCCTATCGGGGTGGCTTATGGGTCGGATATCGAAAAAGTTGAGACGTTGCTGTATCAGGTCGCCAATGAACATCCTCTGGTGCTCAAAGACCCTCCGCCGTCCGTATTCTTTCTGGCATTTGGTGCCAGTAGCCTAGATTTTGAATTGCGTGTTTATATCACCGCCATTGATCTCCGCCTATCTACCATTCACCTGATCAACAAGAGTATTGATAGCCTGTTCCGGCAAAATGATATCGAAATAGCCTTCCCGCAAATGGATATTCATGTGCGTGATGTGAAGCAGGAAAAAGATAATCCGCCAAGTGATTAGGGCTTATTGTAACAATCAATTAACGTCATGATAGATGCAGAATTAATGCTAGAAAGGATGCAAAAGGACTCAACAAACCTATCCCATTACTGGCCAGTGTCAATGTGGTCAAGTGAGTTATACCTTGAAAGAAGCCCCTTTAGAGCTGCACAGAGATTGATAGTGGGCAGTGGTCACTGAGTTGAAACTGTTTTAGCTGTTGGCCTGAGAAGAGATATTCAGAAAAGGATACCTCGGTATCTTTTTCTGTAATTCGGCCATCAATAATGAAGTGATCGATAAACCCGGGGTATTGCCTTACCTCCCAGCGTCGCTTGCGCTTGTTATAAGCCTGCGAGCGGCACTGGCTCTTTATACCCTCCGTCATCAATATCGGAGCGGGTGTCGACACTTTAGACGTTAGTCCCTGCCAATACGTATCCCCTTTTTGTGCCAGTCGGCGATTAAAGTCCCCTAGGATAATAAATGGTTGTTGCTCTGCTTGGCGTTGCGACATCCACTGAGCCAACACCTTGAATTGCTCGCGCAGTACCGTACAGCTTTTATTCCGGTGACGGTTGCTGTAACAGCCGCTTTTAAGGTGTACATTCAATAGTCTCAATGACTGTTTACCATCTTGATACAAAGTAACATCGACACCATAGCGCAGGTATTGGTTATTCCATATATCGAGCTGATGGAGATCAGGGTGGCGATGGTAATTCAGGCCTTTGCGAATGGCAAACCCGACAAACTGCGACCAAATTTCGTCGTTACTTATTACTTGCCGACTTGAGAACGCAACCTGATACTTATCGAGCGAGATTATCTTTTTTATCGATTGGTGGTTAGCCACTTCTTGAAAAGCCAAAACATCAGGTGAAATATCATTGATGATGTTTGCAAATGCTCGATAGTCGCTGGTCCTTCTCGTTGGAATATTGGAGTGGCGCTTTACCTTGGGTTTCGCGTCTGAGAGCCAATTGAGGTTCCAGGAGGTAATCATTAATGGTCTCGAAGGGGGATGCTTTGCGTGGCTCGAAGCGAACGGTATTAGCAATCCAAGTAGGAGCAACATCCCAAGTGAACTCACGAAGGGGAAATGGGGCATTGCCATTGTATAAATACCTTTCAGCGTCAGAAGAAAGGCAGGTTATGCATACCCTGTGTGATAAACAATCATGAAATATGCAAAGTGCGAGCAGGGGGGTGCTTTGTCGTGATGAGTTTTACTGGGTTCTAATTTGATGTGATGTTCGTTCGCATACAGCAGATAAGTTTGGGCTGGATACTTTTTATTCAGGTCACTCTACCTTCCTTTGTTGGATCATGATTGATTGGCAACGAATCAATTATGCTATGACTGATGCTCTATATTGGTGCGTGGTTGTTCCGTTATTGGGCTCTCATTGTTTAAAGGTTATTAATTTTAGTGAGATTATTAAGTATTATTCTTAATAATCAATAATCTGAGGTTAATGGTTTTGTCATGGTATTGTGGTATGTTTATAGCAATAACTTAAACTAAAGTTTATTACTAAAGGCAATGGAGTGCTTTTTTGATGTTGTCATATAGTAATTCTAGTAAACAGCCGAAACCCGCTGAACTAGTGACACTTTCTACTCATATAGATGATCATGCTCATGATCATTTGCAGATAGTCATCGGTCTGCAGGGAATCGTAGAGTTTGATATCAATGGTAGGGGCAATTATATCGTCCCTGGACAAGGCTGTATTATTACGGAGCTTTCTAAGCACTCCTTTGGTGGTGTTAATTTTTCTTCCGATATTTTAGTTTTGAACCTAGTTGCTGACTGTGAGTTTAACCAATATGTTTTACAACAGTTCAATGATAAAGCCTATGATGATTACTACTTTCAGCTGGATAGTCAAATTCAAGAAATCATCAATAGATTGGTAGTGGAAATAGCGTCAAGCCCGGATGATCTTTGGCTGGGGAAAAGCTGCAGTAATACAATTATTGCGCTGTTAAACAAGCATATGCAAATATTCCAATCAGAGCCTCGCTCGTACCGATTGGATATCAAAGCGATAGAAAAATATGTCGAAAAGCATATCAATCATAAGATCACGGTTGCTCAGTTAGCTGGTTGTGTATATTTAAGTGAGAGTCAATTTCACTATCAGTTTAAAGCACACACAGGGCTAACACCTCACCAGTATGTCTTATCTAAGAGGGTTCAATATGCAAAACAGCTTATCGAACAAGGTGGGCTTACGCTCAGTCATGTAGCACACTTGTCTGGTTTCTCGGGTCATAGCTCTCTTACCCACGCGTTTTCCAAACATCTTGGAACGTCCCCATCTCGATATAGAAAACAATACTTTTCTTAATCTGAACGCTGATGCGAAGCTAACAACGTTGCTCTAAAAGCAACCTTTTATTGTGGATGTTTGCAGCTAATTTGTACATCTAATCACCTCACTTTCCCAGTTTTTGACAAATTTTCAATAGTTTTCAGCAAGTTTTAATCTTAATCAAAAATACACTGGTTATCACAGATTAAAGCTAAGGCCTTTCAAAGGTTAAGGTTTTAGGAATGGGTGCTAATGATTAAGGACGAGGTAGCTACATGTTGAAAAAGATTGAACTGTTGGGCCCGGATATTACTAAACAGTCTATCGATGAGCTAGAGGCGCTTACTTCATCGCTATACATGGTTGATGAAACGAAAATTTTGCAAGAGTTACTGCCGCTGGCTACACCGTCAAAGGCAGAAAAAGCTGAGATGGAACTGCAGGCAAATGAGCTGATTCTCGCTATACGCGCAGATAAAAAATCAATCCAGATGATTGATGCCTTGTTGCTTGAATATAGCTTGGATACCCAAGAAGGTATCTTGTTGATGTGTCTGGCTGAAGCGTTGATGCGTATTCCCGATGCTGCAACTGCCGATGCGCTGATCCGCGACAAACTGACTGTCGCTGATTGGAAATCGCACCTTAAAGGAAAGAACTCTGTATTTGTTAATGCATCCACCTGGGGACTGATGTTAACAGGAAAGGTTTGCGGCATTGAGTCCACTGAGCCCACAAGTCCGACGAATGCGATATCTAAATTGGTCACTAAGTTGTCTGAGCCGGTTATCCGTCAGGTAATGAATCAGGCCATGGCAATTATTGGCCGCCAGTTTGTTTTGGGGCGTAATATTCGTGAGGCACAGAAAAATGGCCGTCCTCAGAAGGTGATGGGGTATGACTTCTCGTTCGATATGCTGGGTGAGGCAGCCCTAACCAAGAAAGATGCTCAAAAGTATTTTAATGACTATATGTCGGCTATTGAGATTATTGGTGCAGATAAAAATCAAAATTCAGCCACTATTCCTTCTATCTCAATGAAACTGTCTGCTTTGCATCCTCGCTACAATGTTGCAAACGAAGATCGAGTCATGACTGAGCTTTTTACCTCGGTGCTTGCATTGGCCAAACGAGCACGAGAGCTGAATGTTCCGCTGACCATTGATGCTGAAGAGATGGACCGCTTGGAACTGTCCTTGCGCTTGTTTAAAAAGCTGTATCGTCATCCTGTGATTAAAGGCTGGGGAAAATTTGGCCTTGTTGTGCAAACTTATGCTAAACGGGCTCTGCCAGTTTTTGCTTGGCTAAACCGATTGGCAGAAGAGCAGGGCGATATGATCCCTGTCAGGTTGGTTAAAGGTGCATATTGGGACAGTGAGATAAAACTAGCGCAGCAGGGAGGTTACGAAAATTACCCTGTATTTACTCGCAAGGAAGGCACTGATGTTTCTTATCTTGCATGTGCTCGCTATGTACTCAGCAAGGATGTTAACCGTAATCTATATCCCCAATTTGCCAGTCATAATGCGCAGACGGTTACAGCCATTGCCGTGATGGGTAAAGAGAGTTATTACGAATTCCAGCGTTTACACGGTATGGGTGAGGCGCTGTATAACCATGTGATGAAAAAATATGGCGCAAATGTTCGCATTTACGCCCCTGTTGGTAGCCATAAAGACTTGCTGCCATACCTTGTTCGACGGTTGCTGGAAAATGGGGCAAATAGCTCGTTTGTACACAGGCTTGTGGATGCTAGCTGTCCACCTGAGCTACTGACCCAACACCCTGTTGAACAACTTCTCAATATGTCGACACTGGATAACAAGGCTATCTCGCTTCCTCCTGCTATCTTCCCAGATAGACCAAACTCTGCTGGCATCAATGTTGATATCGACAGTGAACGTGAACCGTTTGAAGCGGAAGTGAATGCCTTTATGGATATGGCCTGGACTGCAGCACCAGTAATTAATGGAAAGTCCCTCTATTCGGAGCTAAAAGAGTCTGGAGGAGTACAGCATAAGGTGACTGCGCCTTACGACAGTTCCGTGACGGTTGGCGATGTAATATTTGGCGATCGAGAGCATGTTGAACAAGCCATTGAGTCATCGCATCAAGCTTGGCCACTATGGCGTGAAACACCTATTGCAACAAGGGGCAATTGCCTAAATACGCTGGCCGACTTACTTGAGTCAAATATGGCGGAGCTGGTTGCGCTATGCCACAAAGAAGCGGGAAAAACGATCCACGATGCGATAGACGAAATACGCGAAGCCGTCGATTTCTGCCGCTATTATGCGAGACAGGACCAAGTGTTTATATCTCAAAAGACCCGCAGTTTTGATGGTGAGCCAGTCTCTTTCAGCCGTCAAGGGCGTGGGGTTTTTGTTTGCATTAGCCCTTGGAACTTCCCACTGGCCATTTTCCTTGGTCAAGTCACTGCTGCTTTAATGGCGGGGAATACGGTTGTATGCAAGCCTGCCCAGCAAACATCGCTGATCGCAGCAAGAGCGGCATCGTTAATGAAAGAAGCCGGTTTTCCAGACGGTGTCTTCCAGCTTGTTCCGGGCACTGGGTCTGAAGTGGGCCATTACCTAACCTCTCACCCTTTAGTCGCTGGGGTCGCTTTCACTGGTTCTACGCAGACAGCGATGAGGATTAACCAAACGTTAGCAGGACGTCAGGGTGAACCCGTTCCGTTTATTGCTGAAACCGGTGGTCAGAATACGATGATCGTCGACAGTACCGCGTTACCAGAGCAAGTGGTCAGGGATGTGCTTCGCTCGGCATTCGCCTCAGCGGGTCAGCGCTGCTCAGCCTTACGTGTACTGTGTATACAGGAAGATATTGCTGACCATATCATCGAGTTAATTTCTGGTGCGATGGATGAGCTAGTTGTTGGTCTGCCGTATTTACATAAGACTGACGTCGGTCCTGTTATTGATACGGCAGCCAAAGAAAAACTGGGACGCCATATTAATCAAATGAAACGAACGCAGCGTCTAATCAAAGAGGTTGAGCTGGATGCCTGTTGCGACAACGGCATGTTTATCGCACCGATCGCGTTCGAAATAGCTGGTTTATCGGTACTAGAAGAAGAAAACTTCGGCCCGATCCTTCATATCGTCCGATTCAATGCGCGGGAATTACCGCAATTGGTCGATGATATCAATGCAACCGGTTACGGGCTAACGCTTGGCATTCACAGTCGTAATGAAACGACGTATCGGTGGATTGAAAAACAGACCAAGGTGGGCAACAGCTATATTAATCGCGATCAGGTTGGTGCTGTCGTGGGTGTGCAGCCATTTGGTGGTCAAGGGCTTTCCGGCACCGGGCCTAAAGCTGGAGGCCCTCATTACCTCTATCGCTTCACTCAGGTGAAATATGACGACACCCCGGCATCACACATTTAAGGAGTCAGACAATGACATCAATTCTAGACCGCTATAACGACTCTTTCACTGCATTTGAGAGTTGGAATCTGACAGACTTTTCAGATAAAAAGCAGGCACTGCACCAGTTAGGCAACCAACTTCCAGCAGCGTTAGCCAATGTATTTCAGTACCAGTTTAATCATGCCGAAGCGGTAGTGGCGGAGCCTCAGTCATTAACCAGCCCTACCGGTGAAACTAACGAACTGTACACACAGGGAAGAGGGGTAAGTATTGTTCTGGTTGACTCCGGCGCGCCAAATTGTAGCCGTGCGTTGGTTGCCATGCTGGCAGCTCTGCTTTCGGCGGGGAATAGTGCCATCATTTGCACTAACGACAACGAGATTGAAGCCTTGTTCGAACCGTTCAAATCTCAGCACCAATCAATCGCAAATCTAGTGCAATTTGTCCCCAAAGAGCAGTATGCCGCATTGCTTAAGTTCGATATCCGAAACTTTGTTTATATTGGCGATCAAGCCAAAACGGTAGAGCTCAGTACCGAGTTGGCCACGCGTAGTAACGCGATAACAGCAATGGTTGCGGAGACTGATCTTGAAAACCTACCTCTATCTAAGGATCCAATGCTGGTATTACGGTTCATTACCGAAAAAGTCAGAACGATCAATGTTACTGCGGTAGGGGGGAATGCAATGTTGCTTGAGCTAGGAAGCTCAGCACATTAATTGAGTGCCTCTGGGAGGAGACCAGAGGCAAAAATAAATATCATGGAGGATAATAACTATGATGGATGGCAATTATGTAATTACGGCAACATTTGTTGCTTATCTGCTCACTATGCTTCTTATTGGCTATATCGCGTATATGCGAACATCAAGTGCCAGCGACTACTTTCTTGGTGGGCGTTCCTTGGGGCCTTGGCCTGCAGCGCTTTCTGCGGGAGCCTCTGATATGAGTGGTTGGCTTTTACTTGGCTTACCGGGTTACGCCTATGCCGCTGGTTTTGAGGCCATTTGGTTAGCTGGCGGTCTTTTAGTCGGAACTTGGGCTAACTGGTTGATCAGTTCGAAAAGGTTGAGAACTTACACCATTACCACTGACTCACTCACTATTCCGGATTTTCTCGCTTGCCGCTTTAACGATGAATCTAAATTGATCCAAACGATTTCAGCGTTTTTTATACTCTTATTTTTCCTTTTCTATACGAGTTCAGGGCTTGTTGCCGGCGGAAAACTGTTTGAAACAGTCTTTGGCCTCGACTATTCCATTGCGGTAACACTCGGCGCTGCTTGTGTGATCTCCTATACGCTGTTTGGGGGATTCTTAGCGGTATCTTGGACTGATTTAGTTCAGGGGTTATTGATGGCAGCAGCGCTGATGATTGTACCTATGTTGGCAATGAACGGGACTTTCTCCGAGCTAAGGCATGAGTTGGGTACCCTTAACCCCGAGCTACTTACCATGTTGAGGAACACCAGTGGTGAACCCTTGAGTTTAATCGCTATCATCTCTCTAGTTGCATGGGGGTTAGGTTATTTTGGTCAACCGCATATTCTGGCACGCTTTAAAGCATCACGGACTAACCGTGATCTGACAACGGCACGCCGTATTGCTGTGATCTGGAGTTTTTTGTCCATGGCGGGCGCAATATTGGTTGGTTTAGTTGGCCTGTTGTATCAAACAAATACCATTGGTACTCCTTTAGCTGATGCTGAAACGATCTTCATGGTGTTGGTGAATGTCATATTTCACCCAGTGATTGCGGGTATTCTTCTGGCCGCTATTTTAGCCGCGGTGATGAGTACGGCAGACTCTCAACTATTAGTTTCTTCATCTGCTTTAGCCGAAGATTTTTATAAGCAAGTATTTAGGCCCAATGCGACCTCAGAAGACGTAGTCAAAGTGGGACGTTTTGCTGTTGTCGGAATATCATTGTTGGCATTGCTGCTTGCACTAAGCCCAGACAGCTCAGTCTTAGGGCTGGTATCTTATGCTTGGGCAGGGTTTGGCGCAGCGTTCGGTCCTGTAATTGTATTCAGTCTTTACTGGGCGAGGATGAACCGCAACGGGGCCCTTGCCGGCATTATTACCGGTGGGGTGACGGTTGTACTTTGGAAGCAATTGTCTGGCGGTTGGTTTGATGTGTATGAAATCGTACCAGGATTTATTCTTTCCACTCTTGCAATTATTCTGTTTAGCTTAATCACAGACGAGCCACAAGAGACGGTAAAAACACAACACGAAGCTTACAAGAAGCTGGTGGTAGAGTTGGACTAATACAATGTTTTCATCAAGCGGCCTTAACCTCTGTTTGTCGCCGACTCTGCGGATGTGCTTGTTGTGGAGGTATTGAATAAAATGACTAAAAGATGACGACAGTTGTATGAGCCGCTTTTAGTACTCAAAAATGCCACAACTGATTAAGTTGTGGCATCTTGGGTAGGCTATCAAGCTAGGTCCTAACGGTTCTCGTAATATTCGAAGTAGTCAGGGGGGGTATTCGATATCGTAGAAAAAGCTGGGGATGTCGTAATAAAAAGCCAAAGTAGGAGTCGAATCAGTATGTGTGGTTTGGCCATATTAACGATACATTTTCGTTGTTGATGATTTAACTTTGACAGCGAAAACACCAAAAGGCGCCTAGCCTTTGCGATGATGTGGCAACAAAGACAATTCGATGATAATGATGGCTGAGTGACAGGTCATTGTTGCTTATTCCTCGCATGTGTTTGTTTATTCCACCTCAGGTGACAATGCCAAAAAACTGACCAACCATCGCGGTTAAAGCCATCGCTAAAGCACCCCAGAAAGTGACCCGTATTGCGCCGATAGACATTGATGCTCCTCCTGCTCGTGCGGCAATAGCACCGAGAGAGGCCAAGAATAATAGAGAGGATCCTGCAACCATCGCGATTAGCATTGGCAACGGTACAAGCCATGCGACGAGTAAAGGGAGAGCGGCGCCAATGGTGAAAGTTGCAGCAGAAAACATTGCTGCCTGAATAGGATTAGCTCCGTTGCTGTCTGACAATCCGATCTCATCTCGGGCATGTGCTCCGAGCGCATCATGCTCCATCAATTTTTCAGCCACTTGCCTAGCCATTATAGAATCGAGCCCTCGGTTCTCGTAGATTTGCGCCAGTTCATCTATCTCATCTTCGTAATCTTCTTCAAGCGAACGCTTTTCAAGTGCTAAATCCGCCTTAATGGTATCTAACTGCGAGCTGACTGATACATATTCCCCTGCAGCCATGGACATTGCACCAGCCACTAAACCGGCAATGCCAGCCAACAGGATATTGTGTTGGGTTGCATTGGCTGCGGTAACACCAATAATGAGGCTGGCGGTTGATACAATGCCATCGTTGGCACCTAAAACGGCAGCGCGCAACCAGCCGACCCGGTTCGAGCGGTGGTCTTCCTCATGGCTCATCAGCTCCCCCCTTTGTTGGTGTCCAACTTGTAAATATAAAGCATAAATCAATAATTACTGAATAAGCGGAGATGCTGTTTATATTCGCCTATGACCAAGTTAAGAAAAAAGGGCAGGAAAATCTGCCCTTAAATATGAAGTTAATCTCGCTTTCCATGTCGTACTGCACTTCACTCAATCGTTTATGTTGAGCTAAGCGAGAAGGCTCTAAAGGCTTTTTTTATCAGCGGTACAAGGGAACGATAAGGTACTTGGCTTGTGCTAATTGGGCTAGCTGGCGGAGTGTCCCTTCAGCGATAAGTGCAATGCCTTGGTAAAATTCCGTTTCAGCGTTTTTGCTCATTAACTGCAACATGCGAGGTGCCCATGTAAGAACATGTTCACTAAGGAATGTTGTTAACGGTATTACTTCCAGCGTTTCATCGCTCTCTAATTGTTCGGCAATGCATTCACACAGATGAGCAATAAAAGAGAATATTAACCCGATATGGTCATCGGGCTCACGTTCTCCGGTATCCACTTCTACACCGAACTGGGCGTAGAAAAAGCGGATGTCGAGTGTTTGAATGCCAAAGGTGGTTTGTTCTTCATTAAGGTACACTGATGCCCAAGGTGCCGCACCCAGCGTGTTTGGCCCAACAAAGAGGTTTGCAAAGTCAGCGTTAATATCAGTTAACTGTGCTTTTGACGTGATCAGAGAGATTCCGTCAGAGAGTGTTGAGTTCGTTACCTCAACAGGCCAATCATTGACGATTTTATCATCGTAGATCGAGTTTAAAAATTCTTGGGTCGGGGCTTGATGCAATGAGCGATACAAAAATCGCGATACCAGCGATAAGCCGATGAAGGTTTGGCTGTTTTTTTCTAGCATAACTCTTCCGAAAATGAGAGGGCTGAATACTCAGCCCTCTAAATTACTTGTTAATTATAATCATCACATAGCGGTGATTAGTGGTTGTTACATACCGCTACTTGCGCTGATGTAGACATCGTAGAAAAATATTCGGCCGACAAGCTCAGAGCTTAGGATCAAAGCGAAGCTCAAAAACAAAAAGGATGTACTTTGGGCTTTTACTTTTGCACTACTCATGAGCCAAAGGGCTAACCCGGCAAATAACAGGCCGATACGAGCAGCGATTAAGCTGACCGAATTGCTCACAACGTCAAAGGGGTTAAACGACACATCGAGACGTCCAAGCCAAACGAGGTAAGCCGCATAACCTGTGAGTGCAATCAGTGTGAAAAGCGCTGCTGATAATGCAAGACCGCGTTCAGTTTGCGCAGGTGCTTCATGATCTAACGCTGATTGGGCGCGCAAAATAAACGCCGCTGCAACTGGACCAACAACGGCTGCTGTCATTAAGAACTGGAATGGGGTAAAGCCAGTGCTCCAGGTCGGAACCGTCGCTAGCGTATAAACATTGGCAATGGCGAGGACAAACACGATACCAAGCCCCATGGCTACCGGTAATAACAGCTTTTGCAGGCGAGGTTTGTAGTCAATAAATCGCATGCCCGTGTAAAGCGCGGCACTACCTCCGAACAGACTTAACGCGACGATTTCAAGGCTGAGCGCACTTCCATGGGCTAGGCCAAACGCAACATTGAACATCCGAAAAGGTTGTCCAAGGTGCGTTATTGAAGCCGTTGCCCCGATTGCTAATAGTACCAATGCAACCATAAAGCTGCGGGTCATTATTTTTCGATCTGGCTTATACAGAAGCTCTACGAGACCAAGTGCGATAAACATGCCAACAGCACTTTGGGCTAATACGGTAAAGAAAACGAGAGATAACTGGCTCATACTCCGACCTCCGTTGGGTTTTGAATACTACCTTTCTTATCGCCCGTGAGTTTGCTTCCTTTGCTCGTGGTGATGATAAGGTTAGGGCTTGTCAATCGTGGATCTGGCAGTGGAGCAATATCCGCTCGTGAACCATATTTCTCAACTAACTCATGCATCGGTCCAAAGTCGAGAGCGCGCAGTGGGCATGACTCGACACAAACAGGTTTCATCCCATCCGCAATTCGGTCATAACAACCATCGCACTTCGTCATGTTTTTCTTGGCTGGATCATATTGAGGAGCACCATAAGGGCACGCCATTTCACAATAGCGGCACCCCACACAAACATCTTCTTGAACGACCACTAAGCCATCTTCAGAACGCTTATGCATTGCACCTGTCGGGCAGGCTTTTACGCAAGCAGGGTTATTACAGTGGTTGCAACCAATAGACATATAGTAAGCAAAAACGTCATTAGAGTAGGTGCCATCACTGTTCATTACCCAGTCACCGCCCGCATACTCGTAAACACGGCGCCAGTTCACACCAACGGGGAGATCTTTTCTATCTTTACAAGACACTTGGCACGTTTTACAACCCGTGCATTTACTTGTATCAACGTGGAAACCATATTGAATCATTTATGCACTCCTTATGCCTTGGCGACTTCAACTAAGATGGAATGCTGACCATTCCCTTTTGACAGTGGTGTGGAACGTTGGGATGTGAGTGTGTTAACACACCCTCCTTGGTCAATCCCTTTCTTATCAGGACTGTACCAAGCCCCTTGTCCTAGAGCCGCAACACCAGGCATGATGCGTGGTGTGACTTTTACTGCCATTCGTAGCTCTCCGCGATCATTCCATACCTTGATGGAGTCACCACTGGTTAACCCTCGTTTCGCGGCATCGATAGGGTTCATCCATAAGCCATCGAATACGACTTCACGTAGCCACGGTATATTGTGGTAAGTAGAGTGGGTGCGTCCTTTGGTGTGGTAGCCACAAATTTGCAGCGGATAGTCTTTTGCGCGAGGATCTAAATGGCTGTCCCAAGACACGACGTATTGTGGCAGTGGAGTGATGATATCGCCTTCGACCAACTCCCACTCTTTGGCAATTGTTTCCAGTTTGGTGGAGTAGATCTCGATACGACCAGAAGGTGTGCCAACAGGGTTCGCATTTGGATCTTTGCGGAAATCCTCAAGGGCAATACGTCCCTCTTTGGGGGCGACAACTTGATACGGCCCTTGTTCTCGTAGTTCAGCCAATGAAGGGATATTTGGATCCTGTTTCATTCGCTCTGCGTACAGATACTCTAGCCATTCATCGTGAGTACGGCCTTCGGTGAATTCATCATACAGATCAAAGCGCTTCGAAAGTTCAGAACACATTTCATAAACACTTTTTGTTTCGTATAACGGCTGAATTGCACGTTCTAGAGGGAACAGTGCCCCCATTGAGCCTGAAGAGTAGCCGTCTGAGCTAACTTCGGTATTTTCTAGGTTAGTGACATCAGGTAATAATAAGTCAGCATAACGTGCAGACGCGGTCATGTGGTTATCACATACAACTATGAACTCGCAAAGTGATTCATCACCAATGATTTCGGCTTGGCGTTTTAGTTCGGCATGTTGGTTCATCAACACATTACTGGCGCAGGAGATGATGAACTTAATGGGGTTATTTAGCTTTTCACCACCTAGCAAGCCAGCCGTTTTATCCGTCATCTCTTCATGACGCCAAATCGCCTCAACCCAGTTAAAAAAGGTAACACGGGTTTTGATCGGATTATCGCCGACAGGCAAACGTGGGGCTGGGTAACCATAGTTAGCAGGCATATCCCCGGTGTTGGTTCCAGAAAGGCCAATATTACCGGTCAATATAGGAAGCATTACGATGACACGCGATGTTTGTTCACCGTTGGATTGGCGTTGAATCCCTGTACCCTGGGTAATGAAACACGGTTTGGCAGTACCAATTTCACGGGCAAGTTGAATAATTTGCTTTTCCTGTATCCCGGTAATTTGTGATGCCCATTTAGGTGTTTTTTCAATACCGTCTGGACCCAAACCTAAGATATGTGCTTTGTAATGGCCGTTTTCTGGTGCGCTTGCTGGGAGGGTTTTCTCGTCATAGCCTTGACAGTAGGCATCAAGGAACGCTTGGTCGACCAAGTTTTCAGTGATCAGGACGTGTGCAATACCTTCTACCAATGCGGCATCAGTACCAGGACGGATAGGGATCCACTGTTCTTCTTTACCCAGCATGGTATCGGTGTAACGAGGATCGATAATAATGGTACGGATGTTACGTTTTCTCTGAGCACTAATGTGTTCATGGATCTCACCACCACCACTCATACGTGTCTCTGCTGGGTTATAACCAAACATGACAAGTAGCTCTGCGTTTTCTATCTCTGTGGTATATGATCCATAAGCTGCTGCTTTTTTATTGCCGTATGTAAATGGCAAGGCAAATTGGATCTGACCCCAGCTGTAGTTACCGTAGTAATCCAGAAAACCACCGGTGAGGTTCATTAAACGTTTGAAGCAATCTTTACCATCGGTACGGATACCTTGAGTACCTGAGCCATAGGTAATGTGTACCGCGTCATTGCCATATTCTTTCAGGGTGTACTTGAGCTTATCTGCCATAAGATCAAGCGCTTCATCCCAACTAATGCGTTCAAAGCGGCCTTCACCTCGTTTTCCGACACGCTTCATCGGGTATTTAAGGCGATCTGGGTTGTAAACCCGATGTTTGATTGATCGCCCACGGAGACATGCACGAATTTGGTGTTGGCCAAATTCAGTATCATCACCGCGATTATCCGTTTCTATCTGGGTGATCACTCCATTTTCGGTGTGAACGCGTAAGGCGCAGCGGCTACCACAGTTTACTAAGCACGCCGACCAAAATGTTTGCTTGTCATTAGGGTTTGCCGTGGTGTCGGGTGTGCTTGCGATAGATTTAAATGGAAGTCCTCCAGCTGCTGTGGCTCCGCCCACTGCCGCTCCCCACTTCATGAATGTTCTGCGCCGAATCGGTGACAGAATCGTATTTTGCATCCAGTTTTTCATAAGCTATCCAATGTGAATTGATCTTGTATCGGTGCTTTACGTTGGGGTAATGGCCCAACACGTCGTATTGGAAATTTGGTTTATCGAACAGGCTTCAGCGTAAGCAAACGCATCAATGAAGCTGTTGACCCTTTTCCTTTTTTGTTTTTGTCTTTGCGTCCAGGCGAAAAGTTGGTGGTAGCCTCTATGTCGACTCATTGTGTGTAAAGAAACCATGTATTTATTCCTTATCACGTTCGTTTGGACGTTATAGCGAAAGTTATTGTACGCTATAGCGAACGGATGGTGTTATGTGACGGATCAATTTTTATGATCTTTAGAGTTGTATTTGGTAAGGTGTGCGGCATGAAGGTTGATGAGCATTTTAATGACGGTAATCTCATCAAAAGAATAAATACAAGGTAATGATATATGGGTGATTTTTCTGCGCTAGGTGAAAAACTAAAGGCGACCCGAAACAAAATGGGATTGAGTCTGAGCGATATGTCGGCTAAAACCGGTGTGAGTAAGACAATGCTCAGTCAGATTGAGCGTTCGGAATCGATGCCAACGATCGCCACTGTTTGGAAAATCGCGAATGGATTAAAAATTAAGCTTGAAACCTTGTTGGATGATTCAAGTCAGTTGTACGAAGTCAAAAGTATTGATGACAAACTTGCTATCAAAGATGATGATGGCCGTATGATCATCCATAGTATTTTTCCTTTCTCTCCAATCAGTGGTTATGAAGTGTTCTACGGCGTTTTTAAGCCGGGATGTAATTACTCCGACGACAATCACACTAACAGTACGACCGAGCAACTGTTTGTCACTGATGGGGAGTTAGAAATGATCGTTGGACAAAATACCTATCGTATTACCGCAGGCTGCTCCCTCTCATTTGATTCGTCGGAAAAGCACCGATATATCAATAATGGGGACATCGACGCAAATGTTCTCATCATCGTAAATTACGAGTAATACACAAGTGCGAAAAAGGGCAGAGTGATCTGCCCTTGGATTTTTTTATTTATTGTTTTTGTTACTTTCGTCCAATAAAAATATTGGTGTAACTTTAAAATGGATAAAAATCCAGGTAAGAAGATGAAGCATGCAAAGCCAAAGTGTCAGCTATTTTGATAGGGTGTTTGAATACTATTATTCAAACACACAGCAAGACTCAAGCAATCCTCCAGTATTATTTATTCACGGTATTCTTAGTAGTGGCCAGCTTTTTACCCATGAGTTGATGCCTTTTATGGTTGCTGAAGGGTTTCCGGTTTATTCACTGACTCTTCGTGGCCATGGAACTCATTCCGGCAAGCCGTCATCACAGCCCTTTCAAGATCATATTGATGATGTGGCTGCCTTTATTGAGTTTGTCTCTTTGCAAGAGAAAAAGCCCGTTGTTGTGGTGGGATATTCGTTGGGAGGGTTGATTGCCCAGCATGTTTGCCAAAAAGAAGCACTGAGTTCTAAATTAGCCGGCTTAGCCTTGATGGCCTCGGTGCCACCGCAAGGTTTTGGTCAACTCAATAGGGCCATGTGGTTTGATCATCCCGCGCTATCAATGGTGCTGGGTCAAGTGATGGCAATGCCCAACTTGGCGCTGCTTAACCCGTATTATCGTCATGTGTTAATGGATGCGTTATTTGCGACTAAGCCTAGCCAGCAGCAACTGGACTCCTTGCTCTCAGAGTTGAAGGCTGAAGATCTCCGATTGTTTTTACAGCCACATCCTATTGCAGAGGATTTCTCTCTAAATCTGCCTGTACTTGTTGTTGGTGGTAAAGAAGATAAGCTAGTACCCGCTTCCCAAGTACAAGCCACTGCGGATTTTTATGGTGTTGAGCCGGTGTTTTTCAGCCCGATGGGCCATGCCATGCCTGTAGAAAAAGAGGCGACCAAGTTTGCTGCTCATCTTGCCAATTGGTGCCGCATGCTTTGATGTTTATCTCTCTTCTCTTTACTCACCGCATCTGCTGATAACTTACTGTTTTACAGTAATGTGATCTCGGCATTGCTGCTTAATTGATCTAAAGCAACTATCCATCCCAATACCCCTTTGTGGGTATCCACTCTATTCGCATTAAGCCTAAATTAAACAATAACCACTAAATAAATAAGTGTAATTTGAGGCTAAATTTATCACTTGCTTATTTAGGATGAATTCGGTGGTGTGCCTTAAAGGGGGGCTTTGTTGTGAGTGATTTCCATGTCTGCAGCTTGATTGTTTACGTTGTGGCTGAGCAGCTTGAATCAATTAAAAAAACGATAGAAAGCCTACCGGGGGCTGAAGTGCCGATTTTTGGTGAATCAGGAAAATTGGTTGTCGTGCTTGAGGGGGAGCAGCAGAACAATATTGTTGGTCATTTTGATTTGATCAAGCAATTGCCTGGAGTACTCGATACCACGCTGGTTTACCACCAAATGGAAGAACAATCTGAGCTAAAGGAAGCGTAACATGACAGTTACTAGACGTAGTTTCTTAAAGGCCAATGCAGCAATAGCCGCAGCCAGTGCCGCAGGGTTAACCATTCCTGTGTCGGTGGCCAATGCGGCAGGCGACGATCAGGAAGTGAAGTGGGATAAGGCCCCCTGTCGTTTCTGTGGTACGGGCTGTAGTGTACTGGTCGGGACTAAAAATGGCCGAGTGGTTGCCTCGCAAGGTGATCCAGATGCGCCGGTAAATAAGGGCCTCAACTGTATCAAAGGCTACTTCTTGCCTAAGATCATGTATGGAAAAGATCGCCTGACTCAACCGATGTTGAGAAAAAGGGATGGGAAGTACCACAAGGAAGGGGAATTTACCCCTGTCAGTTGGGATGAAGCCTTTGATGTAATGGCTGATAAATTCAAGCAAGCCCTGAAAGACAAAGGCCCATCGTCTGTTGGGATGTTTGGCTCTGGTCAGTGGACAGTCTGGGAAGGCTATGCCGCCGCCAAATTGTATAAAGCGGGTTTCCGCTCTAACAACATTGACCCGAATGCCCGCCACTGTATGGCCTCTGCGGTTGTCGGTTTTGCCCGTACTTTCGGTATGGATGAACCTATGGGGAGCTATGACGATCTCGAACATGCCGATGCTTTCGTGCTTTGGGGATCCAACATGGCAGAGATGCACCCGATCCTATGGACCCGTCTGACCGATCGCCGTTTGTCTTCCGACAAGGTGAAAGTAGCCGTATTATCAACCTTTACCCACCGTAGCTATGAGCTGGCGGATAATCCAATCATCTTCAAGCCACAGACTGACTTGGCCATCCTTAACTTTGTTGCCCATTACATTATCTCCAACGACAAAGTGAATCAGGACTTTATGGACAAGCACGTTAACATCCGCAAGGGTGTGACGGATATCGGCTATGGTTTGCGACCTACTCACCCATTGGAGAAAGCGGCCAAAAACCCGGGCAGTGGTGATTCAACGCCGATGAGCTTTGAAGATTATGCCAAGTTCGTCTCGACCTATACGGCGGAATATACTTCTGAGTTGACTGGGGTACCGGTCGATCAGCTTAATGAATTGGCTGAGATGTATGCCAATCCTGAGACCAAAGTGGTGTCTTACTGGACCATGGGTTTCAACCAACATACCCGTGGTGTGTGGGCCAATAACCTGATTTATAACATCCATTTATTGACCGGTAAGATCTCCAAGCCGGGCTGTGGGCCGTTCTCGTTGACTGGCCAGCCTTCTGCCTGTGGTACAGCCCGTGAAGTCGGCACCTTTGCCCACCGTCTGCCTGCCGATATGGTGGTGACGAACCCTAAACACCGCGAAATGTGTGAAACCCATTGGGATATACCTGAAGGCACGATTCCGCCGAAACCGGGCTATCACGCTATCCTGCAAGATCGGATGCTCAAAGATCGCAAGCTCAATGCCTACTGGGTAATGTGTAACAACAACATGCAGGCAGGTCCGAATATCAACGAAGAGCGTCTGCCTGGCTATCGCGATCCGGCCAACTTCATTGTTACCTCCGACCCTTACCCAACTGTTACCGCCATGGCATCAGATTTGATTTTGCCTACGGCTATGTGGGTAGAAAAAGAAGGGGCGTATGGTAATGCCGAACGCCGTACCCAGTTCTGGTACCAGCAGATCTCTCCGCCGGGCGAAGCTAAATCGGATTTGTGGCAGCTGATGGAGTTCTCCAAGCGCTTCAAGGTAGAAGAAGTGTGGCCACAGGAGTTGATCGCCAAGAAACCTGAGCTCAAAGGCAAAACCTTATTCGAAGTGTTGTTCAAAAACGGCAAGGTCGATAAGTTCAAGCTCGATGAAATTGCCGCTGATCAACTCAATGATGAGTCTCGTGACTTTGGCTTCTACGTCCAAAAAGGCTTGTTCGAAGAATATGCCTACTTTGGCCGCGGCCATGCCCATGACTTGGCACCGTTCGAGATGTACCACCAGTCACGCGGTTTGCGCTGGCCTGTGGTTGATGGCAAGGAAACAGTCTGGCGTTACTCCGAAGGCTACGATCCGTATGTGAAGAAAGGCGAAGAGTACGCTTTCTACGGTAAACCGGATAAGAAAGCGGTCATTTTTGCCCTGCCATATGAGCCAGCAGCAGAATCACCAGACAAAGACTATGACCTATGGCTGTCGACCGGACGAGTGTTGGAACATTGGCATACTGGTTCGATGACTCGACGGGTACCTGAGCTATACCGCTCTTTCCCTGATGCGGTGTTATATATGCACCCTCTGGATGCCAAAGAACGTGGGTTACGTCGTGGCGATGCAGTGAAGATTGTTTCGCGTCGGGGCGAAGTGCTCACTCATTTAGAAACCCGAGGGCGAAACCGAGTACCGCAAGGCTTGGTGTACATGCCTTTCTTTGATGCTGGGCAGCTGACCAACAAACTCACGCTTGATGCGACCGATCCTATTTCGAAAGAAACGGACTTCAAGAAATGTGCGGTGAAGGTGGTTAAAGCCTAACTATTGGAAACAGACTGATGAAGCGTTCACCTCTCAAATCATCGGAAAGCCGTCGTCGCTTCCTTCGGGATGCTGCGCGAACGGCTGTGGGTGTGGGAGCGGCTGCGACCGTACTTGGATTACAAAGCAAACAGAGCCAGGCTGACAGCAGCGGGGTGCCGATAAGGCCGCCCGGCGCATTGCCTGAGCCAGAGTTTTTACAGGCCTGTTTGCGTTGTGGTTTGTGCGTTCAAGCCTGCCCTTATGACACCTTGAAACTGGCAAGCTTATTGTCGCCAGTGGCATCGGGTACGCCGTATTTTACCGCCCGAACGATACCGTGTGAGATGTGTGAAGACATTCCCTGTGTGGAAGCCTGTCCGAGTGGCGCGCTGGATCATGGCTTGAAAGATATTGATGACTCCCGGATGGGAACGGCGGTATTGATTGACCATGAGACCTGTCTCAACTGGCTGGGCTTACGCTGCGATGTATGTCACCGAGTCTGCCCGCTGATTGATGAAGCCATCACCCTAGTGCCAATCCGTAACCAACGTACCGGCTACCACGCCAAGTTTATCCCGACGGTGCATTCGGATGTCTGCACCGGTTGCGGTAAATGCGAGCAAGCTTGTGTGCTGGATGAAGCCGCCATCAAGGTAGTTCCCACGGTATTAGCAAAAGGTGAGTTGGGTCATCATTACCGTTTGGGCTGGGAAGAGAAGGCCAAGAAAGGGGAAAGTTTGGTCCCTGAGGATCTGACTTTGCCTGCTTATAAGCCGGGTAACAGCGGAGGAGGTCAGTAATGGCTAAGCATTTGGCAAAAGATGCTGGTAAAGCGGCTACCGCTTCACTGGGCTGGTGGAAAGCACATCGCTTTTTGCTGCTACGTCGCAGTTGTCAGTTGCTGATCATCGCGTTGTTCATGATCGGCCCGGCACTGGGCGTGCTACGGGGTAACCTGTCGGCAAGCACCTTGTTCGATACGATTCCATTGACCGACCCGCTGATCTTGCTGCAGACCATCGCAGCAGGTCACTGGCCAGAACTGGCTGCCCTGCTGGGCGGCGCCATTGTGGTGGGATTCTATGCCTTGTTGGCACCACGGGTGTTCTGCGCATGGGTTTGCCCGCTCAATATGGTGACGGACCTGGCAGCATGGTTGCGCCGTAAATTGGGTATCAAGCTCAGTTACCGCTGGCCATCAAGCTTGCGCTACTGGTTGTTGCCTGTGTTGCTGCTTGGCAGTGCGATCTCCGGCACGGTGCTGTGGAGCTGGATTGACCCTGTGGCAGCGCTGCACCGTGGTTTAGTGTTCGGAATGGGTGCGGGTTGGGTGCTGATCTTGCTGGTGTTCTTGCTGGACGTGGTATTGGTTGAACATGGTTGGTGTGGCCATTTATGTCCGCTTGGCGCGACATATGGGGTTATCGGCCGCAAAAGCCTGGTTCGTATCACCGCGACCAACCGCGAAGCCTGCAACAAATGCATGGATTGCTTCAACGTGTGCCCCGAACCAGAAGTGCTGAGACAACCGCTTAAAGGTGGGGATCGCAAGGTGATGAGCCAAGACTGTATCAGTTGTGGACGCTGTATCGATGTCTGTTCCGAGGAAGTGTTGGAATTTAAAATAAGAATTGGAGCCAATAAAGATGAAGGGTAAGTATGTTGTGTCTGCGCTGCTGGCGGCTGTCGTGAGCCTTGCCGCATTTGCAGAAGTTACCTCGTTACGTGGCGCGCAGGAAATAGCGGATACTAATACCGTTGCGCCAATTAAGCCGGTGCCAAAAATGCAAGATAAGCTGGCCTTGGAATATGTTCATCAACCCCCTTTGATCCCGCACTCAACGGATATGGTGCAGATCAACCCGAGTAACAATGGCTGTTTGCAATGCCATGATGTCGATAAATACCGCAGGACGGGTGCCCCGAGGGTTAGCCCAACTCACTACATGGATAGCAATAACAAGGTCCTGAGTGATGTTGCACCACGCCGTTACTTTTGTCTGCAGTGTCATGTATCGCAATCTGATGCCGCACCGCTAGTGGAGAATACCTTTAAACCGGCTGGTAAGTTCGGCCAATAGGAGGGGCTATGGAGAGTCAACGACCTGGTATCATCCGGCGTTTTTGGCAGTGGTTCAGAAAGCCCAGCCATTTTGCAATTGGCACAGTCCTGACCGTGGGTGTGGTTGCAGGTGTTATCCTGTGGGGCGGGTTTAACACTGCAATGGAGTACAGCAACACGGAAAGCTTCTGTATCGGTTGTCATGAGATGGAGAACAACGTCTATCAAGAATACGTTGGGACGGTTCATTACAACAATAGCAGTGGTGTTAGGGCGACCTGTCCGGATTGCCATGTACCAAAAGAGTGGGCGCCGAAAATGGTGCGTAAGATCCAAGCTTCGAAAGAGCTTTATGCCAAAGCGCTAGGCATTGTCGATACACCGCAGAAGTTCGAGGATCACCGGTTTGAAATGGCCTCCCGTGAATGGGACCGCATGAAAGCCAATGATTCGCAAGAGTGTCGCAACTGCCATAACTTTGAGTATATGGATTTTAGCACCCAGAAGTCGGTCGCTGCCGGTATTCATAGCCGGGCAATCGAAGACGGCAATACCTGTATTGACTGCCATAAGGGGATCGCCCACCAATTGCCGAAAGGGCATAAGATCGAAAGTGCTATCTAGCTTTCTTTGATTGGTGTAACTAAAAAATCCCTAGCCGAGTGATTGGCTGGGGATTTACGATCCCACGACCATGAGTTCAACAATGCAGGTTATTATACCAACCTACATATAAATATTTGATCAGTCTTGCTGGTTTAAACCGCTGTTCTCTGCGTTAGATATTTTGTAATTAGAGCCACTAGTTACTGCAATATCTGCCTTGATAACAGCGATTTTTCCAGTGCAAATACTTGATCAACGACTTATCCAGATTGGTATTAGTCAATTGCAGATGAAAAGAATGATGAGCGAAGTATTGCTTGTTCGAGATGTATCCATAAAACTGTGCTTAACATGTTGCATGTTTACAATTGAGTAGCATGCAACGGTTTACATTTAACGCGGTATTTATCCAACTTACCGAATTTACAAATTGAAACAGATAGGTTGAATTTTAAGTACTTATTCTATTATTTCTCCTTATATTGCCTACGTTTATTCCAAGACATTAGGCTCTGTGAGATGAAAAATAAAACCTTTAAACTTGCGACGTTAAGTGCCGCTATCCTACTGGTTTCTACTGCCAGTTATGCCAATGATCAAGCGCCAGCATCCATCGCTGAATGTAAAACCTTTGAACCGACCCCATCGGTAATCGTGAAAGGCACCAATAACGAATTAACAAGCCAGACGATCACTATTGGTGCGACCGGTGACATGCATGGTCGTATTTTCGCTTATGATTACGCGCTTGATGGCGTAGACAGAAATGCGGGTTTCTCAAAAATTGCCACCCTGCTACGTGACGAGCGCTCCAGCAATGACAACTTCTTGCTGATCGACTTAGGCGATACCGTTCAGGGCAACTCGGCAGAGCTATTCAACAACGATCCTGTCCACCCAGTTGTTGAAACCATGAACACCCTAAACTACGACTTGTGGGTGCCGGGTAACCACGAGTTTGACTTCGAGCGCGCTTTTCTTGAGCGTAGCCTTGAAAACTTCAACGGTTCAGTGGTTTCTTCCAATGTTATTTGGGATAAAAACTCGGTTGACTGTAAAGCCAACGAAGAAGAAGTCCCGTTCCTACGTGGCTACCAGATCTTCAATTACAATGGTGCCAAAGTAGCTGTTGTTGGTTTAACACCGTCTTACGTTAAAGTGTGGAATGCCTCTAACCCAGAGAATTTCCGTAACTTGGATTTCAAAGATGAGTTAGAAGCGGTTACTGATACCGTAAATAACGTTATCGAACAGTACCAGCCTGACGTGGTGATTGGTGCCCTTCACCATGGCCGTAAAGAGCACGGTCGCGGTGTTCATGAGATTGCCTCTAAGCTTGCTGATAAGTTTGATGTGATCTTCATGGGTCACGAGCACGCTCGCTTCATTGAGCAAGTTGAGAAAGGCGCAGATATTAGTGCGGAAATGCCAGAAATTTCTGTCGGTGGTAACAGCGAGCAGGAAGACAAGGCTAAATCGGGCGTTTACAATGCTGAAAACCGCCATGAAAAAGTGAAGATCATCGAGCCGGGTAACTGGGGTTGGGCACTGGCTAAAGCAGAGATCGAACTGGAAAAAGATCCGCAAGGCAAGTGGCAGATTGTTGATACTACATTGTCTAACCGCAAGGTTGAGAATGTACAAGAAGACAATACACTGCAAGAGCAAATGCAGCATATCCATGATGCCTCTGTTACCGATGCCAACATCAAAATTGGTGAAGTAAAAGGTAACTTCACCAACTCTCAAGGTGGTTTTGCTGACGAAGCGGTACTTGAAGAGCAAGTGCTAAACAGCGAAGGTTTACGCCTTTACAGCTCAATCCATACTGGCAAGTTGTCGGATATGCCGATCACGGATTTGATCAACCAGATCCAAATCATGAACATTGAGCAAAAAGGCTCTGACTCTGAAGGCAATGAGATCAAAGTCGACGTATCAGCCGCAGCGCTGTTCTCCGACGGCTCGAACCTGTTTGATGGTCAGGAATACCGTAAGAAAGACAGTGCCAACCTATACATGTATGACAACCAATTGGTTGCGGTTAGCATCAAGGGCGAGCAACTGAAAGCGTACATGGAGTGGTCTTACGGTTACTTCAATACTTACCAAGCCAACGATATTACGGTTTCTTTCAACTCGGCTATCCCTGCCTACAACTACGACATCTTTGATGGTTCTATCCAATATACCGTGGATCTGAGTAATACGGTGGGTGAGCGTATTGATATCACCGAGATCCGTGGCGGTGAATTTAATCCTGACGCTGATTATGTATTGGCGATCAATGATTATCGTTTAGGTACTTTGCTTGGCGAAGAGTGGATCACCGGTGAGCAAGTGATTTGGGACTCATCGAACGAGCCTGTTTACGCGGTACGTGACATGATCACCGAATACGTTGAAAACGAAGGTGTATTGGATCGTAGCAAGTTCGAAAATGTGAACTGGTACATTAAGCAATACGGTCCAGCGAATGCTGCCGGTGCTGTATCTGAGCAAGGTGATATTCTGTCGCTGCGTGAAGGCGCGGGTGCCGAGTTGTGGAACAAGCTGCAGAACAAAGAAATCTGTGTAATGCGTTCAGGCCCAGGTGCTCGTGACTCTATCAATGTGTCAGTGAACCTTGCCGATGAAAGTACATGGTTTGCTAACCCTAACTACTCTGCAGAGGCGACTCAGGAAGCCCTGTATGAAGGTTGTGCGTACAGCAACCAGCCAAAGTAATCGACTTCTCGGTTGAATGATAAAAAGGCGCTTCGGCGCCTTTTTTGCTTTTCGTATACCCCAAACGTCAAGGTGTTTGGTTTCACTAGAATAATACCAACCTACATAAATACTTGCTCAGTCTTGCAGGTTAAAATCGCTGTTTTCTGCGTTAGATATTTTGTAATTAGAGCCATGAGTGTCTTATCTTTGGCGTTCTTCATATTTTCTCCCATTTTTTCCTGTAGGCTTATTGAGTGACTTCAACGTAGGATTGCCGATGCGGGTTTCTTTATTTCGAAAACTCTTTTTTTGTCTTTTTTTCAGTAGTGTGCTGGTGGCTATTGGCATGGGCCTGCTGATCAACTCCAGCTTCAAAGAGGGCTTTCAGCGATTTATTAATCAGGAAGAAATACTGAAAGTAGAGGCTCTGGCAGAAAAACTGACCGCCTATTACTCTAAACAATACGGTTGGAAACGGCTGGTCGAGTCGCCTCATATTTTTGCATCGATGCTGCGGCAGATTGGTGAAATTCCGCCCCCTCGAGGGCATCACCCAGCCCCAGTCTCTAACCCAGCTTCTAACCCAGGGATAGGCCTCCCCCCAGACGACGTTGGGCAGGCATTGCCCTTAGATAAACCCTCGTCTGTTTTTGTACCGTTAGGGGTGCGGGTTAACCTCGTTTCGCTCGAGAACGAGCCTTTGTTGGGGGCTCCGCAGAACTTACAGTCGCTTCCCAATGATTTACGGTTGGAAAAAGTGGCTGTGAATTATGAAGGGCGGCCAGTTGGGTGGATAACGGTGCTCCAAAGCCAGTCGCTGTCTAATGAGTTGGCTGAAAGCTTCTTGCGCTCCCAAACCCGCAATATTGTTTTTATTTCATTGGTGACCTTGGTTGTCAGCTTAGTCTTTGCTAGTGGCTTAGTCGGTTACCTGCTTAAACCTCTCAGGGCACTGCATCGGGGAGCGGAATCGGTCCAGCGGGGCGATCTCGATTTCCACATTCATATCCGGGGTAATGATGAGGTGACCGATGTGATACAGGCGTTTAATCATCTTGTCGCGAGTCTGAAACAGCAAGAGAAAATGCGCGAGCAATGGTTGTCTGATATTTCTCATGAGCTACGTACCCCTTTGGCTGTTCTGCGTAGTGAGTTGGAGGCTTTGGTTGATGGTATTCGCCAGCCAGAACCCCGTTATATGGAATCCTTGCACCACCAAGTGCTTAATTTGTCGAAATTGGTGGAAGAGTTACGCGTACTATCGCTGGCAGATATGGCAGGAAATAGTGCCATAGTCGCTGAACCCCTTGAGCTCAATCATTTGCTGAAGCCTTGCTTGGATCGTTATGAAAGGAGGCTTAAGGAGAAGCAGATAGTTTTGCATCGGCCTAAAGCGGATTGTCAACCAATGATGGTGACAGGGGAGCAAAAGAAAATCGAGCAGGTTGTATCAAACCTGCTTGAGAACAGTTACCGCTATACCGATGTTGGTGGTAATGTTTGGGTTTCACTGGCTCAAAAGGGGGCGGAAGTGGTGCTCACGATTGAAGATAGTGCGCCGGGAGTCAATAATGAGGCGTTACCTAAGTTGTTTGACCGACTATACCGGGTTGACCAATCACGCAGCAGGGAACATGGCGGCTCCGGGCTGGGCTTAGCTATCTGCAAGAGTATTCTTGAAGCCCATAAAGGACATATACATGCAGCTCCCTCAGAACGGGGGGGGATTAAGATGGTGGTGACCTTACCAAGGCAAGGATGAAGGTAGAGGAGAGTGCAACGTGATTTTGATTGTCGAAGATGAACCTGCATTGGCCAATGTACTGGGAGAGTACCTGTCGCATAGTGGCTATGAGAGTCATATCATTGAAGATGGTAACCAAGTGATAGAATGGATAAAAATGCACTCCCCCGAGTTGGTGATCTTGGATCTTATGCTGCCAAACCGCGATGGTTTAGATATCTACCGTGAATTGCGCACGTTTAGCGATGTGCCTGTCATTATGGCGACGGCAAAAGTGGATGAGATTGACCGCTTGTTGGGACTGGAGTTGGGCGCTGATGACTATGTTTGCAAGCCCTACAGCCCAAGGGAGTTGGTGGTTAGGGTTAAGAATATACTGCGGCGAACTCAGTCAACGTCGACGGAAAAAACCGAATCTACGTTAAGGATTGATGAGGTTAAAATGCAAGCTTGGGTGCATAGCAAAGCACTCAATCTCACGCCGGCGGAGTTTCGTTTGTTGGCGTATTTCTCTCAGCATAGCGGCCAGGTGTTTAGCCGTAATCAGTTGATGGATAAAATTTATTTTGACGACCGGGTGGTGACTGATCGTACCATTGACAGCCATATAAAAAATCTCCGTAAGAAGATCCTAGCCATCGATAGTGAGAGTGACTGGATAAAGTCGGTCTATGGGGTAGGTTACCGGTTTGAACTTGAAGCAATCTCCTAAATTACTCCATATTTCATACACAATTACAGCGCATAGTTACCCCATCAACACATTAAAGCTTGATTGGGGTAACCATGAAAAAGACTGAGTTTAAACGCGCTTTTCTCCGCATTTCGAAATTAACCGCTGCGTTAGCAATCACTGGCATGACCGCTTTCTCAACAGTCGCAGCGACCAACCAGTCACCGCAATACAGCTATAGCATCGTCGATACCAATCAGTCAGTTTGTACTGATGCGCAGAACGTTTTAGATGAATGCCCAACCGAGAAAGGTAAAACGGGTTTTGGTCAGGATGCCCAGTACCAAGGCCGCGCCCCGAGTTATACCCGTAATAATGATGGCACGGTAACAGATAACCATACCGGTCTTATTTGGGCACAAACCACGGATACCAATGGTGATGGGAAAATAACAGCAGCCGATAAGATGACTTATGATGAAGCGGTTGCCTATGCTTCAAACTTGCAGTTGGCAGGCCACAGTGATTGGCGTGTACCGACCATCAAAGAACTGTATTCATTGATGATGTTCGATGGTGAGGATCCGAGTGGTTTAAACGGCGCTGGTACGTATTCTATTCGTCCATTCCTTGATCACGAGTACTTCGGCTTCGAGTCCGGTGATCTTAGTGCTGGCGAGCGATTGATTGATTCTCAATATGTGAGTAGCACTAAATATGTGTCAACCACGATGAATGGTGATGAGACCGTATTTGGCGTGAATTTTATCGATGGTCGTATAAAAGGTTATGGTATGAAGTCTCCGCATGGAGGGGAGAAAACCTTTTATGTCATGGTTGTTCGTGGCAACACCGATTACGGCATTAACGATTTTTCAAATAACAACAATGGGACTGTGACTGATAATGCAACGGGATTGACTTGGCAGCAGGCTGATAGCGGTGCTGGGATGGATTGGCCAGCAGCACTGGAATACTGTGAAAATCTTGAATTGGCGGGTAACAGTAACTGGAGACTGCCGAACATTAAGGAATTACAGTCCATTGTCGATTATACCAAGTCGCCAGGTACCACTAACAGCGCCGCTATCGACAATGTGTTCGAGGTGACTCCTATTTTTAATGAGGGAGAAACGCTGGACTATCCGAGTTACTGGAGCAGCACGACTCACCAAAACCTGAAAAATGGCAAAAATGCGGCATATATGGCGTTTGGTCGTTCACTCGGTAATATGAATGGTGAGTGGGTTGATGTTCATGGTGCAGGTGCCCAGCGAAGTGACCCAAAAGTCTATGAGGGGATTGATTATCCTCAGGGCCATGGCCCACAAGGGGATGCTATCCGTTATAGCAATAACGTACGCTGTGTGACTGACAACGCTACAGTGTTTGTGGCTCAGCCTGAAGCGATTGAGCGTTCCACTAAACAGTACATTCTTAATGGCTCTGAGGCGTCAATAGATTCACATAAGCCTCGCAATCAGCAAGACAGTAAAACAAAGGATAGACAAGAAGGGCAACGCCAAGGTCATGACCCATTTACCCAAATGGATACAAATAACGACGGCAAACTCTCTCGTGATGAAGTTCGTGGGCCATTAAAGCGTGACTTCGATAAGTTAGATACCAATCGCGACGGCTATTTAACTCGCAATGAACTGCCTCAGCGGCCTAGAAAGTAAGTATTGAATTAGCAACAACGAAGAGCCTTGGTGATAGTACCAAGGCTTTTTTTGTGCCTAAACAAGACGAAGATCACTATTGAACCTTTCACTTTGTTTGAAATTCTCATGAAAGGTGTTATTGTAATACAATATTATTGATTGCTAGATGTCGAAGAGCCTCTCTTCATAGATCCCTTTGGCATAGCCATTAACTAACTCAAAGAGAACATTGATATGTCTAATAAAGTTGCTTTTATCTCTGGTGCTACAGGTGGTATCGGTTTCCAAGTTGCTAAACGTCTTGGTAAAGATGGTTACACTGTGATTCTGAACGGTATCGAAGACGCTAAAGGTGCAAGCTGTGTTGCTGAACTTACAGGTGAAGGCATCGAAGCGGAATACCGTGGCTTTGACGTTACTGATGAGCATGCAGTAACTGAAAACATCAATGCTATCGGTGAAAAATACGGTCAAATCGATGTTGTTGTTAACAACGCTGGTGGTCTAGGTGGCCGTAGCCCAATCGAAGGCATGGAAACTGATTTCTTCCGCAAAGTTATGGCGCTTAACCTTGATAGTGCATTCTTTGTTTCTCGTGCTGCAATTCCGTTCCTGAAGAAGTCTGACAATGCGTCAATCATCAACTTTACTTCTAACGCAGCTTGGAACGCAGGTGGCCCAGGCGCGGGTATCTACGGTACATCTAAAGCCGCTGTTCACACGCTAACGCGTGCACTTGCTAAAGAACTGGCTCCAGCGAACATCCGAGTTAACGCGGTATCTCCTGGTACTATCGATACGCCGTTCCACGCACAAATCAAAGAAACTAAGCCAGAAGTATTTGCTTCTTGGGCTAACAGCATCATGCTTGGTCGTCTTGGTCAGCCAGAAGAAGTTGCTTCTGCAATCTCTTTCCTAGTAAGCAAAGACGCATCATTCATCACAGCTGAAACGCTACAGATCGGTGGTGGTCAGGCACTGGGTATCTAATCCCTACAGTGCTGTAAAACGAGGGATAGATCTCTTCGTTTGAATTCTGATGAGTATGAAGCCAGCTGGTATACCAGCTGGCTTCAGATTGCTGACGAACCCCACTTTTTAAGTGGGGTTCTTTTTTAGAGAGCGGCCGTAGGCCGCGATCGC
>NZ_JANEYT010000035.1 GCF_024357955.1 Photobacterium pectinilyticum
CGAGTCCCCAAAGGGTATCAAAAATGTGTTCAAGAGAGTGGATCAACCTGACCAGTTAATTTTCCAGTTTGGTATTATTATTGAGAAGACAAATAATGTTAAGCGCGAGTGGATGCCTTTTTCCATGTGATTGATAAAGAAAAAGCCCAAACCAGTTGCTTGGTTTGGGCTTTCAATAATCAGTATTAACTGAGAATGGCTTTAGTTCATGCCGTATTTTTTCAGCTTCTTACGAAGAGTACCGCGGTTGATACCCATCATGGTTGCCGCGCGGGTTTGGTTACCACGGGTGTACTGCATGATAGTGTCTAGTAGTGGCTGCTCAACTTCAGCAAGCACTAGCTCGTACAGATCATCGACTTCCTGACCGTTTAGTTGAGCCAGGTAGTTTTTCAGCGACGCCTTAACAGAGTCACGAAGTGGCTTCTGTGTGATTTGGTCCTGTGAAGTAACAGTAGTTACTGTCAATGCTTCGGAAGTCAGATTTTGTTCGAACATATTCTGTAAGCTCTTCTCGTATTTATGCAACGTTGTCGAAGTAGCCTTGCAGCGCATCGAGTTGCTGTTGGGCATCCTCGAGTACGTTGAAGGTCCGGCGGAAATCACCTGCTGGGGCATGCTCTTTCAAATACCAGCCCACATGCTTGCGTGCGATACGCAAGCCCAGGTACTCGCCGTAAAAACGGTGAAGTTCCTGAACGTGGCCTAGCATGATGCTACCAACTTCATCAAATGATGGAGCCGGCAGGTGTTCGCCAGTTGTTAAGTAATGGTGGATTTCCTGGAAAATCCACGGTCGACCCTGTGCAGGGCGACCAATCATCAAGCCATCGGCACCGGTGTAATCCAGTACAAAGCGTGCCTTTTCCGGTGAGTCGATATCACCGTTCGCAATCACCGGAATCGAGATCGCTTCTTTCACTGTCTTGATGTAATCGTATTCTGCCTCGCCTTTGTACATACAGGTTTTGGTCCGACCATGTAGGGCCAGGGCCTGAATGCCACATTGTTCGGCACGTTTGGCAATATCGACACAGTTTCGGTTATCAAGATCCCAACCGGTACGGGTTTTCAGCGTAACCGGGACATCAACTGCATTAACCACTGTTCGAAGGATATCTTCGATCAGCTCGGGATACTGCAGCAGGGCAGAGCCTGCCAGGCGCTTGTTGACCTTCTTGGCTGGACAGCCCATGTTGATATCGATGATTTGCGCACCGTTTTCAACGCTGAACTGAGCTGCCTCGGCCATCAGTTTAGGATCTGCCCCGGCGATTTGCACCGAGCGGATCCCTGACTCGCCTTCATGTACCATGCGGTTCTGGGATTTGGCTGTTTTCCACAGGTCTGGGTTAGACGACATCATTTCGCTCACAGCCATACCTGCCCCGTAGCGCAGGCATAATTCGCGAAATGGCCGATCGGTCACACCTGCCATTGGGGCGACTATCAGCTGGTTGTTAAGTTGATAAGGACCGATCTTCAAACGTCTATTCCTGACTATGCCAGTAAGGGCGCGCATTTTACGCATTTTTTACCCATCTGAAAAGGCCAATAATTGAGCATTTAGGTTTTGATTTTCAAAACTGTACGATTTTCAATCAATTGGCGCAGTTTAGAAGAGGAAAAAGTCGATTACGCTTTGTGTCCAGAGATGCGACACCACTCTTCTCGGGCCGCAATTGGGTCAAGTGTAAGCTCGTCGCCGTAGTAGGTCGCGACGTCTTCCGCTTGGCTTTCCAGTACACCTGAAATTGCCAGCAGGCCACCGTCTTTGACCAGGCTTTTGATCACCGGCGATAGCTCGCGCAGTGGGCCAGCCAAAATGTTGGCAACCACGACATCAGCCAAGAGACCTTCCGGTTGGTCTTGCGGCAGATATAGTTCAAGGTTTTCGGACACGCCATTACGCTCTGCATTGTCACGGGAAGCTTGGATCGCCTGTGGGTCGATATCAATACCGATCACCTTCTTGGCACCCAGTTTCAGGGCGGCAATTGCCAAGATGCCCGAACCACAACCGAAGTCGATGATGGTTTTGCCAGCCAGATCCTGACCGTCTAGCCACTCAAGACAAAGCGAGGTGGTTGGGTGGGTACCGGTACCGAATGCCAGACCTGGATCCAGCATCACGTTTACCGCGTCTGGCTCAGGTACTTCTCGCCAGCTTGGGCAAATCCACAGGCGGCGGCCAAAGCGCATCGGGTGGAAGTTATCCATCCATTCACGTTCCCAGTCCTTGTCTTCTAACTGCTCGATTTTGTGGGCAAAATCATCGGCAATCAGCGGGCTGTTTTTTAGCATTTCCAGGACAAAATTCATGTCCGTCTCTGCATCGTACAGGCCGATCACATCCGTATCACCCCACAGGCGGGTTTCACCTGGCAGGGGTTCGAATACCGGAGTGTCCTGGGCATCAAGGAAGGTAACCGAGACTGCGCCCGTCTCTTCCATCAGCATATCGCCGATAGCTTCAGCATTCTCAGCCGTCGCGTTCAGTTTGATTTGAATCCAAGGCATGGTTAATTCGCTTTTTGGTTTGCTAAATTCAAGGATGCGGAGTCTAGCATGATTTTTAGACAGTTTAAAAAAAGATAGCACCCGAAGGTGCTATCTGAAGGCGCTTTTAAACCTGTTGGAGGGTCTGCTGTGGAACCGGCCGTGCAAGGCTCCCCAAGACGAAGGTGACAAGGCCAATCAGCAAGGTTGGTACGATGGCATGGATACCGCCTAAATCGGGCTTGAGTAGCGATAAGGCGATATAACAGGCCAGTCCGCTGACCATAGAGGCAAAGGCGCCGGTGGCTGATGCCTTTTTCCAGTACAGGCCAAGCACCAATGGCCACAGGAACACCGCCTGCATGCCGCCAAAGGCCAGCAGGTTGAGCCAGATGATCATATCCGGTGGGTTAGTTGCTGCGACGAAGACTAACAGCGAGAAAATACCCGTCACCCAAAGCGACAGTTTCGGCAGGCGGCTTTCAGCCTCCGGCCCTTGAGCGGCTTTGGGGTTGATGTAGTTGAGGTACAAGTCCTTGAGCAGTGTTGCAGAGGCCTGGATCAGCTGGGAGTCGATGGTCGACATAATGGCCGCCATCGGCCCGGCAAGGAACACGCCAGCGATCACGGGAGGCAGTACAGTCATCATCAAGGTCGGCATGATCTGATCCGGGCTGGCAATATCCGGCACGATGGCACGGCCCAGCGCGCCGGCCAAGTGCATACCGAGCATCAGGAAGGCCACCATGGCGGTGCTGATCACCATGCCTCGGTGCAATGAACCGGTTGACTTATAGGACATGCAACGTACTGCGGCATGGGGGAGGCCAATGACCCCGAAACACACCAGCACCCAGAAACTGAGCATGAAAGGTTGGTTGAGGAAGTTGTCCGGGCCGAATGGGGTGACCAGTGCAGGGTCGATGCGGTGCAGTTCCCCCATCATCTCGCCGATGCTACCGCCAGCATGGACGATACCGATCAGCAGGGCAATCGTACCGATGATCATCATGATCCCCTGGACGGTATCGGTCATGACTACAGCGCGGAAGCCACCAATCGTGGTGTAGAGGCCGACCGTCGTGGCAAACAGGATCAGTCCGTGTTGGTAAGACAGCCCTGTTACGGTTTGCAGCAGGCGTGCGCCGCCGACAAATTGCACCACCATAGTACCGAAGAAGGCCAGTAGCAGTGCCAATGAGGCAAAGATCACCACGCCGCGGTTTTTATAACGGGCGTAGAGAATATCGTTTAGCGTCAGCGCGTTGTGGCGACGAGCTTCGATGGCAAATTTTTTGCCTAGGACCCCAAGGGTCAGCCATGCTGCCGGTAGCTGGATCATGGCCAGCAATACCCAGCCGAGGCCCATTTTATAGGCGGCGCCCGGTCCGCCGATGAACGAGCTGGCGCTGGCATAGGTGGCGGCAAGGGTCATGGCCAGCACGAAACCGCCCATGCTGCGGTTGCCGACCAGATACTCATTGAGGAAGCCGTTGCCATTACCACGGTGGCGCCGGGTATAAATCGCCAGACCGAATACGGCCATCAGATACAGCACGAGCGGGATCAACAGTTGGCTATTCATCATTGGCCTCCGGTTCGATCTCGAGCGACATGTCGCGGTAGATATATTTCACCATCAGGCCACAGAGCACAGTGAACAGAATGGGGCCAATAATGCAGGCCAGTAAAAACCATAGGGGAAACCCCCAGTACAGGGTCGGCAGGGCTTCGTCTATGCCGGCCGGGGCGAAGGCATAGGCCGAGAAATACCACCAGGCGAAGTAGGCCAAGGCCAGGCCGACAGCCCATTTGGCTTCTTTGTGGGCCTGGCGATAGCGCGCAGACAGCGTTTTCATGGTGTTGTTTCCGGTTGAGGTGCGGGTAAAGGAGCGGATGACGGCGGGCGCCACGCTCATTCTTCATACAAATTTAGGGGGGGTATTGTGGCAAAACTTAGCAGGTAGCGCTAGGAAGGGAGTGAAATTGCATAATATAGAGATAAAAAAAAGCTGCCGAAGCAGCTTTTTTTACTTGAAGGTGTCAACCTTACTGGAGACCGAGTTTCTTCTCGAGGTAGTGGATATTGGCACCACCGTGCTGGAAGTTCTCGTCAGCCATGATTTCCTGCTGCAGTGGAACATTGGTCTTGATACCATCGATGATCATCTCGCCCAGGGCATTCTTCATGCGGGCAATGGCCACGTCGCGGTTCTCACCAAAGGTGATCAGCTTACCGATCATTGAATCGTAGTAAGGCGGCACGGTGTAGCCGCTGTAGATGTGCGATTCCCAACGAACCCCCATACCACCTGGAGCATGAAAGCGGGCGATTTTGCCAGGGCAAGGAAGGAAGCGCTCTGGATCCTCGGCGTTGATACGGCACTCAACCGCATGGCCTTTGATCTTGATATCGTCCTGAGTGAAGGACAGCGGCTGGCCTGCGGCAATGCGTAGCTGCTCTTTGATCAGGTCGATACCGGTTACCATCTCGGTCACTGGGTGCTCAACCTGGATACGGGTGTTCATTTCGATGAAATAGAACTCGCCATTCTCATACAGGAATTCGAACGTACCGGCACCGCGGTAGCCGATTTCGATACAAGCACGGGTACAGCGTTCACCGATGTACTTACGCATTTCCTCGGTGATACCCGGGGCCGGGGCTTCTTCTACTACTTTCTGGTGGCGACGCTGCATTGAACAGTCACGCTCGCCCAGATGGATAGCACCACCCTGACCATCGGCCAAAACCTGCACTTCGATATGGCGTGGATTTTCCAGGAATTTTTCCATGTAAACCATATCGTTACTGAAGGCTGCTTTCGCTTCGGCACGGGTCATCGCGATCGCTTCGATCAGATCAGGTTCACTGCGAACGACGCGCATACCTCGGCCACCACCGCCGCCCGATGCCTTGATGATCACCGGGTAGCCGATGCGCTTGGCAAAGGCTTTATTCTTGGCTGCGTCGTCATCGAGTGGACCGTCAGAACCAGGAACACAAGGAACGCCGGCTTTTTTCATCGAGGTGATTGCTGACACTTTGTCGCCCATCAGACGGATGGTGTCTGCTTTTGGGCCAACGAAAATGAAGCCTGAACGCTCTACTTGCTCGGCAAAGTCCGCATTTTCAGACAGGAAGCCATAGCCTGGGTGGATAGCCACCGAGCCGGTAATTTCCGCGGCACTGATGATGCGAGGGATGTTCAGGTAGCTCTCTGTACTCTTGGCAGGACCAATACAGATCGATTCGTCAGCTAGTAATACGTGCTTGAGATCGCGGTCTGCAGTGGAGTGCACCGCAACCGTCTTGATACCGAGCTCTTTACATGCACGCAGGATACGCAGTGCAATCTCGCCTCGGTTGGCAATAACAATTTTATCTAGCATAAGAGGCCCCGGTTACTCGATGATAACTAGCGGCTGGTCAAATTCAACGGCATCACCGTCTTCTGCCAGGATTGCTACTACAGTACCGGCTTTATCAGATTCGATCTGGTTCATCATCTTCATTGCTTCGACGATACATAGAGTATCACCGGCATTGACAGTCTGACCGATTTCAACAAATGGTTTCGCATCAGGACTCGGCGCACGGTAGAAGCTACCTACCATCGGCGATAGAACCTGGTGGCCAGCAGGCGTTGCAGGTGCTGTTGGGGCCTCGGCTACTGGTGCTGCAGCCGGAGCGACAGGAGCTGCAACTGGAGCTGCGATAGGTGCTGCAAGAACTTGTGCTGGCACGGTTGCACGACTGATGCGTACAGACTCTTCACCTTCAGAAATTTCCAGCTCAGCAATACCTGACTCTTCAACTAGCTCAATCAGTTTTTTGATTTTACGAATATCCATTTATCTTTCTCTTATTTGTTCAGTTGGCGTCTGCTTGCAGGCGGCGTACCGCAGCTTGCAGGGCGAATTCATAACCATCTGGGCCTAGCCCGCAGATCACCCCGACAGCTTTGTCTGACAGGTAGGAGTGATGGCGGAATGGTTCCCGGGCATGAACATTAGACAGGTGTATTTCAATGAACGGGATGCTGACCCCCAAGAGTGCATCACGGATAGCGACACTGGTGTGGGTAAAAGCAGCTGGATTGATCAGGATGAAATCGACCGTGCCATGGGCTTGGTGGATCGCATCGATGATCTCGTATTCCGCGTTCGATTGGATATGGTCTAGCGTCACGCCTAACTCGGTCGCTTTGGCAGTTAAGTGCGTCACTATCTGGGCCAGAGACTGCTGGCCATAATGTCCCGGCTCGCGTAAACCCAGTAGGTTCAGGTTCGGGCCATTGATCAGTAAAATTCGTTGAACGGTCGACATCTTGACGTTATATCACTTGTATTTGAGGTTTTACTCTAGCAACGTGAAAAAAGCTAAAAAGTTGCTTCCCTGTGTTCCGTTGTTGTCTGCCAAAACATGCTTGATGTGCAATTATAGAGAATTCGCAGCAAATCGCAGCAAAATACTGGTCTAATCACCACATTTTCTTAGTGCATATGTGCACTGTTTGGCGATCGGGAGCTGAGAATGGGAAATTGAGTCACTAGCACTATGCGTGACCTGCACGCTATAGACAATAGTCTGTGGCGCCGGAATTGTAACTTTTAGCACTGGATCAAAAAAGCCGCCCAAGCAGGACTTGGGCGGCTTTTTATCGACCCGTGAGGGTTTATAGTATTTTTTGTTTTTCTGCGATCAGCTTCTCAACCACACTTGGATCGGCAAGGGTTGATGTATCACCCAGTGTCGCAGTATCGCCAGTGGCAATCTTACGTAAGATGCGGCGCATGATTTTGCCTGAGCGGGTTTTCGGTAGAGCCTCTGTCCAGTGCAAGAAGTCTGGTGTGGCAATCGGGCCGATTTCTTTACGTACCCAATTTTTTACTTCTTTGTGCAGTTCGGCACTTGGGATCTCGCCATCATTGAGCGTGATATACGCATAGATAGCCTGGCCTTTAATATCGTGAGGAACACCAACGATAGCGGCTTCAGCAATTTTATCGAATGCGACGAGGGCTGATTCAATTTCGGCTGTCCCCATACGGTGGCCGGAAATATTCAGCACGTCATCAACACGACCGGTGATCCAGTAGTAGCCATCTTCATCGCGGCGGGCACCGTCACCGGTAAAGTACATGCCTTTGAAGGTGGAGAAATAGGTTTGCTCGAAGCGCTCGTGATCGCCCCATAGGGTTCGCATCTGCCCCGGCCAAGAGTCGACCATCACGAGGTTGCCTTCTGTTGCGCCGTCGAGAATATTGCCCATGTTATCAACGATGGCTGGTTGTACACCAAAGAATGGACGAGTAGCAGAGCCGGGTTTCAAGGCTGTCGCACCAGGTAGTGGGGTGATTAAAATGCCACCAGTTTCTGTTTGCCACCAAGTATCCACGATTGGACAGCGGCTGTCGCCAATGGTGCGGTGATACCATTCCCACGCTTCTGGGTTAATTGGTTCACCGACTGAACCCATGATGCGCAATGAGCTACGGCTTGTTCCTGCTACTGCCTCATCGCCTTTCGCCATTAAAGCGCGGATGGCGGTTGGAGCGGTATAAAGGATATTAACTTGGTGCTTATCAACCACCTCGCTCATGCGGCTGGTTGATGGGTAGTTGGGTACACCTTCAAATAGCAGGGTAGTGGCGCCGTTTGCGAGTGGTCCATAAACCAAGTAGCTGTGGCCAGTGATCCAGCCAACATCGGCGGTACACCAGTACACCTCACCTTCTTGGTAATCAAAAACATGTTTGAATGTCATGGTCGCGTAGACCAAATATCCCCCAGTGGTATGCAGCACACCTTTAGGTTTACCTGTTGACCCTGAGGTATAAAGAATAAAAAGAGGATCTTCTGCATTCATTGCCTCTGGTTCGCAATGGCTTGAAGCAACAGCTGTTGCATCGTGCCACCAGACGTCACGTTCGCTATCCCATTCAACATTGCCACCAGTACGCTTTAGTACCAGCACTTTTTCGACGCAGGTGACGTTAGGATTTGCAAGGGCATCATCCACGTTCTTTTTCAAAGGAACCGCGCGACCAGCACGGACACCTTCGTCAGCGGTTACAACCACTTTGGCGTTAGAGTCAATAATACGGCCTGCCAGTGCCTCCGGAGAGAAGCCACCAAAGACGATGGTGTGAACGGCCCCGATTCGAGTACAGGCCAACATGGCGACTGCAGCTTCAGCAACCATTGGCATGTACAGGCACACAACATCACCTTTACGTACTCCTTGGCTTTTTAGTGCATTGGCAAATTTACAAACTTCTTCATAAAGCTCGTTATAAGTCAGTGTGGCATCGTCCGTTGGGTCGTCGCCTTCCCAAATAATCGCAGGCTGATTGCCTCGTGTTGCAAGGTGACGGTCAAGGCAGTTTGCTGAGACATTAAGTTCACCGTCTTCAAACCAGTTAATGCTGACATGGCCAGTATCGAAAGATGTGCTCTTTACTTTGGAAAAAGGGGTGATCCAATCGACAATCTGGCCGTGCTCACGCCAGAACCCCTCTGGGTTAATGACTGATTGCTGATACATCTCGCGGTATTGCTCATCAGTAATGTGTGCGTTAGCGGCAATGTCCTGATTTACTGGATACACGTGAACTTCGCTCATCCTATTCTCCTTGATGTTCCGTTTTTGTCCTTACTGGACCGGACTATTCTGTATGCAGGTGTGTTCTGCTTGCGTCGTACTAACTTCCGACAGATCGCGGCAGGTCTCAATTAGACTTTAGGATGATAGCGGGGAAAATGCGGGGCAATGGTTTGTCTTGCAGTGCTGTTGCAGTCAAAATTTTGCGCTTTATCGTTAATAATAAAGCGTAACAAAAAACTCTGTAAGGTATTGAATGGTCTGCTTTCTTCAGTTTTCATTGGTGCCTAGCGAGCAATCGGGTGAGGCAGGTCGCCATGCTTTAGCCGAACGTAGATCATCGCTGCGGCAATGGCATCTTGCAGGGCATCGTGGCGTGGCGGCACCGGAAGGTCGAGGTGGCGGCTGATCGCCTCGAGGCTGAGGTCGAAATAGGCATTGGGCAGTTGGCGTTCAAGCTGTTCGTGGTAGAGATGGCTGACCTCGACGGTTTGGTTTGGCAGAGGAAATCCGAAGTGACGGTGGAAATAGCGATCGAGGATCGTTTTGTCATAGCGAATATGGTAGCCGACTAGAGGCCGATTGCCGATAAAGGCCAGCAATTTTTCCAGCGCCTCTACTTCTTCCAGCCCTTGGTTGAGATCTTGGTGGCGGATTCGGTGGATAGCGACCGATCCGGCATCGAGACTGGCCGGTGCGCGCAATGTCAGGTGGATTGATTGGCTGGTCAGGATCCGGTTGTCTTGGATACAGGTGGCGGCAATGGTGACCAGCTCTGCACTGTGCGGATCAAGGCTGGTGGTCTCACAGTCGAGCGATACCAGTTCCGTTCCCCGGTAGCGGGAAAACAAGTCGTGAAACTCGCTGTCCTTAAATTTATGGCGGTACCACCAGCGTTTTAGGGTATTGATCATCGGGTTGCTCCTTGGCTGGTATTAATCGCGGATCTGGTAGTGATACCCGAGCCATTCCTTGAATTTTTTCACCACGTGCAAACTGTGGCGCAGCAGATCGCGGTCAGTGCGGTTGAGCCGTTCGACATTGAGGTGCTGCTGCAAACCGCCGGCAGGGAGATCTAATTGCTGGCGCAGCCGCAATTTAATGAACAGCTTCAGCGCTTCGCTGAGGTTGGATGCGGTGTCCTTTTCTAGTACTTGGCGCTGGGCCAATTGTTCCAATCGGATGAAGGTGTTGTTGTCCTCGATACCGTGCTCCAGTGCCAGTGCCCGTACACCGTGGATGATGGGGAATATGCCTCCGCGCTTAATATCGAGTCCGTCCTTGCCGGCTTTCAATTTGCCGAACAACGAAAGGGGAACGCTAAAGCGCAGAGCTGGCCGGGTAAAGGTGGTTAGTAATAATTCCTGCTCAGCCATTTGTTTGTGGAGCTGTTGTTTGATAGGGGCGAGCAGTTCGTGGTTTCCAGCTACCGCATGGCTGTCTGCGAGGATCGCCATATCCATCATTTCATTCTCTGTTCCTTTGCGGGCGAACTCTTTGAGGGTGTGTAACCACTCACTTTGGTGCTTGACCCATTTGGAATTATTAACCATCACTTTCCCCGGGCACAGTGGATAGCCCAGTTGATGCAGGGTGTGAGTTAGGGCTTCCATGGTGTCGCTCAGTCCCGGCCAGTTGACACCGTCTTCGATGATCAGGGCGTTGTCCTGATCGGTCTTGAGAATTTGTTCGCCACGGCCCTCCGATCCCATCACCACGAAGCAGCAGTGGTTCTGCATTGCTTGGGGGACAATCAAGCGAAAGGCTTTCTCGATAATTTGTTCATTGACTGCCGCGATCAGTTCCATCACAAAGCGGGTATGGATACCGTTGTTGAACAGCGTCGCCACAAGCCGAGATTGGCTGCTGGCGGCCAGTGATAATTCTTCAACCGTGGTGGCGCGGGCAATGCGTAAGGTCAGCACATGGGAATGAGTGGAAAATAGGCTCAGTACCTGGGTCAGATCCAGCATCCCGACCAATTGCGTACCGTCGGTGACCGATACTCGTTTGACCTTGTGGCGGGTCATCGACAGCATGGCATTGAACAGATAGTCCCCCTTGCTGACACTGATCACTGGGCTAGTGGCGACCTCGCCGACTGGCGTTGAAGCTGGCCGGTTATCGAGCATCACCGCATGGAGCAGGTTGGTACGGGTAATAATGCCATAGGGCTGGTTGTCTCCGGCCTCGACCAAGGCGGCATCCATGCCTTGCTGCTGCAATTTCACAGTAGCGGCATGCAAATCACAATTGCGGGGCAGGATCAGGCAGGGTTGGATATTGCTGTCATCGACCCGGGTGAGAATGAACTCGGCTAAATTCTGTTGGCGCTGGGCCTCTTCCAGCAATTGCTGGCGGCGGGCCAAGCTGGAGTCAAAATAGGCTGCAAACTGGCTGTTGCCACGGTAGAGATCAAGAAATAGCTGCTTGGGTACCAGATAACATAAGGTGTCCTCAAGCGCGGTGTAACGGTGGCGGCTGGAGGATTCGAGCTGCGATCGAACATCGAACAGATCGTCACTGGTGTAATGAGCATAGATCTCACTGCCGTCGGCGGCACTCTCTTCTACACTGCCTTTAATGATGATGTACAGTTGCTCGCTGGGTTTTCCTGCTTCGATCAGGATATCACCGTGGCGGTAATAGGCGACATCCAGGGAGCCGACCAGACGCCGCTGTTGCTCGCCGCTCAGGCGATCAAAGGGAGGGAGGGAGGTATCAAAGCTGTCAGACATGGCGGCTCTCCGGATCGATAGGCACTGTATTCAGTGTCTGCCTGATGGCGCAAAAGCTCCAGACGACTTTAGTCTACTATCGCCAATCTGTGGCCCAGCTTTAGGGGGAGGGGGGACATGTCACACGCAAAGAGAAATGGGGAAGGAAAAAGGGCGGATAATTTCATTGGGGCTATGTTCTATTGGGGGCATAATAGCGCCTGGTTTTTTCAGTACGATAGGACAAGGCATGTTTCGTAGCAGCCCTTACGGTTGGACCTCGCAGTATCTGCTGGGGTTTTTCTTCAATTATGGTGTTTATCTTCCGTTCTGGGCGTTGTGGTTAGCGCATCTGGGGGTCAGTGCTTCCAATATCGGGTTGTTGCTGGGGTTGGGCTTTGGTGTCCGCTGTCTGGCCAATTTGGTGATCACTCCCCGTATCCACAAAGTCGAACACCTTATTCCAGCCCTGCGCGGTTTCGCTTTGGCGGCGTTGATCAGTTGTATCGCCTATATCTATTGTGGTGGAAGTTTGTGGGCACTTACTATCATGACGGTTACTTACAACATGATGGTTGGGCCGATTGTGCCGCTATCCGATGCGGTGGCTAACCACTATGCCAAGGAAGGGCTCCTCGACTATGGTCGAACTCGCCTGTGGGGCTCGATTGCTTTTATTGCCGGCTCTACCGTGGTGGGTCTGTTGGCGACCAAATATAGCCCAGAGGTGATCCCCTGGGTGGCGGCGGCAGGTTTGGTGGGGGCGCTGTTGTTGGCGATGCGCCAGCCAACCATTTTGCCGGTATCCGATCCGGGCAGCCATGATCAACCGCGGCCGGCCTTGCTGGAACTATTGCGTGCACCTGAAGTACTTCGCTTCTTAACCATTATCGCCTTGCTGCAAGGCAGCCATGCGGCCTATTACAGCTTCAGTGCGATTTACTGGAAAGAGGTCGGTTACAGCGAGGATGTGATTGGTTACTTGTGGAGTTTCTCGGTGGTGGCGGAAGTCGCAGTGTTTGCCTTGAGTAAGCGGCTGTTTGCTGGCTGGTCGATCATGGGGATGTTCCGTTTGGCTGCGGTCGGAGTCATGATCCGCTGGGGGATCACGGCCAGCATGACCGAGCTACCTTTGCTGGTCGCCTCCCAAGCCTTGCATGGTGTGACGTTTGCGGCTTGCCATCTGGCGACTATCCGTTATATCCAAAAGGCCCAGAATAACCAGATGGTAGCCTTGCAGGCACTTTACAATGCGTTGCCGATGGGGGCCTTCATGGCGTTGATGACCGCCTTGAGCGGTTGGCTATATGGCCTGTGGGGTGCCAATATATTCTGGTTGATGGCGGCGATGGGGATCCCGGCGCTGCTGATGAAGGTTGAGCCAAATGCCCGCCGCCGGTTTGCTCAACAGGATGAGGTCACCGCGAGCAAATAATATGGCTACAGTCTTGGTTGTAGCACGCTACAGCCAAGAACTGTGATCCTGCTGATTGGTGAGTGCCAGTGGTTTGGTTACACTGGTGCTCACAATATATTCAAATCATTTGGATATAATCAGTCAGTTGGAGATAACACATGGCACAGGGATGGATTGTCGTGCCGGTCACATTGGCCTACCTAGGGCTGTTGTTCTGGATAGCTTGGTACGGAGACCGAAAAAAACAGTGGATGGCACGCTGGCGACCATGGATATATTGCCTGTCGATTGCCGTGTACTGCACCTCTTGGACCTTCTACGGAACGGTGGGTCAAGCCAGTCAAAATATCTGGTCCTTTCTACCTATCTATATCGCCCCTATCTTGGTGTTTACGTTTTGTTGGCGGGTGCTGGCCAGACTGATTTTGATCGCTAAACGCGAACACATCACTTCTATTGCTGACTTTATTGCTGCCCGTTATGGCAAATCACAGGGACTAGCGGTATTGGTTACCTTGATTGCCGTGGTCGGGATCTTGCCGTATATCGCCCTTCAACTACGTGGGATCACCATGGGGCTGGAGTTGGTCGCACCGGGGTTGGGCCAAGATATGGCGAGTCTCGGCGGGAAGAGTTCCACCGATACCGCCTGGGTAGTGACGATGGCGCTGGCGATATTTACCGTGTTGTTCGGTACCCGCCATATTGACAGTACTGAGCATCACCGTGGAATGATGATGGCGGTGGCATTTGAGTCGATCATCAAGCTGGTGGCCTTTTTGGTGGTTGGCATATTTGCGGTGGTATTGTTGTTCGATACGCCTGACTTGCAAGCAGTCAGTCGCGAACTGCTCCAACCGGCCACCCCTCATATTGGCAGCCTGCTGATCCATACTTTGTTTACTATGGCGGCGATCATTTGTCTGCCGCGCCAGTTCCATACCACAGTGGTTGAGAATGAACGGGCGCAAGATCTACACCGGGCCCGTTGGGTATTCCCGATTTACCTGCTGTTGATGGGGATTTTTGTCATTCCGCTGGCGCTGGCTGGCCAAGCGTGGCTCCCCCATATTGCGGCTGATACCTACGTGATCAATTTGCCTTTGACGCATGGGGCGGAAGGTATAGCTTTGTTGGCTTTCCTCGGTGGCACCTCTGCTGCCAGTGGGATGGTGATTGTGTCAACTATTGCGTTGGCCATTATGGTCTCCAATGATCTGGTGCTGCCGATGTTACTGCGGCGTTTACGCATTTCTGGCCGCAACTACAATGCCTTTTCAGGGCTGCTGCTCAATATCCGCCGTGGCTTGATCCTGCTTCTGTTGCTGGCGTCGTGGGGGTTCTACCAAGTTCTCGGTGACATTCCATCACTCTCGGCGATCGGTTTGCTGTCGTTCGCGGCCATTGCCCAGTTTGCACCCGCCTTACTTGGCGGGATCTACTGGCGGGAAGGTAACCGTAACGGGGTCTATGCCGGTTTGCTAGGTGGGATCGCGGTGTGGGGCGTTACCATGATGGGGCAGACCAATATGCTGGCTGGTACGGCGCAAACCAACGTGCTGCTGTGGTTGCTTTCCCCGCCTAATTGGCCATTGCTCGGCAAACTGTCCAGTGTCGATTGGGGGATGTTGCTGAGCTTGTTGGTCAATATCGGCTTCTATGTCAGTGTGTCCTTACTTACGCGCTCTACCCTGACAGAGCGTCTGCAGGCTGCGTCCTTTGTTGGTGCCCCGCTACCGGAAAGCGGTGACAGCAGTGTGTATCAGACCCGGGTAACAGTGGCAGAGCTAGAGATGTTGGCGTCACGGTTTGTTGGCCGCAAGCGGATCCGTTATGCCTTCCGTCAGTTTGGTGAGCAGCGGCATGAAGCCCTGTTGCCGCAGCAGCAGGCTCCCTCGACATTGATCCGCCATACCGAGCGGGTGCTGGCTGGGGTCTTCGGCGCGTCTTCAGCCCGCTTGGTGCTGACTTCGGCCTTGCAGGGACGCAAGATGCAACTGGAAGAAGTCGCTACGATTGTTGATGAGGCGTCGGAGCTGTTTGATTTCAGCCGTGGTCTGCTGCAAGGCGCGATTGAACACATCAGTCAGGGAATTGCGGTGGTCGACAAACAGCTGAGGTTGGTGGCTTGGAATCAGCGCTACACCGAACTCTTTACCTTCCCGCCTGGGTTGATCCAGGTGGGCAGGCCGATTGCCGATGTGATCCGCCATAATGCCGAGCAGGGATTATGCGGCCCGGGCGATCCTGAAGGTCATGTTGCCAAGCGGGTCGAGCATCTCCAGCGTGGTACCGCGCACACCTCTTCGCGGATCCGCCCTGACGGTCTGGTGATTGAAGTGCAGGGCAACCCGATGCCCGGCGGTGGGTTTGTGATGAGTTTTACCGACATCACCGAGTTCCGGAATGCTGAGCAGGCCTTGAAAGAGGCTAATGAAACCCTGGAAGAGCGGGTACGGCAACGGACCAGCGAACTGGAACGTCTCAACCGTCAGCTGGTCAGTGCCACCCAGCAAGCTGAATTGCAGGCTCATTCCAAAGGCCGGTTCTTGGCGGCGGTCAGTCACGACTTGATGCAGCCACTCAATGCCGCACGGTTGTTCTCGTCCTCGTTGGCGGAAGTGGCCAAGGAGGCGGAAGCGGCCAAGCTGGCTCGCCATATTGAAAGTGCGTTGGGTGCCGCGGAGGATTTGATTGGTGACTTGCTGGATGTGTCGCGACTTGAGTCGGGCAAATTACAGGTTAATGTTCATGCGTTCCGGATCAGTGAGGTGCTAGATACCCTCGCTGCCGAATTTGGTGCCTTGGCCCAACAGCAGGGTATTATCTTTAAAGTGGTTCCTTGCCATGCAGTGATAACGTCTGATCCCAAACTGTTGCGCCGGGCGTTACAAAACTTTTTGACCAATGCCTTTCGCTATAATCCGCAAGGTAAAGTGGTGCTGGGCGTGCGTCGCCGTGGTAGCCAACTTCAGATTGAGGTGTGGGATAACGGCCCCGGGATCCCCGAGGAAAAGCAGGCCCATATTTTCGATGAGTTCACCCGCATTGAACGCAGCGGTGTCGATCATGGCCTCGGTTTGGGACTGGCGATTGCCCGCGGGATCAGCCGGGTACTGGATCACTCCCTGTCATTGCGATCTTGGCCGGGCAAGGGAACGGTCTTTTCCCTGGGGGTGCGGCGAGGCATTTTGGTGGCGTCGGTTGATAAACCCATATTTGCCGGCAAGCCGTCTGCCCCACTGGCTGATCTGAAAGTACTCTGTGTCGATAATGAGCCGGATATATTACTGGGCATGGAGACCTTGCTGACCCGCTGGGGGTGTGAAATTCGCTTGGCTGAAACGGTCACCGCGGCGATGAAGCAGCTCGATGATGGCTGGCAGCCTGATTTTATCTTGAGTGATTATCACCTGACCAATGGGGAAACTGGGCTGCAGGTATTGCAACAATGCACCCTGAAACTCGGCAAGTGCTTTCGTGGTGCGGTGATCAGTGCCGACAGAACCGAGCAGACCAAGGCGATGATCGAAGGGCATGGCTTCAGCTTTATCAGCAAGCCGGTCAAGCCACTGAAGCTCAGGGCGTTGCTTAACCAGCACCAAAAGGTGAGCGGGAGCAGTTAAGCCACAGGGAGTATTGGGCAAAGGCCGAAAAAGAAACGGAGCCAATCAAGGCTCCGTTTTGGTTTGCGTTGCGTATTCGCGTTAGGGCGAGCTTCTGTTAGTGGTCGTGCGCTTCACCCGCACCTTTCGGGTAACGGATTGACTCAACCATGTCCTGTACATCTTTTGGTACTTCAGCCGTGAACTTGTTGACCACAATGGAAACAACAAAGTTAAGGCACATACCCAGCGTACCGATGCCCTCAGGGCTGATACCGAACAACCAGTTTTCTGGTGTGCTTGCGGCTGGGTTAATGAACTTGAAGTAGATGATGTAGCTTGCTGTGAAGGCGATACCTGTCAACATACCGGCAATTGCGCCTTCCTTGTTCATCTTCTTGTAGAAGATACCCAGAATAATGGCTGGGAAGAAGGACGCTGCAGCTAAGCCGAAGGCAAATGCGACAACCTGCGCCACGAAGCCTGGTGGGTTGATACCCAAGTAGCCGGCGCCAACAATCGCGACCATCGCGGCTAAACGAGCGGCTAATAACTCCTGCTTGTCGGTCATGTTTGGCCTGAAGCCTTTCTTCAGTAGGTCATGCGAAATAGACGTAGAGATTACCAATAGCAGACCCGCAGCTGTTGATAGTGCTGCTGCTAGGCCACCAGCGGCAAGAAGTGCTACCACCCAGTTTGGCAGTTTTGCTAGCTCAGGAGACGCCAGTACGATGATGTCACGGTTAATCTTCATCTCGTTGCGCTCATCGCCCGAGTAGAACATTTTGCCATCGCCGTTCTTATCTTCCCAGCCGACTAGGCCGGTGCTTTCCCAGTTTCTGTACCAGCTTGGTGCATCTGCCGCAGCGACACCCTGCATGTCAGGACCGTTGATAGTCTCAATCATGTTGACTCGCGCAAACGCGGCAACACCGGGTGCTGTGGTGTAAAGCAATGAGATGAACAGTAGTGCCCAACCTGCCGAGATACGCGCATCACGTACTTTGGGTACGGTGAAGAAGCGAATGATGACGTGTGGCAGACCGGCTGTACCGACCATTAGAGCGGCACAGATGAAGAACACATCGACCATGCTCTTGTTACCCTCGGTATAGGCGGTAAACCCGAGCTCTTCGGTTAACCCGTCCAATTTATCCAACAGGTAAACGTCAGTGCCTGAGATGGTCGACCCCATACCAATTTGTGGAAGTGGGTTACCTGTCATCATGATTGAGGTGAAGATAGCTGGTACAAGAAAAGCGAAAATGAGCACACAGAATTGAGCAACCTGCGTATAAGTGATGCCTTTCATGCCACCCAGTACGGCGTAGAAGAACACAATACCCATACCAATGATGATACCGAGATTGATATCGACTTCAAGGAAGCGTGAGAAGACTACGCCGACCCCACGCATCTGACCGGCAACATAGGTAAATGAGACGAAGATGGCACAGAATACCGCGACCATGCGGGCCGTTTTGGAGTAGTAGCGCTCACCGATAAAATCAGGCACGGTAAACTGACCGAACTTACGTAGGTAAGGGGCTAAACACAGTGCCAGTAGGACATAGCCCCCAGTCCAACCCATCAGGTAAACCGCACCGTCATAACCCACGAATGAGATGATACCCGCCATAGAGATAAATGATGCTGCCGACATCCAGTCAGCGGCTGTCGCCATACCATTCGCGACTGGGTGAACACCGCCCCCCGCGACATAGAATTCACTGGTTGATCCGGCACGAGCCCAGATAGCAATACCGATATACAGGGCGAATGTGATACCGACGAGAATAAACGTCCACGTTTGAATTTCCATGCTCTAAACCTCTAGTCTTCCTGTACGTTATATTTTTTGTCGAGCGCGTTCATACGCACAACGTAAATAAAGATTAAGGCGACAAAGGTGTATATAGACCCTTGTTGGGCGAACCAAAACCCGAGTTTGAAGCCTCCGAATTGAATCGCATTAAGGGCTTCGACAAATAGAATGCCTGCGCCATAAGACACCGCAAACCAGATGGCTAATAAGGAGCCCATCGTTGCGAGGTTCTCTTTCCAGTAGGCTTGCGCCATTTCCTTGGATTCAAACGCCATTGTTATCTCCTTTCACGTCGTCATAAATCGCGTTAATAAAATGTTACGCAATGACAATAGCAATGAATGGTTAAGGAAGCAGTGCAACTTTAGTCGAGGGAAAAACGGCAAAATCGCTGGCTCAGCAGCGATTTTGTGAAGTCAGGCGGAAATTGAAGATGTTGTGGAAATGTTACGTTAGCCAAAAGTCTAACAGGAAAATAAAATATTACGGATTGATATCCATTTGCTGGAGCAGGATGACTGCCTGGGTACGGTTCTTCACTCCTAACTTGCGGAAAATAGCGGTCATATGTGCCTTGATGGTGGCCTCTGACACATTGAGTTCGTAGGCAATTTGCTTGTTGAGTAGGCCATCGGACAGCATCCCCAAGACCTTATATTGCTGGGGGGTGAGGGCGGCGATCCTATCGGTCAGCTCTGTGAGTTGATCATTGCCTTCCCCCAGTCCTTCCGGGTACACCGGCTCACCGTCAAGGACTTGGTTGAGCGAGCTGATCAGCGATCGCATATCGCTGGACTTGGGAATAAAACCAAACGCCCCGTGGCTGCGTACCTGGCGGATCACGCTGGTTTCTTCGCTGGCGGAAATAACGACTATCGGTAAATCGGGGTATTGTCTGCGGAGCTGGATCAATCCAGACATTCCGTTGGCGCCGGGCATTTTGAGATCGAGTAGCAGTAAGTCGACATCGTCCTCTTTGTCGAGCAAGGTAAGCAAGCTATCTAGCGAATCGGCTTCAAGCAGGTTGGCCCCACTGATTGCCATATGCACGGACTGAAACAGTGCATTACGGAACAGCGGGTGGTCATCGGCAATCACTATTGTGTACTGAGCGTCCATGGCAATCACATTATTGTTGTTTTTAATAACGCTATCACTGCCTTGGGAGTAGATCAATTTGTTAACACTCAAGATCTGAACTGGATCAGACCAGCGTGTTCCTATTGTGTAATCTGTTGGGTAACCGCGTGAGCATGAAAGCGGTGGGGGGCGAGCAATGACAGTGACCAGAAAAGAGCGGGGCAATGGCGCGCCTTCCGGGTTGGAAATCGACGCGCCGAGTTGCCGCGATAGAGGCTTAACGGATCAGTTGATGATTGGCCAAATGGGCTAGAAACGGTTCCGATTTCATAAAGCCGGTCAGCCGTGCGCCTTCCATCCGGTTACCACTGCTGTCCCAGAAGTCTAACGTCGGCAGGCCGAGTACGTCCATTGCTTGCAGCAGTTCGATATCAGTTGGTGAGCTCTGGGTGACATCAGCCTGAAGCAGAACGAAATTGCCGAGTTGCTTGGCGACGGCTGGATCGTGGAAAGTGTATTTCTCGAACTCCTTGCAGGCCACGCACCAGTCGGCGTAGAAATCCAGCATTACTGGTAATTGCAGTGCCTTGGCCTCTTCCAGTGCCAGAGTCAGGTCATCGATACTGCTGACGCGCTTGAACTCGACACGGGTTGCTTGTTCGGTAGTGTGTTGGGCGGTGGAGCCGGTCAACAACGGATAGAGCGGTTGAACCGAGATAAACAGTCCGACAATTGCCACCACCGCCAAGGCACTGCTGCGCCATGACACCGCAAGGGTATTTTTGACATGGTAAAGCCAACCAAAGGCGGCAATACCGAGCAGTGACCACAGGTAAGGCATCAGGTGTGCAGGCAAGATACGCTCAAGCAAGAACAGCGGCACGGCCAGTAGGACAAAGCCGAACAAGGCTTTGACGTGGTTCATCCAGCTGCCTGCTTTGGGCAGCAGCTTATTGCCGAACATAGCCGCTAAAATCAGCGGGATCCCCATGCCGATCGCCAAGGCATAGAGTGCCACGGCACCGGTCAGCAAGTCACCGCTCTGGGCGACATAGATCAGTGCTCCGGATAAGGGAGCCGTGGTGCATGGCGAGCACACCAGTCCGGAGATCGCCCCCATAGCAAACACACCACCACTACTGCCACCCTGTTGCTTGTTACTCAGGCCGTTGAGCCAGGTCTGGAAACCACTTGGCAATTGCAAGGTGTAGACACCGAACATCGATAGTGCCAACGCGACAAACAGGATACTCAGGCCAATGAGAATATAAGGGTGCTGCAAGGCGGCCTGGAATTGCATCCCGGCGGAAGCGACGACCAACCCGAGCAGGGTATAGGTCAGGGCCATTCCCTGCACATAGATAAAGGCAAGGCGGAAAGCCCGACCATGGCTGAGCTGGCCGTTACCCAGCACAATGCCGCTTAAAATAGGGTACATCGGCAGCACGCAGGGGGTGAAGGCCAATCCGATCCCCAGTGCGAGGAAAACAAGCGGGGTCCACCATTGCTCGGCCAGATCGCTCGCCAGTTTGTCTTGCTCAGAGGCTGGAATGCTGCTTTCGAGTGTCTTTTGTGAGTATGTACTCACATTGCTTTGAGTATCCGTTAGTTGTACTGGTTGACTGCCTGTCGTTGGTAGTGCGGCATTGGTAGCTACCATGACTGCACTGAGAGGGATCTGGCGGATTTCCGGTGGGTAGCAAAAACCCGCCTCGGCACAGCCTTGGTAGCGTACGATCAGCATATCGCTGTTGGCGGCTTCAACAATAGGCACTGTCAGGGTCAGCGGCTCGGTATAGATATTGACCTCACCGAAAAATTCATCTTGGTAGGGTTTGCCGGCAGGTATGTTGACATTACCCAGAGTGGCTGACTCGGAGCTCACCGAAAGCTGGTGCTGGTAGAGGTAATAACCGGGCTTGATCTGCCAGTCGAGAAAGACCTGTTCGCCCTGCTGGGTAAAGTTGAAACTGAAGGCTTCATCAACTGCCACGAACGTATTGGAAGGGCTGTTGAAGCCCGGTAGCTTCAAGGCGGAAGCGGGCAGGCTGATCACCAGCAGGCTGAGTATGGCAAGCAGGGACAGGGTTCGCCGTAATGCGAATTGGCCTGTTGCACACTGAAGTATTTGTAATAGTGTCATTAAATCTGGCTCGTCTATGAGTTGCCCTGCCAAAAGTGGCGGCAGGGAAAGAACAGCTAGTTTGGCGCAGCGAAATCGTGCGCCATGGACTAATACCAATTACATAAAATTTTTAGTGCAATTGGTATAACTATACTCTGTCAGACCGAGTTAATCAGTGTTTGGTTTCACTTGGCTTTTATTGTTTGGTTGCCATTATCGAGCGCATCACGCATGAAATCAGTGAAGATCTGGATATGAGCAGGGACATACCCCAGGCGCTGGTAGAGCATATAAATCGGCCGTGGCGGCGAGTACCAGTTGTCCATCATCGATGAGAGCTGGCCAGTAGCAAGGGCATCGGCAACCACATAGTTTGGCAGGCAGGCGATCCCCAGCCCTTCGATGGTTGCTTGCTTGATGCTGTTGAGATCAGCGATAGCCATTTTGACCGGTGAATTGATCCAGATAGTCTCTTGGCTATCCATTTTATTAGTTAGTGCCCACTCAAACTCAGGAACACTGGCCAAGCGGGAATGTTCGTTGATTTCGTCGGGGTGAATGGGCGAGCCATGACCTGTGAGGTAGTCAGGACTAGCAACCAATACCCGCTGAGATGCACCGATATTGGCGGCGGCAAAACTGGAGTCAGGCTGCTGGCCAACACGAAAGACTACATCATACTGCTCGGGGCTGTAGTCATGGTGCTGGTTGGACAGGTGAGTCAACGACAGGCTGATCTCTGGGTATAGCGCGAGAAACTGATTAAACAACGGCATCAAGCGGTAAGTCAGTAGGCCAACCGGGGCAGAAATCCGCAATGCCCCCCGTGGTTCGCTGTGGCTACTGTCGTGTAGCTCAGCGGTTGCCGTCTCCAGTTGGGTCAGCAATGGCTGGCAACGTTCGAAATAGTTTCTACCTAGCGGGGTCAGGGAAACATTACGGCTATCCCGGATCACCAGCTGGCTACCGAGGGTATCTTCCAACCGCTGCAGCCTCCGACTAAGGGTGGTGGGTGGAATATCTAACGCACTGGCGGCTGCTCTGAAACTTCCATGTTGGGCAATCGCAATCAGGGTGCGCAGGTCATCTAACTTCATACCATTTTTGCATCTCTGCATAACGCTTTTACCTCTATTACCAAGTCGCCTCAATGACTATTATTAGGGGGCAGACTTTCCTGTCTTGGTCTGCTCTGTAGCAAAAAGAGACATGAATCCGGTCGGGATGTTGGGATTGACGTTACCGCCGGAATGAGCAAATACGTCGGGAATCCGTATTTGTTCTCTGTCTTCGCCCTAGGATGGGGCGGAGACATTAAATATCTATTGTAACCTTTCTTCTCGGTTCGAATCCTGAACCATACTTTTCATATCCTATATTTTCGCTTCTCTTGGTTGTCAAAACCGAGTTATTTTCGTGCGCCTAAACCATATACTTCCTGACTAAATTCATTTGTTTTTTTGATTGTTGTTGGTGGGTGCTCACAATGCCTCTAGCCTCTAGCCTCTAGCCTCTAGCCTCTAGCCTCTAGCCTCTAGCCTCTAGCCTCTAGCAATAAAAAAGGCCGCCCGAAGGCGACCTTAATAGGAAGCAAATGTCCTGAATTACAGGATGATGCCACCGAATACGAAGCCAAGGGCGACAGAAGTACTGATAGTTACCACACCTGGAATGAAGAATGGGTGGTTGAAGACTAGGTTACCGATACGGGTTGAACCTGTGTCATCCATCTCAACCGCTGCAAGTAGCGTTGGGTAAGTTGGTAGTACGAACAGCGCACTTACTGCTGCGAAAGAAGCAATTGCTGTTAGCGGTGCAACACCGATAGCCAATGCCGCAGGCATCAGAGCGGTAGTGGTTGCGCCCTGTGAGTACAGCAGCATAGAAGCAAAGAACAATACCAGTGCCAGCATCCATGGGTAGTCGCTCAGTAGTGAGCCAGCCACTTCTTTGATGCCGTCAACGTGACCGTTAACGAACGTAGAACCAAGCCATGCGACACCGAGTACACACACACACGCAGTCATACCAGAGCGGAATGTTGGAGCGGCTGGGATTTTCGCAGCATCGATACCGGTAGTGAATACGATAGCCGCCGCAGCTGCCAGCATGAAGGTCATGATAGCTTCGTTACGGCCTAGTGCAGGGTTTTCAATCAGGCCAACAGAGCCAGAAATAGCCGCTGCATAAGCAACAACGATCAAGATAGCGGCTAGGAAGATAAAGGTCGCTTTCTTCGCTGTTGCAGGGATCTCACGCTTAGTTGAACCTTGAAGTTTGATTAGGCCTTTTTCTAGGCGATCCTGGTAAACAGGATCGTCTTTTAGCTCACAGCCTAGGAAGTTAGCAACGAATGCACCAACCATACATGCAATGAAGGTGGTTGGAATACAGACTGCCAACAGGGTTAGGTAGCCCACTCCGAGCGGTTCAAGAATGCCAGAGAAGAAGACAACCGCTGCGGAGATAGGCGATGCGGTGATCGCGATTTGAGAAGCAACAACAGCGATAGATAGCGGACGTGAAGGTCGGATACCCTGCTCTTTGGCTACTTCTGCGATAACTGGAAGCGTTGAGAACGCCGTGTGGCCAGTACCTGCCATTAGGGTCATCAGGTATGTCACGATAGGTGCGTAGAACGTAATACGTTTCGGGTTCTTTCGCAGGAAGTTTTCGGCGAGTTCAACCAGCCAATCCATACCACCGGCAACTTGCATAGCAGCAATCGCAGTGATAACAGACATGATAATAAGGATTACGTCAATTGGGATATAGCTTTGGCTTGTTGGCATGCCCAATATCAAAGAAAGTACGATAACACCGGCACCACCTGCCAGACCAATACCAATACCACCAATTCGAGCGCCCAAGAAAATGAACGCGAGAACGACTAATAGTTCTACACCAACCATATGATTGTCCTGTCTTAAAGTTAAAAAATATAAAAGGGGGAAATCTGTAGCAAAAAAAGGCGGATCCTCATCCTGAAAATCCGCCGGGCTGTTTAGTGTTCACAACTTAGTTGTAACGCTTAGCCTTGTATTCTGGGTGCATTAGGTTCTGTACCGAGAAGATGTCGTCTAGTTGCTCTTCAGTTAGAAGACCACGCTCTAGAACAACTTCACGGACACTCTTACCTGTTTCAGCACAAATCTTACCAACAATGTCACCTTCGTGGTGGCCAATGAATGGGTTTAGGTAAGTAACGATACCGATAGAGTTGAACACGAAGTACTCACATACTTCTTTGTTGACAGTGATACCGTCGATGCACTTGTCACGTAGGTTGATACATGCATTCTTCAGGATGTCGATAGACTCGAACAGTGCCTGACCGATCACTGGCTCCATCACGTTCAGCTGAAGCTGACCGGCTTCTGCCGCGAAAGTGATTGTTGTATCGTTACCGATAACTTTGAAACAAACCTGGTTAACCACTTCTGGGATAACGGGGTTTACTTTAGCTGGCATGATAGAAGAACCAGCTTGCATTTCTGGAAGGTTTAGCTCGTTAAGACCAGCACGAGGACCTGAAGATAGAAGGCGCAGGTCGTTACAGATCTTAGATAGCTTAACGGCGGTACGCTTAAGTGCACCGTGAATCATTACGTAAGCACCACAGTCAGAGGTTGCTTCGATTAGGTCTTCCGCTGGTACACAAGGTAGGCCAGTTACTTCAGCTAGGCGCTGTACCGCAAGTTCCTGGTAACCAGTGGCTGCGTTCAGGCCAGTACCGATTGCCGTTGCGCCTAGGTTTACTTCTAGAAGCAGCTGAGCGGTGTAGTGAAGATTCTTGATTTCTTCTTTGATAAGTACGCCGAACGCGTGGAATTCTTGGCCAACAGTCATTGGTACTGCGTCCTGAAGCTGGGTACGGCCCATTTTCAGAACAGAGGCGAATTCTTTGTCTTTCGCATCGAAAGCACCTTTGAGGTACTCAAGTGCTTCCAGCATGCTCATGATGCTGTTGTATACCGCTACGCGGAAACCGGTAGGGTACGCACAGTTAGTCGACTGCGACTTGTTGACGTGGTCATTCGGGTTAACGATGTCGTACTCGCCTTTTTCTTTGCCCATAAGCTCAAGAGCAAGGTTTGCAATAACTTCGTTGGTGTTCATGTTTACCGACGTGCCGGCACCGCCTTGGTATACATCTGACGGGAACTGATCCATGCACTTACCTGTATCAAGGATCGCATCACATGCTTGAATGATGTATTCACCAACCTCTGATGGGATAACGCCCAGTTCTTTGTTCGCCATTGCAGCAGCTTTCTTGGTGAAAACCATACCGCGAACGAACTCTGGAACGTCAGAGATTGTAGTTTTAGAGATATTGAAATTTTCTACTGCACGTAGGGTGTGGATACCCCAGTAAGCGTCGGCTGGAACTTGGCGTTCGCCTAGTAGATCTTCTTCGATACGAGTTGCAACGTTGTTTACCATTGCTTCATTTTTTTCTAGATCAATCATCTGAGACATGACGTAGCCTTAGTGGAATCTGCTAATTAAATTCAAATATTGAGCCAATTCTGAAACTTTAGAGTCCATTCCGCAGAGAGTTTGGCTAGATGATCGTACCTGACACCTATTGTCTGCTGCCGATAATACTCCCCTTTAGGGGTAAAAACATAACCCAGATCACTTTTTTAAATGTAGTGAAAACATTTGCACTGGAATGAGATGTTGATCACAAGCACTGTTAACAACTACTCTGGGGGTCATGTGCAAAAATGACCACTTATGACAAAATGTGAACGCGGTGTTTCTATGTTACGGCAATCTTATTGTAACCAATCGTTACATAGAAACCCGATAGAAAAGAGTTGAAAAATGTCTATCTGCTCCCAATATTTGTATTATGTAAGAGAAATTTCTGTAGTGTGACACCCGCGTGTTACAGCCTGGCTCCAATTAACGCCTACCAGCAAGGGGAAAGCCGTGTTTCCGATATTACTGTTTATGTTTATTGTCGTGCCGATTGTCGAAATCGCCCTGTTTATTCAGGTGGGTGGTTTCCTTGGCCTGTGGCCGACAATGGGACTTGTGCTGGTCACGGCGGTAGTCGGTGCGTCGTTGGTACGTAGTCAGGGCATTGCCACCTTGATGTCGGTGCAAGGCCGCTTGCAGAAAGGGGAAATGCCCGCCCAGCAAATACTTGAAGGTGTCATGCTTGCCGTTTGTGGCGTATTGCTGCTCACACCGGGCTTTATGACCGATGCGATGGGGATGGCGGTGTTGCTGCCGGGGCCGCGTGCGTGGTTAGCCAAGCAGTTGATGAGCCGGGTGACGGTTCAGGGTATGTCATCAGGGGCGGGGTTCAGTGCCGGATTTGGTCCGCAGGGCTTTGAACAACATGATCCTTTCGAGCAACAACGTGGTCCATATCGTGATAGCTCTCAGGGCCGCCAGCAGGATGGTGATGTATTTGATGGTGAATTTGAGCGTAAAGACGACAAAAATAAAGACAATGATTCACCGCGACTACCTTAAGCATATTGGCTTATAGAAATGACGGACATAAAAAAGGCAGCCGAGGCTGCCTTTTTTGTTAATGCTGTTCATATTATACCAATCTGGATAAGTAGTTGATCAAGTATTTATGTAGGCTGGTATTAGTTACGGCGTGTGAATGCATTAGTTCATGGGCACTGCTTGCCAGCGGCGACGTAGCTTGACCGCATACAGATAGGCGGCGACCCCGCTGAGGGCATTGGCTATCGCGATCCCAACAAATAACCCTTCGGTGCCGTACAGCTGGCTACCCAGCCAAGCGATGGGTAGCAGCAAGGCAAATAGCCGAAATAGGTTCCAGACCAAGGCATCCATTGGGCGATGCATGGCATTGAGGGCACTGATCAGTAACATACAAACCGCCTGTAGGCCGTAACTGACCGGGACGACCACCAGGTAATGCCATAGCTGTGACTGTACCGCTGGGTCTTGGCTGAACAGGGAAGACAGTGGCCAGCTCAGTGGCACCATCATAATGAAGATCAACAGCTGGAACAGGATGGCAAAGCGCATTGCCGTGAACAGTGCGGCAAACGCGCGCTGCGGTTTATCGGCGCCCAGGTTCTGCGCCATGAATGGCATCAATGCTGAACCCATAGCCATCATGACCGTGATCAGAATGGACTCGATGCGCATCGCGGCCCCATAGGCGGCGACTGACGCAGTTCCCTGAACTGCCAACAGTGACATCAGCAATGCGCCTGATAATGGGTTAAGCGCATTGGATAAGCCGGCTGGCGTGCCGATTTGCATAATTTGCTGCCAATCGTTGGCAAGGCGAGCCAGTTGTGGCGGCGCTACCAGCTTTTCTCGCTTGATAAGTACATGCAGCGAGCCAGCCAGAGCAAAAGCCCAGCTTATTCCGCTGGCAATGGCCGCCCCTTTCACCCCAAGTTCCGGAAACGGACCGATACCGAAGATCAAGACAGGATCCAAAACGCCATTGATTGCGCCAGCGAGGATCATGATCTTGGCTGGGGTTTTGGCATCTCCTGTTGCCCGGATAGCACTGTTGCCTGCCATTGGGATCACCAGCAGCGGGATCGCCAGATACCAGATGGACATATAGTCGTTGATAATTGGCAGTAAATCGGCCCGTGCGCCAATCAAGCTAAATAGTGGCTCGATGGTCAGCACACCCAATGTCGAGGCGAGCACCATGAGTAGCAGCGCCAGTATCAGGCCGTGGGTGGTTAACCTGGCAGCACTGCGGGTATTGCCGCTGCCGAGCAGGCGGCCGATGCTGGTCGAAATCCCGACGCTGATCCCCATGGTGATACAGTTGATGGCAAAGGTGATCGGGAAGGTAAAGCTGACCGCCGCCAGTGCCTCGGTACCTAGTAGAGAAATAAAAAAAGTATCGACCAGATTGAACATCAAAATCGCCACCATGCCGAAGATCATCGGTACGGTTAGGCGTTTGAGGACATCAGGAATAGGCTCGGACAGTAGCCCGTGTTTATCCGGCCGACTGGTGTCAGCCCTATTTATATCTGGCTTGTTGTTATCTGCCATGTTCGTCTCGGGAAAAGTATGCCCGCTTACCCTAATGCAAAGAGTGTGATCGGGCAAAAATTCTCTGAGATATTTTGTAAAAAAAACGTCTCTGGGGCTTGGGTTCTAGAAAAACGACCCAACATGTTTATGTATCAGAAAAAGTAAGGGTCACAGGCCTTTTATCTTTTTATTAGTATGGATATTACCAATCAGGAGAGACGACCGATGAACATTCGTCCTTTACATGACCGAGTTATCGTTGAGCGCCAAGAAGTTGAATCAAAATCTGCTGGCGGCATCGTTCTAACTGGCTCTGCAGCTGAAAAATCTACTCGCGGTGTTGTGCTGGCAGTAGGCAAAGGTCGCATTCTAGAAAACGGTACGGTACAACCACTGGACGTTAAAGTTGGTGATACTGTGATCTTTGCAGAAGGCTACGGCACCAAGACTGAAAAGATTGACGGTAAAGAAGTCCTGATCATGTCTGAAAACGACATCATGGCAATCGTTGAATAATCCGATCACCTCGAATCTAGAATTAAGAAAGGAATACTGAAATGGCTGCTAAAGACGTTAAATTTGGTAACGACGCACGAATTAAAATGCTAGAAGGTGTCAACGTTCTGGCTGACGCAGTAAAAGTAACGCTGGGTCCTAAAGGCCGTAACGTGGTACTCGACAAATCATTTGGTGCACCAACTATTACTAAAGATGGTGTATCTGTTGCGCGTGAAATTGAGCTGGAAGATAAATTCCAGAACATGGGCGCACAGATGGTTAAAGAAGTGGCATCTCAAGCAAACGATGCGGCGGGTGACGGCACCACAACAGCAACAGTATTGGCTCAGTCAATTATTACTGAAGGCCTGAAAGCTGTTGCTGCGGGGATGAACCCAATGGATCTTAAGCGCGGTATCGACAAAGCGGTTGTTGCCGCGGTTGAAGAGCTAAAAGCGCTTTCTGTGCCATGTGCAGACACCAAAGCGATCGCTCAGGTTGGTACTATCTCAGCTAACTCTGACGCAACGGTTGGTAACATCATTGCTGAAGCAATGGAAAAAGTAGGCCGTGATGGTGTTATTACGGTTGAAGAAGGCCAAGCTCTGCATGATGAGCTAGATGTTGTTGAAGGTATGCAGTTTGACCGCGGTTACCTGTCTCCTTACTTCATCAACAACCAGGAAGCGGGTTCCGTTGATCTGGAAAGTCCATTTATCCTGCTTATCGACAAGAAAGTCTCGAACATTCGTGAACTTCTTCCTGCGCTAGAAGGTGTTGCTAAGGCATCTCGTCCACTGCTTATTATCGCAGAAGACGTTGAAGGTGAAGCACTGGCAACGTTAGTTGTGAACAACATGCGTGGTATCGTGAAAGTGGCTGCGGTTAAAGCGCCTGGTTTCGGTGACCGCCGTAAAGCTATGCTTCAGGACATCGCGGTGCTAACTGCGGGTACGGTTATTTCTGAAGAGATTGGCCTAGAGCTAGAAAAAGTTCAGCTAGAAGACCTAGGTCAAGCGAAGCGTATTACGATCACTAAAGAAAACACCACTATCATCGATGGTATGGGTGAGGAAGAGATGATCCAGGGTCGTGTAGCCCAGATTCGCCAGCAAATCGAAGACGCAACATCAGACTACGACAAAGAGAAACTACAAGAGCGTGTTGCTAAGCTAGCAGGCGGTGTTGCAGTGATCAAAGTGGGTGCTGCGACTGAAGTTGAAATGAAAGAGAAGAAAGACCGCGTTGAAGATGCCCTACACGCAACACGTGCAGCGGTAGAAGAAGGCGTGGTTGCGGGTGGTGGTGTTGCCCTGATCCGCGCTGCGTCTAAAGTTGTTGGCCTTGAAGGCGATAACGAAGAGCAGAATGTCGGTATCCGTGTTGCACTACGAGCAATGGAATCACCAATTCGTCAAATCACCAAGAATGCGGGTGATGAAGAGTCTGTTGTTGCTAACAACGTACGTGCAGGTGAAGGTAACTACGGTTACAACGCGGCAACGGGTGAGTACGGCGATATGATCGGGATGGGTATCCTAGACCCAACGAAAGTAACGCGTTCTGCACTTCAGTTTGCTGCCTCTGTTGCTGGTCTTATGATCACAACCGAAGCGATGGTCACTGATAAGCCACAAGCTGATGCTCCTGCAATGCCTGATATGGGCGGTATGGGTGGCATGGGTGGTATGGGTGGTATGATGTGATACCCCTATCTCACTGAGGTAGCTGACAAAACATATAAACGGAGGCTTACGCCTCCGTTTTTTGTGCCTGAGAAATAGCAATAAGGGAGCGGCTTGGAGGCTACTTGTCCTATGGCAGGCTTGTCAGGAAAAAAGCTTAAAAACCTGCACGCTTGATATTTACTTTAGTATCAGCCACTTACGCTTGTAAGAACGCCCCTGGCACCAAGTTTTTATTTTGGTCGGCTTTTTCCTGTATATCGACTGATAAGCTGTACTGTCTGGCGGTTAGCGAGCGGGTGAGCCAGTTATAGGGAAAAAATGACAGTAAATAGATTGTGGCAGCTCACTTGGTAAAAAGCATGAAAAGCTGTACGCCATTCAATGTGTTTAAAATCATAGGCTTAGGTGTCAATATTGATGGGTTGACGCAATGCTTGGGTTTGGTTTGCTTTTAGCTGTAATTCCAGGATAAAGCTGTACGAAGGGTGGCTCTTTCCCTGAACGTCTGCCGGAAAATGGCTAAAGGAGCAGAACTGAGTTTGTCAGGAAAAAAGCCGAAAAAGCTGAACAATACTTTAGTTGTTTTTAATCAATCACTTATACTTGTCATTGACGCTTTTGAATGTAGGTGGTCAGAATGGTCACCAAAAAGCCACCTTTATCCCTTGTCGCTGTACGCCTGTTTTTTTTCGGTGTTTGACTCTTCCGTGATTGCTTGCTTCTCGCTGCTGTGTCGTCTTACCTTTTTTAACTGGCGGCGATCACTCAAGTGGGCATGAACCCCCTTGCGCAGAATACGCAGGCTGTTTTCTAACTTGTCGACGCCGAGCAGAATAGACACCACGACACCTGTCATGATCACTGCGGTTTGGCCATAGCCCAAACCGATAGTGATTCCGAGAGCGGCCAGCATCCAGACCACTGCGGCGGAGGTGACACCATGGATTTGTCCGTCTCTGGTCATCACCACCCCGGCTCCCAGGAAGCCTATCCCGGTGATCACCTGTGCCATGACCCGGGAAATATCGGCATTGTTACTCGACAGGGTTTCGCCGAGGGTAATGAAAAAGTAGGTCCCCATAATAATTAACGTCGAAGTGCGGATCCCGACCGGTTTACCTCTAACTTGGCGCTCCACCCCGATAACCGCGCCACAAATGGCGCATTGGAGTAGGGCGGGCCAGGTGAACGGGGTGATATCAAGCCATAACATGGCTGTTGCTCCTATTATTAAGACGGCTTTGGTGGATGAAAAAAGCAGCCCTTGGCTGCTTATGGTTTTTCGTTTGCTTCACGTCTTCATAGCGGTGTGGCTATTGGTGAGAGTTGCGACGGCTGTTGCGCTTGCCTGCATGCTTTTCGATGTACTCGACAATCATTCCGGCAATATCTTTGCCTGTTGCACCTTCAATGCCTTCCAGACCGGGGGAAGAGTTTACTTCCATAACCAGTGGTCCGCGCTTGGATCGCAGTAAATCAACCCCAGCAACGCTCAGTCCCATCGCTTTTGCCGCGGCAACCGCAGTCTTACGCTCTTCAGGGGTAATGCGGATCAATGAGGCACTGCCGCCACGATGCAAGTTGGAACGAAATTCGCCTTCTGCCCCTTGGCGCTTCATTGCAGCGATCACTTTGTCGCCGATGACAAAACAGCGGATATCGGCACCACCGGCTTCCTCGATAAATTCCTGCACCATGATGTTGGCTTTCAACCCCATGAAGGCTTCGATCACGCTCTCGGCCGCTGTTTGGGTTTCGGCTAATACCACGCCAATACCTTGGGTGCCTTCGAGCAGTTTGATCACCAGTGGGGCGCCGCCGACCATCTTGATTAAATCCGGCACATCATCGGGCTTGCTGGCAAAACCTGTGATCGGCATGCCCACCCCTTTGCGGCTGAGTAACTGGAGTGAACGCAGCTTGTCCCGAGAACGCGAAATCGCGATGGACGGGTTCACGGAGAACACATCCATCATTTCGAACTGACGCAATACCGAGCAGCCGTAAAATGTAATATCCGCACCTATACGCGGAATAATGGCATCAAAGCCCGTCAGATCTTGGCCTTCGAAATGAATCGATGGCTTGACCGAGTTGATATTCATATAACAACGCAAAGCGTTGATGATTACAGCTTCATGGCCGCGCTGTTCGATGGCCTCACGCAGGCGGTGGGTTGAGTACAGGTTTTCGTTCTGGGAGAGAATGCCAATTTTCATTGCGTTACTCATTAATAAGGTGATGGATAGTGTGCAGGCGTGAAGTTTGGCTGCCTTCTTAGCCTGCAGATCGGAGCGCGACTATGCGCTTACTTGGTTCTAAATGCGAGCGATTTGGCGATGATATTTTTTGATTGAGTCCAACAAATATTTTGCTGGTGTTTTAACTTTATGGCCTGTCGTGTTTTTTTTGGTTTTTTAGGCTTACTCGGTAAAAAGCCTGAAAAGCTGAACGTGAGTTTAAGTTACTTTATATCAATGATTTACTTGTTGGTTTTTGGGTTGCCCATGATGGGATAAATACTTGTTCAGGTTTTATCTGAACAAGAGGGTATTTGCTGTTCGTGTTGTGTGTCCTGATCGTAAATGATACCTTTTTGCTTGCTGTGAGCTAACAGGGGAAAAAGCTCAAAAAGCTGAACATAATTAATCCACTTAAAAACAATGGTTTAGGTTAACCTGGCTGATGTTTACCCTTGAGTGTCGTGTTGAGCACCTAAAGGGTGTTTATTTTGTTGTTTGCTGTACGTTGAGGCTGGGGGGGATATGACCCCCGTAAAGTAGACTCGGGGGGAACTATTCGAGGCGCAAATCCAGCGGGGTTTTGCTGCGGCGGCCACCGATTTCTCGGGTCAGTTTCGGCACCATATAGCCCGACACATTCTCCATCAGGCCGGCCATTAGCTGGCGGGCAGTGTGGTCGTCGACCATAAAGTGCGCTGCGCCTTGGACCCGATCCAGCACGTGGAGGTAATAGGGAAGGATACCAACATCGAACAGGGATTCGCTGAGGTGGGTCAGGGCCTCGACGGAGTCATTGACGCCTTTGAGCAATACCCCTTGGTTCAGCAGTGTCACATCAGCCTGCTTGAGCGCCAGCATCGCCTGAGCCAGCTCCTCGTTGATTTCATTGGCATGGTTGATATGGGTGACCAGCACCGTTTGCAAACGGCTGCGAGCCAGCAGTTGGCATAGCTCGGGGGTAATGCGAGATGGCATGACCACCGGTAAGCGGGAATGGATACGCAGCCGCTTGATATGCGGAATAGCACTGATGGCATCGATCAGCCAGGCCACTTCATTGTCCTTGGCCATCAATGGATCGCCACCGGATAGGATAACTTCATTGATGTCCGGTTGGCTGGCGATATAGTCCAGTGCAAGCTGCCAGTTACGTTTGCCACCTTGGTTTTCCTGATAGGGAAAATGGCGACGGAAGCAATAGCGACAGTTAACGGCACAGCCGCCTTTGACGATCAGCAGGGCCCGGTTCTTGTATTTGTGCAGTAGACCAGGAATGGCATTGTCTTGCTCTTCTAAGGGGTCTTGGGAATAGCCCGGGTGCACCTCGAATTCCTCTGCCAGAGGCAAAACCTGTCGCAATAACGGGTCGTAAGGGTTGCCAACTTCCATTCTATCGACAAAGCTCTTAGGGACACGCAGCGCAAATAATTTCCGGGCCGCTAAGCCTTCTGCCCAAGGGGCGGGATCAATTTTAAGGCTATTTAGCAGCTGAATCGGATCAGAAATCGCATTAGCAAGATCATTCAGCCAGTTTTGCTCAACAGATGAGGCGTTTCGGGTTATTATATGCGGCATTAAATACAACTCGAAGATGTTAAGAGGATAGAAATGGCGTCTTTCAGCACCAATGAATTCCGCGGCGGAATGAAAATTATGCTAGATAATGAACCATGTGTCATTATCGAAAATGAATTTGTTAAGCCGGGCAAAGGCCAGGCGTTCAACCGCGTTAAAATCCGTAAACTGCTTTCAGGCAAGGTACTGGAGAAGACTTTCAAGTCTGGTGAAAGCGTTGAAGCTGCAGACGTAATCGATACTGAGCTTGATTACCTCTACAACGACGGTGAATTCTACCACTTCATGAACAATGAAACGTTTGAGCAAATTGCGGCAGACGTTAAAGCGGTAGGCGAAAACGCGAAGTGGTTAGTAGAAAACAACACTTGTACGCTAACACTGTGGAACGGTAACCCAATTGCCGTAACACCACCAAACTTCGTTGAACTAGAAGTAACCGAAACGGATCCTGGCCTAAAAGGTGATACTCAGGGTACCGGTGGTAAGCCTGCAACACTAACCACTGGTGCAGTCGTACGTGTACCATTGTTCATCGCTATCGGTGAAGTGATTAAAGTTGATACGCGCTCAGCTGAGTACGTAGGCCGTGTGAAGTAATTCACTTCCGGTTGTAAAAAAGGTCGCTTAGGCCTGGCTTTATACACAAATCCCTCGATTTACTCGAGGGATTTTTTTTGCTCGTTTATCTGCTTGATTAAGTCTCTTGGGTCTGGGCCTTAATCGACCGAGCAGGCATAAAAAAAGCACCGCGATGCGGTGCTTTTTTTGCTTCGTATCACGATTAGATCATGAATACGAAAATTACAGCCAGTGCAGACACAAGGAATGCTGCTGCGTAGCATGCGATTTTACCTACCACACCAGTGTGGAATTTCAGGTCATGCATACCGTGGTGCAGACGGTGCATCGCGTGCCACATTGGCAGAGCCAGAGTCGCGATAGTAAATAGTGCACCGATGATGCTGGTGACGAAGCCGGCAACGCGCTCGTAGCTCATTGAATCAGCGTCTAGGATACCCAGTGGTACCATGATACCCAGTACCAGCACAGTCACAGGTGTTAGCATTGCAAACCAAGTACCGCCAGCACCAAACAGACCCCACCATACTGGTTCGTCAGAACGTTTAGGATTTAGATTAACCACGTGGTTCTCCTTAAACTAGAACTAGTACGAACAGTGAGATTGCAGCAACTGCAGCCCACTGAGCCAGAACAACAACTTTCTTGTCCAGTGTCTTGCCTTTCAATTTGATAGGCATTACCTGAGGCATCATGCTGAAGAAAGTCTGTGCGTGGAACAGGCTACCCGCCAATGCCAGCACGTTCAGAATTACAACTACTGGGTTAGCCATAAACTCTAGCCAGCCCGCCCATGCTTCAGGGCCCTTCACTAGGCTACCTAGACCGAAAGTCAGACAGATAGTGAAGAAGATTAACGGTAAAATAGTTGCTTCACGAACCATGTAGAAGCGGTAGAAAGGGTGATCCTTCCACCAGGTGCGCTTCATTTCGCGAACGTAAGGTTTACGATTGCTCATCCTTATGCCTCCTGAGGCTTCATCATGGCGATAACGAAATCTTTAGATGATTCCACTTTGCCTTGGTTAACCGCTGCTGCTGGATCGACGCTCTTCGGACACACTTCAGAACAGTAGCCAACAAAAGTACAGCCCCATGCACCGTTTTCACCATTGATCAGCTTCATTCGCTCATCAGAACCGTTGTCACGGCTGTCTAGGTTGTAGCGGTGCGCTAGGGTTAGCGCTGCAGGGCCGATGAACTCAGGGTTCAGGCCGAACTGAGGACATGCTGAGTAGCACAGACCACAGTTGATACAACCAGCAAACTGCTTGTACTTCGCCATTTGCTCTGGCGTCTGGTTGTTTGGACCGTCTTCAGGCTTGCGATCGTTACCGATGATGTACGGCTTGATAGCTTCTAGGCGCTCGATGAATGGCGTCATGTCGACGACCAAGTCTTTCTCGATAGCAAAGTTAGCCAGCGCTTCGATTTTCAGACCGTTCGGGTAATCACGCAAGAAAGTCTTACAGGCCAGTTTTGGCACCTTGTTGACCATCATGCCGCAAGAACCACAGATTGCCATGCGGCAAGACCAGCGGTAAGCCAGGTCTTTGTCTAGGTTATCTTTGATGTAACCTAGCGCATCAAGCACAGACATGGTTTCGTTAAACGGTACTTCAAACATTTCGAAGTATGGTTCTGCATCTTTTGCTGGGTCATAACGCAGAATTTCTACTTTTTGGATGCGGTTGTCTGACATTATGCCTGCTCCTCTTTCTTCGCTGCCGCTTCAGCTGCTTCTTTCGCTGCAGCTTCTTCTGCCGCTGCACCGTATAGACGTGCTTTTGGCTGAGACTTGGTGATTGTTACGTCGCTGTACTCGATACGAGGTGCGTCATCACCGTTGTAGAAGGCTAGCGTGTGCTTCAGGAAGTTCACGTCGTCACGCTCTGTGCAACCATCGTCAAGACGTTGGTGGGCGCCACGAGATTCTTTACGCTGAATCGCAGAGTGAGCCATTGCTTCAGCAACTTCTAGGCCGTAACCAATTTCGATTGCATAAAGTAGGTCAGTGTTGAATACCTTGCCCTTGTCTTTGATGCTGATGTTCTTAAAGCGAGCGCGAAGTTCTGCTAGCTTATCAACCGTTGCTTGCATCAAATCTTCTTGGCGGTAGATACCACAACCGGCTTCCATGGAGTGACCCATTTCAGTACGGATATCAGCCCAGTTTTCGTCGCCTTCTTGAGACAGTAGGGTGTCAATACGGTCTTGAACCGCCTGAACCTGCTCAGTAATAGCGGCTTCGTTCCAGCCTTTGAATTCTTCAGCGCGTTTAGCCGCACCTTCACCAGCTAGGCGACCGAATACAACAAGCTCTGCAAGAGAGTTAGAACCTAGACGGTTTGCACCGTGCAGGCCAACAGATGAACACTCACCAACTGCGAATAGGCCTTTGATGCGTGTTTCGTTATGCTTGTCAGTTTCGATACCACCCATGGTGTAGTGAACCGTTGGGCGAATTGGCACTGGCTCTTCTGCCGGATCAACGTTCACGTAGGCTTTTGCAAGCTCACAGATGAACGGTAGACGCTCGTGTAGGTATTCTTTACCTAGGTGGCGCAGGTCAAGGTGTACAACATCGCCCAGTGGGTGCTTGATGGTGTTGCCTTTTTGCTGCTCGTGCCAGAATGCCTGAGAAACTTTGTCACGAGGACCCAGTTCCATGTATTTGTTCTTTGGTTGGCCGATTGGTGTCTCTGGGCCCATGCCGTAGTCTTGCAGGTAACGGTAACCATTTTTGTTCAGCATGATACCGCCTTCACCACGACAACCTTCGGTCATCAGGATGCCTGTGCCAGGTAGGCCAGTTGGGTGGTACTGAACGAACTCCATGTCACGCAGAGGGACACCGTGGCGGAAGGCCATAGCCATACCGTCACCGGTTACGATACCGCCGTTGGTGTTACAGTTGTAAACGCGGCCAGCACCACCTGTTGCAAGTACAACAGACTTCGCTTTAATGCAGATCAACTCACCTTCGGCCATGTGGATAGCCACAAGACCCTGTACTTCACCTTCTTCAACCAGTAGGTCGACAACGAAGTATTCGTCGAAACGCTTGATCTGATCGTATTTGATAGACGTTTGGAACAGTGTGTGCAGCATGTGGAAGCCGGTTTTATCTGCGGCAAACCATGTGCGCTCAACCTTCATACCACCGAAGCGGCGTACGTTCACGTCACCATTTTCTTTACGGCTCCACGGACAACCCCATTGCTCTAGCTGGGTCATCTCGCGTGTCGCGTTTTCTACGAAATATTCAACAACGTCCTGTTCACATAGCCAGTCACCACCGCCAACGGTGTCGTTGAAGTGGTTGTCCAAGCTATCCTCATCCTTGATGACGGCAGCGGAGCCACCCTCTGCAGCTACGGTATGAGAGCGCATTGGGTAAACTTTAGAAATAAGAGCAATTTCTAAGTCTGGGTTTGCTTCTGCAGCAGCGATGGCAGTACGAAGACCTGCACCACCTGCGCCGATTACAGCGATATCTGTGGTAATTGTTTTCACAGCTATCCTCCGGAGGTAAGACGATAAAATTTAAAAAAGTACGCCTGAGCGTACTTAACCTTGAAATCCTAGAGGCATTCTATGAAACAATATCGATAGAAAAGTTGATTTAGACGCGACTTTTTAAACGAAATAGCCCAAAAGTATAAGGCGATTATAGGAAGTGTGATTATTGTCACAAATTGTAATGCTTTACGGTTGTTAATTAATCGAAGTGAAATGTGTTGTTTGCTTCTGGCTCGTTAATGGCGTGTTTCGGTGTATGTAACCAAGTCACTAATAAAGAACAGTTTATGTAGGGTGTAAATGAGTGCTTTCATTCGGACTGTTGTGTAAATGCCGGCTCTGTGGTTGTTTTGTTAATCTTTTATTTGTTTTTCGTGTTAAAAATGAGTCCAAGCTGAATGCTTGCTGATCATGATTTTTTCATAATCTTTCATAAGTATTTTTGTTGTTGAAATCTGCTGGTATTAGGGCTTGGCTGATATGGGGTTAGATCCGGATGGTGGGTCTTCACATATTCGGGGGTCTACTCAAGGGTATGTTCCTTGGGGCGTTTTTCGGTAATGGGTATTTGGACAAAATGGGGTAAAATATTGACTTCACTTTCCCTCAATGTTTGATGATTACTGGCTATGACTATCCACTGGCAACCGACCGCTCCCCTGGCCCAACTTAAGCAGCGTGCTGCGATACTGGCGATGATCCGACACTTTTTTGCGCAACGAGAGGTACTGGAAGTCGATACTCCGGCGATGAGCCAGGCAACAGTGACAGACATTCATCTTCATACCTTTCAAACGACCTTTGTCGGCCCGGGCTTTGCCGATGGCCAGCAGCTTTACCTGATGACCAGCCCTGAGTTCCACATGAAGCGTTTGCTCGCTGCTGGTAGTGGTCCAATCTATCAGGTTTGTAAGTCTTTTCGTAACGAAGAATCTGGCCGTTTTCACAACCCTGAATTTACTATGCTGGAATGGTACCGCCCTGACTTTGATCACCATGCCTTGATGGATGAGATGGATGACTTACTGCAATTGGTACTGGGTAGCGGGCCTGCTGAGCGAATGACTTACCAGCAGGCATTTATTGATGTACTGGGTGTCTGCCCGCTGGAAGGTAGTATGGCGGCGCTCAAGTCTGTGGCGGCACATTTGGGGTTGGCCGATATCGCCGAACCTGAGCAGGATCGCGATACCTTGTTACAGCTGCTGTTTAGTGTCGGTGTCGAGACGAAAATAGGTCAACAGGTACCTGCTTTTGTCTACGACTTCCCAGCTTCTCAGGCGGCCTTGGCCCAGATCAACCCGCAAGATAGCCGTGTCGCAGAACGTTTCGAGGTGTATTTCAGGGGGGTTGAGCTAGCCAATGGCTTCCACGAGCTGTCCGATGGGGATGAGCAGCTCTCCCGCTTCGAAGCTGATAACTGCAAGCGTGAGGAAATGGGGCTAGCCCCGCAGCCTATCGACATGCGCTTGATCGAGGCACTGCGTGCTGGCTTCCCGGATTGCGCTGGTGTGGCCTTGGGGGTGGATCGTTTGATCATGTTATCGCTGGGTGTGGATCATATAGATCAAGTCAGCGCATTTCCGATCACGATCGCCTGATTGTCGATCCTAACCTATGGCGTTAAAGCACACTTGACCAATGAACCGCGCGGCTAGGTTGCCGCGCTGTTTGTTTCTGCCTGCAGAAACGGTTCATACATCTGGTGGCAGGAGGGTATCACTGCCGCGGCCAAAAAGCTGAGGGGGAACAGCCAGTCGTTTTAGTACAGGGTGTGGTTTTGTCGCAGGGTAGGATTCCAAGGCGCCTTAACCAACAGGCAAAGGATAATCAAATCACAGCTCAAATGCAAATAATTATCATTTGCTCTTTAGTTGGCTAATATCAGCATTGTACCAAATACCGCGACCACGGCACCGACCCAGGCCGTCACAGGAGGGCGTTGGCGGGTATGCAGCCAGAGCAATGGCAGGATCATGATCGGCGAGGTTGAAGAAAGTAGGGCAACCATGCCGACATCGCCATCACGCAGGGCATAGAGGATCAAGGTCATGCCAATCGCCATGGCAAGCAGTCCATTGAGGGCGACCTGTAGGAATATTCGAAGGTTGATTGATTGTATGGGCAGGGCGAGTCGGGCTCCGCTTAGACGCAATAGCGAATGGGCGGCAAAGGCACTGGCCATTCTGACCGCTGATGCCGCAATAGGGTCGACTGCAGTCTGCATGACGGGTTTGGCGATAATGGCACCGAGGGACTGGCATAGGGCCGCTGTCAGCCCGAGTAGGACGGCGAATGCGAGCGAACCATGGGTGCCTTCCCAGTGTTGCTGCCGGTCATCGCTTGGACGTTGGCCGAAAACGATCGCGATAGCCACGCCGGAAAAAACAGCGACACTGCCGACAAGCTTCCAGCCTTGTAACACTTCACCGAATAGCCACATGCCAAGCAATGCCGAAAATACCGCATGGCAGGCAAAAAGCAAGCCTCCGCGACGCGGGCCGATGCGATTGAAACAGGCAAACAAGGCGGTATCACCGATAAATATCCCGATCACACCAGATAGCAACATCACGGTAGCATAATCCCACTGCATGCTCGACCAGCCACCGTTGAGCCATGCCATGCTAGAGAGCATCACCGTGACACAGGCCATCCGCCAGCGGCTATAGGCAAAGGCGCCCAAATGACGAGAAGGGGTGATGGAAATCAGGCTGCTGACAGCCCACAGTAATGCAGCAGCCAGTGCCAGCCATTCGTAGTTCATGCTTATCCTTTATGGCCGCTACCTTCTACCCTGAAGGTTGCTTTGCGGTAGGCGGCGATCGTGCAATATCCTTATATTGGGGAAATATCTTGCGGTATATCAGTGAGAAGAGGCAAGGGATTTGTTGCTGGAACGCGGGGATGGAAAAAGGCGGCGCCTCAGCAGTCAACAGAAGCGCCAGGTATCAGGTTTATCAATTAGGACCATTCAACCGTCTTTATTCCAAGACGACCCGGGCATTGAGGGGTTGTAGCGGACGGGCATTGTTACCCATCACTTTATGCAAGCTGTCGATTTGCTGCTCGGTACCGGCTTGGGCTTCGCGCATGACAAACCAGCGTACCCCCTCGCTGCATGGAGGAGTCGTCAGCGAGCCGCTGAAACGGTAATACTCCCGCTCCCTCGGTAGCAGATCCGCTGGGTTCAAGGCCTTATTGAGTGGCAGGATCTGATCTTTTTCCGGTACGGTGGTCAGTAAGGTATTGAAGGCCTCATTACCACGCGGCCCAGTCTTGAACATTGCTGCCACGACGGCCAGTTGTCCCTTGGCATTGGCATGGACAAAATGTACTTCGAGCGGAAACTGCTTGCCGGCGATATAGTTTTCTGACGGGGTATGGAAATGGAACTGCTTGAGGTCGAAGATTTGATCATCGATAACCAGCTGGTTCTTGCCCTCGACATTGGCTTGCACAGTATGGCCGTTGTTAATTACCTCGTGGACCTTTCCTTGGTAATCGAGCTGCAGTGGGGTCAGCTCGGCTTTGACGGTGTGCTTGATGTCGATCGGAGTTTGGTTGACTCCTTCGCCACAGGTGACAAAGCTCTTGCCCCAGTTATCGGCGCCATGCTCGCCTTCATAGCTCCATTCGGCCGCTTGAGCGGTAGACATGGATGCCGCCGCCATGGTGAGTAGTAACACGTTGAAAGATTGTGATTTCACTTTCGTTCCTCTTTCTATTCTTATTTAATTAGCCAACCTTTTTAGTGTAGTGGGTGGGACGTCGCTGTGAAGAAGAAGGGAGTGGAATTGGCAGCCATATCCAGTTATAGATAAAAGAACAGGTCGTTATTGAAAACCTAGTTATTGATTTTGCGAGGGCTTTCCCCTCCCCCCCAAAAAAAAGCCGCCCTTAGTTGGGCGGCTTTGCACAGGAGGTGCTGTCAGGTTATGGGCCTCAGACCTTAAAGCGTGAAACGTCGCGGCACATGCTGGCTGCGGTACTGTGCATTTCCTTGGCGTTCTCCGTTACCGCATCGGTTTGCACCGACAGGTGATCTGACACATCCTTGATTGCTTGGGTATTGCGGCTGATATCTTCGCTGACCGCCCGCTGCTCTTCGGTGGCACTGGCAATTTGAGTCGCCATGTCCGAGATCTCGCTGATCGCCTGGGTGATTTGGCTTAGGCTGTCACTGGCGGCCTCGGCAAAGCCGACACTCTCACCGGCTAGGTTGGTGCTCGCCTGCATGCTGTCGACCGCTTGGCGGGTATTCTGCTGCAGGGTTTCGATCATCGCGCGGATTTCTTCGGTCGAGTCATGGGTACGTTTGCTCAGTACTCGTACCTCGTCGGCGACAACCGCAAACCCGCGGCCTTGCTCGCCTGCCCGTGCTGCTTCGATGGCGGCATTGAGGGCAAGCAAGTTAGTTTGCTCGGCAATACCTTGGATGGTCGACAGGATTTGATTGATGTTCTGGGCATTGCTTTCCAGTTTATTGATCACGCTGGCAGCATCGCTTACCTGTGTTGCCAGTGAGGTAATGGCATTGCGGTTTTGGCTGATAACGCCTTGGCCTTGCTCACAGGAACTGGTTGAGGCCTGTGCCGCGGCGGCGGTCATTTCGGCGTGGCTGGCCACTTCGGCAGAGGTGGCGGACATTTCATGGATGGCGGTAGCAATCTGGTTGATGTCGTTTTGCTGCTCGTTGACCTTCTGGTTGGCTTGCAGCGTTTGCTGGGCGGACAGCTCGGCTTGCTCGCCAAGGCGGTCAGATTGGGTGACCACGCCTTTGATCATGGTCTGCAGCTGGCCGAGGAAACGGTTCATGTTATCGGCCAGCATGCCGATCTCATCCATGCGTTCAATATCAATGCGTTGGGTAAGGTCACCTTGACCTTGGGCCAGCTGGGCTACAGATTCGCTGAGTCGTGATAGCGGGCGCAGCAAATTATTGATGGTCAGTGTGGCGATCGCCGAAATCACAATGTATAGGCCGACAGAGGCTAGCAGGATAAATTTGATTTGCTCGCCGATAGAGGCAAAGGCCAGATCTTTGTCTTCCACCAAAGCCAGTGTCCAGTTTGTTCCTGCGATAGGCGTGGCATAAATAAGCTTATCCTGACCGTCGCTATCGAGATGGAAAGTGTGGATTGCTGGGTTGGCAACCAACCGCTGGAGCAGCTGCGGTGATAAATCGCTATCCAGTTGGGTCAGTGGTTGCTGGCTCAGAGACTCATCGCTGTAGGCCACGATGTTGTTATTACCATCGACCAAAAAGGCAAAGCCGTTGTTGTCCAGTTGTAGGTTAAGTACTTGATCGATGATATCGGTAATGGTTAAGTCGGCCGCCAGTACCCCACGGTGTTGGCCCTGAAAGGCTTTGGCAAAACTAACCACCATACTGCCATCGAAATCCTCGTAGGGTGCGGTCAGGATCAGGCCGTTTTGGCGCATCGCATCCTGATACCAAGGGCGGGTGCGGGGATCATAGCCCTCAGGCCAATCTTCGGTCTTATCACCGTAGGCAATGGTACCGTCATTGAAACCGGCATAGACCGACAGGAACTGCCCGGCACGCTTGGTGAGCAGCAGTTCGCGGTCGACATTGTTCTGGTTGGCAATCAGGCTCTCGTTGGCCAGCATCATATCACTGCGTATGGCGAGCCAATCACTGATATTGCTGCTGGTACCTTGGGCAATATCGCGCATTTGATTGTTGATGGCGCTGGTGGTCTCCTGCTGAAGCTGGGAGATGGATATCCAGGCTTGGACGGCGCTGACGGTAGCGATAATCACTGCAATCGCCAGTTGTATTTTGTGTTTGATCGTTAGGTTCATTGTTATCTCTCTCGGCAGCCAGATGTTGGTTTTATATAAGTGGCATTTCCGGTGTGTTTTAGCGGAGCGGTGTGTACCTTGGGCAAAGCGAAAAGACCCATGGCAGAAGGTGAATGATAATTATCGATAATTCATATAATTAAAGTGATCTAGTTAACAGAGTTATGCTTCTAGAGTGTCGGAATAGTAAGGTTGTGTGAAGGCGGCATTAGCTGCCTTCACACTTTTGGGATGGGTGCCCGTTAGGTGATTATCAGCGCGGCGGTGTAGACCACAGCGAGGCCGACCAAACCGATAATAAGGCCGGTTTTGGCCATGTCTTTACTTTCTATTAACCCGGTTGAATAAGCCAGTGAGTTCGGTGGTGTCGAAACCGGCAGGATCATACCGAGCGAGGCCGAGAACGCGACAACGACCAGTACGCCTTGCAGGCCGCCGATTGATGCTAGGCTTTCCATGGATGCGGCGACAGCTGCGGCGATTGGGATCAACAGGTTGGCAGTAGCTGTGTTGGACATGAAGTTCGCCATCAGCCAACAGATAATCGACAAGGTCAGTACCACAGCAATGGGTGATAGGGCATCGTAATCCACAGCATGGGCCAGCGCTCTAGCAAGGCCTGTTTTATCCAGCGCGAGGCCAATGGCAATACCACCGGCAACCAGCCATAACACTTCCCAGTTAATCAGCTTGATTTCTTCTTTACCCATGATCCCGGTCAGGGTGAATACGGCGAGCGGAATAATGGACACCACATAGACATTCATACCGTGCAGTGAGCTGGTCATCCACAGCAGGATGGTCAGGCCGAAGGTAATGTACACCACAATAGCCTGCCAGCTTTTCTGGAACTGGCCATTGAGATCGAGCTGCATGTGGGTCTGGGTTGATGGGAACATCTTCTGCAGCAGCCACCAGGCAAAGGCCAGCTGCAGGATCACAAACGGCAGACCAATCACCATCCAGCCAAGGAAGCTGATGGCATTCTCGCCAGTTAGATACTGTAAGGCAATGGCGTTGGGCGGGGTACCGATTGGCGTGGCAATACCACCGGTGTTGGCTGCGATAGGGATACACAGTACCAATGCCTTGATGCCGATATCGCCTTTGGGTACCGAAGCGACGATGGGCGCCAGCAGGGCCAGCATCATTACGGTGGTCGCGGTGTTGGACATGAACATCGAGAACACTGCAGTGATCAACATCAGGCCGAGCATGATGAATTTGGGCTGGGTGCCAAACGGCTTTAGCAGTACCCGTGCCAAGTTGTTGTCCAGCTCATATTTTGATGCAGCTATTGCGAGGGCAAAGCCCCCCATGAACAGGATGATGATAGGTGATGAGAATGAACCGAGGATGTCGGTGTATTTGAGCACTTCCCCCATCTCATGGCCCGCTGGAGGTGTTCGGAAAGTATGTAGCCCACTATCGGAGATCATTATTAACTGCGAGGTAATGATCAAGATCGAGGTGGCGAAGACCGGGACGGGCTCCAGTACCCAAAGCAGGGCCGCAAGCGCAAAGATAGCAAGGAGGCGATGTTGGGAAACGGTTAATTCCGCGATAGGGATAGCATCAATCGGCAGCATCAGGATCCCGAGTGGGATCCCGAACGCGACCAGTAATTTAACTAGTTGGGATATAGGGAGTTTTTTCATAGTATGTTGGTTTGCTTATATTATTGACTGACTCCAGCATACTATTTGGGTATTGATTTTTTCCTCGACATGGTCAATTTTTTGCATAAAAAAAGGGCCGTAAAAGGCCCTTTTTGTTCAAAAATGTTAACCGTTTAGACTTCTGGCTGCTCCGCTGCAACACGCTTTGCGTAGGCACTGCCCATCTTGGTTGGTATACCGGCTTCCAAACCATCAACAAACTCAATGGCATTTTTGGGGAACAGGTTGATCACGGTGGACCCTAGTTTGAAGCGGCCCATCTCATCCCCTTTTTTCAGGGTAATCGCTTGCTCGCCGTCGGCTGGGTAATTCCAGCGATGAATTTGCGGGCTGCGCGGTGGCGTAATGGTACCTGCCCATACGGTTTCAATACTGCCAACAATTGTGGCGCCAACCAGTACCTGTGCCATTGGGCCGAACTCGGTATCGAAGATACATACCACGCGCTCATTGCGGGCAAACAAATTCGGTACATTCTTCGCGGTCAGTGGGTTAACCGAAAATAGCTCGCCTGGCACATAGACCATATGGCGCAAGGTGCCGTCACATGGCATATGAACACGGTGGTAATCTTTTGGTGACAGGTAAAGTGTCGCAAAGTGGCCGTCTTGAAACTGATCAGCCAGAGCTTGATCGCCACCTAGCAGTTCAACCGCTTCATAGGTGTGGCCCTTGGCCTGAATCAGCTCGCCGCCAGTGATGGGGCCTAGTTGGCTGACACAAGCATCGGCAGGGTGGCTGATGATCGCTGCCTCGTCATTGATTGGGCGGGCACCGTCTTTCAGCTCGCGAACAAAGAAGTTATTGAAGGTGTCGTAAGCTGCTGGATCTGGGTTACGAGCTTCATTCATATCAATGCCGTACTGGCGGATGAACCAGCGGATAACTGCGGTCGTTAACTTGCCAGCTTTCATTGAGGCAAGTTTGCCTGCTAGCTGGGTCAGGGTTTGCTTTGGCGCGCAGTACTGCAAGCCGATTTTGAAATTGTCGTGCACGGTGCCTTCCAGAAACAATAGGTTTTTCAACAAGATAGTTACTTATCTGTAACCTTGGCCTGTAATGATACCTAACTTGCTGAGTAAAGTCAGTTACTTGCTGTCGAGACTGCAGCTCCCCGTCGATACGGGGAGCGGTAAAGCAATCAATCAGGTTTGTTGCGTGAGAATTGGCGGTTGGCGACATTCTCAGACATGCTATCGATTATCTTATGGTAGCTATCATAGCGGGCTTGGTGGATTTTACCTTCTTCAACAGCTTCACGGATGATACAGCCCGGATCATTACCGTGTTTGCAGTCGCGGAATTTGCAGCCACCCAAGTAATCGCGGAACTCGACGAATGCCTCGGTGACTTGGTCTGTTTCCAGGTGCCAAAGGCCAAATTCACGTACCCCTGGCGAGTCGATAAGATCACCGCCATCAGGGAAGTGGTACAACCGGGCTGCTGTCGTTGTATGCTGACCCAGGCCGGAATTTTCTGATACATCACCAATTTCGGCCTCCACCTCTGGCATCAGGGCGTTCACCAAGCTTGATTTCCCCACGCCTGATTGGCCGGCAAAAATACTGATGTGGCCTTTGAGATCATCACGCAATCCATCAAGTCCCTCGCCTGTTTCCGAGCTGACCAAACGAACTTGATAGCCAATCTCTTGGTACAAGGCGAGGGTCTCTTCAACATGGGTGCGCTCATCTGGTTCAAGCAGATCGACTTTATTGAGAACAATTAGTGGTGGAACACCAACGGTTTCGGCTGCGATTAGGTAGCGGTCAATAATGTTTAGCGATAGCTCGGGCAGTACGGACGATACAATGATGATTTGGTTGACATTGGCTGCCACGGCTTTGACGCCATCATAGTAGTCTGGGCGAGTAAGCATTGACTCGCGTTCATGGACGGCTTCGACGACACCGTTAATACCTTGGAGTGCTTCAACACCCGGTCGCCAGACAACGCGATCGCCAGACACCAGGCTCTGAATACTACGGCGTAGATTGCAGCGGTGGATAATACCTGTTTCAGGGTCTTCAACATCAGCATGCTGACCGAAGCGGGTGATTACGAGGCCTTCACGAGCAGACTCCAGTAGGGCTTCATCCCACTGGACGTCATCTTTTTCGCGTTTCAGGCGTTTATTTTGGTTTGAGCGCACACGGCGACTCTGACCTTTAGTAAGCTTTTTCTTTTTTGCCACAAGAATATCATTCAGTTAAGTTGGCTTACGGTAATATACCGATGCATAGTCCGCCGAAAAACCTGCAGTTGCAATCTCGGCATTGGCGCTAGTTTGGTATTATCATACATGGTTTACTCATAGAATAGGCAATATCCGATGATGATCAGCGATCAGAACCTAATTTGGATCGACTTAGAAATGACCGGGTTGGATCCTGAAACCCATAAAATCATTGAAATTGCGACAGTTGTTACTGATGCGCAGCTCAATGTGTTGGCTGAGGGGCCAGTACTTGCGATACACCAGCCTGAAGCTGAACTGGCCAAGATGGATGATTGGTGCACCACGACTCATACCAACAGCGGCTTAGTTGAGCGGATCCGCCAGAGCAATGTGAGCGAAGAAGAGGCAATTCGTCAAACTATCGCATTCTTGGAGTTGTGGGTACCGAAAGGGGCATCGCCAATTTGTGGCAATAGTATTGGCCAGGATCGACGTTTCCTTTATAAGCATATGCCGGAACTAGAGCAGTACTTCCACTATCGTTATTTGGATGTCAGTACGCTCAAAGAGCTGACTCGTCGCTGGAAACCGGAAGTGCTTGATGGCTTTAGCAAGAAAGGTAGCCACTTGGCACTTGATGATATTCACGATTCGATTGCTGAATTACGGTACTATCGTGAGCAAATAATGAAAATTTGATGAGTAAATAGACGGTTGGAAAGGAAAGGACAAATTTTTTTTGAGAACTATTGCATCCGTCTCATTTCCTCGTATAATGCGCAGCCTCGAAAGGCAATTCTTACTTTAGTTTGCCTTTCAATAAAATACGGACGCGGGGTGGAGCAGCTTGGTAGCTCGTCGGGCTCATAACCCGAAGGTCGTCGGTTCAAATCCGGCCCCCG
>NZ_JANEYT010000036.1 GCF_024357955.1 Photobacterium pectinilyticum
GGACAACGTATCACCATTTCCAGGAGGCGGTCATGGAGTTATCAAAATGTAGCACTATTAGGATCAGCTATTTAGCCGTTCTAACGAATACCTTCTCGCGGCTTGCGTGGCATCAAAAGCCAGCTCCAGCGCCAGCTTTGCGATAGGGGCGGTATTCCACGTGGTATAAATTCTTTCGCCCTTATTTCCTTTTGTAGAAAATCCTGAAACCTTGGGCACAGCAGCCAGTGAATCGTCATAGCTCTCTTTATTCATGGAGAGCAGCTCTTCCTTTCGGGCTGCGGAGAATAAACCGACACAGATAAAGCACATCCTGAGCAGCGTACCTAACCAGTTTCCTCGCCTGTAAAAGGAAAAATTAGGAATGGCTTTTCGTTCAGGCCACTTGCTTGTTCTGTCAGACATCCTTTTTCTTAATGTCATCATTTGCATATCGGTTAAGGTACTTACATCAAGTGCTTTTAACTCAGCACTCAGCATATCATCCTGATAGGTGTATAGCTTTTCCATCGCCTCTGAAATCTGATGGCGATAAGGGTGATAGGTTTCAACAAACTTAACAACCGTTTTTAAAATACTGACATGAATCGCTTCAGGAAATGCGATGGCCTGACCACCGTCCTCCGTATCAGGATTAACCCACTTGATATACTCTCGTTTATGGACATAACGCGATACAAGATCTGCTTTATTCAGTGAGTTAATCGTAGAGGCAAGACCTTGGCACGTAAATTCAGCACCAACCCCATACAATGTTTTACTGCATCTCTCCCACTCTCGTTCGCTCGAAAGCAAGCTGAAGTCACTTTTTCCCCAGCGTGTTGCGATGGTGCTTAATCTATTCCTTGTGGCTATGAGCGTGCTAACAGCCACATGGGAGTTAGAGTTTGATTTTTCCTTTTGCCATTGCATCAGCGCATAGAGGTAAGACTGAATATCATGGCGGTACTTCTCATCAATATGCCTAAAAGAGAGTGCTTTTTTATTCTGGTTCAGGGCATGAAAGTCCCACTCTACATCAAAAACACGTGACACTCCGTTCTTGTCAGAGTCAAACGTCACATACGGGTTCTCAGCAAGTTCTTGGCGAAGCTGTATAAGCTTTTCAGACATAAGTTACCCCTTAAAGAATTGACTTGCGCTGGCTCGGTCTTGGTAAAGCGGGTGGTAGTCGCCATCATCCACTTTTTGTTTTGCTTGAGCGTAATTTTTTGGTGCTTTTTGTTTCAGCCTGAGAAGGACTTTTTTCAACATCCCCTCCACCACAAAATACTCATCTTTAGGTGCGGAATTACTCGCCACCATCTCCTTGAGGTCTTCAATTTGCTCTAAAAATGACAGCATCAGCCAAATGTCATTTTCTGACGCCACCAATTTATGACTGTCGCAATCAAAGCAAGCAAGAAAATCCGTGCAACGCCCCGTATCTTTGGAAAAATCAATGCCCAACTGCTTCATGCGCCTCGCTTCCGCAATAAGCTTCTCTGGTGTTGCTCCTGCGCATTTGATACCACTGGGCGTTGTCATTAATGGCTGCTCTTTGCTTTTACGGCTGCGCAAATTCTTATAATCATAATCTGACAAAATATCGCTGCGCATCGCCTTTGCATCCTCGATGGCTTTACCAATCTCCTCGCCCTTGGCAACCGCGCTTAACGCGCCAAACGTGGCATTGAGGTTATTATCATGGTCTGCCTGAACACCACTCGAGTAGCGTTGGGCGACAACATTTATGTCATTATTCAGCCCCTGTGACACAAGGAAGATGTCTTCAGTGACTCGCATCAGTACATCAGATTTTGTTGCCCTGAATCGGCTTGTAGTAACCGTTAAGCCAGTTATCTTTTCAAGCTGAGTATTGACGCGGCCAACATTTGAACCATGGCTAATGAATGTCCAAACCTCACCATTGGTATTAAAGAAAGGGCAGAGCGGCAGCTCATTTGACAGCGGGATACCCAGTGATAGGTACATCACCTTAGATGTTTTTAGCCATCGGGTAATCAACTCTTGGGTTCGCTGACTAAAACCAGCGCTATTATCCAAGTCCTTATAACCCGCCCTGAACTTCTCACCGTCAAAAACAAACCGCCCGCTACCGATACTTTTAAATGAAACATCCCCATGCTGCACATTAGCAAGCACCGATGTATTCATGCCTGTCAGCATTGAGAACACGAAAAACCAATTGCGCGATGCCTGATTATAAAGAGCTTGCCGATGAAATTGCTCAAGTGGAAGCGGGCTACTCTTTATATTTGCAGCTGTGGGTTTCATGCACTGCTTGAAGCCCTTTTTCTTTTCTGCACTTTGCCTTAATTTCCAGCCATTGCGCCTTACTTGCTCATCAAACCGTTCTTCATCAAAGAACGGGTGAATATCTAGCAACTCATTTTTCTCAATCGCTTCCTGAAAGACCAGTGCGCCTTTAACCAATATTTTGGATAAAGTCTTCAGCTCTGTTTCCACATGAAACGCTTTATTTGCAGCCAAAGGGCGTGCTGCAACTTCTGGCAGTGTCTTGAGGTCAGACTCTCGATTCCACAGCCTTAAAAAGAAAGATAAGCTGACTTGAATCTGCCCTGCTAACGATACCCGCTCACCTTTTTCGCGTAATTTATTGAAGTGCTTTAAGCAATCAATCATGACTGCATTAGTAAAAAGGTCACCGTGGTAACCAATACCATCAAGGTATTTAAAGTAAATAACAAGCCCAGAAAAATAATTCTGCTTTGATATGTTTTCAGGTAATGGGTTTAGCCGTTGGTGAATGTCCCTGACGATATCATCCCGATTCGCTAGCACGCCACTCCCTGATTTTATTTGCTTTACTGTCGGCACGTTACGGTAGCGCAGGCGGTGAGTGTGGGATTTGTTTCCATTGCCACAATCTAATACCATATCTGCAAAACGAATTGGGATGATAGGTGCGCTGGTCTTTTTTGTTGTAATCTTGGTACGTTTACGTCCTTGCGTCATAGTGCCCCTTCCAAGTCCTCAAAAGCGCCAATATAGTCCAGTACATCCTCGTAGATTTCGTCGGCAGAGGGCATATCCTGTGCTATTTTCAGGTACTCCATGGTCGTCGCCCTATCTTCATGGCCAAGCAACCTTGACACCTTATCCAGAGCCTCATCGGGTGTGATTGATGGGTTGCCATATTCATCCTTTTTATTTAAAAGATGGCGAAATATATCCACAGCAAATGTTGGCCGTAAATTATGTAGGGAGCCAACTATAGGATGGTCAAGACCTTGGGTTAGATTTGCAGTGTTACGTACTTCAACCCAGCGTCCAGTAAAGTCTTGTAGCCGCGTAAACATAGGTTTCCCGGACTGGGTAATAAACAGGTACTCAAGCTCGGGGTTAATGGCATCGTCACCCTCAAAGAAATGCGTATTACCTGCCTCAGTCTGCTCCTTGCACCATGCTTTGAATTTCTCAAGGCGCTTTTGATACCTGTCGGACTGCGAGTAATCGTAAAGCATCTTCATCAATGGGGCGGGGATAATGGTATCGCGGCTTTTATTCTTCTCTGCGAAGCCCTCGGCGGTCTTTGTGAGTGATTGGTACTTATCACCGACACCCAAATCCATCACAGGCTTTTTAAACACCTCTCTGCCGTCCTGAATCATGGTTTCGGGGTTCACTATCTGTCCCAAATGAAGGCTCGCTGCTTCCTCACGGCGCAACCCTGTATAACGGCAAATCATTGGATGCAGGCAAAACTCAATCGGCAGTGAGTGCAGTTTATTATTGTCACCATGACGAACTACCCTGCGGGACTTCATCAATATATTTTGTAGGATGTTCCATTCACTATTTGTAAAAGGTTTTAAGTCACGGCGAAGGTTACTGAGGTTTGTGCCACCACTGCGAGATGACTTAGCAAACTTAATCCGCATATCCGTCGTGTGCACCTGCTTTTGTTGGTAAGCTTTCATACTGGATGCAGACGCCTCGAAATGGATATTCACGGCCTCAAACTGGAAGGGAGGATTATTAAAGCGGATGCCTTGGCGAAGACAGTGTTTATAGAAACCAACAACACTGCTCATATATTGCCTAGCCGTTGTTTTAGCCAATACACCATCAATAGCGAGCTGCTTGACTCCATCACGATACTGGTAGGTTAACCGCTCTTGTTTGTTACGAGGAAAGGTATTCCATTCTGGGCGGGGGTCATCATAGAGAGGGTCAAAGTCACCTTCATCGTATTCAGCATCCCACTCAGCCTGTTTGTCCAATACAAAGCTAAAGTAATGGGCAAGCCCCTGTGCATCTGTACCAAGCTCAAGCACGCCATCATCAATTGCTTTCGACAACAAGAACTCATTGGCCATGTTTATCGGCTGGTAGCTGATTAGGTTATCTTTGTTGTCGTACCCGACGATATTGAGTAAGGGAAGTTTCTTAATGAGGATCTTGTTGCCATTGGCACGGTAGGTAACCTGAGGTTCGCCATTCTCATCAATGGATACCAATGGTTTCTCGTAAACGAATTTAGGGATAGATGAAATTTCTACCTCTTTTCGTATGATTTTTTTCTGATTTTCATCGCTTTCTGGCATACACACCCCACACCCAAACTGTATATAAAAACAGTATACATCTGGTTTTCAACTTTAATAGTTATCTATGTGGGTTTTCATTGTCGCGATCAAAAAAATGCCGCCACTGTTGCACAATATGGCATCAGTGGCGGCACTCTTGATTTGTATTGAGCCATCATGAATCAAACGTAATGTATGACTCACTAAAAACCATTCTCAACTTTCAAAGTTAATTAACTCTTTTTAGCCCATTCAGGTAAGTTTTGGATGTGGTCTTCCCAATCGATAACATCAATCTCATACACCACGCTATCACGTACCGACTCATTCGCGGCATGCATGGCATCTTTCGAGCCAGTGAGCAATGGGTGCCATTCAGGCAGTGCTTTGCCTTCAGCCAGCAAACGGTAGGCACACGTTTCCGGTAGCCAGACGAACTCGTCGATGCGGTCGCGGGTCAGCTTAAGGCACTCTTCACCGGATTCAAAGCGGTTTGAGTAGTCTTTACAAGAACAGGTCTTGTTGTCCAGCAAGCTACAGGCAACATTGGTGTAGTAGATTTCATCGGTATCATCATCGATCAGTTTGTGCAGGCAGCATTTACCGCAGCCGTCACAGAGCGCTTCCCACTCCTGGTCGGTCATTTCCTTTAAATCTTTCTCTTGCCAATACTGCGTCATCACTCTGCCTTCTGTTGCTCTCACCTTGCGACTGGCCAAGGCCTATCATTGAGGCGGTTTTATAGCTTTCACACCCACAAAGTGCAAGTACTTCCGCCCCTTTAGCACCAATATCATCGTGTAATAAGAATCACTCCTATCCATAGCCGATAAAGCTACATTTTTTTGATCCCTAGCGGAGAGAGTGGTAACGTTCGCAACCGTTTTAATTAGTGTAGATGAGTGGTTAGTGATGGAATGTCGATTAGGCTGTGGAGCGTGCTGTATTGCACCAAGTATTTCTTCGCCGATCCCCGGTATGCCAAAAGGTAAACCCGCGGGCGTTCGCTGCATTCAGCTTAACGACAATAATCTGTGCAAGATTTTCGGCAAGCCAGAACGCCCTGCCGTCTGTCATCAATTTAAAGCCTGCCCGTCACTGTGTGGAAGCAGTAACAAGCAGGCATTGGATAATATTACCGAATTGGAAAGTCTGACCTAAACCGCAACCTTGCCGGTTAAGATACGCAAAACAGACTTGGCGTGCTCAACGGCCTGGTGACCAGAATGCGTAAGGTAACCGCCATCTTCCTGTGTAACCAACCCTTTCGCATACAACCGCTGTGCAGCTTGCACCAGCTCAGGCATGGCATCACTGCGTACTTTTATCCCCTCCAAATCACTGTGCATTGGGAATTTAACTAGCAAATTCATCTCATGAACTAAATCGGCATTGTACGGCATGCTTCTCTCTCTTACTGAATTAACCTAACAATAATACTAGCGGCTTGGCAGAATATTTGTAGGTGTTGAGATCAATTCAGTGACATCGCGAAAGCGAGCAAGATCATATTTTTGCTATAAAAAAACCGCCCGGAGGGGCGGCTTATTCAATTTTGCATTTAACCGTTATGCTTGGATACCTACAATCAACCAAGGTGCATTTGGTGCACGCAAATCACGCTCAAGGTGCCAAATATCAGTAATATCCTCTTCAACACCGTCCTGTCGGTCTTTGTAACGGCCAGAGAATTTAATGCTCAACTGCGCGATATTCGCATCGTAGTCAGCACGCACCAACTCGGCATCAACGTACATCACTTCGGTATGCTGTTCGCCGTCAAGCTTGGCACGTTCGGCAATCAAGTCATCAAGCAATGCTGGGCTGACATACTCACGGATTGTGTCTAGCTCATTATGGTTCCACGCACCCTGGAGAACACGGTAGTGCTCGCGAGAACCGTTTAGGAATGCATTCATATTAAAGCCCGGAGGCAGATTGAATGGTACATCGCTATCGGTTGATACGTACTCATCCTGTGCCATGCCACCTTGACCACCCTGATTCGCCTGCTGGCGGAACTGGTTCGGTTGCTGCGGCTGACGCGGGGAGTTACCAGAATACGCTTCGCGGTGACCCATTGGGGTCGATTTCGCGCTGCGCATAGTTTTGAATAATTTGAGGATAACATAGGCAATCAAGCCCATAATCAAAATATCCATAAACTGGATACCTTCAAACGCACCGCCAAAGAAGGCTGCAAGCAATCCACCCGCTAATAGTCCGCCCATCAGGCCGCCCATCAGTCCTTTCCTGCTTGAGTTTGCTGCTTGATTAGCACCAGGTTGCTGCTGCTGTCTCAAGTTGTCCGTTTGTTGCGGTTGCTGCTTTTTCACTGGCGCAGTTTTAAAGCTTTTGCCAAATGATTTACCGCCACCAAATCTCTTTGCCTCAACCTCTGGCGCGATAAACGCGACCGTTAAGATCAGGGCAAATATTGTGAAGATGCGTTTCATTTGAATGAATTACCTTTGCCTTATATTGAACGTTGCATCGTAAACCGCTTCAACTGAATGTCAACCAAACCACATAAGCAAATTGTTACTAATATTTAGTATCCATGAAATTCTGTCTTGTCATGCTAGACTGGGCTAAGGTTTAACCTTAATAACTTCAAAGTGTTAATAATTTTTATATAGACGGGATCATATATGCAAGATACTCACAGCAAACTGATCGGATATCTATTGTGGATTTTCGGTTTTACCGGTGCCCACCGCTTTTACTACGGCAAGCCGGTTACCGGCACTATCTGGTTTTTCACGCTGGGGCTGTTAGGCATCGGGTGGTTAATTGACCTGTTCCTGATCCCTTCCATGGACAGAGAAGCAGACCTGCGCTTCCAGGGCGGAGAGATCGACTATACCGTCGCCTGGCTACTGCTGACGTTCCTTGGTGTGTTTGGCCTACACCGAATGTACATGGGGAAATGGCTCACCGGTATTTTGTACCTATGCACCTTCGGCTTTTTCCTCATCGGTATCTTGGTCGATTTCTGGACCCTCAACGATCAAGTCTCGATGCAAAACCAAGAGCGGCGCCGGGCTTAACTGCGCTGCCAAAGTCGTGAATAATGATGCTAGCATTCAGAAAAGTGCTGGCATTTGCCATGACTAGGCTCACAACTCACCAAGTAATTGTTAGAAATAGTTGTCGAGAAAGATAAGGTACTTGACCTATTATTGTGGTTAACACTAGAATATCGAACAATGTTCTAATTATTTTTTGCCTTTCTGCAAAAAAACTTATTTTGCATCATACCCACTTGAGTGGGGCATATTACAATTAAGCAAAATAAGACTTATTCGATTAAGAGTAACTTCGATGGCAAGACGAAACGACCATACTCGCGAAGAGTTGGTAAGTATGACACTGGAGCAAGTCAAAAACTTTCTCGCCCAGCACCCCCACCATGAACTTAGCCTGCGCAAAGTCGCAGCTATGATTGGTTATGTGCCAAGTACTTTGGTTAACGTGTTCGGCAACTACAACCTGCTACTGCTACACGCTGTTGCTCAGACTCTTGATGAGCTGTTCGCAGAAGCAGAAGCAGAAATGAAAGAAGCCTCATCAGCGGAAGATGCCCTAAAGCGCCTTGCCTTTTGTTACCTTAACTTTGCCTCGCGAAACCCATACCGCTGGCAGTTGATTTTCCAACACACCATGAACGGTGAAGAACTGCCTGAGTGGCAGTCGGAACGTATCAACAACATGACAGGTATGTTGGAAACCCTTATTCAACAAATCAACCCTCAGCTCAGCAGCGATGAAACCCTTGAGGCAAGCCGTGTGATCTGGTCTGGTGTACATGGGATCACCTTGCTGTCAGTTGACGACAAGCTGTTCACCTCAGTCCCTGTCGATGGCAAAGCATTAATTAATAACCTACTAAGCACTTACCTTAATGCTTGGAAAGGCTAATTAACAACGCTTAATTATGCTACCACTGGCCTTCTTTAAGGCCAGATATCTATACTCCCATGTCAACAAGTGATAACGTCATTTTTCAACCCGCAATACCTGCGGTGATTACTTTCGATGATCAATTCGAACTCAGGCTAAAGCATTCATGTCAGATCAGTCTAGACTTCTAACCCAGCGGCGCTTCTTGCCCTACTTCCTTACACAGGCCTTTGGGGCCTTCAACGACAATATCTACAAAAATGTTTTGCTTATCCTGTTCGCCTTTGCGGCACCTGGCGCCTTGCCGGTAGATAGCGATCTGATCATCAACTTGGCTGCGGGCTTATTTATTTTGCCATTTTTCCTATTCTCCGCGACCGCAGGTGTGATCACCGATAAGTACGACAAGGCCACCATCATGCGGGTGGTGAAAATGGCAGAGATTGTCATAATGTCACTGGCAGCCTTTGCCTTTATCAGCGAAAACTACCTGATGTTGCTGATCCTGCTGTTCCTGATGGGTACCCAGTCAGCATTTTTTGGCCCCGCCAAGTATGCTCTGCTTCCCGAGCAGCTGAAAAAAGAAGAGCTGGTCTCAGGTAACGCCTTGGTCGAAACCGGCACCTTCCTGGCTATCCTTATTGGTACTTTGCTCGCCGGCGTCATTGCCAATCAAGAGCAGGCAACCTATATCGCCGCAATCAGTGTGGTTAGCTTTGCGGTTATTGGCTATTTGTGTTCACAAGGGATCCCCGCGACTAAACCGAGAAACCCGGATCTGAAATTCAAATGGCAACCGGTACGGCAGACCCGTAAAACCTTGGCTATTGCCCGCAAAGATAAAACCGTTTTCCAATGCATTTTGGGGATCAGCTGGTTCTGGTTCCTCGGGGCCAGCTACCTGACACAATTTCCGAACTTTGCCAAACTACACTTAGGCGGTAATGCTGCATCGGTTTCTTTTCTACTAACACTGTTTTCAATAGGCATCGCTATCGGATCGCTGCTGTGTGACCGCATGTCGGGCCATCGCATCGAACCGGGTATCGTTCCACTGGGCAGCATGGGGATAACCCTCTTTGGTGCCGGTCTGATGTTCAGTACACCAAGTTCACTGCCAGAAACCCAATCCATTGTCGCGTTTGTGACAGATCCCCAATTGCTCAGTGTCTTTGTTTGCCTGACCATGCTTGGAGTGTCAGGCGGGATATTTATTGTGCCGCTGTATGCCATGATGCAACACCGAGCCAAGGAAACCGAGCGTGCCCAGGTGATTGCGGCCAACAATATTTGGAATGCGATTTTCATGGTTATCAGTGCAATCAGTGGGATTGTGGTGCTGGCGGTTCTGGAGTTCACCATACCTCAGTTCTTCCTGATCCTCTCGGTGCTGAACCTTGTCGTAGTGATCTACCTATACGCTCAGGCACCTGATTTTTTCTGGCGCTTTATGGTTTGGCTCGTCAGTCACACCATGTACCGGGTGACCCATAAAAACCTCACCAACATTCCAGAGAAAGGCGGCGCGCTGATTGTTTGTAACCATGTAAGTTATATGGATGCCCTACTGCTAGCCGGCGCTTGTCCGCGCCCTATTCGCTTTTTGATGGATAGGGACATCTATAACTTACCGATGATCCGTAGCTTTTGCCGTGCCTGTAAAGTGGTACCTATTGATGCAACGGATAGAAGATCGATCATGAAAGCCTTCGTTGATGTCAGTAAACAGCTTGAACGTGGTGATGTGGTCTGTGTCTTTCCCGAGGGCCAATTAACCTATGATGGCGAAATGGGGCCTTTCATGCGGGGGATTGATCTTATTATCAAGCGCTCTCCCGTTCCGGTAATACCCGTGGCTATCCAGGGTTTGTGGGGAAGTATTTTCAGCCGAGAAGGCGGCCGGGCTTTGTTGAAGGTACCGAAGCGCTTCTGGTCAAAAGTGACGATTGTGGCCGGGCAGCCCGTACAGCCTGAAGACACCAACAGCAGCCATTTGCGTGAGGAAGTACTGAAGTTGCGGGGAGATAGTCGATGAACATGCTAGTTGTTAGCTCCCAAAAGAGCTAAAATCCGGCATGTTAATCGGCTTTATCAACGCACTGCCAGCACTCTCATCAACCCCTTGGTCCACTGGTTTGAGAAGCGTTACGCGAGTCCAAGTCATCAAGCCCTAGAAAAGTTCAGAATTAATTTACAGCTAAATTTTTTTGGGCAAATGAAGGTGCCGAGACGTAGTGCAGCTAAAGATAAAAAGAAAAAAGCTTAGGTTTAGACAGGTATACATATGAAAAAAGCTGTAATCTTAAATGATACATCATTTGAATCGCATCATGGCTGTGAAACAGTTGTAAAGAACATAAAAGATCTTTTACTTCAAAATGGAATAAAAACTATAGACACTCATCCTGTGGGAAAACCATGGGTCGAGAATAAAAGCTTTATAGCGAGTATGTCTCAAGCTGATATTGTCATTGTTAATGGTGAAGGAACCTTACACCACTCACAACCCAGAGCTAAAGACCTAATATCAGTTGGAAATTATGTTAAGGAAAACTTAAATATACCTGTAGTACTTATTAATTCCACATGTCAAGAAAATAACAGTGAAATTATTGAGAGTATTAAGTGCTATGATTTGATTTTTGTACGAGAAAGCTTAAGCCAGCAAGAATTAGCCAAGTATGATATAAAATCGAAAGTAGTGCCGGACATGTCATTTTACTCTCAGTATGACTTGTCGAAAAAAGCCACTACCGGAAGAACAGGCATTACAGATAGTGTCTATTTCGACTTAAGTGAGAAATTGTATCTTTTAAGTTTAGAAGAAGGATATGAGTTCTTGCCAGCTAAAACGAACAGTAAAATTAGAAAATTTACTGTTAATGCTTTATTGAAACATGCTGAGTCTAATTTGTTCAAAGCAATAAGATATCCTTTTTACAAGCTAAAACTAATTAAATTTAAATATAAAAAAATAAGAAAGTTTTACTATTTAAATGACTACGAAAGCTATGTTAATAAGATAGCAAGTTCACAATTCATGATAATCGCCAGATATCATTCACTTTGCTTTTCATTGAAAACCCTAACACCATTTTTAGCATTAAAATCTAACTCTCATAAAATTGAAGGTATTTTATCAGATGTAGGTATTGAGAGCTCAAGAATTGTAACTGAACCAGATATTACCACCTCAGAATTTAAAAAATTCACTTCAGAAGAAGAGTCAAATATTTTAAATTATATCAATGAGGCACCGACCAAAATAGAGTGCATGTTCAAAGAGATTAATGACTTGATAGTGAAATAGCGCACTGTATGCTGTAATTACAAGTCACAATCAAAATATGGCTTTGAGAGTAAACTTTCTGATCATTACAGTATCAAACAAGGCCAGTGGTCAAATGCCACTGGCCTTTTTCAATTCAACCCTTTATTGCTGCTTTACCAACCACAGCGCCAGTTGTTTTCGGGATGTTTTTATCCCGCCTGTCGCCAGATGATCGGGCAACGGTAAGTAGCATACCGGGCGGCGAAGCCCCATAACCTGCTGTCTCATGTAGTGGGTAAGATTATCCACCAATGTTTTGTCCAACTCACAAGAAGTAGTCAATACGGCGACCGGACGCTGGCCATATTCCGCATCGTCCGTTGGCAATATAAAGGCTTGTTGTACCGCAGGGTGTGCCAATAGCACTTTCTCAACCTCTTCTGGCTGGATATTCTCACCGCCGGAAATGAACATATTGTCCTTGCGGCCACGGATGAACAGCTCTTCATCTTGCCAATCGGCTAGATCTTTAGTGGCAAACCATTCTTGATCAGAAAAAGGAAAGATAGTGCGGTTGCGGTAATACCCCATTCCCAAGGTCTTCCCTTTGACCAGCACTTCGCCATCTTTAAGCGTTAGCTCACGGTTTGGCAATACTGCGCCGACACCCGCACTGCCATCGGCAGGCTTAACCGTGACCGTCGAGGCCATTTCAGTCATACCATAACCGCACCAGCACTCAATACCGGCTTGTTTCGCACACTCTGTAAGGCTAACCGGGATCGCTGCCCCGCCCAGCAATACTCGCTTCAATGAAAGAGATGCACCACGGTTATTCTCCAGCAGCCGCTGGAGCTGGGTAGGTACCAATGATGCGTGGGTAACTTTCCCCAGTGCCACGTCCAAACCCTGCGAGGAGGCAACAACGAGTTTCGCGCCGCGATACAGCCAGCGCCAAACAATCGCCATACCGGATATATGAAATAACGGCAGTGACAACAGCCAACTATCCTCAGCATCAAACGACATCCATTGCAGCAAACCTGCTGCGCTAGCCAAATGACTTTGCGCATTATGCACTACGGCTTTTGGGTTACCTGTCGATCCTGAGGTCATGGTCATGGTCGCGGCACGAGAAGCTTGCCAAGTAACCGGCACCATACGCGGCGTTTGCGGTGGCAGCAGTTGTAAACGCGGTGGTAGCGCTTGTTTACTGTCCGGTTCATAGCCTTGAACACTGTCCAACGCAATACCGGATTTAGCCGGATACCAAACAAAGTCACACTCAAGTTGTGCCAATTGGTTAGATAGCTCCTGCTGACTCAAGCGTGGGTTTAACCCAACATAGCGCGCCCCGGCTCGCAATATGGCCAACAATAACCAGATCACCGATACCGAATTAGGAGCCACAACAGCCACTAGCTGATCTCGTTTCAGGCCCTGCTCTACCAAGCCTTGGGCATATTCATCAGTTCGTTCAGCCAATTCAGCCCAGCTGAATTGCTGCTCGCCAAATGAGAGAGCGACCGCTGAAGGTCGCTCTTTTGCCCAATGTTGCCATGGCCATGTGGAAAACGTCACGTCCGCGATGGCCTCCACATGAACAGTTTGCCTTACTTCGACCATGCCACATCCAGCTCAGCCAAGGTTTTCAGCGGCAACTTACACTGCGGCCACGGTGTTTCCAGCTGGCTGAGGAACAACTGCATGGTATCAAGACCAGGGATCACATCCGGCGTCTGCCATTCAGCAAAACGGGCTAGCTGGTTCAAGCCAAGGCTGGTTTCCATGCTTGAGCTGATCACAGCAGTCAAATCTTGTTCGTTCGCCTGTTTAACCAGTTCGATACAACGCTGTACACTACCGACCAATGTCGGCTTAATCACAATCGCCACCACACCCGGCTCAGCTCTTACCTCGAAGCCTTCATCACGCACAGTTTCATCCCAGGCAATATTAATCCCGGTTTCCTGAGCAAAGGCCAAGCTGTCGGCTGGCGACTGGCAAGGCTCTTCAAGAAAAGCGATACCGCCACGGTTTTCCGGTTTCACGTACTTGGCAAACTGCTGGGCTTTCAGTGGTGTCCACTGGCGGTTGGCATCCAAACGCAGGCGGATCCCTGGAATAGAGTCGATAAACATATTAGCGACCATGCCATCACGCACGGCTTCGTACATGCCGACTTTTATTTTGGCCACTTTCTCGCCCGGCATGTCATTCAATGCAATAACCAGATCATCGGGATCACCCGAACAAAGCGGAGCAACTGTATAGTTACCGGCTTGTGGCAAACCGCCTTGAAGTTCAAGCTCTGCCATACTCAGACCAAACGCAACAGATGGAAGCGCTTTTTCTAAATCGATAGCCTGACCTGCTACCCACTGCTCCAGCAATGCTTGCGCCTGCTCACCAGCTTGCTCTGCACTCTCTTGGCTAAACTCAGGCAATGGCGCAATTTCACCGTAGCCTTTTTGATCGCCGTCTTGCAGTTCGACAACCCAACCCTCACGGTTAACTAACCGCTGGGTACGCAGGATCACACCGGAGTCCATAGGAAGCTGGTATTGGTATAGTTTCGCGCTACGCATCATAAAACTCCATCGGCCTTATTCTTAAAATAATGTACTTAAAATAAAATCGTCTACTGCTCTGGCAAAAGCGTATGGCTGCTCAACATGAACATTATGGCCTGCGTCTTCAATCACCTGATAAGATAAGTCGGAGTCTTCGGCCAGACGCGTAAACTTTTGATCTTTCTCTCCGCAAAGATAATGCACAGGTATGGTCAACCCGGTTAACTGAGGCTGCAGGAGAGGTTGTTTGGCTAACGATGTAGCCAGTAGCATATGTGCTATAGATGAGCCAAGATTATCACTGCGCTTAGCGATCAAACCTTGTCTTTGGTCATGATTCAGCGATGAAAAGACCGGTTGCTGGTACCAATCGGCCAGTACATCAGCAATCGGCAAGGAAGAAAATCGTTGCGCCCACGTCTGATCATTGTCCAACCTGGCAGTCCGCTCGCTTTGCGGTAGCCCGAAATGCCCTCCTTCCAAAACCAAACCAACCAGTTTTGCTTTCTGTTCAACACCTTGATGACAGGCATGGTACATCGCCACCCTCGCGCCCAACGAGTAGCCAATCAGGATATAGTGTTTCACACCACGAGCGACCAAGGTATCAGTTAGCCATTGGCTGGTTTGCTCGAGGCCTTCAGCTTGGGCTAGTCGGCTATGACCATGACCGGGTAAATCAACGGTCAGGCAGGGATACTGACCGCTCAGTTGATTGGTAACCTGTAACCAGTCACGGCCGGAACCCAACAAGCCATGCAGAAACACCAGGGTCGGTGCAGTCAGCGCGGCTTCGGGGCTCAGGTCCTGAGCTTTGGAATCGGGGGCTTTAGAGTAAAAAGTTTCAGAATAAAGTCGCATGTTTGATCTCGCTAAACATCTCGCGCAGCAAGTCGCCACTCTCTCCTGCCGGCGTCTGTACTTCGATCAGCGTCGTGCCAACCGTTGCTAAACCATTTTCAATAGACAGCTTGGCGTCAACCAGGGTGATCGGGCAGGCATACTCCAACCCAAACATTGCCGCGGCATGACCAAAGCTGAGGCCATGGGGCATGCGGTACAGGCTGTCTTTCTGGGCATCCGGTACCGGTAGCAAATCAAAAATCGCCCCACCGTCGTTGTTGGTCACCAATACCACTACTGGCTGTTCGATCTCTTTAAGTAAAGCCAACGAATTGAGGTCATAAAGCAACGAGGTATCGCCCAAGACACAAAGCATAGGCTGCTTACCCGCACGTTGCACACCGGCAGCTGTGGCTATCAAACCATCGATACCCGATGCACCGCGGTTGGCAAACGTCGCGCTTTGCGGCATACGGCCACACATGTCCAACAAGCGAACAATCAAGCTATTGCCCAAAAACAATGTCGTGTATTGGCCAACCCAATCCATCATATTGGCCGCCAGACTCACTTCATTCAATGCCGAGTACTTGTTCCGGATCGTTGTCAGGCAATGGTTCGAAGCGACTTTAAGGCTATCCGCCCAGCCACTATTCGGGTTGAGGTGTGCAGCACTGACAGTATGTTCCGTCAGTAAACCTGAAAAATCAGCGATATTGGCTTGAATGCGCGCCGTTGCAGCACAGCTTGGATCAAGCGTTACTGCCAATGGGTCCACCAGCCAATAATGCTGCCAGTGCTTGGCGCTAATAAACTGCCCTAATCGCTTGGACACCAAGCGACCGCCAAACTGAATAATATTGTCCGCTTGCAACAAATGCTGATGGCATGCTTCGTTTTGTAACCAGACATCGAATCCAGCCCAGTCACTGCTGCCACCGGCTTGTGGATCGGCTAGCAGCGGCCAGCCAAGCGCCTGCGCCAGCGCACTCACAGCGGCAAGTTCACCCGGAGCTACCCGGCCAGCAATCACGATCCCTTTCTTACCTTGCATGTCTTGCCACTGCTTAGCATCGAAAGCAACGCCGTTTCGTTCGGCATCCACGTACTGGGTAAAGCGCGAATGGCTCTCTTGCCAATATTGGACAGGTTGGAGGTAGTCGGAAAAATCCCTTTCATCACCATAGAGCGGCTCGGGGTAATGACAATTGAAATGGACCGCACCACCACGCTGTGCCTGCTGGTACATGGCTTTATCTACAGTAGATAGTAGCCATGCCGGACTGATGTCCTGGGTCGGAGAAGGAATATCTTCAAACGCGGTGACATGGGTAGAGAATATCCCGTGCTGACGGATAGCTTGGTTGGCCCCACAATCGATCAGCTCAACCGGGCGATCTGAAGTGAGCAACACAAGCTTTTCCCCAGTCAAGCCGCTTTCGGCGACTGAAGGTAGCAGGTTGGCCACGGCGGTACCGGATGTTACCACTACCGCGACAGGCTCATTGGTTGCTTTGGCGAGGCCAAGGGCGAGAAAACCCAACCCACGCTCGTCGAAGTGAGTGTGAATGACCAGTTTACCGTTTTTAGCGGCAGCCAGTGTCAGCGGTGTAGAACGAGACCCAGGGGCAATACAGATATGCTTTACCCCATGGCGTACTAACTCTTCAAGCATGAGCCCTGCCCACAACTGGTTCAAGGCAGCTCTTGTCGAAACCCCATTGCTCATGCCGTCTGGCGCTCCCAATCAGGCTCATCACTGGCCAGTAAGCTGCAAAGCGTCGATGTTTTACGATCCAGCTCTTTCCACTCACTGTCTGCGGTCGATCCCGGAACGATACCGGCTCCGGCAAACAGGTGTAACTCGTCACCCATAATCAACGCACTACGGATAGCGACACAAAATTCACTGCGCCGCGCGCCCAGAAAACCGACCGCACCACTGTACCAACCACGGGCAAAGGGCTCATGCTCGCTGATAAAGTCCAACGCTTTATCCCTTGGCAGACCCGCAATGGCCGCCGTAGGCTGTAAGCTATCGAGCAGTTCCGAGTTTTCAACGCCGTCATTAAGTTGGGCATCGATTCCCCGCTTAAGGTGCTGTACCTTGCGCAGGCGAATAAGCTCTGGCGTCTGAGCCACATTCATGCTGATGCAACGAGGAACCAAACGGTCAACGATATCATCCACGACCAAGCGGTTTTCATAACGGTTCTTGTTGTCATCAAGCAGCCATTGTGCCAAGCGATTATCTTCCGCCATGTCTACACCACGGCCGATAGTGCCTGCCAATGCCTCGGTGAGCAGGTCTTGCTCTTGGCGCAGGAACAACCGCTCAGGGGTCGAGCCGACAAAACAATGCTTGGCATCGAGTGCCATCATAAAATGGAAGCTGTTATGGTTACTGTCACGGCTCGCTTTTAACAACTGGGCCGGAGAGACAGGCGTATCGAGGGTTAGGGTCGTTTTACGCGCCAAGACCACCTTCTCGAACACTTTCTGAGAAATTGCATCGAGGGCGTTACCTATCATCTGTGACCAGCCCGCGAAGTCCGGGCTATATGTCCGGCCTAAAATCTTGCTGGTGATCAGCGGGACTTCAACTGCATCAAGCGTTAGCTGGGCCAACGCCTCAACCACTTTTACTTGGCTCTCAGCAGACAGGTTCACAGCAATATTCCAGCCACCGTCCAAACGGAAGATTTCCAACAACGGCAGGAAGAAAAAAGAAGGCATGCATCGTCTGTTGCGCTGGGTACGACCATCAAATGAGCGGCCTCCCCAAATACGCTGATCATCTGCCAGGATTTTCTCGGCAGCTTTAGGATCGGTAAATGTTTTAATTTGCCCGAGCGCCACTACTTCCTCGCGGCAATCACGGGACTGCCAGTAAAACTTAGGAAACAGGGGTTGGGATTCCATCCAATCAATCAGATCGGTATTAGCCGGCAGATCCAGCTTTACCGTGATTCGTTGAGTTGTTGGCGTGGATTGTCGAATTTTTTCAAGTAGTAACTCAACGGCTTTTTGTAACGCGGTCAAGGTAACCTCACTCAGCTCTCAAGCACAAAATTGGCTCATCCCTGGCTGACGGTAAATGGCTAATCAATTAGCATCTTTCGCCCTATATGTGGTCCTCCAGCAAATCAAACAGCTGCAAACAATAGACCACATACGAATGCTGGCATTCTACCTCAGAACTCCTATTCTGACTAATAAAGTAATGACTCAACATGAGTCTTCATATCTCATCACAATTCAATGCATCGGCCCCATAATGACCGAGCAGTGCTGATAGCGGGCGAACAAGATATTATTTTGCCGTCAATTTCGACAATTCCGGCTCAAATAGCGGCATTTTTTGTTTAAATCTCCAGCAAACCCCTGCATTGTAATATTTTATTCTACTCAAAGAGGTGAATACCCCCTGTTTTGTCACCCATCCAGTGGATCCCACCTGACAAGTTAGAATTTAATTATACAAACAACTATTTTACGCTACTTATTCCTGCTGGGTGTTTATTTATTAAGGTTTTATAGTGTAATTTGTTGTAATTAACGGCTTGAAACAGGATACCACCACTAATGCAAAACATCGGGATGTCATCAAAACTCAACAATGTCTGTTACGACATTCGAGGTCCCGTTCTGAAGCATGCCAAGCGCATGGAAGAGGAAGGGCATAAAATACTCAAACTTAATATCGGCAACCCTGCGCCGTTCGGTTTTGATGCCCCTGATGAAATTCTGGTGGACGTGATCCGTAACCTGCCGACATCTCAAGGCTACTGTGACTCCAAGGGTATCTACTCGGCCCGAAAAGCGGTAGTCCAGCATTACCAAAAACGCGGAATGCTTGATCTGGATGTGGAAGATGTCTACATCGGCAACGGTGTTTCCGAATTGATTGTGATGGCGATGCAAGCGCTGCTCAACAACAATGATGAAATGCTGGTTCCATCACCGGATTACCCGCTATGGACTGCCGCAGTCTCGCTATCTGGCGGCAAAGCCGTGCACTATACCTGTGACGAGCAATCCGACTGGTATCCAGATCTCGACGATATCCGCAGCAAAATCACCCCGAACACCCGCGGGATTGTACTGATCAACCCGAACAACCCGACAGGGGCTGTTTACAGCCGAGACTTCCTGCTGGAAGTGGTAGAAATCGCCCGCCAGCACAAGCTGATCATTTTTGCCGATGAGATCTATGACAAGATCTTATACGAGGGTGCCCAGCACACCTCGATTGCACCACTAGCCGAAGACGTATTCTGTGTGACCTTCAACGGTCTATCCAAATCATACCGGGTATGTGGCTTCCGGGCCGGGTGGATGGTCTTGTCCGGCCCTAAGCATATGGCTAAAAGCTATATTGAAGGGCTAGAGATGCTCTCATCGATGCGCTTGTGTGCCAATGTGCCGATGCAGCACGCCATCCAGACCGCACTGGGTGGCTACCAGAGTATCAATGAGCTGATCTTGCCGGGCGGCCGTTTGCTAGAACAGCGTGACCGCGCCTATGATTTACTGACATCAATTCCGGGTGTGTCCTGTGTGAAGCCTAAAGGGGCTTTGTACCTGTTCCCGAAACTGGATCAGAAAAAATTCAACATCACCGATGACCAGCGCTTCGCCTTGGATTTCCTCCAGCAGGAGAAGGTGCTGGTTGTTCACGGTACCGGCTTCAACTGGAAGCAACCGGATCATTTCCGCATCGTTACCTTGCCACGGGTCGATGACTTGGAAATGGCGATGGGACGTTTGGAGCGCTTCCTACACGGTTACCGTCAGTAACGTGGCGATTGGCGATTGGCGATTGGCGATTGGCGATTGGCGATTGGCGATTGGCGATTGGCGATTGGCGATTGGCGATTCAGAAAACTATAGGGCAGGATGTCAAAATCAACACCCTGCCCTTTTACTTAACAAATAACAGATCTTGGGCTCTTTTACCCAGAGCCTCTGGCCGCTCTTGCCCCTGGCCTCTAGCCTGCTTCCCAACATTTTATCGTTTGCTTCGCGGTAAATTCTGTTACCTTTAAAAGATATCTGATTTTGTTCCCTGTCCTCACCGCCAAGAAGTATCGCTATGAAACAAAGCCATTTTTTTGCTCACCTTGCTCGAATGAAATTAATCCAACGCTGGCCGTTGATGCGCAGTGTCGAAACCGAAAACATCTCAGAGCATAGCCTTCAAGTCGCTTTTGTCGCCCATGCCCTCGCTTTGATCAAAAACCGTAAATTCAGCGGCAATACCAATCCTGAGCGGATAGCACTACTGGCCATGTTCCACGACTGCAGCGAAGTATTAACTGGGGATATGCCAACCCCTATCAAGTACTACAATCCGGCTATTGCCGAGGAGTATAAAAAAATAGAGCTCGCAGCCGAGAAGAAGTTACTGTCTATGCTGCCCGAAGAATTTCGTGATGACTACGCCCCGCTACTCGATAGCCATCAGGTAGACAAAGACGATTACGCTATCGTCAAGCAAGCCGACAGCCTGTGTGCTTACCTCAAATGCCTCGAAGAGCTCAATGCGGGGAACCACGAATTTACCTCGGCCAAAAACAACCTTGAGCAGACCTTGCATAACCGAACGACCCCAGAGATGGAATATTTCCTAAAGACATTTGTCGACAGCTTTAATCTAACCCTTGATGAGATCAGCTAATGACAGTTATCTCCCTCTCTCCTGAATTTAACCAACAGTGGGAAGCACGCAAAAGCAATGAGCAAAAAATGCGGCGCAACGACCACCGCTCGGCTTACCAGCGTGACCGAGCAAGGATCCTTCATTCCGCCGCGTTTCGTCGTTTGCAAGCGAAAACCCAAGTCCACGGTGCCGGGCATCATGACTTCTACCGTACCCGCCTGACCCACTCACTGGAAGCCTCACAAATTGGCACCGGTATTGTGGCCCAGTTGAAGATCAAGCAGCCTAAATTTCGAGAAGTGCTTCCATCAAATAGCCTGATGGAAAGTATTTGCCTTGCCCATGATATCGGTCATCCCCCTTTCGGACACGGCGGTGAAGTTGCTCTTAACTACATGATGCGAGAGCACGGTGGGTTCGAGGGCAATGCCCAGACGTTTAGAATAGTCACTCTGCTTGAACCGTATACTGAGCACTTTGGTATGAACCTGTCACGGCGAACCTTGCTCGGGCTACTGAAATACCCCGCTTTTATTAGCCATACCCGGGCGACAGAGCTACCTGCGGATGTCCATCATTTCCGCCACCTCAAGGCCAAGGATTGGTACCCCGCCAAGGGGATCTACAATGATGACAGTACGACCTTTGACTGGGTATTGGCACCATTATCCAACCATGATCGCCAGCTCTTTAGCCAAATGCGCAGTGAGCGCACCAAGCCGAATGAGCACTTGAAAACCCAATACAAATCACTGGACTGCTCTATCATGGAGCTGGCCGATGACATCGCCTACGGCGTCCATGACTTGGAAGATGCGATTGTGATGGGAATTGTCACCCGTGAGCAATGGCAAGAAGCGGTTGCCAGCAAGCTGGCCGATTGCGGCGAGCCGTGGCTGGAAGAGCGAATCGGGGTATTGAGTGACCAATTGTTTGGCACCCACCACCAGCGCAAGGATTCAATTGGGGCGATGGTCAATACCCTGCTAACCTCGATCCATATTGCCCCAACGATCCAAAATGGTATCGATAGCTTCGAAGCTCCCCTTTTACAGTGGAACGCCTTTCTATCAGAGCCGATGGAGCAAGTGCTGGAGGTGCTCAAACAGTTCGTCAGCCAATATGTAGTCCATAAGCCAGATATCCAGCTATTGGAATATAAAGGCCAACAATTGGTGATGGAGTTGTTCGAGGCCTTTGCATCGGATCCTGAGCGCTTGCTGCCGGAAAATACCCGCGAACGCTGGCGCCAAAGCAATGACAAGGGGGAAAATTCCCACCGGATCATCGCCGATTATATTTCAGGCATGACCGACGGCTTTGCCCAGCGGCTATACAGCACCTTATTCCAACCCACTTCGGCCAGTGGCATTGGTTTTCACGGAGGGGATTAAGCGATAGGCGATAGGCGATAGGCGCTTTTAGCCCCTCGCCAAGCTACTTCCCATAATTTTTCTCAAACACCCCTTCAGGCATCTGCTGGATCTGGAACTCGATCATTTGATTGAACGCTTCGAGCAGCGAAGCGAATTTATCATCCTCCCCTTCCAAGGCGGTAAGAGCGAGGTAGCCGGCTTCTACCGTCGATACCCCCTCTGATTTAGGTGATTTTCGAATTCGGTAGTTACCCTGATCGACATTATCAAGCGCCACCGTAGGCAACTGCTGCAAGTTGGTCGATAGTTGCCACATCTTATAGGCTTTCTTCCAGGTACCATCAAGTATAATCAATGTCCGTTTGGTTAACGCAGCTTGAGTTTGATTAGACCCAGCAAGGCTCGAAATAGGGACAGCTTCTTCCCCCGGGTAAACCACCCAAGCCTGACGGTCTTGTTCGGCCAGCAATTGGTTGATTTCTTCATGGTGTGAAAAGTCTTCGCCCACCCACAGTTTGGCGTTAGGAAGCGATAAAGTCAGGATCCTTGCGGTACCAATCGGACGCTTTACTTCCGTTGGATGTTGTAAAATCCACAATTCAGTTTTAGCATCAAGCTGTTGGATCCAGCGGCAAATACATGCCTTGGTTGCTTTACCGCACTTTTCACAATATCGACTCATCGAGGTAGCCTTGTCTATTCGCATCTTCGTTTTCATTATCATCGGTATAATGGCCGTTGCCCAATTACCCAGCCTCCAACCACTGCTCGTCTGGCAGCGCCCTGACATCGCGCATGGTGAAATTTGGCGACTCGTCAGCGGCAACCTAACCCATACCAATTGGCCACACATGATAATGAACAGTCTCGGCTTGGCAATCATTACCTTCATCTTTCGCCGCTATCTTACCTCAACGCACCTTGCCTTGCTGATCCTGTCCATATCTGGATTTATTGGCGTTACCCTATGGCTCAGCCCGATGGGCTGGTATGCAGGGCTGTCAGGCGTGCTCCACGGACTGTTTGCCTGGGGCGCGATACAGGATGTAAAAGCGAAAGATAAATTCGGCTGGGTACTGCTGGTAGCGGTTATAGGCAAAGCCCTGTGGGAACAAGTTTCAGGAGGCTCAGCAAGCTCTGCCGAGCTGATTGGCGCCAGGGTGGCTGTAGAGGCTCACCTAGCAGGTGTTTTAGGCGGCTTGCTCTTTGCCGCGGCGGAGCTAATTAAAAAGAAGATTGCAATTGAGAATTAGTTGCACTTAAAATGCACCTTAATGGTATCGGTCTTGTTTGGCTAAGTGTATTTATGAGTGAGAATCAAAATGGCTTTGGAATCTGAAATTTTATATCGCATCAATGTCTCTCTGCCGACAGGTATTGTGAGAGTGGGTTCAAGAGGAAAATACAAATTCCCACTTGAAGCCACTAAGCAAATAGCCAAAGCCTATGAAGATGATGGCTATCAGATCCATCTTACTCCAGCCAGACCACGCTTTACCTTCAGTGCGTGCTAATAGCTCACAAATAAAGGAGAACGACTAACCTCTCTCCTTTAGGTAACTTACGGCAGGTTAGGTACAGCAACCATTATTGGAGCTTGATCCGCTCACGGTTCTTTTCAACCGTAGACGTACCAATACCCTTCACTTTGATGAGATCTTCCGGTATAGCAAAAGGCCCATTGGTATCACGATATTCAATAATACTGGCAGCTTTGTCCGGCCCAATTCCCACCAGTAACTTATCCAGCTCTTCTGCATTGGCATCATTAATATTAATCGTAATTTCAATGCCCTCATGACTCTCACCACTGGCAACCGCAGGTAATGCCAAGCCTACCCCCAGCGCAACAACCAACGACATAGATACAATCGCTTTCTTCATCCTTTTTCTCCTTGTATACATTCAGGGGTTAGAGTGGCGAAGCACTCGCTGGCTGTATATGGGGAATGTTTTTCTTTGCACAAAAAAACGACGGGCCGCACAATGGCGGCCCGTCTAGCAACGTATTAATTACACTTAATGCGTTGTTGTATCCAACACTGGGTAAGATACCTTGGCTGCATTACGCAGTACATCCAGGGTAGCCATAACATCCTGCTGAGCATGCATTTGCTCAAGCTGCTGTGACATCTGCTGATCAACACCATCAACATCGGCTTCAACCACATTGTCCAGCGCGATAATTAGCATGTTGCCAGTCATATCACGTGTCACACCGTATACCGGTGCATCGTCTGCTGGCTTAGCAAGACCAAACGCAACTTGAGCAATCTGGCGATCTGCCCCCATACGGTTGATGGTTTCAGGCTCAGAGAAGCTCAGGCCTTCGTCTGCCAACACTTGTGTGTTGCCAGCTCGTAGGGCGGCAACCAGCTCATCCGCTTTCGCGTTAGCCGCTTCCTCGCCTTTGACAGCTGATAGCTGCTGTTTAACGTTCGCTGATACCTCGTCAAATGGCAATACCATTTCAGGGCGAGAGTCATCAACACGTACAACAACAACATGCTCAGGACCAAGCTCGATAATATCTGAGTTCAGGCCATCTTCACGCACTTCAGGGCTGTACAACGCCTGCAGTACCGCTGGGTTGGCCAGCACACCCGGCGCATCTGACTGAGAAATAAAGTCAGTGGTCTGAATCGTCGCATCAACCGCCGTCGCCGCATCCTCTAGTGTGTCTGGCATTTCGAACGCTTTCTCAGCTAGCTGGGTCTGCAGATCGTAAAACGCTTCTGCCGCACGCTGCTCACGCAGTTCAGCAAAGATTTCATCACGAACCTCAGCAAATGGCTTCACTGTCGGCTCTTTGATATCGTCCAGTTTGATGATGTGGTAACCGAAGTCAGACTCAACAACACCAGAAACGTCACCTTTGTTCAGGGCAAATGCCGCCTCTTCAAAGGCAGGATCCATCACACCGCGCTCAAACCAATCTAGCTTACCGCCATCTTTACCGCTGAAGGTGTCATCAGAAGATGTCTTCGCCAATTCAGCAAAGTCAGCACCGCTGTTTAGCTCTGCCAGTAAATCTTCAGCTTTAGTCTTCGCTTCGCTACCTTTACCTTGAACCAGAATATGGCTTGCTTGGCGCTGCTCAGCAGTACCGTATTTATTTTGGTTCTCATCATAGCTTGCTTTAGCATCATCTTCAGAAACGCTTAGCGTCTCTTTCAGGTTGGTGCCAGACAACTCGATGTAAGCCGCTTTCACTTGATCTGGGCGGGTGAACTGCTGCGGGTTCTGCTCGTAGTATGCGAGTGCTTCCTCATCAGTAACCTCGGCTTTGTTGGTAAACTCAGCCACATCCAGTGTCAGGGTGCGAATTTCACGCTCCTGGCGCTCAAGCTTAGTCAATGCTGCCACTTCGTTACCCAACGCGAAATCACTGCCTTGGATAGCCAACAACAGCTGCTGACGCAGCAAATCGGTTCGCATAGATTCCGCAAACATATCAGGTGTTAGACCTGAACGACGCAGCAGTGCGTTGTACTGTTCATTATCAAAGGCACCATCGCGCTGGAACTCAGGCATAGAAAGAATAACCTGAGTTACCTGCTGATCGCTGATACGCAGACCAAGTTCATTGGCACGCTGCTCAATCAGCAGGTCATTGACCATGCGGTCTAGCACACTGCGGCGGAACTGCTGCACGTAAGCTGGGTCACCCATCAGGGTCGAGAAATAATCGCCCAGCTGCGCCTGCATGCGGTTACGCTCGTTCTGATAAGCCATTTCGAACTCGCGCTGACTAATTTCACGATCATCCACTTTCGCGGCAACTTGCTCGCTTCCGCCTGCTAGGTAGCTACCTACCCCTGCGAAAACAAAAGAAAAAATAATCAGACCAAGAATAATCTTAACCCAAATACTGCTCGCGCCTTCGCGCATACGCTCCATCATAATTTGCCGTATCTCCTACCTATTCGATTTGGCATGGTAATACCAATCTGTGATAAGCCTAAATAAAGATTCATGAAGCCTGATTGGCTTCGAAACTATCGCTTAACTGTATTGATATTAGTGAAGAATGCTAACAGGCGAAGACCTGAAAAATTCACACTTTTCCAAAGTAAAAAAAGCGCACCGACAGGATGCGCCCTTTATCATGCCAGATTGCCCATTAAGACAACCTGAATGTTCGTTTGTTCACACAAACCGGCGGGCTAAGCCCTGCGCTTAGTTTACAGAATCTTTAAGCGCTTTACCTGCTTTAAAGCCAGGTACTTTCGCTGCAGCGATTTGAATTTCAGCACCCGTCTGTGGGTTACGGCCAGTACGCGCTGCACGCTCACGTACAGAGAAAGTGCCGAAGCCAACAAGCGCAACCTGATCACCCTCTTTCAGGCTATCAGATACAGCGTCGATGAATGCATCTAGCGCACGACCCGCAGACGCTTTAGAAATATCTGCATTTTCAGCGATTTTATCAACTAGTTGAGTTTTGTTCACGATCTATCCCCTCTAAGAACGTTATCCGTTTGCAGCCTCATGGCAAAATTTACATCACGGATAAAAAAGAATCAGTTTCATTATATCTACAGCGAACACAGGTTTACGTGTAGACATTGATTTTATTGAGCTAACGGCAAATTAGAACTCACTTATAGCCACACAAAAAAACGCTGACAAGGTTTTTATCCTCGAAAGCGTTTTTTCATATCTTAACTTTGCTGCACGTCACTGTTTTGGGCGTTTACCAGCTCAATTCCCGTTGGATTATTCTGCAATGCAACGGTTAGCACTTCATCAATCCAACGCACTGGGCGCACTTCCAGATCCGCAATCACGTTATCCGGAATTTCCTCCAGATCACGTTCGTTTTCCTTCGGAATCAGCACCGTTTTGATCCCACCTCGGTGCGCGGCAAGCAGTTTCTCTTTCAGGCCACCGATTGGTAGCACCTCACCACGTAGGGTGATTTCACCCGTCATGGCAACATCGCCGCGAACAGGGTTGCCTGTCAGGCTAGAGACCAGCGCCGTACACATGGCGATACCCGCACTCGGGCCGTCTTTCGGGGTCGCCCCTTCTGGAACGTGGACATGGATATCACGCTTCTCGTAAAAATCAGGCGCAACACCCAGACGCTCAGCACGGGTACGTACCACCGTCATCGCAGCCTGAATCGACTCCTGCATCACATCACCCAGTGAACCGGTGTAGGCAAGCTTGCCTTTACCCGGCATCGACTCGGTCTCGATGGTTAGCAGATCGCCGCCCACTTCAGTCCAAGCCAAACCAGTAACCTGGCCAATACGGTTGTTCTCTTCGGCTTTACCGTAGTCAAAACGCTGGACACCTAAGTATTCTTTCAGGTTGTCCTGAGTAATAACGACTTTCTTGGTCTCAGGATTCAGCAGGATCTCTTTTACAGCTTTGCGGCACAGTTTAGACACTTCACGCTCAAGGCTACGTACGCCCGCTTCACGAGTGTAGTAACGAATGATGCCAATCAGTGCCGAGTCATCCACTTCGATCTCGTGTGGCTTAAGGCCATTGCGCTGAACCTGCTTCTCTAGCAAGTGGCGCTTGGCAATATTCAGCTTTTCATCTTCGGTGTAGCCCGACAGACGGATCACTTCCATACGGTCAAGCAAAGGTCCCGGGATGTTCATCGAGTTCGATGTCGCCACGAACATGACATCAGAAAGGTCATAGTCGACTTCTAGGTAGTGGTCATTGAATGCGTTGTTTTGCTCCGGATCCAAAACTTCTAGCAGCGCTGAAGACGGATCGCCACGCATGTCTGATGACATCTTGTCGATTTCATCAAGCAGGAACAGCGGGTTCTTAACCTCAACCTTGGACATTTTCTGGATCAGCTTGCCCGGCATCGAACCGATATAGGTACGGCGGTGACCACGGATTTCCGCTTCGTCACGCACGCCGCCCAGCGCCATACGGGTATATTTACGTCCGGTCGCAGCAGCAATAGACTGACCCAGCGAGGTCTTACCAACACCAGGAGGACCAACAAGACACAGGATAGGACCTTTAAGCTTGTTGATGCGGCTCTGTACTGCCAAGTACTCAAGGATGCGCTCCTTGACGCGCTCAAGGCCGTAATGGTCGGCATTCAGCACTTCTTCTGCCTTGGCAAGGTTCTTCTTCACCTTGGAGCGCTTGAACCATGGCACACTCAGCATCCAATCAATGTAGCCACGCACAACCGTTGCCTCGGCAGACATCGGCGACATCATCTTAAGCTTCTGCAGCTCTTGCTCTGTCTTCTCGCGTGCCTCTTTTGGCATCTTCGACTCTTCGATTTTCTTCTTCAAAGATTCGAATTCATCCGGCGCGTCATCCAGCTCACCCAACTCTTTCTGGATAGCCTTCATCTGCTCATTGAGGTAGTACTCGCGCTGGCTCTTTTCCATCTGCTTTTTAACGCGGCCGCGGATACGTTTCTCCACCTGCAGCAGATCAATTTCAGACTCCATCATCGCCATCAAGAACTCTAGACGCTCTACGACATCGACAATTTCAAGTACTTTTTGTTTATCTGCCAGCTTCAGCGGCATATGAGCAGCAATAGTATCAGCCAGACGGGCAGCTTCATCGATACCATTTAGCGAGGTTAGAACCTCTGGCGGGATTTTCTTGTTGAGCTTGATAAACCCTTCGAACTGGTTGATTGCAGTTCGAACTAGCACTTCCTGCTCGCGCTCATCCATTTCCTCGGTAACCAGAAACTCGGCTTCAGCACTGAAGAACTCGTCATCACGCAGGTTTTCGACTTTAGCACGCTGCTGACCTTCCACCAGCACCTTCACCGTACCGTCAGGCAGTTTAAGTAGCTGTAGAATAGTCGCAACCGTACCGACATCGTATAGGTCGGTAATTGAAGGTTCGTCGGTCGCCGCTTCTTTCTGGGCAACCAACAAAATCTGTTTGTTATCATCCATCGCCGCTTCAAGGCAGCGAATAGATTTATCCCGGCCTACAAACAATGGAATGACCATATGCGGGTAGACCACCACATCACGCAGTGGCAGAACGGGGATCTCAAGGCGTTCCGAACGCTCCAGGTTCATATTATTCTCTCTTCCGTTCACTCTTATTAATGAGTATATGGGGGCTTGGGCGCAAGATTCAACGGGATATGTAGCAGAAAATAAAAAAGGAGGCGATTGCCTCCTTTTTTTAACCGCTGTGGGCAGATTTTACTCAGCGCCTGCTGCTTGGCTTTCGGTGTTTTCATAAATCAGTAAAGGCTCAGACTCGCCTTTGATAACTGATTCATCAATAACAACCTTACTTACGCCCTCTGCTGAAGGTAGCTCATACATAGTATCAAGCAGAACTGCTTCAACAATCGAACGAAGACCACGTGCACCCGTCTTGCGTTCCATTGCCTTACGGGCAATAGCGACAAGCGCATCGTCACGGAACTCAAGCTCAACATTTTCAAGCTCAAGAAGTGCCGCATACTGCTTAGTAAGGGCATTCTTCGGTTCACGCAGGATTTGTACCAGCGCGTCTTCATCCAGCTCACTAAGGATCGCTGTTACCGGAAGACGACCGATGAACTCTGGGATCAGGCCGTATTTAACCAAATCTTCAGGCTCAACCTTCTCGAACAAATCACTCAGAGTACGAGACTGATCTTTCGAGCGGACATCCGCACCGAAACCAATACCAGTGCCGGTTGCAACACGCTGGTCAACGACCTTGTCCAGCCCAGCGAATGCACCGCCACAGATGAACAGGATTTTTGACGTATCCACTTGCAGGAATTCCTGCTGTGGATGCTTACGGCCACCTTGCGGCGGAACCGATGCGACCGTACCTTCAATCAGCTTCAGCAACGCCTGCTGAACACCTTCACCCGAAACATCACGAGTAATTGATGGGTTGTCGGACTTACGAGAGATCTTGTCGATCTCATCGATGTATACAATACCGCGCTCGGCCTTGGCTACATCGTAATCACATTTCTGCAGCAGCTTCTGGATGATGTTTTCAACATCCTCACCCACATAACCGGCTTCGGTCAGGGTGGTCGCATCCGCCATAGTAAACGGTACATCCAGCATGCGTGCCAATGTTTCTGCGAGTAACGTCTTACCGCTACCCGTTGGGCCGATCAACAAGATGTTACTCTTGCCCAACTCAACACCGTCACTATTGGTATCGCCATTACGAAGACGCTTGTAGTGGTTGTATACCGCTACCGCGAGAACTTTCTTCGCATGAGACTGACCAATAACGTATTCATCCAGGTTTGTACGAATTTCCTGTGGTGTCGGAAGTTCATTGCCATCACGCTTTGGCATTACTTCTTTGATTTCTTCACGAATGATGTCGTTGCACAGGTCAACACATTCATCGCAAATATACACAGAAGGGCCTGCAATCAGCTTGCGAACTTCATGCTGACTTTTGCCGCAGAAAGAGCAGTACAGCAGTTTTCCACTACCACTCTCTTTTCGCTTATCTGTCATTCGCTAACCTCTATTCGGGTCTTACCCCATCATTGCCTTTGTTTTGAGTGTATAACAACTCAAGTCTTTTTGCTCCGCGCAAACGGCTAAGTCGCTGCACGGAGGCTAAAAAACTTAATCACGGTGACTCAAAACTGCATCAACCAAACCGTATTCTACAGCCTGCTCTGATGACATAAAGTTATCACGATCGGTATCACGTTCAACCACTTCAAGTGGTTGGCCGGTGTGCTCTGCAAGCAAACCGTTCAAACGCTGTTTGATCGTCAGAATTTCCTGAGCATGGATCTGGATATCAGAAGCCTGGCCCTGGAAGCCACCTAGTGGCTGGTGGATCATCACGCGGGAGTTAGGTAGACAGTAACGCTTACCTTTAGCGCCGCCAGCCAGCAGGAATGCACCCATAGAGCATGCCTGACCCATACATACTGTGCTGACGTTTGGCTTGATGAACTGCATGGTGTCGTAGATAGACATCCCTGCAGTAACCGAGCCGCCCGGTGAATTGATATACAGGAAAATGTCCTTGTCAGGGTTTTCAGACTCAAGGAACAAAAGCTGCGCAACGACTAGATTGGCCATATGATCTTCTACCTGACCGGTCAGGAAGATCACACGCTCTTTCAGTAGTCGGGAATAGATGTCGTAGGAACGTTCACCACGAGAAGTCTGCTCGACCACCATAGGAACCAGCGCATCCAAAATTGGCGACATGGCGTTTTTTTCTTGGTAGCTCATAACGTTATTTCCCTAAAATAAATGGCCCGAATGAAATTACTCTCACACGGACCATTGTTAGCAGAAGATTTGAAGTAAAGTCAAATCTCTACAGTAATTTCAGCAAATTATGCAGCTGGCTGTTGGTTCATCAGATCGTTGAAGCTAACTTCTTTATCTGAAACCTGAGCTTTAGCTAGTAGCGCATCGATAGCTTGCTCTTCTAGAGCAACGTTACGCATGTTGTTCATCATCTGCTCGTTCTTCTCGTAGTAAGAAACAACTTCTGTTGGATCTTCGTAAGCAGAAGCCATTTCAGCGATGATAGCTTTAACGCGCTCTTCATCAGCTTTTAGCTCTTCAGACTTGATCACTTCACCTAGAAGTAGGCCAACAACTACGCGACGCTTCGCTTGCTCTTCGAAAAGCTCACGTGGAAGCTCAGGTGCGTTAGCAGCATCACCGCCGAAGCGCTGAGTTGCCTGCTGGCGTAGAACGTTGATTTCTTGGTCGATAAGAGCAGCAGGAACAGCGATGTCGTTCTGCTCAACTAGACCATTTAGAACCTGATCTTTGATGCGGTTCTTAACAGCTTGCTTCAGCTCACGCTGCATGTTCTTACGAACTTCAGCTTTCAGGCCTTCAACAGAACCGTCTTCAACACCGAACTTAGCAACAAACTCTTCAGTCAACTCTGGTAGTTCCTGAGCTTCAACTTTGTGTAGTTTGATAGCGAAAGTCGCTGCTTTACCTTTTAGGTTTTCAGCGTGGTAATCTTCAGGGAAAGTCACTTCTAGAGAGAACTCTTCGCCCGCTTTCTTACCAACGATACCGTCTTCAAAACCTGGGATCATGCGGCCCTGGCCCATTGCAAGAGCGAAACCTTCAGCTTTACCGCCTTCGAATTCTTCACCGTCGATAGAGCCAGTGAAGTCGATAGTTACGCGGCTGTCAGCAGCTGCAGCGTCTTCAACGTCGCTCCAAGTTGCTTGTTGCTTGCGAAGCGTGTCTAGCATAGTGTCAACGTCTTCGTCTTTCACTTCTACCGCTGGTTTTTCAACAGTAATGTTTTCTAGACCCGCTAGCTCGATTTCTGGGAAGATTTCGAAAGACGCTTTGAATACAAGGTCTTTACCTTCAGCGATCTCAACTGGAGTGAAAGTTGGTGCGCCTGCTGGGTTGATCTTTTCTTTAACGATCGCCTCGATGTAGTGACGCTGCATCACTTCACCTAGGATGTCCTGGCGTACAGAAGCGCCGAACATACGAGCAACCATTTTAATTGGTGCTTTACCAGGACGGAAACCATCGAAACGACGATTCTTAGCAATTTTCTTCAGCTCAGCAGCAACAGCATCTTCGATGTTTGCAGCTGGAACTGTGATAGTTAGATGGCGTTCTAGACCTTCAGTGGTTTCAACGGTAACTTGCATTTTATTTAACCTCAAAACTTACTCAGTATTCTCTGAGTGATGTTGCCGATCAGTCATGCTGACGGTGGCATCCTTTCGTGTTATGGCCAGCAACCACGGCCAAACCATAACGCCTTAATTCTGTGAAGCGCGGTATTATAACGGTCCTCAGCCCTGTCGTCGAGACAGAGTGGCCGCACCGCAATCAAACCTTTCACACAAGATAGGGGCAAAAATTCCATTTACAAGGGAAAACCCCAAAAAAAACGTTTCCTTTTACGTTTTTTTGACCGTACGCGGTTTTAACTGTCTCTTTTCCCACCTAAACGCCGATTTTTTGCCGCACAAATATCATCCAACTGGATAGTTAGAATGAACAGTGATCAGCGATGCATGGTGATGCGTAATAAATTATGTCCTTAGCCAGTGGAATTAACGATGTTCGAAGGGAAAAAGAAAGTTTGGATTGCCGGGGCAAACGGTGGATTAGGACTCGCTCTGACCGAGCATATCCTCGCTCAGGGCCATTTGGTCACAGTGTCTACACGCCGTACCTCTCAAGCCCTGCTGCAGTTACAGGCAAGCCATAGTACCCAAATGACCTGTGTTTTGGGTGATCTATGTCAGCAACGTTCTAACACCCAATCGCAGCTCATGGCCATTTTCGAGCAGTATGGCCTCCCAGACTGGACCATTAATGCGGCAGGACTATTACATGCTCCTCAATCAAAGCAATCACCCAAAGCCAAAATGCCGGAAAAACGCCTGTCGCAGATCACCGAATCATTTCTGGTAGACAACATCCATGCCAATGCCTACACCAATGTCGCTATTGCCCAACTTCTCGACACCCTATACAAACGTAAAGACCCTTTTCACTTCTTGTGCTTGTCCGCCATGGTCGGCTCTATCTCCGACAACGATTCAGGAGGTTGGTACAGCTACCGGATGAGCAAAGCAGCCCTTAACATGTTTGTCAAAACCCTAAGTATTGAGTGGCAAAGACGTTTTCCCCAAGCTTGTATTGCCGCTATTCACCCAGGTACAACAAATACATCACTCTCAGCACCTTTCCAGCATAATATTAATAGTGACAAGCTTTATTCACCACAGCTCTCGGCCGAGCGCATTTATCGAGTGCTATCAACCCTTACTCCTGCAGATACCGGTCAGTTTTTCCATTGGGATGGAACAACACTTCCGTGGTGAGAAGATTTGAAACTAGCTACAGACTTATACCAACCTACATAAATATTTGATCAGCCTTGCAGGTTAAAATACTTGATCAACGACTTATCCAGATTGGTATTAAGGATATAGAGCAAAAGGAAAGCCAAACTCCGGCGACAAAAAACAAACTAAAAGATTCTAAATTGCCGATGGATAGCACAAAAAACAATCGCACAACCTTTATGATACCAGTTGCTTAATCATTAAAGGCATTCATTTGCAATATTGTGTACAAGGTAAGGATAAAAACAATGAGAAGGAACAAAGCGACTGTGATTGTCTCATGGCAACCCACTAACGAACGAGAAAAACAAGCACTGAAACAATTTCTGCTTAATGAAATAGCGGGATGTAGCAGGCAACACCAAGGAGGCACAGGAAAAACAGGTTTTGATACAGGAAGATTGATTCGCTAGAAATAACAGAAATGGATAAAACAGAGAAAAAATAGAGGGGGAAGTGGCACGCCCTGTAGGATTCGAACCTACGACCACATCCTTAGAAGGGACGTGCTCTATCCAGCTGAGCTAAGGGCGCTTTATAAGTCATAACGTTAAGTTACCAGACGAATTATACGTCCCAACATTCGAACGTCAATGCCTTTTCCCCTATTTTCTCAGCATTTGCGCTCAACTGACTAAACATAGAGCAAATTGGATGGGCTATGGGCTATGGGCTATGGGCTATGGGCTATGGGCTATGGGCTATGGTGCCTTTTGATATGGTGATATAGCATTAGGCGTATCCATACAAATTACAAATACCCACACTGAAGCAGCAACTATTACCAAAACGTAAACAAAACCAACACGCAAACGATTGCGCTATAGATCTTCGTAACATTCTCTGCGACAATACAACAATTAGGCAGCACTCGTGCCGCTCCCCTCAAGAGTGGAATCAACGACCCGCGTTGCCCGCTTCACGTTCAATCAATTTCAGTCCAAAGGATAAACATGGCCGCTCAAATCATTGATGGGAAACTCATTTCGCAAACAGTTCGTCAAGAAGTTGCTGCCCGAGTCAAAGCGCGCCTCGATGCAGGCCTTCGTGCTCCGGGGTTAGCCGTTGTTCTGGTAGGTCAGGATCCCGCCTCGCAAATTTACGTCGGCAGCAAACGTAAAGCCTGTGATGAGGTGGGTTTTGTGTCCAAGTCCTTTGATTTTCCTGCCACAACAACGGAAACGGAATTGCTAGCTCTTATCGACGAGTTAAACAATGACAACGAAGTGGATGGTATCTTGGTCCAACTTCCTCTCCCTGCAGGCATTGATACCACCAAAGTACTTGAGAGAATAGAGCCAGAAAAAGACGTCGATGGCTTCCATCCCTACAATGTCGGACGACTATGCCAGCGTATCCCCAAGCTACGCTCGTGCACCCCGAAAGGGATCATCACCTTGCTTGAGCGCTATAATATTGCTCTTCGTGGCAAGCATGCGGTCATTGTCGGCGCGTCCAATATTGTCGGCCGTCCTATGACGCTTGAATTATTACTCGCAGGAGCGACCACCACCACTTGTCATCGCTTCACTCAAGATCTCGAAAGCCACGTTCGCCAAGCTGATATTCTGGTCGTCGCGGTGGGTAAGCCTAACTTTATTCCCGGCGATTGGGTCAAAGAAGGAGCGACAATCGTAGATGTTGGCATCAACCGCTTGGACAATGGCAAGCTAGCCGGTGATGTTGAGTATGATATTGCCCGTGAGCGAGCCCGCCATATCACCCCAGTACCGGGTGGCGTTGGCCCAATGACAGTGGCGACCTTGATTGAGAATACACTGCTTGCCTGTGAGCAGTATCACGAGAAGTGATTTAGTGGCGATTGGCGATTGGCGATTGGCGATTGGCGATTGGCGATTGGCGATTGGAAATTTACCAAGGTAAAGATTCACTTCAACAGTATTATTGCCTTTACGAAAAAGCAGGAGCAATATGCTCCTGCTTTTGATCTTTCCTAAAGCCTGTGGCCCCTAGCCTTTAGCCCCAAGTCGTTCCTTCAAGAACGCTGTAAAGTCTTCACCAAGAGATTCATGACGCATACCGTATTCAACAAATGCCTGCATATAGCCTAGCTTGCTGCCGCAGTCATGGCTCTTACCCGACATATGGAAGGCATTTACTTGCTGATCTTCCATCAACATATCGATCGCATCTGTCAGCTGAATCTCATCACCTGCACCGATAGGCGTACGCGCTAACAAAGACCAAATTTCAGCGGGTAGCACATAGCGGCCAACAATGGCCAAGTTAGATGGCGCATCTTCAAGAGCTGGCTTTTCTACCACTTTTGTCATCGCCGCCGTTTCACCCGGTTTCAGTGCTGTACCATTGATGTCAGCCACACCGTAGTTAGAAACCTCAGACATAGGTACCGGCTCAACCATAACCTGGCTGATCTGGGTATCATTAAACGCATTGACCATGGCTGCCATATTTTCACGGCGAAGATCACTAGCAACGTCATCCAAAATAACATCTGGCAGCACAACAGCAAATGGCTCATCACCAACCAAAGGGCGGGCACAAAGAACTGCATGACCTAGGCCTTTCGCCTGCCCCTGGCGCACATGCATAATAGTGACATCTCTCGGACAGATCTTTTGTACTTCATCCAACAGCTGACGTTTAACACGCTTTTCAAGCGTCGCTTCAAGCTCGAAAGAGGTATCGAAATGGTTTTCGATTGAATTCTTCGATGAGTGGGTAACCAATACAATTTCTTTGATACCAGCTGCCACACATTCGTTCACCACATACTGGATCAGCGGCTTATCAACAATCGGCAGCATTTCCTTCGGGATCGCCTTGGTTGCCGGAAGCATACGGGTACCCAAACCAGCAACGGGGATAACCGCTTTACGTACAGGGGAAGATGTAGACATATTTTATTCCATTTAAAATTATTCAAGCCACTATAACAAAATCACTGCAAACGAATCCAACCTTGCAATAAGAGTGGATTACTTTTTCACCAGATCTTCATTCTGTACACTGACCTTGACCGGTTTACCCAGTAGTTGAATCATCATAAATGAGCGCTTTTCACCATCAGGTTCTTGATAAATAGCCTCAATCCCTTTGAACTGACCTTGTGTCAGCTTAAGTGATTCACCCGGCTTCGGAAGGGCTGATAATTTTGTTTGTTGTTCTTCAGAGTCTTCATTAATCATCAAGCTATAGATAAGGTCCGGGTTTACAGTCTGTGGCCTCGCGCCTTGACGAATAAAATCAGCAACACCACGAGTAGATCGTACTGTGGTATAACTGATATTTTCTGGGTCAAAATAGACAAACATATAGCTCGGGAACAGGGGCTCAAAAGTAGTCATCCGTTTTCCACGAACTATTTTCTCCACTGTCACTTGAGGGTAGTAACACTCAACACCTTGACGATCAAGATTGATCACCGCACGTTCCTGTTCACTGCGCTTGCAATATAGTAAGTACCAATCTTTCATAGCAATCTCAGTCAGTTAATCCTCTTGCATTCATTAATTATACCTAAGCCACTCTCACCGACAATGTTTTGCCTACCTGCAAGGCCAATATGTCAGCACTTCACCTCCCAAGTGCATAACCAGCCAAATATGTAACAATCATTAACAGAAAACTGCTGCGACATTAAAATCCATAGAAAAGATCTAATTTGGATGAAAGCACCACAAAATCACTTACATAAAGAATTTTATTTATGGCATGTATAGTAAATCTGAAATTTCAATTTTGAGCAAATAGCAAACAACTGCCTATTAATCAAAATGTTACATTGTTTTTGTTTTGTTTTCATTCTGTAACGATTTGCAGTTTAATAATTTGTCATTTATAACAGGGGCGACATTAGCAAACACAAAATCAATTAAATTTAGAGAATAATTATGAGCAATCTTAACAGTGGCACGTTGTTAGGCCACCCTAAAGGTTTGTTCTTACTGTTTGGAACCGAACTGTGGGAACGTTTTTCTTACTATGCAATGCGTGCCATTCTGGTGCTTTACCTCACCGACAAAACCATCAATGGTGGTCTTGGCTGGTCGACACAAGACGCCCTTAACCTTTATGGTATTTATACTGGCTTGGTTTATATCACCCCGCTTATTGGTGGTTATATTGCCGATAACTTCCTTGGCCAGCGCCGCTCAATAATCATTGGTGGTATCTTGATGGCCCTAGGCCAGTTTACCCTTGCACTACCAAACAGCATGGTCGACCCACATTCTGTGACAGCCTTTTATCTCGGCCTTGGCTTGCTGATCATTGGTAATGGTATGTTTAAGCCGAACATTTCAACCATGGTGGGCGATCTCTACCAAGACGGTGATAACCGTCGTGACGGTGCGTTCACTATCTTCTACATGGGTATCAACCTTGGCTCATTGCTAGCCGGTATTATTGCGGGTACCGCGTCTGCCGCTTACGGCTGGAAAGCTGGTTTCCTGACAGCAGGTATCGGTATGCTGATCAGCCTGGTAACTCAGATGATTTTTGCCGAGCGCCTACTGGGTGATATCGGCAAAGAGCCAGCAGCAAAGCGTGCAGCAGCGATGAACAAGTCAGGTAAACAAGAGCCATTGACCAAGCAGGAAAAAGATCGTCTGAAAGTTATCATGATCATGGGTCTGTTCGTGGTTATCTTCTGGGCAGGCTTCGAGCAAGCCGGTGGCCTGATGAACATCTTCTCGCAACAATACACCGACCGTATGATCGGTAGCTTTGAAGTGCCTGCAGCCTGGTTCCAGTCTCTAAACCCATTCTTTGTTATCACCCTCGCACCACTTATTGCGTCTATCTGGGTGAAAATGGGCCCTAAAGAGCCAAGCTCTCCAGTCAAATTTGCTATGGGCCTTTTCTTCCTAGCAGCAGGCTTTGTTTGCATGATGGGCGCTGTGATGCAGCAAGGTGGCGATATCACTGTGAAGACATCCATGTTCTGGCTAGTCGCGGCATACTTCTTCCATACCTTGGGTGAGCTTTGCCTGTCGCCAATCGGTCTATCAATGGTTACTAAGCTGGCTCCACTACGTCTTGCTTCTTTGATGATGGGAGCATGGTTCGGCTTCAACGCTATCGCTAACTATGTGGCAGGTATCATTGGTGCCCACGTTGGTGAAGCGGGTCCTATGGCTATCTTTAGTGGTATTGCTATTGCTGCAACCGTTGCTGGTGTCCTTCTTCTACTATGCTCTAACCAACTGATCCGCTGGATGCACGGTGCAGAAGGTAAAGTTATTGAAGAAGAGATGGAGCCTCAGCCAGTAGAGGCGTAATTTCTTCGCAACAAGCTGTTTATCATAAAGAGCAACATACAATAAACGGAGAGCCATTGCTCTCCGTTTTCATATGATGGTTATGGCAGCGACATCCAATTAATTTTGAGGTACTTGGTTGAACAAAATTAGTTCTTGGTTTTTCTCTTGAAGGTTAAGCTAAAGCTGGCCGAGCCTGTTTCGCTTAGTGACAGCCGCCCGCCAGAGTCTGAAAGCTTGAGGCTCACACTATCATTGCTACTCGCTTGGTTACCCAACCATGGCTGGGCTGTCACAACTTGTTCCCCGTCGCTGGTTTGCAGCCGTGCAGAGAGGCCCGCTGACGCAATGTTCAACGTTCTATCTGTTACATCAAAAATACCAAAAATAGCCTTTATCGGAGAGGCATAGCCGGAGTGGCGCATCCCTTTTTCAATTAGCTTAATGAGCCCTGAGATAGAGCTTTGATCGCCCATTCGGGTACGTAAATAATCATTAAAGAAGGCTCGTATCAACAACGTTGTTGCCGTACCGTTGTCGCCCCCCGTTGCCGAGTCGACCAAATAAAACGCCAAACGGCCATCTATCAGCCAGGTATAATCGAGTAAAACAGGCTGAACATCGGTTGCCTGCAATATACAATAATTCAATTGCCAATCTCCGAGTGAAGACTGTGTTTCAGGCATCAGCCCGATCAGCAACTCCCGAGCGGCCCTCGGGTTAACCTTAAGCTCTTCAATGTGCCACTCAAGCTCTTCATCAACGACGGTTTCTTCTTCGATGTTTACCCACTGGCTAGAAAAGCCAAGATTTTCCGTCACGGAATCTTCCGATTTAAGTACCGACATAATCGCTGATTTAAGCACCATGATGTTATCGAGCGGTTTAATGAGAAAATCCTTCACCCCATGACGCAAAGCTGCTGCCACATCCGACATATCCCCGGTACCGGAGATAACGATGATGGGTACCATCGGATAATGTAGGGAGACCTCCTCAACAAACTCCATCCCCGTCAATATTGGCATGGCTAAATCACATAGCAAAATGTCAGGCATATCATTTCGTAATGCCTGTAGCCCCTCCAAGCCATTTTCCGCCTCACGCACTCGGCAGCCCTGGCTGATAAGAAAGCCAGAAAGCATGGTTCTAAATACTGGATCATCTTCGACGATCAGAACGTCTTTATCTTCAAGCAAAGCCTGCTCCCTGACTGAAGAATGGTAATGGTGCTTGATACCTCGTGTGCCGCCTTGCTGGGAATGTGTACTCATGACAACGCTAACCACAGGCTTGACTAACCTATCAAAAGCATAGGTCGAAATCCGCAGATCGTCAGGGGATTAATACGTTCTGTGACGAAAATATTGGAAATTGTTAACAGCATCAAAATTTAAATTTATCAATTACTAAGATTTGTCCCTAAAGTAACCTCAAGTGGCTTGAAGATAGCTGAAAGAAAAATACCCGTTATCTTGATTTACAGCAAAAGTTGCCTTGAAAGCGTCATCTTTTAATATGTTTTGTTATACAATTCCCCATTATAAGTTTTCAGTGTTGTAAAGTTATGAAGCTTGACGATTTAAATTTATTCCGCATGGTTGTGGAAAATGGCAGTTACACAGCGACGTCTCGTAAGACCCAGGTGCCCGTTGCCACCCTGACCCGGCGTATCCAAGCACTTGAAGAGTGTTTGAGTATCCGCCTACTAAACCGTCATGCAAGGAAGCTATCACTGACCGAAGCCGGACAAAAATTTTACGATGAATGCAGCCCGTTGCTACAGAGTTTGGTCGATACGGCCGAGCATGTCAGCGAAGAGTGCAAAGGAGCAGCTGGTAGGCTAAAGATTGCCGCCCCGTCAAACCTGACCAAGGTAATGCTACAGCCTTTGCTCAATGCCTTCATGCAAGAGCATCCAGCGATCCATATCCAGCTGATGATGAGCAATGATCCAGAAGTTCTCGACCCAACAGATTGGGATGTCATTTTCCGGGTCGGTCCACAGCGCGACTCCACCTTGATTGCACGAAAAATCAATGCGGTGAAAGACATTTTGGTCGCCAGCCCAAATTACCTTAACCACAACTCCGAACCCAAGCACGCTCAAGATCTACATCAGCACCCATTACTAAAGGGTAAACCGCTGCTGCGTTGGCGCCTGACCAACTGTGATGGTGAGACTGTGACAGTGTCAGATCGTGGCCGTTATGAAGCTAACGAACTCAATGTTGTGCGCAAGGCCTGTATGGCAGGACTAGGGATTACCCTAATGCCAGACGTGATGCTGGAGAAATACATCTCCTCCGGCGAGTTAGTACAAATCCTCGAAAACTGGTCATCGAACCAGCGTGATGTATACCTGATGTATAACCACCGCGATTATCAGCCAGAGAAACTGCGGATTTTCATTGAGTTTGCCAGCGAGTACTTCAAACTCTAGATTCTCAGCCGTAAAAACCACCTTCCCGTATCAGCTTATTATGCGGGAAGGGAGCACTCCTCCAATCCCCCCTTCTTCATTCTAGATACCCACATAGTGGATAAATTCCCATAAGATGCCGCACTTCCTTGCGAAGTGTTTCAACCCCGACTAAATGTTAATAGTACTGGCACGAAAGCCTTCCTGAATTTGTGTTTATACCAATCTGGATAAGTAGTTGATCTATAGATTGCACAGGAAAAATTGTTGTTATCAAGGCGGAGGTTGCAGTAACTAGTGGCTCTAATTACAAAACCTCTAACGCAGCTAACAGCGATTTTAACCAGCAAGATTAATCAAATACTTATGTAGGTTGGGTATTATTGGTAGGCAAAGCCATAACTAGCAAGAAGAGCACCCATAGCACGAGATGAACTGACGCTGTGTTCTTCGATAACCGACGAAAATAAGCACGACTCAATGAGGAAGCGTTATGATTCTGGGACATTTATTCGGTTTGTACACCCACCCCAAGCAAGAGTGGCGGGCAATTGACAAGGAACATGAAGGGGTCCAAAGCAGTTTAAGCCATATCTTACTGGTTGCCTTACTGCCACCAGCGTTTGCCTTCATCTCCAGCGTCTTTATTGGTTGGCGTATCGGTGTTGGTTCACCTATTTACCTAACCCAAAGCAGCGCGTTGGCAATGTCGGTAGCCATGTATTTTGCCCTAATCGCCGGGGTCTTTGCCCTCGCCTATCTCACCTACTGGATGAGCCATACCTTTGGCTCCACGCCGACATACACACAAGCACTTGAGCTGGCAGCTTATACGGCAACACCACTTTTCATGGTCAGCATCGCGGCGATTTATCCGCAAGTTTGGTTCTTGATGATTGCCGGCCTTGTTGGGATCGCATACTCGGTCTACTTACTGTATACCGGCGTCCCTATCCTGATGCACATTCCTGAAGAACGAGGGTTTATTTATGCCAGCTCTATCGTGACATGCGGGCTGGTGCTATTGGTATCCATTATCGCAGGCTCGGTGATTTTGTGGAACTTGGGCATAGGGCCACAGTTTAGTCATTAGGCTAGAGGCTAGTATTTCTGACAACAAGATTAAAATTCACTCGTTATACCTTTTGATTCAGAGACAAAAAAGCGAGAGCTCATTGCTCTCGCTTTTGTTTTATCTCTTCCTAGAGCCCGTGCCGATAGCCGCTCTCGCCTGCCTCTTACACCCCTTCGTTGTGCAACTCGAGGTTCGCCAAGTCCTGTTGGATTTCACGCTGTATTTTCGAATCTTCACTACGCAGTGATTCCAGGTAATCCAAATACGACTGATTAATATCACCCGTTACATAAGAGCCACTGAATACAGATGTTTCGAATTTTTGGATCTCAGGATTGCCTTCGGCAACGGCATCAACCAGATCTTGCAGATCTTGGAAGATCAAGCCGTCAGCGCCGATCATCTTGCTGATCTCATCCACTTCACGACCATGAGCAATCAGCTCGTTTGCCGTTGGCATATCGATACCGTAAACGTTCGGGAAGCGTACCTCAGGGGCTGCAGAAGCCAAGTAAACCTTGCGAGCACCGGCTTCACGAGCCATTTCGATAATCTGCTCTGATGTTGTTCCGCGGACAATCGAATCGTCCACCAGCAGTACACTCTTGCCCTTAAACTCAGAGCGGATAGCATTAAGCTTACGGCGCACCGACTTACGGCGCATTTGCTGGCCTGGCATAATGAAGGTACGGCCCACATAGCGGTTTTTCACAAAGCCCTGACGGTATGGCTTGTCTAGCGTACGGGCAATTTCCAATGCGCTATCACAAGATGTTTCAGGGATTGGGATAACGACATCGATATCTACATCAGCCCACTCGCGCTTGATCTTCTCACCCAGTTTCTGGCCCATGCAAACGCGTGCGCTGTATACCGATACCTTATCGATAAACGAATCAGGACGTGCAAAGTAAACGAATTCAAACACACAAGGGTTTAAGGTTGGGTTATCAGCACACTGCTGGGTAAACAGTTGGCCATCAAAGGTCACGTAAACGGCTTCACCCGGCGCAACGTCACGCATGAAGTCAAAACCAACCGCATCCAATGCAACAGATTCTGAGGCAACCATGTATTCAACCTGGCCTTCAACTTCACGTTTACCCAAACACAACGGACGAATACCATACGGGTCGCGAAAAGCGATCATACCGTGGCCAATCACCATAGAAACAACGGCATAAGCACCTTTAACCATGCGGTGCACTTCGCCAACCGCATCAAAGATTTCTTCAGGCGTAATTGGATAGGTTTGAGCACTTTCCAGCTGGTTTGCCAATACGTTCAGCAAAATTTCAGAGTCAGACGTTGTATTGACGTGACGACGTGCTTTTTCGAACAACTGCTCTTTGATTTCGGCTGCGTTGGTCAGGTTACCATTGTGAGCCAGTGAAATACCGTAAGGTGAATTAACATAGAATGGCTGGGCTTCTGAGGCGCTAGAGCTACCTGCAGTCGGATAGCGCACATGGCCGATCCCTACATTACCCTGCAAACGTTGCATGTGCTTGGCTTCAAACACATCACGGACCAGACCGTTCGCTTTACGCAGACGAAAACGATTGCTTTCTAAGGTAACAATACCAGCCGCATCTTGGCCGCGGTGTTGCAACACGGTCAATGCATCATAAATAGACTGGTTAACCGGGGTTGAACCCACGATTCCGACAATACCACACATGTCCTAAATCCTCGTCACGCTTTAATTGAATTTCAGCGGGTATTCGACTGTGTCAAATACCCGCTGAAAGCTTTTCCATTGGGTATCAGTACACTAAGACACTGAACCCGTTACATTCCACACCGTTCGCTAAAGTGCGCCCGGTAAAAAGCTTGATGTGTCCTTCAAGTACGTGAAGAACCATTCAATCACCACACCAAACTGGGGGATCAACTGGGACTGTAACCACCAGTCTGAATCGGCAAACCCCGTAAAGGCGTCGATGAAGAACAGTACCGCGGCAACAATCAAAACGCCGCGTATCCCTCCGAACACTATGCCCAGTACCCGATCTGTCCCTGACAGACCTGTTTTCTGTACCAGTTGTCCAATCACATAGTTCACTACTGCGCCGACTATCAGCGTGGCAATGAACAAGGCAGCGATTGCGCTGCCGTTACGAAGCATCTCGTCGTCAATGTTAGTGAAGTAAGCCGCCAGCTGAGTATAAAAATTGCTTGCGACAAAAAAGGCTGCAAACCATATCACTAACGAGAGTGCTTCCTTGACAAAACCTCGGATCACACTAATCAGAGCCGAGAAGCCTATTACGCCTAAAATTACGTAATCAATCCAGATCATCATTGGTTGTATTCATTTTGTTGATGCGTATTCTAACAGAAAAAATGAGAACGCAAACGTTTACCTAAGGGTTAAGTGGATTAAATCTGACCAATCGGCCTTTTAATCCGGTCAATTCTTCCAATTTCTTGATGTCAGCCGAAAGCTTCTGCTTCGACACATCAGGACCAACAACAACTCTGGCAAGAGCGCCTTGTTGCGGCTGCTTTGGAAAGACATGCGCTTGATAACCCGCCTTGCGAAGACGCTCAACCAACTGATTGGCGTTATCAAAATTGCGGAAAACCCCCAATTGCACCACCCAAGCAGTGTCTTGATTACCCACTTGAGGCTCAGTAACTGGCTGAGGTTCAACCTTCAATGGTTGATTAGCCGCCTCGATAGCCTCCGCTGTCACTTCTTCCGACTTCGGCTCATCTATCACGACTGTTACGGGTTCTGGAGGTAAATCCACCTCTGCAAACTCCGGAGCAGGGATCGTTTCATACTCTACTTCAGCGGTGGTTTCAGGCTGCAGCGGAATACTGGCAAATTGCTCTTGGTAATGCTGTTTTTTGCCGTCGAACAAATCGGGAAGGAATATCACTCCGATTGCCACCAAAATGATTGTCCCGACCAACCGGCTCTGAAATTTACTTGCCACTGTTACTCCTGGTTCTTTGCTTCAATGTGACTGGTTATCTGACCTACAGTGTAAAAGGAGCCAAATACAATTACCATATCGTCAGCCTGAGCCTGTGTCAGCGCTTTGTCATAAGCGGCCTCAGGCGTTTGGTATGTATCGGTTCCCGATGGTAAATAAGCGAGGATCTCTTCGGCTGTCGCCGCTCTCGGGCCTGTCAGCGAGGCCGGATACCAACAATCAACCACTTCTTTCATCTCAGCAATGGTAGCAGCAATATCTTTGTCGTGAAGCATCGCCACTACGGCATGCAGCTGTCTCTTGCCGAGCTTGTTCTTAATGCCCTCTAGCTGCGCGGAAAAATACTGTGCCGAATGTGGATTATGAGCCACATCCATGATCACCAAAGGCTGCTCTGACACTGTCTGCATCCGTCCCGGCAACGTCGCGTCCGCCAACCCCTCAATGACGTTTTCATCAGTGATGTTGAGCTCAGCAACGGCCAGTGCCATCAATGCTGTTGCCGCATTGGGAAGAGGTAGCGATGGAAGCGGAAGTTGGTCTAATGTAAAGGAACCGCTTTGCCAGTTCCAATGATCAGCTTCGACACTGTACTCGAACTGGTAACCAACCTGAAACAGCTTGGCGCCGATATCATCGGCATGAGCTGGTACGGTTGCCGGGGGGTTTGGTTGACCACAGACCGCTGGCTTGCCGCCACGGAAAATACCGGCCTTTTCGTAACCGATAACATTGATGTCATCACCTAACCAGTCAACATGGTCAACCGCCAAGCTGGTGATCACCGATACATCATGATCAACAATATTCGTAGCATCCAAACGACCGCCAAGTCCTACCTCTAGTAAAACGACATCAACCTGGCGAGACTTGAATAACTGCAGGGCAGCTAAAGTGCCAAACTCAAACAAGCTCAAGCTGGTTTCACCACGCAGCTGTTCAATTGAAGAGAAGGCTTCACTATGGGCACTGTCTGGTAATTCAACACCGTTGATGCGGACCCGCTCGTTATAACGCACAAGGTGAGGAGAGCTGTATACCCCAACACGATAACCGGCCTTAAGCAGGATCGCTTCCATCATAGCACAGGTCGACCCCTTGCCATTGGTCCCCGCGACAGTGATCACGCAAGGAGCAGGCTTGATTAGCTCGGCTTTCTTAGCCACCGCCTGGGCACGATCAAGGCCAAGGTCAATGGCACTGGTGTGAAGTTGTTCAAGATAAGTCAGCCATGAGGCCAAAGAGGAGTTTGCTTGAGGTGCTGTCAGTCCGGACATCATATTTCATTTCGCTATAACAATATGAGCCCTAATTTACCATTGAACGCGGCCAGACCAAACCGCAATGTATTGATTCTTGATAGTTAGGGGCTTATACAAAAACAAAACGGGGCCTAAGCCCCGTTTTCTGTCAATATTACCAAGCGATACGCTTACTTTTCTGCTTGCTCGTTCTGCTCTTCAGCTGGCTCTTCTACCGCTTTTACCGGCTGCTCGACAGGGACAGGGACCACCATCGGTGATTCAACCTGAGTCAGCTTGGCAACTATGCCGCCGATACGCTGGCGCATTTCACGACGGTCAACAATCATGTCAATCGCACCATGATCAAGCAGGAACTCACTGCGCTGGAAGCCTTCAGGAAGCTTCTCACGCACCGTTTGCTCAATAACACGCTGACCGGCAAAGCCAATAAGGGCTTTTGGCTCACCGATATTAATATCACCCAGCATCGCCAAACTTGCCGACACACCCCCCATTGTCGGGTCAGTCAGTACCGAAATGAAAGGCAAGCCTTCATTAGATAGGCGCTCAAGCGCAGCACTGGTTTTTGCCATCTGCATCAGCGACATCAGCGCTTCTTGCATGCGGGCACCACCACTGGCAGAAAAACATACCAAACCACAGTTATTGGCAATCGCCTCGTCAACAGCGTGAACGAACTTGGCGCCGACGACAGAGCCCATGGAGCCGCCCATGAAAGAGAATTCAAATGCACAGGCAACCAACGGCTGGCCTAGCAAGGTTCCTTTCTTCACGACCAGTGCATCTTTCTCGCCACTCGCTTTCTGAGCAGAAGATAGACGGTCTTTATATTTCTTGGAATCACGGAACTTAAGCTTATCTTTTGGCTCAAGCTCAGCGGCAATTTCAACCTGCCCTTCTTCATCCAGGAATGTTTCCAAGCGACGACGCGCTTTCATGCGCATGTGATGGTCACATTTAGGGCAAACTTCCAAGTTACGTTCTAGATCGGCGTGATAAAGCACTTGTTCGCAAGAAGTACATTTGGTCCACACCCCTTCAGGGATAGACGCTTTGCGAGAAGAAACAATATTGCTTTTAGTAAGGATCTTTTCCAGCCAGCTCATGAATGACCTTTTATCTTTTATTTCCCTGCCCTTAGGGTCTTTGCAGCAGAGAATACAAATTCGTTAATTTACCAAGGTGGAATTAAAGCACAAACTCGTCTAACTGTAGATAAAAAACTGGTACTACAAGTTAGCTCGAGGCAGATATGACCGTTACCTAACAGGTTAATCGGGTAAAAACAGCGGTCCGACCGGTACTTTCGGCAAGTCATGCTCTTGAGGGTAGTCAACATCCACCAAGTACAAACCTTCCGCTTTTGCCGTTGCTCCTGCCAAAGTTCGATTTTTCTGGGCCAGCAACCACTGGATCCATTCCGGCTTTTCTTCGCCTCGGCCGACTTTAATCAGGCTACCAGTTATGTTGCGAACCATATGATGAACAAAGGCATTAGCCTTGATATCAATGATCACAAAGTTACCCTGACGCGACACGTTCAAGTGCATTAGGTTACGCCATGGGCTACGAGATTGACAATACACAGCACGGAAGGATGTGAAGTCATTCTCACCCAACAAGTATTGACCCGCTTCGTGCATCGCCTTTTCATCGAGTTCACCGTGATAATGGCTCACACCTTTGGCTAAAATTGCAGGACGCAAAGCATGATTATAAATAATATAGCGGTAACGACGTGCCGTCGCCGTAAAACGGGCGTGGAACTCGTCATCCACAACCTTGGCCCAACGAACCGCAATATCTTTAGGTAAGTGGGCATTCACCCCCATGGTCCACGCAGCCATTTTACGGTCAACGTCAACATCAAAGTGAACCACCTGACCGGTGCCATGAACCCCAGCATCAGTCCGTCCCGCACACTGCACCTCAATCGGCTTATTGGCAATCTTGCTCAGCGCCTTTTCCAAGCGCTCTTGGACACTGTCTACGTCACGCTGGCGTTGCCAACCGTAGTATTTCGCACCGTCGTACTCAATACCTAAAGCTATTCGCATAATATTCTTCGTCTTGCTGGCGGCCAAAGGCCGATTTTCAAATTAAGGGGGCGATTATAACAAAACGATGGGCGATGGGCGATGGGCGATGGGCGATGAGCGATGGGCGATGGGCGATGGGCGATGGGCGATGGGCGATGGGCGATGGGCGATGGGCGATGGGCGATGGGCGATGG
>NZ_JANEYT010000037.1 GCF_024357955.1 Photobacterium pectinilyticum
TGATCAGTCTTGCAGGTTAAAATCGCTGTTCTCTGCGTTAGAGATTTTGTAATTAGAGCCACTAGTTACTGCAATATATGCCTTGATAACAACGATTATTCCAGTGCAAATACTTGATCAACTACTTATCCAGATTGGTATCATCAGTAAGTCTTGCAGCTAACGGCTTCGGGGCGGCAAAACATATCATCATGATCACTGCTGCACTGATTAATCACATTGCTTACCGCATGGATTGGCGTAGTAATGATTAGGCTGAGTGCCAACAGGGGGAGTATTTTCTTGAACATAGGTAGCTACTCTTATTAACTAAACGATGTTTTATTTTATTCTTATGTAGAAAAATACCCCCTTGGTTTGCAATGTTAAACACCCTGATTAGGTAGGCTAACGGGGTAGGATTGACTCTAAATTGACAAAAATAGCTGCGAAAAAGATGTGTTAGATGGTATCTTGTGGCTTTTTCAGGTTGAGTAAAATCGGAGTCACCATGCCGCACCTGCGTTTTCGAGCTGTTGAATTTGATCATGTGAAGGCGTTGTCGACCAAATTGGTTGATTATTTGGAGCCGTTAATGGCTTGTCCGCGAGAGGATTTTACTCTCGAGCATGTTTCAACCACTTTTATTTTTGACGGTGAGGTGTCGGATGCTTACCCATTTGTGGAAGTGCTGTGGTTTGATCGTGGCCAAGAGGTTCAGGATCAAGTCGCTCAGTTGATCACCGAGGCAGTCCGCGCTGAATTTGAAGAACCAGAACAGGATGTTGCAGTGATTTTCACTGCGCTGACAGCGTCAGCATATTATGACAATGGTAGTCATTACTAATACTCAAAGCGGCCGAAAGGCCGCTTTCCTTCATATCGTATCTCGTTAGTAATTGTTGTCAGTTAGGTAAGTTTGATGTCGCGTTATACCAAGGTTGTAGCAGGATTGGGGGTTGTCGCAGGAGCGCTGGGGATCAGTACAGGGGCCCTGAACTGGTCGTTTGAAGTGTCTGAAGTGCCTGAAGTTAGTGCCAATGTGTTGGCACCGCAGTTCTCGTTCAACTGTATAAAAAGCGATGTTGCACTGCCGCTGGATCAAGACGGTAATTTTTCGGTTTCAGTCTGGAACATCTACAAGCAACAAAAAGAAAACTGGCGATCAGAGCTTGAGAGGTTCAGCCAAGGTAGCGGGTTGGTTTTATTGCAAGAGGCTAGCCTGACCACGGAGCTGAAAGAGTATTTAGATGATACTCAGTGGAAGGTAAGAATGGCCAATGCCTTCAAATTCCTTAACACGCCGGCAGGGGTGATGAATTTGTCTTCGGTTAATGCCAAGACTACCTGCGCCTATCTGGCAATGGAGCCTTGGTTGCGCTTGCCAAAGTCCGCTTTGTTGTCCGAGTTCAACCTTTCGAATGGCCAAACACTGGCGGTAGTTAACCTGCACGGGGTGAACTTTGCTCTGGGGCTGGAAGAGTACAAAGAGCAGTTCCGTACTCTGAAACGGGTATTGGACAAGCATATCGGCCCAGTGATTCTGGCCGGCGATTTCAATACTTGGCGTCAGGCGAGATTGGATGTGGTAGATGATTTTGCCCGTAGTCTTGGTTTGGAGGATGCCGTATTGCGTCGTGATCAGCGGGTAAAGGTGTTTGGCAAGCCGCTCGATCATGTCTATTACCGCGGGTTAGCGCTGGTAAGCGCGGAGGCACCGACAACCGATGCCTCCGATCATAACCCGATCATTGCCAACTTTAGGCTGCAATAATCATGATTGGCCAGACGATCAGGGTCATCAGCCAAGGTAAGGCTGCGACGATGATACATTTGGCTCTATCATAGTCTGTCCAAGCAGCGACGGCGGCATAGCTCAGGGCGATATACCACGGTGCCAGCAGTGGCGCTGTGGTCGCAAAGGCAGACCAAGGATGATTCAACGGTAGCTTCAGGAAGCCATTGAGGCTGTTTAGATCAGCCGCATTAGGCAAGAAGTTACCGGTGTTGAATACGGCATTCAGATAGCTAGCAAAGTCACCGATAACCGCTGGCAGCATGATAAAGCACGCCGCAGCAAGCCATTTGCCGAAATTGTGCTTATATTTACTGCTCTTGGTGGACAGGTTAAGCCAAAGCGCCAAAACAAAAATAGCGGCTGTCCGGCCGAAGAAATCACTGAATACCTCACCGGCTAACAAGACTTCCTTGGTTAGCCAGGCCTCTTGTACTTGCTGCTCCACATTAGGCAGCTGCATCATCAGCGTTTGCTGCAACCAGTTCATATCGACATGATTGAAGTATCCCCCCCAAAAGAAGAACGGACCGATAATGATTATCAAGTACGGTAAGAACGCCCATTTGGGGCGTTCGTGAACGGCTGCAAAGCAGTCGATCGGTGAACGAAAGGTATCGAGAACCGCAATAAACGGGTTTTTGGAAGGTGTCATACACTTACCTTGGTAACATCAACATAAAGTTTTAATTGCTGTCCCGGCTTGAGGTACTTCTGGCTACTGATTTGGTTCCATTTTACCACATCGGCTACTTTTACCTTGTAACGCTGGGCGATAGAACTCAGGTTGTCCCCAGAGCGAACCTTGTAGAAAACCGTACGGATCACCCCACCAGTCTCACTTGACTTCCATAGGGTCAGTTTCTGGCCAACGCGAAGGGGAGAGCTTTTATTGATCCCATTCCATTTGGTGATTTCGTCGATTGAGACTTTTTGTTTGCGGGCAATGGTCCATAAGCTATCGCCGGACTGGACAGTATACGTTGTACGATAACCGCTGCCATGGCTTTGCTGGGTGTTGTTGGCCATACGGGCAGCAACAGTCTCCCCGTCCTGCATCGCGACGGGGATCAGAATATGGCGACCGACACGAATACTGGTACCGTTCATGTTGTTGGCACGCTGGATCTGCTTGGTTGTTGTTTTATGCTTATGGGCAAGTACACTCAGGGTATCGCCAGGTTTAACCTCGTAGCGGATCACTTTCATGCCACGGCGGCCATTTTCATCAAAGGCGTTGTTGAATTTGTCGACTTTACTGATCGGTAGCAGTAGGTGGCTTGGACCTTCCGGTGCGGTTGCCCAGCGGTTGTAGCCCGGGTTCAGGCGCTGCAGTTCATCCAGTGAAACATTGGCGAATTTGGCGGCCATCGCCAAATCCATCTGGGTCTTTGGCTTAACAAGTTTTACAGCTGGTTCATTGTCGATAGCAGGAATACTGATCCCATATTTATCACGGTTTTGAATCACGTCGGAAACTGCGAGTAACTTAGGTACGTAGTCACTGGTCTCTCGAGGTAGGTCCAGCGACCAGAAGTCGGTCGGTTTGCCAGCCGCTTTGTTATTTCTGATTGCACGGAATACTCTGCCTTCACCGGTGTTGTAGGCCGCAAGGGCGTGGAGCCAGTTACCATCAAATTTACGGTTGAGGTATTCAAGTAAGTCCAGCGCTGCGCGGGTAGATTCTACTACGTCACGGCGACCGTCATACCACCAGTTTTGCTCAAGGCCGAAACTGCGGCCAGTTGGCGCGGTGATCTGCCAAAGACCTGCCGCACGGCCGTGTGAATAGGCAAATTGGTCGAAAGAGCTTTCAACGACCGGAAGCAAAGCAAGTTCCAGTGGCAGATCGCGCTTTTCGATTTCCTCGGTGATCATATAGAGGAAAGGTTCGGCTCGTTGGGCGACGGTATTGAGGTGGCTTGGGTGACGGAGGTACCAGTCACGGTAGTGAATGACGCGTTGGTCATTGGGGATATCCGTCTTCAGCTGCATGCTGATGCGTTGCCACACATCCTGCTGTTCCTGAGGGGTAGGAACTTTCTTAGGAATAACCACCTGCGGCTCAGGTGTTGGTGTTTTAGTGGTTGTTGTCGGAGCAACTTGGGCCGCAGGGTTATTATTTGTTGTGTTTGTTTGTTCTTCTTCTACTGTATTTGTCGTTTTTGTAATTTGGCAACCAGCCAGAAGTAGCGCACTCGCCAAAAAAAATCGGGATTTCATGTGTCCAGCCTATAGCCAAAATAGTTGGAGATGATACTTGTCCAACCACCTTAGTGACAAGTGACACAGGTCAAAATTCGTCTTTCCAACGGCGCAGTGCTGCAAAGGTTTCGACATCGCTATCGTTAACTGCTTTATTTGCAACTGATTTTTTAATGCTTGGCTGGTCGCAGCGCAGGAATGGATTGATCAATTTTTCTTGTTTCAAAGTGCTAGGAATGGTGCTAATCCCTTGTGCTCTCATTCGGCCGACCTCTTCACGGTAACGCTGAAGGTGTGGGTTGTCTTGTTCGGCAACAAGGGCAAAGGCCAGATTGCTGCTGGTATATTCATGGGCACAGTAGACTTCAGTTTCATCGGGTAGGGCACTGAGCTTTTGCAGCGAGGCATACATTTGTCCGGCGGTGCCTTCGAATAAGCGGCCACAACCAGCAGAAAACAAGGTATCGCCACAGAATAGCTTGCCGTCCCCGACATAGGCAACATGGCCTGCAGTATGTCCCGGCACACCAAGGACCATGAAGCGCTCACCAAAAATTTCAACTTGGTCGCCGTCATCGACCGACTGTGACACGCCCGGGATTGGTTCGGCAGAAGGGGCGACAATATGGATATTCGGGTAGCGGCGCTTGAGTTCGCTGATCCCGCCTATATGGTCATTGTGATGGTGGGTGATCAGGATGGCGTCTAGTTCAAGCTCTTCCTTTTCGAGGAATGCCAGGACTGGAGTGGCATCGCCGGGATCCACCACGACGCAATGGTTATCCGGACTGTGAATCAGCCAGATGTAATTGTCATTGAATGCAGGTATGCTTTTAATGGTCAGCATCTTTGTTTCTCCGGCTTTTTTGCTATTGAGCATCGACTTAGTTTGGAATTGCTATGAAGCCAGCCCGCATATTAAAACATATCGAACCACCACATACCTGGTCACAAGTTGTCAACGGTGAGTGGGCAGCAGAGCTATTACAGGCCCAGCTTGATGAGTGGTGGCCCAAACTGTTTGGCTACCATATGCTAAAGCTGGGTGGGCTAAGCTGCGAATTGGCCAGTGGCCATTGTAACATCCAGCATCAGATTTGCATTGATAAGTTCAACCCTCTGCATAACGTAGTTGCTGATCCTTTTGCTTTGCCGTTTGTCGAAAAGGCGTTCGATGCCTGTGTTATTACCCATCAGTTGGACTACTGCAGTGATCCCCACCGGTTGCTGCGCGAGGTTGACCGGGTGATTGTCGATGATGGTTATATTCTTATCAGTGGCAATAATCCGGTCAGTGCCTTGGGGGTACGAGGGCTCTTGCCGTGGAACCGTAAGCGCTTTCCGTGGAAAGGGCGGATGTTCATGCCTATGCGGATAAAAGACTGGCTCGGGGTGCTTAACTACGAAGTGGTGTTTCACGAAAATTTTGCGATACTGCCTGCGACGCGTCACCAAGCTTGTTCGGCTTGGGTCGAGGGAATGGTGTCGGACAGCTTATCGTCTGTCGGCAGCATGTACTTGATTGTGGCGAGAAAGCGCACTGTCCCGCTAAAGCCGATAAAGCCAACCTGGAAACTCAGGCGACAGCTGACACCGCTGGGAGTGAACTGCCGCACCAAGGCTTCCCGTAAGCAGAAATGCTAGGCTTAGATACTAACTGGCCTGATAGCCGGTATCATCTTGGGTTGGTGATTCTGCCGCGGCACGAGCCAGCTCATCGCAGCGTTCGTTTTCAGGATGGCCGGCATGGCCTTTTACCCAGTGCCACCTGACTTGATGACGCTGGGTTTCATTGTCGAGCCGTTGCCATAAGTCAGCGTTTTTAACCGGTTTTTTATCGGCAGTTTTCCAGCCGCGCTTTTTCCAGTTATGGATCCATTGAGTGATCCCCTGGCGGACATACTGGCTATCGGTGGTGAGATCGACCTGGCAGGGTTCTTTCAGGCTCGCCAAACCGACAATCGCGGCCAGAAGCTCCATGCGGTTGTTGGTTGTCATGAAAAAGCCGCCGTTGAGTTCTTTTTCATGCTGTTTATAACGTAACACGGTACCATAGCCGCCCGGCCCCGGGTTACCGAGGCAAGAACCGTCCGTGAAAATTTCTACCTGCTTCGTCATATTTGGTAGTATTCGTCTTAGTTAAAACTTGAGTCTGACACAATCGTATCTATGAAAGCCACAAATGAACGCATAATCGTATTCGATACTGAAACAACGGGTATGAATATGACCGGCCCTCACTATGAAGGGCACTGTATTGTCGAGATCGGTGCTGTGGAAATTATTAACCGTAAGTTAACGGGCAATACTTTCCATGTATATATCAAGCCGGATCGCGAAATCGATGCCGAGGCGATTGATGTCCACGGTATTACCGATGAATTCTTGGTTGATAAGCCGACTTACGGTGAAATCCATCAGGAGTTCATGGATTTCATCCGTGGGGCCGAGCTGGTCGCGCACAACGCGTCGTTCGATACCGGCTTTATGGATTACGAGTTTAGGAAGCTCGATCCTTCAATCGGCAAGACAGAAGATTTTTGTAAGGTGACCGATACCCTTGCGATGGCCAAGCGGTTATTCCCGGGTAAACGTAATAACCTTGATGTGCTCTGTTCCCGTTATGGTATCGATAACTCGCACCGAACGCTCCACGGGGCATTGCTCGATGCCGAGATCCTGGCCGATGTTTATCTGATGATGACCGGTGGCCAGACGTCCTTGGCCCTAAGCAGCGGCAGTGAAGATAGTGATGTTGGTGCAGAAAATGCAATCCGTCGGTTAGCTTCTGGGCGAAAAGCACTAAAGGTTATCCGGGCTTCTGCCGATGAAATACAAGCGCATGAAGCGCGTTTGGATATTATCGACAAGAAGGGCGACGTTATGTGGCGTCAGTAAGGGTATGATGAAGCGATTATGGTTGCTAATGCTAGTTTGGCCGCAGCTGTTGTTATGGCCACTATTATCATGGGCTGACGACAGCACGGTAATGTCATGGCTGGATAATCGCTTCCGGGTTGACCCGACGGTGCAGCAAGTCTCTTTTATGGTCACGCGCGATCAGAAAAGTAATTCGGTGGTCTTGGTTCGCCCAGACGGCCACAAATATTATGCCTGGCGCCATCCTGAGAGCGTCTCTTGGTACGAAGAGGCGGGGATGGATATCATTTCTATTGAAAACCCTATGCCAGGCCCATGGCAAGCAGTGGGAAAGGTTAGCCCGAAAAACCATATTACCGTCCTGTCTGATTTAAAGCTCGATGTTGATAACCTGCCCGCCAGGCTCTATCAATCGGAAACCATCAAATTTACCGCTCGCTTGACCCAAGCAGGTCAGCCGCTGGCCTTGCGTGATTTTCTTGATCGCGTGAACTTGTCAGTGGTGTTCTACGAATATATCGAAAACCCTGATGACCTTCCGAAAGAAGCGTTACCTATGCCTATACCAATGGGGACCTTTGCCGATGATGGGTACGGGTTCGATGAGGTTGCTGGTGATGGGGAGTTTACTGTTGCCCTACCGATAGAGCTCCAGCCGGGTAAGTACACGGTTAAGATTAGCTCTGGTAATGGTATTTTTCTTCGTACGGTCGAGCAGGAAGTGTTGGTTTATCCACCCCCGATCAACGCTAGTTTTATTCAAGGTCGAGGCCAAACGGAAGATCATCAAGTGGTCGTTGCTGGTGAGGAAGGCACATTGAAAACAGGCTCATTGGCTGCTCATATTGAGCAAGTGAGTTTTGAAGGAGAGACCAGTATCAGCCAGCAGGCTGCCTTGCCGGATGAAGAAACCTTGACGGTGTGGCTGCCAAATGGTGAGCTGCCCGGACGATACACATGGTCCGGTTGGATTTATGCCACCGATAATTTCAGTAATCGCGAGCTTATTTTCCAAATTCCTGAAAGCCATTTTGCCATTCAAGCTGAGCTACAGCTTGACCGGAATCTTGCGACTTTTCGCGAGCAGCAAGAAGCCAAGGAACGACAGATTGAATTCGCGAGACTAGATGCGGAGCGACAAGCTGCCCGTGCCAGGGCCATGAAAATTATTGCCCTGGCCAATGTACTGGTAATAGTTCTTATCGTTGTGGTAGCGGTGCTGTGGCGTAAGCGTAAAGTGAAGAAGGCGATGGAAAGCGCCGAAATCAGTGTGCCAAGCAGTTAACCCAAGTAGCTAAAGACAAGTAAGCATCTCTGAGATAGCCATATATCAATTTTTATTCTTAGCAGATAACAAAAAGGGAAGCCAGATAGGCTCCCCTTTGTCGTGTTGCGCTGTGGTTAATTTAAGCCGCTATTACCTTTGGTGTCGGCTGGTAGGGCTTGGCCGCCAGCTCTTGCGAGTCGAAGTCATCGACATTGATAGTGCGTAGTCGACCTTCTTCCGCCCGGCATAGTAGCTCGGCTTCTTCCGGGTTTATCACATTAAGCTCAAGCCCTTTTTCTGCCACTTTATCCAATTGCATGAACGGCATGCGTTTACCGGCTGCTTTACAGACGCGATCGTAGATCGGCTCAGCAGCAAGGATATCATTAAGCGTTGCTTCAATCATACCGACCGCATTGTTGGCTGTTGCTTCCAAATATTGGTTGCGGCCAATACGGCTACGGGTTTCGCTTGGGGTCTGGATGATTCGTGCGACTTTATGATCCAGCCTATCCGATGGACGTACACGGCCTAGCCCTAAAGGGAACACTATGGTGCGTAGCACGGCTGCAATTGGGCGATTCGGGAAGTTGCGCAGAAACTCGTCCAATGCTTCCTGAGTCTGGTAGAGCGCATCTTGCAGGCCCCAGTGAACCAAGGGGAGATCTTCAGCCTTGGCCCCTTCGTCCGTATAACGTTTGAGTGTCGCAGAGGCAAGGTAGAGTTGACTCAGCACATCACCCAATCGAGCTGACAGGCGTTCTTTTCGCTTGAGAGACCCACCCAGTACTGCCATTGATATGTCAGCAAGTAAAGCCAAGTTGGCACTGTAGCGGTTCAGTTGCTGGTAGTAGCGAGCCGTTGGATCTTTTCTCGGAGCAGAAGAGCCACGGCCATCAGTCAGGCCGAACCAGAATGAACGCACCATATTGCTGATCACAAACCCGACATGACCGAACAAGGATTGATCAAATTCACGCAGTGCTTTTTCGGTATCTTCGTTGTAGGCGGCGTTTATTTCGTTAAGGACATACGGGTGGCAGCGGATCGCCCCCTGACCAAAGATGATCATCGATCGGGTCAGGATATTCGCCCCTTCTACGGTGACGGCTATTGGCGCCCCTTGGTAGCCTCGAGCCAAGAAGTTGCTTGGACCCATACAGATCCCTTTCCCTCCGACAATGTCCATCGCGTCAATAACACTGCGTTGGCCACGGTGGGTACAGTGGTATTTTACAATCGCTGAAATAACCGAGGGTTTCTCGCCGAGATCAATACCGGCCACGGTCAGATTACTGGCCGCATCCATGACATAGGCATTGCCGGTAATGCGAGCCAATGGCTCCTCGATCCCTTCCATCTTGCCGATTGGTAGTTTGAACTGGCGGCGGATACGGGCATAGGCACCAGTGGCCATCGCCGCAGACTTCAGCCCGCCAGTTGAGTTGGACGGCAAGGTGATCCCACGGCCGACCGATAGACACTCAACCAGCATACGCCAGCCTTGACCTGCCATTTCCTGACCGCCAATAATAAATTCGATAGGGACAAAGACTTTGTCACCTTGGGTTGGACCATTTTGGAACGGGACATTGAGAGGGAAGTGACGGCGGCCGATGTTGACACCATCAATGTCGGTTGGGATCAGGGCGCAGGTAATTCCTAGCTCTTCTTCATCACCCAAGAGGTGGTCCGGGTCAAACAGCTTGAAAGCCAAGCCAAGTACAGTGGCAATTGGTGCCAAGGTGATATAGCGTTTGTTCCAGGTCAGCTCCATCCCGAGCACTTCTTCTCCCTGCCAATAGCCTTTTTTGACGATCCCGAAGTCCGGGATAGAGCCGGCGTCAGACCCCGCTTCTGGACTGGTCAAAGCAAAACAAGGGATCTCCTTACCTTCGGCAAGTCGAGGCAGGTAATGGTCTTTTTGATCTTGGGTACCGTAATGCTGCAGTAGCTCACCGGGACCGAGTGAATTCGGTACCCCGACAGTCGAGGAAAGCACGGCAGATACGCCAGTTAACTTTTGTAGTACCAGAGACTGGGCATAAGCGGAAAATTCAAGGCCGCCATATTTCTTCTTGATGATCATGGCAAAGAACTTGTGATCTTTGAGGTATTGCCATACATCCGGCGGTAGGTCAGCCAGTTCGTGGGTGACCTGGAAGTCGTTGACCATGCGGCAGACTTCATTGACCGGTCCATCAAGGAACGCTTTCTCTTCGGGGCTCAGGCGCGGGGCAGGAATATCGTGTAGCTTATTCCAATCGGGAGCACCACGGAACAAGTCGGCTTCCCACCAAACGGTACCAGCGTCAATGGCTTCTTTTTCCGTCCGTGACATTTCAGGCATGACTTTCTTGAACGCTTCCAGTGCGCGGCGGCTCACTAACGAGCGGCGCAGAGACGTTATATTGAGCGGTAAAGCGATGATCAAAAAAGCTAACCAACTAAACTGGCCAGTAATATCGAGTAGGGTGCCCACAGCCAGTGTAGCAGCAATGGCGAGGGTGAAGGTGCGTAGGTTTGCCCGGTGGTAAGCGAGCACACCGGTTATACCAACCAGCCCCAGTAGGTACACAAGTGTAACCATGTTCAATCTCCTTATTTGGGCGTTGTTTTATTATATTTTAGGTACAATTTATGCATGGTAAGAGGTCTAACCACTTGAGCTAAGTGTAATGTGATCTTTAATGAAATGTAAAATAAATTTCTATTGTGATGGCGTGTGATTACGTAAACATGTCTTGTCACTTGTTGTAAAACAAGGGATTGATCGAGATTGGTGGGAAGGAAAAAACGCCTGAGTTAATTTGTCACATAATTAAGAACGCGTGATATAGTTCACGTATTACGACGAATGCGGCATTGACGCAGCATTTACGTGAATTTTTTGTAGTGCAAGCGAGGCCGTGCAGAGTGGCGTTCCCTCATTATTGCCTTTCCCTAACTCCGACTGACAATTGCCCGCCGGATCCCTATGTCGGGATGATGGTTACTTACAAATTGTTAACTTGATCTCACTAAATGATAACGATTGTGTTTGGCTTTTGTCGTTCCCGTTTGGTTTGTAAGGGGTTTACCGTGTTGTTATTTGATGCGCTCAGACAGGCGTGGCGCGAAGGCTTTTCTCTCCCGGTGTTGCGTGCTGATGTTGTCGCAGGCCTGCTGGCAGGGCGGTGGATAATGTTGCCTGTTATGCCTGTTATGCCTGTTATGCCTGTGCAGAGTCATTACGTGAGCATTTGGCAATAAAGACTCACAATGTTCAGCCGAAGGAGTCGACACTTCCAAGCGTTTCTTTGTACACTGCGAGTTGATAATAATTTTTGACAAGTCAGAGAAGGTCCTATGTATCAAGACAACATCCGCGCCGAGTTGACGGAAGCGGCAGAAGTCCTCAACCGTTTCTTAAATGATGATAAGAACATTGCTGATATCGAAGCAGCTGCCAAACTTCTGGCCGAGTCGTTTAAGCAAGGCGGCAAGGTATTGTCTTGTGGTAATGGTGGCTCTCACTGTGATGCGATGCATTTTGCTGAAGAGTTGACAGGTCGCTACCGTGAAAACCGTCCGGGTTACCCGGGGATTGCGATTTCCGATCCGAGCCATCTGTCTTGTGTCAGCAATGACTTTGGATATGAGTCGGTGTTTTCCCGCTACCTTGAAGCGGTAGGTTCAAAAGGTGATGTGTTGTTTGGCTTATCGACATCAGGCAATTCCGGTAATATCTTGAAGGCTATCGAGGCTGCCAAGGCGAAGGGGATGAAAGTCATTGCCCTGACCGGTAAAGATGGTGGCAAGATGGCGGGTCTTGCGGATGTGGAAATTCGTGTACCGCATTTCGGTTATGCTGATCGCATTCAGGAAGTGCATATCAAGATTATCCATATTTTGATTATGTTGATTGAAAAAGAAATGGCGAAATAACCCAGTGTTTTTTACTGGAACATAGAGGAAGGGCATAAAGGACTATGTGTGAATTACTTGGCATGAGTGCCAATGTGCCGACAGATATATGCTTTAGTTTTACCGGCCTGATGCAGCGTGGGGGCAATACTGGCCCACACCGCGATGGCTGGGGGATCACCTTTTACGAAGGCAAGGGATTTAGGACCTTCAAGGATCCGAACCCGAGCAGCAAATCACGTATTGCAGAGTTGGTACAGGAATACCCGATCAAAAGCTGTGCGGTAGTCAGCCATATCCGGCAGGCAAACCGTGGTGGCGTGAGTTTGGAGAATACCCACCCGTTTACCCGCGAACTGTGGGGACAATACTGGACGTTTGCCCATAATGGCCAGTTGACGGGTTACGATGAGCTCGATACCGGCCGATTCAAGGCGGTAGGTGATACTGACAGTGAAATCGCTTTTTGCTGGCTGCTCAAACAACTTGATGATCAGTTCCCTGATACCCCTGATGACTTGGATGCGGTGTGCCGAGTACTGGCGGAAAGCTGTGATACATTACGCCAGCTTGGTGTTTACAACATGTTGTTGAGTAATGGTGAGTATGTACTTACCTACTGTACTAACAACCTGCATTGGATCACCCGTCGCGCCCCATTTGGTAAAGCGTCATTAATTGACGAAGATGTGACGATTGATTTTCAGCAGGAAACGACACCTAATGATGTGGTAACCGTGATTGCAACTCAGCCTCTGACCAATGATGAAAATTGGCACAAAATGGAGGTCGGGGAATTCAATGTTTTCCATTTTGGTGAGCAGGTATTCAATCGAACGTTGTAATGCTTATCTGAATAAAAAACGCGACCTCAGGTCGCGTTTTTTAACGTTTTGATAGGGCTTCACGCCTTACTCATCAGTCGCATAGCCGGACAGAGGTAATGGCGAACCATCAAGTACCGCTTTTCCGCCGGTCATCACAACACGGCTTTGCAGGCACCAGTTGGCGACCATCGGATAGATACGGTGCTCTTGCTCTTGGACTCGGGCCATCACGTCATCGGCATTATCGCCGGCAAAGATTGGTACCTTGGCCTGGAGGATCACCGGTCCGCCGTCAAGCTCTTCAGTGACGAAATGGACACTGGTACCATGCTCCTCATCACCGGCATCGATAGCCCGCTGGTGGGTATTGAGCCCGGTGTACTTCGGCAGCAGGGACGGGTGGACATTGAGCATCCGCCCTTGGTAGTGGCGGACAAAGTCACCGCTGAGGATGCGCATGAAGCCGGCCAGGATCACCAGATCCGGCTGGTAGCTGTCGATGCGATCGGCCATGGCCTGGTCGAAGGCTGCACGGTCAGCATAGTCTGCTGCACAAAGGTGCAGGGCATCAATGCCAGCTTGGCGGGCACGCTCTAATCCGTAAGCGTCAGCCTTGTTGGACAGCACCGCACTGATGCGGGCGTCCTTGATGATGCCTGACTCGCAGGCATCAATCATCGCTTGAAGGTTAGAGCCGTTGCCTGAGATAAGAACAACGATATTCTTCATCGCTTACAGGATCTCCACCTGCTCTTCGCCTTCGTTGGCATTGGCAATGTGGCCCAGGAGCCAAGCCTGCTCGCCTTCGGCATTGAGGATGCTGATCGCTTGCTCTGCCTGTGCTTTTGGCAGGGCAATCACCAAGCCAACACCACAGTTGAAGGTACGGTACATCTCGTAGGTATCAACGTTACCGGCTTCTTGTAGCCAGTTGAACACAGCAGGCCACTGCCAGCTGTTACCGTCAACAACCGCTTTCGTGCCTTGTGGCAGAACGCGCGGGATGTTTTCCCAGAAACCACCGCCAGTGATGTGGGAAATAGCATGGACATCACAGCTTTCCATCATCTTAAGGGTCGATTTCACGTAGATTTTGGTTGGCTCTAGCAGGTGATCAGAAAGCGCTTTGCCTTCGATTTCCTGATTAAGGTCGGCATTTGAAACCTCAAGGATTTTACGGATCAGCGAGAAGCCGTTTGAGTGCGGGCCGCTAGAGGCAACAGCAATCAGGGCATCGCCTTCTGCTACTTTGCTGCCATCAATGATGTCAGCTTTTTCAACAACGCCAACGCAGAAGCCAGCAACGTCGTAGTCTTCGCCGTGGTACATGCCAGGCATTTCCGCCGTTTCACCACCGATCAGTGCACAACCTGACTGGATACAACCTTCACCAATACCGGCAACAACATCAGCTGCGGTATCAACATCCAGCTTGCCCGTTGCGTAGTAATCCAGGAAGAACAGTGGCTCGCCACCTTGTACGATTAAATCGTTGACACACATCGCAACTAGATCGATGCCAATCGTGTCGTGCTTGTTCAGATCCATCGCCAGGCGCAGTTTTGTACCCACACCGTCTGTACCAGATACCAAAACTGGCTCTTTGTACTTGGTCGGCAGGCTGCATAGTGCGCCAAAACCGCCAATACCGCCCATCACTTCAGGACGGTGGGTGCGTTTTACCACCCCTTTAATACGATCAACTAATGCATTACCTGCATCGATATCAACACCAGCATCTTTGTAGCTAAGAGAAGAGTTATTGCCGCTCACAGGAGTTTCCTCAACGTATTAAAGTAAAAAAAGCGGGGGTATGATAACAGCAGTCTGGGCGGAAAGGAAAACGTTTGCGTCAATATTTGTCACTGAGTATTTCCTGAGCAAATAACCGTTCCACCTCTACCAGAGCACAAATGGTCTAGTGTATAATGGTGCGATTTTTTGAATTTAATTTGCCTAGGAGTCAAAGATGAAAGTCGTTGAGGTTAAACACCCACTAGTAAAACATAAGATTGGTCTTATGCGCGAAGGTGACATCAGCACTAAGCGATTCCGTGAGCTAGCGACGGAAGTAGGCAGCTTGTTGACATATGAAGCGACTTCAGACTTCGAAACAGAAAAAGTTACCATTGACGGCTGGAATGGTCCAGTTGAAATTGACCAGCTAAAAGGCAAAAAAGTAACAGTCGTGCCAATCCTGCGTGCTGGTCTTGGCATGATGGACGGCGTGCTTGAGCACATGCCAAGTGCACGTATCAGTGTTGTTGGTATCTACCGTGACGAAGAAACGCTTGAGCCAGTTCCTTATTTCAACAAGCTAGCATCTAACATTGATGAGCGTATTGCGCTTGTTGTTGACCCGATGCTGGCAACTGGCGGCTCGATGATCGCTACCCTTGATTTGCTGAAAGAGCAAGGTTGTAAGCAATTCAAGGTATTGGTATTGGTTGCTGCGCCTGAAGGTATTGCAGCGCTTGAAAAAGCCCACCCAGACGTCGAACTTTACACGGCGGCAATCGATGAGAAGCTGAACGACAAAGGCTACATCGTACCGGGCCTAGGCGATGCGGGTGACAAGATCTTCGGTACTAAATAAGCACTGTACTGCTAGAGTGAGTATGAAAGCAAAAAGCCGGATAGTTATCCGGCTTTTTTTATGGGCCTACTTAAGTTGACTATTTGCTAGATGTCTCTTCCATCTGAGCATTATCGACCACATGGCTCTCGCCCAAGTCATCAGGCAAGATCAGATTCAGCAAGATAGCCACGATACCACACAGGCTAACGCCCTGTAGGCTGAATTCACCGATACCGAAAGCCATACCACCGATACCAAACACCAATGTTACCGCGACAATCACCAAGTTGCGTGCCTTGTGCAGGTCGACCTGGTTTTTGATCAAGGTGTTGAGGCCGACCGTGGCAATCGAGCCGAACAGCAAGATCATAATACCACCCATGACCGGAACCGGAATGGTTTGTAGCATGGCGCCCAGCTTACCAACAAAGGCCAGTACTAGTGCCGTAACGGCAGCGTAGGTCATGATCACCGGGTTGAATGCCTTGGTCAGCATAACGGCACCGGTGACTTCAGAGTATGTGGTATTTGGTGGTGCGCCAAACATTGAAGCGGCGATGGTTGCGACCCCATCACCCGCCATGGTGCGGTGCAGGCCGGGTTTTTTCAGGTAATCTTTACCCGTTACGTTGGAAATCGCCAACATATCGCCGACGTGCTCAACGGCTGGAGCAATGGCCACTGGGATCATAAACAACACCGCGTTGATGTTGAATTCCGGGAAGGTGAAGTTAGGAAGTGCTAACCAAGCAGCCTGTTGAACCGGGGTGAAGTCAACAACGCCAAAGCCTAGGCTGACCAGATAGCCAGTAACGATACCCGCCATAATAGGAATAAGCTTGAAAAAGCCCTTAGCAAATACGCTGAAGGCAATGGTGACCAATAGCGAGATGGCAGAAATCCATAACGCAGCATCGCCATTAACGAGCTGTACTGCACCGTCCCCGGTTTTACCCAACGCCATATTCACAGCGGCTGGAGCCAAGCCTAGGCCGATAACCATGATCACCGGGCCAACAACAACGGGTGGTAGCAGCTTATGGATAATCGCAACACCACGTACCTTGATAATCGCTCCCATACAGACGTAAATCACGCCGGCCATCATCAGGCCACCCATGGTTGCGGGGATCCCCCAAGTTTGTACGCCATACATAATAGGAGCAATAAAAGCAAAAGAGGAGGCGAGGAAGATAGGGACGGAGCGTTTGGTGATGACTTGAAAGAGGAGGGTACCGATACCGGCACCGAAGAGGGCAACGTTGGGATCCAGTCCGGTAAGAAGCGGTACCAGAACCAATGCGCCAAATGCGACGAAAAGCATTTGAGCACCCTGTAATATCTGCATCATGGTTAAAATCCACCCTAGCTATAAAAAAAATCGCGGAATGTTAGCACAGAGGCAACCGTTTACCTAAAGGTTATAGGCAAAATAGTCCAAAAAGGGATCTCAGCATTATTTTGTGATGTATAAGATAAAAAAATTGCAGAACATTGACGTTGAATAGTGTCTATTGGCAAAGACTTATAAAGCGTTGGGAACAGAAAAATACAATTGAATGAATTTTTTGTGTGTGAAGCAGTTGCTCCGCGAGATACGTTCAATTTATGATCGGGTATTAACTTTAGTGATAACGAGTACTTTATGTTGCGTATTGCATTACTTTTCTTGGCACTATTGGCTCTTCCGCTGAAGGCTGCCACGGTGACCAACCTTTATCAGGCACAGGTGGCCCTGCCTGATACGGATCGCCAATCCGAGCAAGCAGCCAGGAAGCAGGCTCTGGAGCAGGTACTGATAAAAGTATCGGGGCAGAGCAACATCGTAGAAAACGAAATCGTTGCCAAGGCGTTGGGAAGCAGTAACCAATATGTCAGCCAGTTCAGCTATGCCAACCGTGATGGTCAGCGTACTCTATTACTGACTTTTGACCGAAGCCGCATCCGTACTTTATTGACACAGGCCAACTCGACCTTCTGGAGCGAGCTGCGACCGAGTGTTTTGGTATGGCTGGTGGAAGATGCTAACCGCAGCCGTAATATTATCTGGGATCAGTCGAGTAACGATTTAGCTAACCGCATCAAAGATGATGGTGATCGCCGTGGAGTACCGGTATTGATCCCCATCGGTGACTTTGAAGATGTAACGGCTATCAGCACGCCGGATATCTGGGGGGGATTTGTCCAGCCTATAGCGACAGCAAGCCAGCGTTACCAGCCTCAAGCGGTATTGGTGGTGCGAGCCCGTCAGCAGGACAATGAGCAGGTTACCCTGAACTGGCAGCTTTATTCTGGAAATGTTGAACAGCTAGGTCGTAACAAGGTTGCACCGTCAGAAGGCCGCAATAGCGGCGAGACGGCCACGTCAGTCGCTCAGATGATAGATAGCGTGGCAGATATTCTTGCTGCCAAATATGCCGTGCAGCTTGGCGGTGACACCAGCGGTCAGCTGGCGGTGGTGGTTGAGAATATCCAATCGTCGAAAGATTTCTTTACCCTTGAACGTATGATCACTAACCTGACATCGGTTGCTGCGGTTAATGCTTACCGTATTCAAGGTGACCGGGTTGAATTTACCGTTCAGTTGCTTAGTACCGAAGATGTGTTCCAGCGTGAACTGAGCCAGGATAGCCGTTTGTCAGCCGTGACTACGCCGGTGACAGAGCAATATGAACCGGCCCCTCAGCCAGAAGGCATGATAAGAGCAACGGATGTGTCAGCTTCTGGTGAGCCTTCTGTTCAGCCTGCCGACCAAGTAAATCCGGTGGCTGGTGAGGCATCGGGTGTGGATGTTTCAGACACAGAGCAGCTTAACAGCGATGCGCCAGTTGAAACTAAGCCAGCCAAGCAAGCTGCTGTGTTCAGCTGGTCTGATACTACGTCAGCAGCCTTGTAAGTGGTTACTTACCAATACTGACAAGGCAATAAAAAAACGGTGGCTTAGGCCACCGTTTTTGTTTATATCCACATTAGGTTTATACGTCCTAGCCGTTATTGTCCTTCATGCTGGGCTTTTTCTTCTTTCTCTACCTGAGAGAGCTTTTTCAGCTTCAGTCCCAACTCCCTGCCGCGGTAGCGGGTAAATAAAATATTGGCTATAAAGGCACTCGTTGTCAGTATCAGCTCAATCAATGCCAGCCAGCGTTCACCATCGTCGATCCACAGAATGGTCAGGGCGTGGAGGAAGTAGAACATCAGGATGAAGTTGGCCCAGGCGTGGGTATAAGGTTTACCGGCCAAAATGCCTTTGAGTGGAAGCAGTAGCGGTATGACCCAGACCACAGCCATTGCCATGGGGTTAATATGTGGGTGCGGCGATAGGCTTGCTTGCCACAGTACCACCCAGGCCAATAGGCCAAGATTGGCCGATATGGCAAAGTAGCGCAACAAGCGCGTTTTTTTCTGCATGACAGTCATAGCGCTATCCTTGTAATTTGCAGGCAACCTCTGCCAGCCGCTTGCCACAAGCTTGTGCCAGTTCGCATTCTTCAGCGCTTAGTTGACGGCATTGTTCATGGTTGAGGTGGGAAGGGCCGTAAGGGGTCCCTCCTGTACTGGTGGTATGCAGTGCAGGCTCTGAATACGGTAACCCGACAATCAGCATTCCGTGGTGCAGCAGCGGCAGCATCATTGATTGCAAGGTGGTTTCCTGACCACCATGCATGGATGACGAAGCAGTAAAGACACAGGCCGGTTTTCCTATCAGACTACCACTTAGCCATTCAGCACTGGTTGAATCAATAAAGTGCTTAAGTGGCGCGGCCATGTTACCAAACCTTACCGGGCTGCCTAGGGCTAGCCCTGCGCACTGCTGGATATCAGCTTTGGTAACCAATGGGTCACCGAATGTTTCAGGTTTTAGCTGGCCATCAATACCGAGTTCGGCGACAGTACGTAATACCGCTTCGCAGCCGACGACCTGTTCAATGCCACGGGCAATTTGCCGGGCGAGCTGACGTGTTGAGCCATGGCGGCTGTAATACAGAACGAGAATGCTATGCATGGACAGGTATCCTGATCACAGGATGTCTAGCACTTTCTCGGGCGGGCGGCCCATTGCAGCACGTTCGCCATTGACGACGATTGGACGTTCGATCAGCTTCGGATTGGCTGCCATTGCGTTGATCAGTTGCTGTTCGGTAACCTCAGCACCACCCAGATCCAACTCCTTGTATAGCGCTTCTTTAGTACGCATCATGTCACGAGCAGTGGTATAACCAAGCTGGCTCAGCAAGACTTGGATCTGTTCGGCTGAAGGGGTGTCGTCAAGGTATTTGACAACAGTTGGGTTGATCCCTTTCTCTTCCAATAGAGCGAGGGTCTGGCGGCTTTTCGAGCAACGAGGGTTATGGTAGATGGTGACAGACATGTTACTTCCTTCTTAAATGTAACCGGCGAGGTGTCCACGCCGGTTACTAATTGTTTTAATGATGTTGCCCCATTGTAGAACACCTGTCATCAAGAAGGAATGCTATAACCTCGGTTCTTGCTAGCTCGATCAGAGATTGGCAAAGCGTTGTCTGGCAAGACGAAGTTGATCTATGCGGGCATCATAGCGAGCCTGATCCAGTGAGTTGACCTCGACAATTTGGCTTGCTTGGATATACATTTGAATCGCTTTTTCCCACGCACCGCGCAAGGCCATCAACTCTGCTCTGGCGGCTAGTTCCGCATCACGGCGACCATTGGCGGCTTGGGCCTGAGCCAGTAAGTGCCAGCCGTTCGGATCGTTCGGGTTGTCATAGGTATAGCGAGTCAGGATCGGGATACTGTCACTGTTACGGTTCGCTTCCTGCAGGGCATTCGCTAGATTCAAACGCAGTACCTTGTTGTTTGGGTTGGCTTTTTGCGCGCTTTCCAGGCGTGCAATTGCACGATCATATTGTTTTTGGTGCAGGTCGAGATCCGTGGCCGAATCGATGTAGAAGCGGTTGTTGGGCTCTTTGGCCAACAATGGGTCAAGCAAGGCATGGGCTTGGTCATACTTTTCGGAATCAATATACACCAGTGCCTTGCCGTAATTGAGCGCATCTTTCATTGTGCCATTACTGTTTTTCATTTGGCGCTCAAACCAATCCAGTGCCGCTTTGTTATCGATACCGGCGTAGCGGGCAACAATGCGGGCGCGGGCAAGCTGGTAGCGCTTTGACGTCTGCACACTGCTAGCCGGGAACTGGTTGGCTCGGCTGCGGCTGTCGGTGATACGCGATTCAGGCAAGGGGTGAGTCAGCAGCATCGGCGGCGGTGTGCTGACATAGCGGTATTGATCGGCGAGGCGGCCAAAGAAGCGCGGCATCGCTTGCACATCGAAGCCAGATTTTGACAAGGTGGCAATACCGATACGGTCAGCTTCTTTTTCGTTGCTACGGGTATAGTTGATTTGGCCCTGGGCTGAGGCGGCGGTGGTGGCATGAATCGCCGCGATCCCTGCTTCTGGTGAGGCTATCGCCAGCATCATCGAGCCGATAAGAGCCGCCAGTGTGGCCGGCGATTTCCTGGCTTGGTCTTCCATGCTTCTTGCTAGGTGGCGTTGGGTGACGTGGGCGATTTCGTGGGCAACGACCGAGGCTAGTTCACTTTCGGTTTTAGCATGGAGAAACAGTCCTGAATGGATAGCAACATGGCCACCGAAAAAGGCGAAGGCGTTGATATCCCGGTTCTGGATCATGAAGAAGCTGAACGGGGTACGGACGTCGTTGGCATTGGCAACCAGGCGGTGGCCGAGATCACTGATATATTCAGACAGCAGCGGATCGCTGATCACTGGCATACTGGCCCTGATCATCCGCATGTAGGCATCACCGTACTCCATTTCTTTTTCAATGCTGAGCGTCGATGCTGCTGCGGTCCCTATATCAGGTAGACTGCTTAGGTCATTGGCCGGAGCTGCAATGCTAGTGCCGAGTAATGCACTGATGAGAAGATAGGCTGGCGCCTTAGCAAATCGAAACATAGTAATAATTAATACCGCCCTCTGTTGCGTGTTCCTGCATTCGCACTACTGCGAGGCTAAATCTGTCCTGAATAATGCTGTGTTTCACCAAGGTCTGACAGCGAAACCTTTGACAGGTTTCTTTTTTGTCACTCTAATAACCTTTACAATAACCCGATGGATGATAATTGTCAGTATATCGGAATGGAACCTGCATTGCTTAATTTGACGACGGAACGCTGCCCAATGGCTCTGCTTATTGCCAAAAGGGCGGTGCATGCGTTGGAAGTTGGCGACAAGCTTGAAGTTCATATCACTGACACTGGGGCAAGGCAGGATATCCCCCGCTACCTCTCAAACCATGGCTTTCTTATTGATGTACGGTTGGACAACCAACAGGTACTTGAAATTATTGTGACCAAAAGGCAGTAAACATTTTATGCTGGACATGCTGACTCGCTGGTATCAGCGACGCTTTTCCGACCCCCATGCCGTGAGCTTGATTGCTATTCTACTGGGTGGCTTCCTGACCATATACTTCTTCGGCAACCTGATTGCGCCATTGCTGGTGGCAATTGTTCTCGCATACCTGCTGGAGTGGCCAGTAATGCAACTGACCCGGCTGGGGCTGCCTAGAATGCTGGCAGTCATGGGCGTGTTATTTATCTTTGCCGGTTTGATGGTCATGGCAGTCTTTGGTCTGGTGCCGACAATTTGGCATCAGGTCGGCAATTTGATTGCTGATGTACCTAATATGTTCAATGGCCTGCAGGAATATGTCTCCAGCTTGCCTGAGCGCTACCCAGACTTTGTTCAGCCACACCAAGTGTCCACATTCATGATCACCTTGCGCGAAAAAGTGCTGGGTATGGGTGAGAGTGTGGTGAAAGGTTCACTGGCTTCTTTGGTAAGTTTAGCCACCTTGGCCGTTTACCTGATCTTGGTCCCTCTTTTGGTATTCTTCCTGCTTAAAGACAAGGAAGAGATGATGGAGATGCTCAGTGGGCTGCTACCGAAGAACCGTCGTCTGACCAGCAAGGTGGGGGCGGAAATGAACCAACAGATCTCCAACTATATTCGTGGCAAGGTAACCGAAATCTTCATTGTCGGTATTGTCAGTTATGTCACCTTTGCGGTCATGGATCTGCGCTATGCGGTTTTGCTTGGTGTATTGGTGGGGTTCTCGGTACTGATCCCATATATTGGGGCGGCAGCGGTTACTTTACCGGTGGCGATGGTAGGTTTGTTCCAGTGGGGGATCAGCCCAGAGTTTTGGTGGCTGCTGGTTGCCTACGGTATTATTCAGGCCCTAGATGGTAACGTATTGGTGCCGATCTTGTTCTCGGAAGCGGTCAACCTTCACCCAGTGGCAATTATCGTGTCGGTGTTGGTATTTGGTGGTTTGTGGGGCTTTTGGGGGGTCTTTTTCGCCATCCCGTTGGCGACGCTGGTCAAGGCGGTATGGAATGCCCTCCCCTCTACGGAGTTGCAGTCGCAAGAGCAGATCGAAGAGTAGTGGGTGCCTGAATAAAACAGATGCAATATAGGAAAAAGCCGCGTTTGCGGCTTTTTTCATATTTGAAAATCTATTGTGTTTTCCTTGAGGTAAGCAAGCACTACTTCATGGTGATTCTTGGTCTTGAACTTATTGAAGACATGTTCAATCACACCATTTTCATCTATCAGGAAGCTAATACGGTGCAGGCCGTCGTATACTTTTCCCATAAATTGCTTTTTTCCCCAGACACCAAACTGGTCGGCGACTGAGTGATCTTCGTCTGACAATAGGGTGAAGTTTAGATTGTCACGTTCGATAAACTTCGGCAGGCGCTTAACTGCATCAATACTGATTCCGAGTACTTCAACATTGAAGGCATCAAGTTCCGCTTTGCTATCACGCAGGCCACATGCCTGAACGGTACAGCCGGGGGTCATGGCTTTCGGATAGAAATAAGCAAGAACTTTCTTGCCTTTGAAATCGGCCAGGCTAACCGGCTCGTCATTTTGGTTATGTAGTGTGAAGGCTGGCGCAGGCGTACCGGCGGTCAAAGTCTTCATAGTGGATTCCTTATTGATTATGGCCGACAAAAGTCACGTTGCCGCTGACCAGCAGATCTTGGCAAAGTGCTTCAAATTCTTCTTGTAAGCTCATTAGGTTACAGCCTTCAGGTAAATTTGTCCCGATTTGCAGCTGAAATCTATTCGGCGATCCGGTTTGTGTACTTTCTTGGGTGTGGGCGCTGAGCGAGGCGATATCGATGGTGCGCAAGGCGAGGAAGCCGGTAAATTGCTCTATTAGACCAGGGCTGTCATTGGCTTCAATGTGAAAGTCGGCGGTATAGGTAAAATGGCGATATTCATGCTTGGTTGTGCGCTTCATAACCGTTAGCAAGTCATGTTCGCTGGCCTTTAGCGGTAAGGTCGATTCAACCCGGGAGATGGCATTGGCTGAGCCCGAAAGTAACATTATAAGGGTGAACTCTTGACCAAACAGGGCCAGGCGGCTGTCAACAATGTTGCAGTCGCATTGGGTAATAAGCCGGGTGACGTCATCAGAAATTCCAGGGCGGTCTGTGCCAACCGCGGTAACGACGAGATAATGCTCCATATTTATCCATCACATTTTGAATACCTTCTGCATGTTAGCACAGACCCATGGTCCGCCAAGGGATATCTCCAGCAGATGCTAAATGTGGATAAATGCTTGTTTGGCCGTAGTGTTGTTTTACACCCCATGGAAGCGAAAAATAAGATGTAAAAGTGAGCTGTTGGCAGAGAGTTAGCCTTCACTGATTTACATACTTCTGTCTTGAGTTTACTGTAACTGAAACGTAGTATGGTTTTCTTGGCCGCTTGATAATTCGCTAAACCAGCATAAATTCATGATGAAGCCAGGATATATTTTTTCAGGGGAGATGGACATGTTTACAGGAAGCATGGTAGCGCTAATTACACCGCTTGATGAAGCTGGTGAAGTCGATTACGCCAGTTTGGCGTCACTTGTAGAATACCACATTGCCGCGGGCACCGATGCCATTGTTGCGGTTGGTACCACCGGAGAGTCAGCAACGTTGACCGTTGATGAGCATGTGAAGGTGGTATTGAAGACCCTGGAATATGCACAGGGTCGAATTCCGGTCATTGCAGGCACAGGGGCCAATGCGACTCATGAAGCCATCACCTTTAGTAAACTCTTTTCTGGCACTGGTGTTGCGGGCTGTTTGACGGTAACGCCGTACTATAATAAGCCAACACAGGAAGGCTTGTATCAGCATTTCAAAGCGATTGCAGAGGCGACAGATCTGCCTCAGATCCTATACAATGTGCCAGGGCGTACTGCTGTTGACTTGTTACCGGAGACGGTGGCCCGATTGGCGAAGATTGACAATATTGTTGGTATTAAGGATGCGACAGGGGATCTTTCTCGTGTGAAGATAACTCGGGAACTTTGTGGCGATGATTTTATCCAACTAAGCGGTGATGATGTCACTGGGTTGGATTTTGTGGCCGAGGGTGGTCACGGCGTGATCTCTGTAACAGCCAATATTGCGGCAGCGGATATGGCGCAAATGTTTAAGTTGGCCCTGTCCGGCCAAATTGAAGCGGCGAATGAGATCAATCAACGTTTGATGCCGCTTCATAAGCAATTGTTTGTTGAATCCAACCCTATCCCGGTAAAATGGGCGGCACATCAGCTTGGCCTCGTCTCGTATGGCACTCTTCGCCTGCCGTTGACTGAGCTGAACGAATCTGCCCAACCAGTAGTTGCCGAAGCACTCAAGGATGCGAACGTACTACTGTAATTTGCTAGAGCGTAGGAGCGCAGAAGCGTAATGAATTATAAGTATAAGCTGGTGGCGGCTGCCGTTGCGGTTGTTACACTGGCTGGCTGCTCTGATGGCGCGGAGCGCCGCCGTCAGGCAAACCAGGATTTTAATTACCTCGATACTCAGCAGCTAGAGAGCTGGACGTTGCCAAGTGATGCACAGTCTTCGCTAGTTAGCGACTATGCGATTCCGGCAGGGGAATATCAGGGAGCGATTGGTGCCGGGGTTGATATCCGTCCTCCGCAGCAAGTGCTTGCCTTGATCCCAGGGGCGCGAACGCTGCAAGACGCTGACGGTGTGACTTTGGTAATGGTCAAGCAGGAAGATCTTTCTGATGTTTGGTCGGTAACCCAAAAGTTGATCACTGAGCAGAACATCGGTTTGAGAAACCAGACGGCCAATACCATAGAAACCGACTGGATCAGCTGGAATAACGAAGATGAAGACACCGAGATCGGTAGTCGCTACCGTATCGAGAAATCGGCTGAAGCAGGGCGTTACAGCTACCGCATCATGTTGGTTGACTGGCGTGAAGGCGGTACTGAGCAAACTGTAAGCGTTGAGAACAAAGAGCGCTACAGTATTCTGATGACCAATCTGGTGACATCGCGTTTTGATGAGCGAGAGCGTGAGCAAGCACGTTTGCGTGCTCAGGAGCTGGTGAAACAGATCCCGATTTCAATGGGCCAAGATCGCAGCGGTCTACCGGTGATCATTGCCCGTGCACCGTACAATGTGTTCTGGGAACGTCTACCTGACGTCTTGGGGCAACTGGGCTTTACCGTGGAAGGTCGTAACCGTTCACAAGGTGTGGTTGAGGTACAGTTCAAGTCTCCGGATGATGAGTTTTGGGACGATCTGGGTACGCAGCCGGTTGAACTTGATAACCGTGCTTATAATTTACAGCTAGGTGACTTGGGTAACCGTACGTCTATCAGTATTACCGATACCGATGGCAAGCCTGTTACCGAGCAAGCGCTGAACAGCCTTGCGCCAGTTATGGCAGCCGCTATTGAGCGAGCCAATCAAGGCTAAGCGATAAAATAGTGGCAATAAAAAACGCAGCTGATTTATCAGCTGCGTTTTTTTATGTTCTTAATAAGCGATTTTAATTACTCAGCGGCTTGTAGGGAGGGCGCTGGTTATTTCACTTCTTCGCCTTTGGCCTGCATATCTGCATGGTAAGAAGAGCGAACAAATGGGCCACAAGCGGCATGGGTAAACCCAAGCTCAAGGGCGATCTCTTTTAGCTCATCGAACTCTGAAGGCGGCACATAGCGCTCAACCGGAAGGTGGTGGCGGCTTGGTGCCAGGTACTGGCCCAGTGTCAGCATGGTTACACCATGGGCACGCAGATCTTTCAGTACCTGGACGATCTCTTCTTTGGTTTCGCCCAACCCCATCATCACGCCAGACTTGGTAGGCACTTCAGGGTGCATTTCCTTGAACTTCTTCAGCAAATCCAACGACCACTGGTAGTTAGCGCCTGGCCGTGCCTTACGGTACAGGCGGGGTGCTGTTTCCAGGTTGTGGTTGAATACGTCTGGCGGACTGTCACGCAAGATATCCAGCGCGCGATCCATACGGCCACGGAAATCAGGGACTAGCGTCTCGATCTTTATTTCTGGATTAAGGGCGCGGATTTCACGAGTACAATCGGCAAAATGCTGGGCACCGCCATCTCGAAGATCATCACGGTCAACTGAAGTGACAACGACATAACGCAGATTCATGTCTGCGATGGTTTTAGCCAGGTGCTGTGGTTCTTCGGCGCTTGGCGGCAACGGGCGGCCATGGGCAACATCGCAGAAAGGACAACGACGTGTACAAATTGCACCGAGGATCATAAAGGTCGCCGTACCGTGGTTGAAACACTCGGCCAGGTTCGGGCAAGAGGCTTCTTCACAGACTGAGTGCAGCTTGTTTTTACGCATTGCTGATTTAATATCTTGGATACGTTTGCTGTCTGAAGGCAGTTTTATCTTCATCCATTCAGGTTTACGCAGCACTTCTTTCGGCGCTTCCTCAACCTCTACATTGCGAGTAGGGATGAGGGCCATTTTGTCGGCATCACGGTATTTGACACCTTTTTCAATTTTGATTGGTTTACTCATGAATTGCTTTCCGTTTTCCACTCAATGCTCTGGTAATCGAGCAGGTTGACTAACTCTTCTACGAGTACTGGCTGAATTTCCTCTAGTTCAGAAGGCCCATTCAATAACGCGGTTTGCGTCATTTCCATCCCAGCATAACCGCATGGATTGATGCGTAGGAAAGGTGCCAGATCCATATTGATATTGAGTGCCAGACCGTGAAAAGAGCAACCACGTCTAATGCGTAATCCGAGTGAGCATATCTTCTGACCGGAGACATAGACACCTGGCGCATCAGGACGGGCATTGGACTCAATCCCGAAATGGGAAAGGGTCTTGATGATAGTATTTTCTATATGCGTGACAAGATCGCGCACACCCATTTTTTTCCGACGTAAGTCAATGAGGATATAGGCAACCAATTGGCCTGGCCCGTGAAAGGTGACCTGGCCACCGCGGTCGCTTTGCACCACAGGGATATCCCCTGTGTTGAGCAGGTGCTCAGCTTTGCCTGCCTGGCCTTGGGTAAACACGGGATTGTGCTCAACCAACCAAACTTCGTCCGTGGTTTCCGGGCTACGTTCGTCGGTGAACTTATGCATGGACTGCCAAATAGGTTGATAGTCTTGGCGGCCGAGGTTGCGAATTATAATCTTATCTTGCAATGTCACACCCTTTTAGTCGTTTGACGAAGCCGGAACAACTGATACCCCTATATGGGGCCTCAATACCAATGGGTATTATAAAACTTGGCGGCTGAATTTACAGCCGCCAATTTTGTAGGGGAATTGAGAGGTGCTTACAGCACAACGCGGACAATGTCGATTTCACCTAACTCTTTGTACAGAGTTTCTACCTGTTCAATAGAGGTTGCTGTGATTGACACAGACACGGCACTGTAGGTCCCTTTGCCACTTGGCTTGACGTTCGGGGTGTAGTCACCCGGTGCGTGACGCTGGATCACGCCAACAACCAGATCTGGGAGCTCAGGTTTGTTGTAACCCATTACCTTGTAAGTGAACTTACAAGGAAACTCTAGAAGATCTTTTAGTTTTGGCTGCTCTTGCTGCTGCATGCTGAACTCCGAGTATTTTGCATTCATTTTGCGATGTTAGCCGAGCATATTAATGGGTATGTGGCTTTTTCACAAGCCATCTGGTGTCTTCGGTATAGGCGAGAAAAAAAAGAGGCAACCTTAGGTTGCCTCTTCTCTTTATTTATCGGTATGTTATACCGCGCTTAGCTTAACCAGCCCTTGAACAGTAGCATGATGTAATCAATCAGGCGGCTGAACATACTGCCTTCGTTGATATCATCCAACGCCAGCAGCGGGTATTCGGCAATATCTTCGTCGCCGACACGGTAGTAGAGCTTACCAACCACATCGCCTTTTTGGATTGGCGCTTTCAGCTCTTTTTCCAGCACGAAGCTTGCCGTTAGATCTTTGGTTTGGCCACGTGGCAGGGTTACGAAGGTATCTTCGCTCACGCCCAGTGACACTTCAGCCTTGTCGCCCATCCATACTTTTTCAGTCACAAATGTCTCGTTTGCTTTATGCGGAGACACGGTTTCGAAGAAGCGGAAGCCGTAGTTCAGTAGCTTTTTGCTTTCAGCCTTACGGGCATTAGGGTTGCTGGTGCCCATAACAACGGAAACAAGGCGCATTTGACCTTCGGTCGCAGTACTTACCAAGCTGTAACCTGCATTGTTTGTGTGGCCAGTTTTCAGGCCATCAACGTTGAGGCTCTTGTCCCAAAGAAGGCTGTTACGGTTGTATTGGGTGATACCGTTATAAGTGAAAGATTTCTCTTTGTAGATAGCAAACTCATCGGGAACATCACGGATAAGCCCCTGAGCAAGCAGTGCCATGTCATACGGCGTCGTGTAGAGATCTGGATTATCCAGGCCGTGGACATTGGCAAAATGGGTCGAGTCCATACCGAGGGTCTTGGCCCAGGCATTCATCAGGTCAACGAAAGAGCTTTCCGAACCTGCTACATGCTCAGCCATTGCAACACACGCGTCGTTACCCGATTGGATGATGATGCCACGGTTAAGGTCAGCAACTTTTACTTCGCTACCGACTTCGATGAACATTTTAGACGATCCCGGGAAGTTCTTGGCCCAGGCATTTTTGCTGATCACCACGGTGTCATCCATGTTGATATTGCCACGGTTAACTTCTTGGCCGATGACATAACTGGTCATCATTTTGGTCAAGCTGGCTGGTGGGATCTGATCGTATTCTTTATTGCCAGCCAGGATCTTGCCTGAATGATAGTCCATAAGGACATAGCCCTTGGCAGCAATCTGAGGGGCTTCAGGCACTACAGCTGGGGCAGCCGCTGCTGATGCTGAAGCCAGCAAGGTTGCTGAAATAGCAACAGAGCGAAAAAGTGCAGCAGATTTTTTCATGTTGGTTGTAACTTAATTTGTCTAATGTAAAAAACTTCACACACTATATCAGATTGTCAATATGAGACCAGTCTTGGACTCGGATATGTTGTGCGGCAAGGCGACTCTTGGCGAATCTTGACATTATACCAAGCTGTATAATCGTCTGGACGATGAAACAGCTTGGTATAACCAGAGTCAATAAAGCCAAAGTCAAAAAAATACCAGAGTAGTGGTTCGCTCTGGCATTTATTTATGACTGTGAGTTAGGATTTTGGTTCCAACTCGCGTTTAGATGTGATGATGAAGGCCTGTGGATACTGCCCGGCTTTGGCTTTATCACGTTGGCTGGTCGCTTCGTCGCGGTCGATGTAAGGCCCGAGACGCAGGCGGTAAATTTCAGCAGAGTCCGCTTTTTTCAAATCAACGGCGGTATCGAAGTCTTGCTCCAGCTGCTTGGCGATTTGTTCGGCCTTGCCTGCATCGGTGACTGCTGCCAGTTGGACAAAGTAAAGGTTGGGGTTGGCACTTTGCCATTCGTTCGGGTTGTCGGGTTTCGCGACTTGGATCAACTCGATTTTGACTGGTGCGGTGCCGTGTTTGATAACATCCAGCCGTGCCGCCGCTGCCATGCTAAGGTCTATAATTCGCCCGTCGTGGAAAGGACCACGGTCATTAACCCGGACAATCGCGCTCTTACCGTTGTTGGTATTCGTCACTTTGACATAGCTCGGTAGCGGCAGTGTTTTATGCGCCGCTGTCATCGAGTACATGTCGTAGATCTCACCGTTGGAGGTTTTGTGGCCGTGGAATTTCTTGCCGTACCATGAGGCATTACCTTGTTCGGCGAATGGCTGCTCACCCTGCACAATTTTGTAGCGCTTTCCGCGTAGCGTGTAATCCTTGTTACCAGCCAGGCTATGGGGCTCATAGCGCGGTTGAGCGTCTTCAATATGATCCAGTGTCGGTGATGACTCCGGTGCGACATCGTCAGCCAGATCGTAGCGCTCGGTATTGGGTGCCGAGCTACATCCCGCAAGGATAAGAACAAGGAATAAGGATGATATGCGCATTTAGGTCGCCTTGGACAACATTTTTCTGTGGGTGTGGATAGACATCAGGATCCCGAAACCGGCCATCAAGGTGACCATGGAGGTGCCCCCGTAACTGACCAGCGGTAGGGGAACCCCTACAACCGGCAATAATCCGCTGACCATCCCGATGTTTACGAAAATATAGACAAAAAAGCTCAATACAATACTACCTGCCATCATTCGACCGAACGCAGTTTGGGCCCGGCTGGCAAGGAGCAAACCCCGGCCGATAATAAACAGATAGATAGCCAACAGGCAAAGCACACCTATCAGCCCCCATTCCTCTGCGATCACCGCGAAGATGAAATCGGTGTGTCGCTCTGGCAGAAATTCAAGCTGGGACTGGGTGCCTTGCAGCCACCCCTTGCCGGAAAGGCCGCCGGAGCCGATTGCAATTTTTGACTGGATGATATGGTAGCCAGCGCCAAGTGGATCGGACTCAGGGTTGAACAGGGTCAATACCCGAGTGCGTTGGTAGTCACGCATCAGGAAAATCCACAGTACCGGGATGAAAGCCCCAACCAGAACACCGGCAGCCCCGATGATTCTCCAGCTCATACCGGAGAGGAACAGCACAAAGACTCCAGACGCTGCGATCAGGATCGAGGTACCCAGATCGGGCTGCTTGGCAATTAAGATGGTTGGGACAAACACCATCACCAGAGCGATAACAATATTCTTCAGGCTCGGTGGCAGTGGGTTGTTACCGATAAAGCGCGCTACCATCAGGGGGACTGCCAGTTTAATCAGCTCTGAGGGCTGGAAGCGGACAAAACCCAGGTTCAGCCAGCGCTGGGCACCTTTGGATGACTCACCAAAAAACAATACGCCAAGCAGCAGGACTAAGCCGACTCCAAATAAATAAGGCGCCCAGGTTTCATAATGGCGTGGGGAGATCTGGGCCAGGATGAACATGATCCCTAATGACAACACCATACGCATCGCCTGGCGCTCCATCATGGCGATTTCCTGTCCGCTGGCACTGTACATTACCATCAGGGCAAAGCCCATGAGAGCAAGGATCCCCATCAGAAGCGGAAAGTCCAGATGTAGGCGGTCACTCAAGCTCCGCTTGTTGCCTGTGGCGGCCATGATACTCATTGTGATACCTCGGCTATTTTTTTGTCGACTAGCTCTACCAGCGGATCGGGCGTTTCCGGTTTGAGCAACATGTGGTCAAAGATCCTGCGGGCGACCGGGCCACCGTTGGAAGAGCCACCACCGGCGTTTTCCAGTACCATGGATACGACCACTTCTGGCTTCTCAAATGGGGCAAAGGCTGTGAACAAAGCATGATCGCGCAAGTGCTCTTCCAGCTCTTCGGCGTTGTATTCCTGATCTTCGGCCAAACCAAAGACCTGAGCAGAGCCTGATTTACCACCGGCTTTGTATTCACTGCCGTAGAATGACCGGCGTGCCGTACCACGAACGCCATGAAGTACCCGGTACATGCCTTCTTTGGCTACTTGCCAATTCTTCGGATCGACATTATCAATGGGTGGGAAGTCCTCGTACTGAGCGGGCTTTTCCACATCATCATCAATGATGTCTTTTAGCAGGTGCGGAGCTTGTACTCGGCCGTCATTGACCAGTACCGTGGTGGCTTTGGCTATTTGCAACGGTGTCGCGGTCCAATACCCTTGGCCGATCCCAACGGGAATGGTATCCCCCTGATACCAAGGCTGGCGGAAACGGGCTTGCTTCCATTCACGGGTTGGCATATTGGCCTTGCTCTCTTCATGAATATCGATACCGGTGTATTCACCGAAACCGAAGCGGCTCATCCAGTCGGATAGGCGATCAATGCCCATGTCATAGGCGACTTGGTAGAAGAAGGTATCGACCGATTCTTCTATCGCTTTGTAAATATTGACCTTGCCGTGCCCCCAGCGCAGCCAGTCACGGAACGGGCGGCTGTTGGAGTTAGGGATCCGCCAGTAGCCAGGATCGTTGCGGGTTGTGCGAGTGGTGATCACCCCTTCGCTTAGGGCGGCAACCGCAATCATCGGCTTAATCGTCGAGGCTGGCGGATAGATCCCGAGGGTAACCCGGTTGACCAGCGGACGATTTTTATCATTCAGTAATGCCCGATACTGGGGACCGGAAATGCCATGGACAAACAGGTTAGGGTCATAGCTTGGGCTCGAGACCATCGCTAACACTGACGAGTCACTCGGATCCATAACAATGACTGAGCCACGTTTGTACTTGATTTGCTCTTCCCCCGTATCTGGGTCGAGCTTGCGTTCGGTCAGTAGTTCTTTGACATAGAGCTGGAGCTCAATGTCGATATTGAGTTTGATGTCGTTGCCAGGAATTGGCGGGACATATTTCAGGGTGCGGATGATCCGCCCACGGCTGTTGACTTCGACTTCCTGGTAGCCGGAGGTACCGTGCAGCATATCTTCGTAATAGCGCTCAACACCCAGCTTGCCGATATCTCGGGTTGCTTTGTAATTGTTTATTTTCTCGTCGCGCTCAAGGCGCTGGAGATCTCGGTCGTTGATTTTCGCAACATAGCCCAGTACATGGGTCAGGGCTTCACCGTAAGGGTAATGCCGTTTCAGGTAGGCTTTGACTTCGACGCCAGGGAAACGGTGTTGGTTGACCGAAAATAGCGCGACCTGCTCTTCGGTGAGCTGGTTGAGGATTGGAACCGATTTGAAGCGTCGGGTGCGACGGCGCTCGCGCTCGAAGCGTTCGATCTGCTCGTCGGTGACGCCCATCAATGTCTTGAGGCGATCGAAGGTATCTTGCCTGTCAGGCACTTTTTCCGAGGTGATTTCAAGTGAATATACCGGGCGGTTCTCGGCAAGGAGAATACCGTTACGATCATAGATCAGGCCGCGGTTAGGGGCGACAGGAACAATTTTGATCCGGTTATCGTTCGACCGTGTCTGGTAGTCTTCGTGCTCTTGGATCTGGATGTGATATAGGTTAGTGAGCAGAATACCGACCAGCACGACGATGCCGATAAATGAGACAAGAGCCCGGCGAAAGAATAACGCCGACTCAGCCCGGTGGTCGCGGATCTGCGTTCGCTTTTGTCTCATTGCCCATTATTCCCTATGGTACGGGTGGTTCGCTGTGATGCTCCACGCACGGTAAAGGCTTTCGGCCATGACAACACGCACCAATGGATGGGGTAAAGTCAGTGGCGACAGTGACCAGCTTTGATCGGCCGCTGCCTTACAAGCCGGTGCCAAGCCTTCCGGACCGCCGATCAGGATAGACACATCTCGGCCATCCAATTTCCAGCTTTCCATTTGATCGGCCAATTGCTCGGTATCCCAGCGCTTGCCCGGGATATCCAAGGTGACAATACGGTTCCCTTTTGGCACCGCGGCCAGCATCGCCTCGCCTTCTTTTTGCAAGATACGAGCGATATCGGCATTTTTACCGCGCTTGCCAGCTGTGATTTCAACCAGCTCGAGCGGCATGTCTTTTGGGAAACGGCGGCTATATTCTTTGTAGCCTTCCTCGACCCATTTCGGCATCTTGGTGCCGACAGCAATTAGTTGAAGCTTCATTGTCGGTTAGCCCCAAAGCTTCTCCAGTTGGTAAAGGTTACGTGCATCTTCTTGCATGATATGTAGCATGACACTGCCCATATCAACGATTACCCACTCACCGTCTTCTTCGCCGCTGATCCCAAATGGCGGGTAATCAATTAGCTTCGATTCCTTGTTAACGTGATCGGCAATCGAGGCTACGTGGCGGTTTGAGGTACCAGTGCAAAGCACCATGAAATCAGTGATGCTGGATTTACCGCGAACATCTAGGGTAATGATGTCCTGTGCTTTGATGTCATCTACTTTATCAACAATAAAATCGTGTAGTTCTTGAACCTGCAAAAGGGGATCCTCTTTTGTGTATTTGGTGTCATTACTGTAGACCCAGATAGTGCTGGGTCCCAATGTAGCGGCGCAGTATACCATGCTCAAGCTTGTCGATGACAAGTTGGCAGTAACTTTACATAGCCTGCGCCTAACTTGTGCCGGATGGCTAAAATTTACCCGGTATAGCGGTCGTCACACCGCACATTTCGGCACACAGGGCCGATAGGGCATCCCATGGCTGGTAGTCAAAGTCGGTTTTTACCCGCAACTCCAGTTCAGCCAGTTGCCGGAGCAGTCTGATTATCGTGGGTAGTGGCAAACGGTGTAGCGCGCCAATGTACACTTCCCGCCGGCTTTGCCAAATCCGAAAGTTCTCGAAGATATTGTTGAGCGAGGTGCCCTTGCTACCCATTTCCTGCATTTTATACAGCTGGGTCAGTTCGCGCTGTAAAGTACGTAACAAGATCACCGCTTCAACACCTTCGCCCTGCAACTGGCGCAATACACGCTGGCTGCGCTTGGCTTGGCCTGCCAATACGGCGTCAAGTAATTGGAATGGGGTGTAGTGGTTATGGCGGCTCAGTGCGTCTTCAAGGCGGATGATAGTCAGGTCGCCATCAGGGTAGAGCAGCACCAGCTTTTGCAGGCTCTGGGCCAAGGCTAGCAGGTTGCCCTCATGCCACTGGGCCAGTAGTTGTACCGACTCATGATCCGGCTTCAGCCCAAGCTGCTGGCAGCGTCTCTGAATAAACCGCGGCAGATGGCGGGCATCGGGGGTGTTGCAGGGAATATACAGCCCTTGTGCGTCAAGCGCCTTGAACCACTTGGTGCTTTCCTGCTTTTTGTTGAGGCGGGGCCCCTGGATCAGCAGCAAGATGTCCTCGTGCAGAACGTCAATCACTTCCTGGAACGACTTGACCTGCTGGGCATTGAGGCCGTTTTCTGGTAGTTCCAACTCAATGATCTGGCGAGCAGAAAATAGACTCATGGCCTGGCAGCAGTCGAGCACTGTATTCCAATCCAGTTGGGCGTCGATAGTAAAGCTGTGGCGTTCATCAAAACCCGCTTGCTGGGCTGCCTGCTTGATGTGGTTACTTGATTCGAGTTTGAGCAGCGGTTCATTACCGCATAGCAGGTAGGCTTGGCGCAGCCCTTTACTTAACTGCTGCGCCAGTTGTTCCGGGAAAATCCTCATTGCGCCGTTTCAACCTGCTCAATCTGCACATCTTGCATTGTCGCCTGGTTGGCATTGTCGCTCGCAGGATCGCTCTCGGCTTTGATGTCCAAGCCAAGATCTGTGGTGATGCGTTCCTCATTGCTGTCGGCGTTCTTGCTTTGTTCCAGCAGGGCTTGTAACTCTTCTTCTTCCATCTGGTTGAAGACTGCTGTCAGGCGGGCTAGCTGACGCATGATCTGCTTGGCGGCCTGCTCGCGCATTTCTTGCTCTATCATGTCGCGCTCGACAGATTTTGCCAGTGCTGTCAGTGGGTTATCAAGGAACGTACGGTTGACGCGGGTGGTAAACGTCTGGCTGCCTTTTTCTGGCACCACAATACGGTAGCGTACGGTATAGGTTAGCTCGTATTCGGCAGCACGAGCATTTTGGTACAGCGACAGGGTGCGCTCACCGGTCGATTCGCTGATCAAATGCAGGTTCGGCACTTTACTTGACGGTGCAACGGGCTCGATACCGTGCAGTTGGAATTGTGACTTTACCTGACGGTGTAGCTGGCCGTATCGGTCAAAACTGGTCAGAGAAAGCTTGGCAATGTCGTCGGGCAACATATAGTTACCACGGAGGTGAAAACCGCAAGATGCAGTTGCCAGCGCCATGAGGACAACAAAGAAGGTTCGGATAATGCTTTTTGGAGAAATGAAAGCTCTCACCGAGTCTGCTCCATGAAAAAAAGTGAAAACTGACCGGCTGACGTGGATGGTTCTAGTTAGGGTGTGTGAGCCGGATTAAACTGTGGCTCCAAACTGGAGCCACAGGTTAGGCACTAGGAAATTGCTTTAGTTCGATGCGAAATTAATTCGCAACGATGTTCAGCAGTTTGCCCGGTACATAAATCACTTTACGAATGGTTTTTTCGTTTGTGAATTTGGTCACGCCTTCATCGGCCATCGCCAAGGCTTCGACTTGCTCTTTGGTTGAGTCTGCCGCAACCGTTAGTTTAGCGCGAAGTTTACCGTTCACCTGTACGATGATCAGTTTTTCGTCTTCAACCATGGCTTTGTCGTCGGCAACTGGCCACTGTGCGTCATCGATGTTGCTCTCGCCCAGCGTTTCCCACATTTCGAAACAGATATGCGGTGTCATTGGGTATAGCATACGAACGATAGCTTTCAGGGCTTCGTCAAGTAGGGCACGGTCTTGTGCTGATTCTTGAGAGGCTTTAGCCAGCTTGTTCATCAACTCCATGATAGCGGCAATTGCGGTGTTGAACGTTTGGCGGCGGCCAATATCGTCACCCACTTTAGCAATTGTTTTGTGCACATCACGGCGTAGGGCTTTCTGATCGGAAGACAATGCCGCTACATCGACAGCGTCCGCTGCACCATTGCTCGCATGTTCGTTAACCAGTTTCCACACACGTTTCAGGAAGCGGTTGGCACCTTCAACACCAGACTCTTGCCACTCAAGTGTCATGTCTGCAGGTGATGCAAACATCATGAATAGACGGACGGTATCTGCACCGTATTTGTCTACCATCTCTTGTGGGTCGATACCGTTGTTTTTCGACTTAGACATTTTGATCATGCCTGAGTGAGTTACATCGCGGCCTTTGTCATCGGTCGCTTTTTCAATGCGGCCTTTGTTGTCACGCTCGATTTCAACGTCAGTTGGTGCGATCCACTCTTTAGTGCCTTTATCGTTAGTGTGGTAGAAAGCATCGGCCAGTACCATACCTTGACATAGCAGCTGCTTGAACGGCTCGTCTGAGGTTACGTAACCTGCGTCACGTAGCAATTTGTGGAAGAAGCGCGAGTACAATAGGTGCATACAAGCGTGCTCGATACCACCAATGTACTGATCGACGGGTAGCCAGTAGTTCGCTTTTTCTGGATCTAGAATGTCGTCAGCCTGTGGTGAACAGTAACGCGCGTAGTACCAAGACGATTCCATGAACGTATCGAAGGTATCTGTTTCACGCAGTGCCGGCTCGCCGTTAAAGGTGGTTTTTGCCCACTCTTTATCCGCTTTTATTGGGCTGGTTACGCCGTCCATGACCACGTCTTCCGGTAGGATTACCGGTAGCTGGTCGGCTGGAACAGGGCGAACTTCACCGTCTTCAGTGGTTACCATTGGGATTGGAGCGCCCCAGTAACGCTGACGAGAGACACCCCAGTCACGTAGACGGAAGTTTACGGTCTTCTTACCTTTACCTTCCGCTTCAAGTTTCGCTGCAATAGCATCGAATGCTGCTTGGAAGCCCAGGCCGTCGAATTCACCAGAATCAAACAGAACGCCCTTCTCGGTGTAAGCCACTTCAGATACGTCTAGCTCGCTGCCGTCTTCAGGCTTGATCACAGGGATGATGTCTAGGCTGTACTTAGTCGCGAATTCGTAGTCACGTTGATCGTGAGCTGGAACCGCCATTACCGCACCTGTGCCGTAATCCATCAGTACGAAGTTCGCTACGAATACCGGTACTTCACGGCCGTTAAGTGGGTGGATAGCTGTTAGGCCGGTATCCATCCCTTTCTTTTCCATGGTTGCCAGTTCAGCTTCAGCAACCTTGGTGTTACGGCATTCTTCAACGAAAGCCGCTAGCTCTGGGTTATTCTGAGCGGCTTTCTCTGCAAGAGGGTGACCAGCAGCGATACCTACGTAAGATACGCCCATAAGCGTGTCTGGGCGCGTTGTGTAGACTTCCAGTGGCGCTTCTTCACCGTTAACAGCGAAAGATAGCTCAACACCTTCAGAGCGGCCGATCCAGTTACGCTGCATGGTTTTCACCATATCAGGCCAACCTTCAAGGTTGTCTAGGTCATCAAGCAGCTCTTGAGCGTATTCAGTGATCTTAATGAACCACTGAGGGATTTTCTTTTGTTCTACCGGCGTATCACAACGCCAGCAGCAACCATCTTCAACCTGCTCGTTAGCCAGTACGGTCTGGTCATTCGGACACCAGTTTACTGAAGAGGTCTTCTTGTATACCAAGCCTTTTTCGTAAAGCTTAGTGAAGAACTCTTGCTCCCAGCGGTAGTACTCAGGTGTACAGGTTGCGAATTCACGGTCCCAGTCGTAGCCGAAGCCCAGCAGTTTTAGCTGGTTCTTCATGTATTCGATGTTCTCGTATGTCCAAGGCGCTGGCGCAGTCTTGTTCTTAACCGCGGCATTTTCAGCCGGTAGACCGAATGCATCCCAACCGATTGGTTGCATCACGTTCTTGCCTTGTAGGCGTTGGTAACGAGAGATCACATCACCGATGGTGTAGTTACGCACGTGACCCATGTGCAGTCGACCACTTGGGTACGGGAACATGGAGAGACAGTAGAATTTTTCTTTATTAGGGTCTTCACTTACAACAAAGGTCTTTTTGTTGTCCCAATGTTCTTGAACTTTCTGTTCAATGTCCTGTGGACGATATTGTTCTTGCATCGATGACATCCGGGATTTTGTGAGTTGAGTACAAACACATTCAATATAATCGACATAGAATAACTAAAGGTAAAGGTGTCAACAATAGCTGAAACCACTTCGGGGACGAATTGTTGGCCTATATTGGTGCCAATTACGCAGAAGGCAGGCGGATGCCGGTGAATTAGCGGATAGGAGGTGACCTATGACAACAAAGAAAACGGATTATGAGGGGCTACTCGAGCAAGTCACAGAAACCCTCAAGCACAGTCCTGATGAGCTAAAACACTGGGCAGAAGTGACGGAAAAGTACCGTCAAGCGGCCAGTGACATGACCAAAGACGAGCTGGCATTGATTTCTGCATACCTCAAACGGGATTTGCAGGAGTTCGGCCAGAATGCTGACGAGAGCCCGGCGCCGTTCAGCGACAGCCCATTCTACCGGGTCGTGAAAGAGACGATTTGGGAAGGACTTGCCGAGGCAACGGACAAAACCCAGATTGAGTGGCATGAGGTGATGGATGATCTCAAGCATCAAGGGGTCTATGAAGCTGGTGAGATGGTTGGTCTGGGGCATTTGGTGTGCGAAAAATGCGGCCACGATGAGGTCATCACTCATGTTAAAGAGATTTCGCCTTGCCTCAAATGCGGCCATAACCGCTTTACCCGCAAGCCGCTGTCGCCTTAGGCCGTATATTTACTGACATGAAGTCAACAAAAACGGGCTGAAAGGGCCCGTTTATTTGTCGTAGATGACTCTGATAGGCGCAGAGTATTACTCTATAGGCTCTACTGTCTCAACCACAACGGTTGTCGGTGCCAGTTCTGGGAGTTGAGCAGGGACGGCTGCCGAAGGTTGAGAGGCTCCTTGGATCGGCGTGACACTGAATTTTTGACCAGCAATGGCAGCTTCCACCATCATTCCACCTTTGGCAGCAGTGAAGACGGCCACACCGTTGGTGTAGTCGGCATCGATAAATTTATCCCCGGCACTGGCACGAAAGCCTGACGTGCCAGCATTGGCTTGGGCGCCCTCGGTCAAAGCCACCGCAGAGGCTGAGGCATCAAGCTCGAAATTACCGTTCATGAAACGCTCGTAAGCTCGTTTGTCCTGGAAGAAGATAATCTCGCTGTACGATTGACCACCAAACTGCAAACCGAAAGACACTTGATATAACTTGGCATGGCCGGTGATATCGCCATTTTTGAAGACGGTGCCGCTGCCATAGGCGCCACCGACCCAGAATCCGCCTTTACCGACAGAAGGAAAAACCGCATAGCCATAAGCGGTGTGGAAAAAGGGCTGGGTTTGCGAAGCGGCTTGGAACTGGGTGAGGGCCGCTTGGGTCTCAAGACTTTCTTTGGCTACCGAGCCTGTTGCCACGCAAAGCATCGCGACGCTGTATAGCATGGCAAAGAGTTTGTTGATCGATTTCATTGGCATTCCCCAAATAGACATTGTGCTGTTGTTATTCCAAGCTTTTGATCGGTACGGGCTGTACGTACACAGCGCTTTGGCGAACTCTAATATACACCACTTGGTTATCTGTCCAATATATTAACAAGGTGAATGAAAAGGCGAAGGGGTTACCTTCGCCTTTCGGGGGAATTGTCAGCGTTGATTCAGCGTTATGCTGGCTAGCCGTTAGTCGTGGTAATTGACTTGCGGCTGTTCGTCACGGAATCGACCAGCCCGGCGACGGATCAGGATCCATGACATGGCGACAGACCACAGGATGTAGATATACAGTGGCCAGCTTCCGAGGGTGGTAAACGGCGTCATGCCAATTGTCGGTACCACTTCAGCCCTGAGGACTCCGGTCTCGAACTGCGGGATCTGCTCAATGATCTTGCCCTTGTGATCGACAATACCCGTCAGGCCACTGTTGGTTGCGCGCAGCAGTGGTTTGCCAAGCTCAAGCGATCGCATCTGGGCAATTTCCATATGCTGGAACGGGCCAATGGATTTGCCGAACCAGGTATCGTTGGACAGGGTCAGCAAGAACTCGGTATCGATATTGACGTTGCGACGTACCTGTTCGCTGAACGCGACTTCGTAGCACAGTGCCGGTGCCAGCGAGTAGCCATTGGCCTCGAGGTTCGGCTGGATGTAATCACCGCGACTGAACGAAGACATCGGCAGGTTGAAGAACGGCGCGAGTGGACGCAGGATATCGCCGAACGGTACGAACTCACCGAACGGTAGCAGGTGGTGCTTGCTGTAGCGCTCTGCCTGATCGTACTGGTACGGGCCGACGGCATTGACACCAAGGGTCAGGATGTTGTTGTAAAATTCCCCTTGCTCATTCTGATCCAACACACCAGTGATCACTGTGCTGCTGTTATTGCGCGCCGCTGCATCGAGGTTCTGCAAGAAGGTGGTGACCTGGTCCTCTAACGCTGGGATCGCCGCTTCTGGCCAGATGATCAGATCGGCGTCCCAGTTCTCACGGGTCAGGTCCGTGAACTTCATCAGGGTCGGCCAGCGCTGGCTTGGCAGCCATTTGATTTCTTGCGGCACATTACCCTGGATCATTGCGACATCAAGGGGATTGTCAGTGTCCGGCTTGACCCACTGTTTTTGGCCTGCAAACAAACCCAGCGCCAAAATGCATACCGGTACCAGCAATGGACGCCAGTTCCGGTAGTAAGTGGCTGCCACGAGGGCGCCGCAGCTAAGCAGCAGTGCCAAGGTGATCCCTTCTACGCCCAATATAGGAGCGAAGCCGGCATACGGGCTGTCAATTTGGCCGTAGCCCAACCACAGCCATGGAAAGCCGGTCATCAACCAGCCGCGGATCCAGTCGAGCAACAGCCAGATCACCGGGCCGCTCAGCATCAGCTGGTGGAATGGGCGGCCACGGTTGAATTTGTTGAATAGGGCACCGAAAACGGCAGGATACATGGCAAGGTAGCCAATCAGCAGGGCCATCAACGCCCAACCGGCCAACCATGGCATGCCGCCGAAGTTGGCGATACTGACATGTACCCAGCTGATCCCGGTTCCAAATAAACCCAAACCCCAGAGCAAACCGATCAGGGCGGAGCGCTTGACGGATTGATTCTGCAGCAGGTACAGAAAAATAAAGAGGGAAAGTGGGGCAAGGTACCAGTGATGGTAGGGAGCAAATGATAAGGTGGCTAAAGCGCCTGCTGGGACAGCCAGCAATGGCTGTCCCAACTTCTTAAAGGTATTTTTCGTCATTCGTTATGATGTTGTCGTCGGTTGAGGTGCTTCGTGAGGAACGGTCACTTGCAACTGGATAACCCGGCGGTTGTCGGCTGACGTTACCTTGAATGAGTAGCCCGCCAATTCAACGATTTCCCCTCGGGCAGGCAGGTGACCAAAGCTGGTCATCACCAAGCCGCCGACGGTATCGACTTCTTCATCGCTAAATTGGGTATGGAACATTTCATTGAACTCTTCAATGGTTGTCAGCGCTTTCACCGCATATGTGTGTTTGCTTAACTGACGAATATCCTGCTCTTCCTCGTCGTCGAACTCGTCCTCGATTTCGCCAACGATTTGTTCAAGGATATCTTCAATGGTGATAACACCGGATACCCCACCAAACTCATCGACCACAATCGCCATGTGGTAACGTTCTTCACGGAACTCCTTGAGCAGGCGGTCAACCCGCTTGCTTTCTGGCACAACGACCGCAGGTCGCAGTACTTTCTCCATGTTGAACGGTTCGCTGTTCGGCTGTAGGTAACGCAAAAGATCTTTGGCCAGAAGGATCCCTTCGACGTGGTCTTTGTCGTCACTGATCACCGGATAGCGTGAGTGCTGGGCATCAACAATTAAATTAATTAGATCCTCTACCTTCTGAGAACGCTCGATAGTGACCATCTGAGAGCGCGGGATCATGATGTCACGGACACGCATCTCGGAAATTTCCATGACCCCTTCGAGCATGTCGCGGGTGTCGTGGTCGATCAAATCGTTTTCTTCTGAATCACGGAAAACTTCTACAAGCTCTTCGCGGTTCTGTGGCTCGCCCTGGAACAGCTGGCCAATTCGTTCAAAGAAGGACTTTCTACTCGGACCTTCAGAATTTTGTGAGTTATCTTCGTTCATTGTTTGTAAGAATTACTTCTCTCAGTTAAGTGGCTGTGCCACGGGAATATACGGCACCTCAATGTGCCGTATTAGTTTGACAACAATATAATGAAAAGTTTACTGCTTTTCTTCGGCATACGGATCGGCATAGCCCATTTGCTGCATGATTTCCGTTTCCAAGCCTTCCATTTCTTCTGCTTCGTCGTCCTCTATATGGTCATAACCTAGCAGATGAAGACTGCCGTGTACAACCATGTGCGCCCAATGGGCATTCAGAGGTTTATCCTGCTCCTTGGCTTCTTTTTCGACGACCTGTCGGCAAATGATCAAGTCGCCCAGTAATTCCAGCTCCACGCCCGGAGGAGCTTCGAACGGAAAAGAGAGGACATTGGTGGGTTTGTCCTTGCCGCGATAGTCATGGTTCAGGGTTTGGCTCTCTTCCTCGTCCACCAAGCGGATAGTCAGTTCGGCATCGGCTTGGAAAGGAGTCACTGCGGCATCCAGCCATTGCTGGAATTGCGCTTCGCTAGGCATACCGCTTGTATTTTCAGTGGCTACCTGGAGATCAAGATAAATCGCCATTAGTTTGTTTTTTCCGTTTCGACTGCTGGTGCGGCAACTGGTGCTGCGGCAGCAGCTTGCATGGCGGCTTGTTCTTCACGTCGGCGTTGTTCTGCAAGCTTACGTTGCTTCTGATCTGCGCTCTCCCATACCTCGTAGGCCTGTACAATTCGTGCAACTACAGGGTGGCGGACGACATCGTCGGCCTGGAAGAAGTTAAAGCTGATCTCATCGACATCGGACAGTACCTCAATCGCATGGCGCAGGCCTGAACGGGCACCGCGAGGTAAGTCGATCTGGGTAACGTCACCGGTGATCACTGCACGGGAGTTGAAACCGATACGAGTCAGGAACATCTTCATCTGCTCGACGGTGGTGTTCTGGCTTTCATCAAGAATGATGAAAGCGTCATTGAGGGTACGGCCGCGCATGTAGGCGAGCGGTGCGACTTCAATTACGTTACGTTCAATCAACTTCTCAACACGCTCGAAACCCAGCATTTCAAACAGGGCATCGTAGAGCGGACGTAGATACGGGTCGACCTTCTGGCTCAAGTCACCCGGTAGGAATCCCAGCTTCTCACCGGCTTCAACGGCTGGTCGGGTCAGTAGAATACGACGGATTTCCTGACGCTCTAGCGCATCAACCGCTGCGGCGACGGCGAGGTATGTCTTACCGGTACCTGCTGGGCCAATACCGAAGGTAATGTCATGGCGGACCATGTTGGCAATGTACTGGGCCTGGTTAGGCGTACGTGGTTTGATCACCCCTTTTTTGGTTTTGATCACCACTTCCTTGCCATAAGGAATACTTGATTCGGTCGACTGCTCCAGGACACCGGATTCTTTGATCGCCAAGTGAACTTGATCAGGTTCGATGTCAGGAATGGTGTTGCGAACCGGGGCGGTATCGACATACAGGTTTTTGATAATATCGGCGGCGGCTTCGGCTGTGTGGGGTTGGCCGACCACGCTGAAACTGCTGCTGCGGTGGTTGATTTCTACACCCAAACGGCGTTCAAGTTGTTTGATGTTATCGTCGAAAGGGCCACAAAGGCTGGAAAGGCGCAGGTTATTGGCGGGTTCCAGATTAAATTCAATAGTTATAACTTTGCTCAAGATTTGCCTCTCAATAGGGCCACCCGTGTGGGTGGCCTAGGGTTCAGGGCGCGTCCTACTTGTGTTCAGACGGGCGTCTTACTATGGAGTATATACGCCAACACCCAATTCATCTTCTTTGCGTGTTTTTTCCATCACTTCAGCTGGAGACATGGCTACACGTAGATCCATTTCCGCTTCGGTGCGAACCAGCTCACCACGAAGTGAGTTGGTGAAGACATCAGTGATTTTCACGTCAACGAACTGGCCGATCAGCTCTGGAGAACCTTCAAAGTTCACCACGCGGTTGTTTTCGGTACGGCCACGCAATTCCATCACGTTCTTCTTCGATGGGCCTTCAATCAAGATACGCTGCTCGGTACCTAGCATCTGGCGAGAATAGCGCATAGCCTGAGTATTGATCTGTTGCTGCAATTCATACAAGCGTTCTTTCTTTACTTTTTCAGGCAGATCACATGGGTAATCGGCAGCTGGCGTACCAGGACGGGCTGAGAAGATAAAGCTGAAGCTGATATCGAAGTCCACATCGCGGATCAGTTTCATCGTATCTTGGAAGTCCTGATCTGTCTCACCCGGGAAGCCAACGATGAAATCAGAGCTGATGGTGATATCCGGGCGCGCTTTGCGCAGCTTGCGGATCTTCGACTTGTACTCGATCGCTGTATGTGGACGCTTCATGTTCGTCAAAATACGGTCTGAACCACTCTGTACCGGTAGGTGCAAGAAGCTCACCACTTCAGGGGTGTCTTGGTACACTTCGACAATGTCATCGGTAAATTCGATCGGGTGGCTGGTGGTATAGCGGATACGGTCGATACCGTCGATAGCCGCAACCAGACGCAACAACTCCGCGAACGTCGCGATCTCATCGTCGTGGGTCGCACCACGGTAAGCATTGACGTTCTGGCCAAGTAGGTTGACCTCACGTACGCCTTGTTCTGCCAGCTGGGCGATTTCGAATAGTACGTCATCCAGCGGACGGCTCACTTCTTCACCACGGGTGTAAGGAACCACACAGTAGGTGCAGTACTTAGAGCAGCCTTCCATAATCGAAACGAACGCCGTTGGACCTTCAGCACGAGGCTCTGGTAGACGATCGAATTTCTCGATTTCCGGGAAGGAAATATCCATGACTGGTGCATGGTCGCTCTGCGATTGTTTGATCATCTCAGGCAGGCGGTGCAGGGTCTGTGGGCCGAAAATGACATCGACATACGGTGCACGCTTGCGGATTGAATCGCCTTCCTGGGTTGCTACACAACCACCCACGCCGATCACGAGCTCAGGTTTTTTGTCTTTTAGGGTTTTCCAGCGACCAAGCTGGTGGAACACTTTTTCCTGGGCTTTTTCACGGATGGAGCAGGTGTTAAGCAGCAGAACGTCTGCTTCTTCTGGTTCTTCCGTTAACTCGAAGCCATTGGCTGCATTAAGAAGATCGGCCATTTTCGATGAATCGTATTCGTTCATCTGGCAACCCCAGGTTTTGATAAGCAGTTTCTTAGCCATGTCTAACTCTTCACTCGTAGTGTTTATTCATTGCATTTCACATTGCTTCATTCCGCATCGACGGTCAAAAACAAGGCCGCCTGCGGGAGCAAGCCGCGTATTGTACTGCTTTAAGGCGTGCCTGACTAGATCATCACCACCCCGAATATTTTGTGGTTTTTCATTCTGCCGCTACCGGTTTGAGTTTATTGAGGGTTTGGGGACCCAATTGACGCATTTGTTGACGGATCCATTGGCTGCGCTGCTGAATATAGGGAGTCATGGGGGCGGGTTGCATCCGATAAGGGTTGGGTAATACCGCAGCCAATTGCGCAGCTTGCTGAGCGCTAAGTCGACGGGCGGAAATACCGAAAAAGGTCTGGCTGGCCGCTTCCACGCCGAACAGGCCGGGGCCGAACTCAACGATGTTGAGGTATACCTCTAAGATACGTGTTTTGTCCCAGAGTAATTCCATCCACAGCGCAAAGTAGAGCTCGACGCCTTTGCGCAGGAAAGTACGGGATGGAAATAGGAATAGGTTTTTGGCAGTTTGCTGGGTGATAGTGCTGCCTCCCCGAGTGGGACCCTCACTGCCGGTTTGCTTGAGGATCGCCAGGATGGCATTGATATCAATACCACTATGTTCGGGGAAGTGCTGATCTTCAGAGGCAATCACCGCGAGCTGGGCATTGGTTGATATCGCCGCCATCGGCACCCACTGGTGGGCAGCGCGCGATGGGTAGCCTTGCGGGGGAAAAATGGCACGGTGAAGCTGCCAGCCCCAGACTGGGGGATTGATATACTTACCGACCAACACCAACAAGATCGGTAGCAGAAGTGCAAGCATTAGCAGTCTGAAAAGCCAGCGTTTGATTAATCCAGTCATCCCCTTCATCCTTGTGTGGCCATATATTAATCACTGATGCGCTTGTGAATTTTGGTAGAATATTGGCAGCAACGCGCCAGTGGGCGCGGCACTCTTTTCTTGAGCATAACAAATGGGAACCGATATGGAACAGTTTGATGTGGTTGTGGCTGGCGGTGGTATGGTCGGAGCGGCAACAGCAATAGGTTTGGCCCAGCAGGGGCTATCTGTTGCGGTGTTGGAAGGGATCACCCCAGCTCCGTTCGAATCTTCGCAGCCCATGGATCTGCGAGTGTCGGCTATTTCCCCACATTCTGTGTCATTACTGGAACGGTTGGGAGCGTGGGAGGCGGTGACGGCAATGCGACTTTGCCCGTATAAACGACTGGAAACCTGGGAGCACCCAGAGTGCCGTACTCGCTTTAATGCTGAACGCATGCACCTCGACCACCTTGGTTATATTGTCGAAAACCGGGTGATCCAGCTGGCGTTGTGGCAGCAATTCGAACTCTACCCGAACCTGACGGTGAAGTGTCCGGCCCGTATGGTCTCAGCCGTCGAAACCGATAATGGTTATGAGATTGCGATCGAGGACGGTAACCCATTGCATGCGACTTTGCTGGTCGGCGCCGACGGTGCTCAGTCTCGTGTTCGCCAACAGGCGGGGATTGGGATCACGGCATGGGATTACCGCCAGCACTGTATGCTGATCAGTGTCGAAACCACCCTGCCACAGCAGGATATTACTTGGCAGATGTTTACCCCTCACGGTCCGCGTTCATTTCTGCCATTACCAGGCCATCAGGGCTCATTGGTATGGTACGACAGCCCGGCGAAGATCCAGCAGCTATCGGCGATGACCCCAGCTCAACTTGAAGAACAGATCATTACTCATTTCCCATCAGAATTGGGTGAAATCAACGTGCTCAACCATGGCCGTTTCCCGCTAACCCGTCGTCATGCACAGCAATATTATAAATCTGGCGTAGTGTTGTTAGGTGATGCAGCCCATACCATTAACCCCTTGGCTGGGCAGGGGGTCAACCTTGGCTTCAAGGATGTTGATGTCCTGCTGCATGAAATTGAGAAAGCAGGCCAGGATTGGTCTAGCGTGCGGGTACTCCAAGCTTATGAGCGTCGCCGGCGTCCGGATAACCTGTTGATGCAGAGCGGCATGGACTTTTTCTATACCGCCTTCAGTAACAACCTACTGCCGGTGAAGTTTTTACGCAATGCGGGTTTGAAGCTGGCCGAGCAGGCCGGCCCGATTAAGCAGAAAGTGCTGAAGTATGCGATGGGGATGTAATGCCCATTGGGGATAAGCGAGTAAAGAAAAAAGCCGAATGTTTGTAAAAACATTCGGCTTAACAACCAGAGAGATACGATCATTGAGTTGGTTGTAAAATCTGTTGTCTGTTTATCTGGATGGTCTTATCTATGAGTATCCAAGTGCCAGACATAAGAAAACCCACCAAAAGGTGGGTTTCTAAAGATGGTGCGGAAGGAGAGACTTGAACTCTCACACCTTGCGGCGCCAGAACCTAAATCTGGTGCGTCTACCAATT
>NZ_JANEYT010000038.1 GCF_024357955.1 Photobacterium pectinilyticum
TATCCACGTTCAGTGCTCTATATTCCTAGCCGATATCCATTGAGATATAAGCGCTAGTGCTTAACCGAATGGCATTAGTCATAAGGACGGCTTTTGTCATGTATTTATGACCGTGAAGGGGGCTATGCAGCAAGCGAAGAAAACGCTGTTTTTCGCTCATTAAAGCGCTCAACTAAGTCATCGATAGCTTCTTGGCTGTACGGCTTCAAGCCACTCATTAGCATACGCTTACGGCCTGTACCAACCACTTCACCACTTTCTTTAAAGTGGAAGTTAAGCGTAACACTGCCGCGCTTACCTTCAACGTCGATTTGTGATTCAGCGAGATCGACCGTAGGAGCGGTAAGATCTAATCGATCAAAATTAAGCTCCATGCTCTCGTAGATCACCAGCGGACGCGCAGTATTGATCATGATATCTTTAGATTTCATCAAAGGCACCATGATGTGCGGGAAGTTCATCCCCGAGAATTGAACATAGTTTTTAGTGACTTGTTCAATAAGGGTTTTATCGGTGTTGATATCACCTTCACGGGTAACATGAAGGTATTCTTTACCTGCATCGTCAACAATCGCAAAATCATTGAAGCAGCTGTGGTGCGCTTTCAATCCGACACCATCGTTGATCATGCCGGCAAATTCGAATCGCATTTTCTTGCTGATGCCCGCACGGGAAAGCACAACAGAAAATAAAAGATCACCAGGGACGCAGAAGCGTTTGTTATCTTCATCATGAATGGGATTGAAATCGCCAGCGATTTTTTTTGCAAAGTGACTCGCTTGCTCACGGGTAAAGCTGAATACACCATTCTTTTCTAGGTAATATGAATCTAAAAACATGCTTAACGTACTGATAGTGGGTTAATTAAACTGTCACCTATTCTACCCGATATCTTCATATTAAATGGTCTAGCCAGTGGAAAATGCTAAAGCAGACTTAAAAGAAATCAGGTGATAGTGACTCGAATCAACTTGGAGACTGGATGATTATCACCCCAAATCACTAAGATTGATTACATATGTCACACTTATGATAGCTAGTATAGCGCGCAAATATTTTTTTAGTGCAACTTACTACATAATTTTGTACCATTGTTCAAAACGGCAGTAATACAATAACATACAAATCATTATCAATAATGATAAAAGTCGTTTAATACCTCGTTGATAAGCAAAGATTCAGTTTCTGGCTTAGCTTTGAAAACCGGTATACAGACAGGTTGTCAGTAATTGACGAACGATGGCTAGGTTACTTTATCTGAGCAATTCCAAGATGCTATGTATAGGCTAAACACCGAAGTACGTAGCACAATAAACCATCTTCTAGACGTGTAGAAGCTCAGGAAAAATAAAGTAGCACGGAAGCTGCAAAAAAATAAGCACTCAGTAAACGGTGGCTTAAACGCCGTTTGCTGAGTGCTCATAATAAAACGGATAACGTTGTTTTGCAGCAATTCTCTCAGGTTGGTAGCCTCTGCTACTGTATATCTTCAGAGCAGAGACCTTCCTTACCCCTTCAACCGCTTATATACGGTTTTCCAACGGAATTACTCGCACTTTCTCACCAACCTCTACACCCGGCTGTTCAGGCAAGATCTCGATCAGGCAGTTGGCTTCGCTCATTGAGCGCAAAATTCCCGAACCTTGTTTACCGGCGCTTCTTACCGTCAGGCGACCATTGGCATCAATACCAAAAATACCACGGCTGTATTCTGTTCTCCCGGGACGAGAGCGAAGCTGTTCTTCTGCAACAGCATGAAAGAATGGTGCCTGCCAATCAGGTATACCCTGTAGCCTACGAATTGCTGGCTCGACGAATTGCATGAAAGCAACCATAACCGCGACAGGGTTGCCCGGCAGACCGAAGAAAGGCGTGGTATCAATATGACCGAAAGCGAGAGGGCGACCTGGTCTCATATTGATACGCCAGAAATTTATCTGCCCCAATTTGTCGAGAACCGTCTTGATGTAATCGGCATCACCCACCGAAACACCCCCAGAAGAGAGGATAAGATCTGCTTGCTGGCTAGCAGATGTTAGTGTGGTTTCGAGTGCTTGTTCACTGTCTTCGATGATCCCTAGATCAATCACCTCACAACCGATTTTGCTTAGTATGGCATGCAAGGTATAGCGATTTGAGTCATAAATACAGTTCGGTTTTTGTGCCTCTCCTGGATGCTGAACTTCATCACCGGTAGAGAACATAGCCACTTTAACTTGCGGGCGGATAGTCACGAAATCCAGCCCCAGCGAGGCGATCATACCCAGCTCTGGTGCCGTGATTTGTGTTCCAGCCTGGACCGCTGCTTGACCGATGGCTAAGTCTTCGCCTGCTTGGCGGACATTTTGGCCTGGCTTTATTGCCCCCATGCTCAAGTTGAAGGTGACAGTGTCACCGTCTTGAGTCGCTTGCTCACGCATGATTACGGTGTCGGCGTTTTGCGGTACTGGTGCCCCCGTCATAATGCGAACCGATTCTCCTAAGTTCAGCGGCTGTTCGTAGCTATGGCCAGCCATTACATGCGCGATAACCTGATAACTGTCCCTGCCCAAATCATCGCTGCGAATGGCATAGCCATCCATTGCGGAATTGGTATGCTGGGGTACATTAACCGGCGATAAAATATCGTTTGCGACAATTTGTCCCAAAGCGTCTTTAAGCTTAACGGTTGTTTCAGTGGTAGGTGCGACAATCTGGGTCAAGATACGATCACGGCCTTCAGCAACCGATAACATGCCCGACGGGTTGAGATCGCTACAGTTGAGTGATTGTCCAGATTGCTGCTTGGCAAAATCGGCAACAAACTGTGTGAGCTTGTCGAGATCATTGATATCCCATTGAGGTAAATCAGTCTTAGCCGGCACGTCAGAAGCGATAGCGATTATGTTATTGTCTTCAGGAAATAACCAAGGCTTGCCGATTTCTTCGCGGTGTAGTTCTATTTTTGGAAAGCTCAGCTTCTTGAAGCCTTCAATAAGTATGAGGTCAAGTGTGTTGAGATCGAGCTGAGCGATTAATTGTGGCAGGCTGGCTTCTTCGTCCGGGGTCTCGGTTACCATCGCACGGCGGTAGCGAGAAGATATCAGCATTTGTGCGGCACCCGCCTTGCGGAGGCGGTATGAGTCCTTGCCTTCTTTATCGATGTCGAAATTATGGTGGGCGTGTTTGATCACAGCGACTCGGATGCTATGTTCAACTAATTTTGGCAGCATCGCTTCTAGCAGTGTCGTTTTACCGGTTCCGCTCCATGCGGCAAAGCCAAGTATCGGCAGGGTAGATTGAATTGGGTTCATAATGCTTGTCCGAATTGTTCTAGTTCTTCAGGCGTATTGAGGTTCACAAATGCATTGGGTTGATCACTGAAATCAACGGTGATCATGTTGCACTGGCGATAGAGCAAAATGATTTTTCGGTCGCCATTTTCTAAAAACTGCTCAAGTTTGGGCAAAATTCGGCGGTTAACCAGCGTGACGACCGGTTGGATATGTTCGCCGTCATGAGCTACCGCTATATCGGTATTGCCATCGCAGGCGTTGCTCATTCTGGAGACGAGATCGGCGGGTAGAGCCGGGCAGTCGCAAGGTACAAAGCCTACCCACTCAGTATCAAGATGATGCAGAGCGGCGTGCATACCACCGAGGGGGCCAGGGTAATTCTTGATGTGATCACCAAACACCGTACCGTATTGGCGATAGGTGTCTTGATTTCGGTTCGCGTTGATAGTGATAGAGGAGGTTTGTGTACCAAGGATGTCGATGACATGTTCTATCATTGCTCGCCCAGCAAGCGTGACGAGTCCTTTGTCATTTCCACCCATTCGGCTAGCTTGGCCGCCAGCCAAAATGACCCAGCTTGTGTTATCCGGCGTAGGCATATTTGTTATTGTCCTCGTCAACGAGCTGTAGATCAGCGCGTTCAATAAGTTGAGAGTCTGAAATAGTCCATTGGCGACGACACAGCTCAGTTAGCGCATTCTTTTGGTGGCTGGTGATGACTAAACTGGTACCGCGCGAGAGGAGATCTTTGCACAGGATAACCAAGCGTTCGGTAGACTCTTGATCAAGGCTTGCACTGGATTCATCCATTAACAGTACGGCAGGTTTAATCACCCATGCCCGAGCCATAGCCACTCGTTGTCTTTCACCGCCAGAAAGTACAGAAATATGTTCATCGGCCAATGTTTCCAAGCCTACCATACGGAGGGCATTGATCGCTTCTGTTCGTCGGTTGCGACGATCTCGAACGGTGAATTTAAGGCCATAACAGACGTTATCAAGTACGGTCCCATCGAACATATAAGGGGTTTGATGCATATAGATCACCCCGTTGTTGGAATGGGCGCAAAATAAACGGCGTAAGATAGACGGCTTATTGAGGTTGATTGAACCTGTTGTTGGACGTTGTAATCCGCTGAGAATCTTTAGCAAGGTTGTTTTACCTACACCATTATCACCACTGAGGTAAACAGCATCTCTTGGCCCAAGAACAAGATTAGGGATGTGGAATAAGAGCCTGTCTTTGAACCTAACCGATAGGTCTGTGGCCTCGATAGAGAGTTGTGTCATCAAATTCTCCGGCTTAGTTCGTACGCAAGTGGGCTTTACCACGCGCAACAGATAGGAAGAAGTTTAGTCCTAATGCCAAAATCAGCAGCACCATTCCCAAGGCAACGCCTTGTGCAAACGCCCCCTTAGAGCTTTCTAATGCAATGGCGGTTGGAATATTCCGTGTCGAATTGAGGATATTACCACCAACCATCATGGAGCAGCCAACTTCAGTGATCACCCGGCTAAATGCGGCAATGACTGCAGCAAGCAGAGGAAACCGGCTCTCCCACATTAGGCTCATAAAGGCCCGCGGCAAGCTGGCACCCAATGTCAGTGCTGTTTCCCATGCCCGCTTATCACTGTTTTGAAAAGCGGCATGCATCATAGACACTAATATTGGTAAACAAATCAGCATTTGTCCCAATATCATCGCTTGTTGGGTAAATAGCATCTTCCAATCGCCCAGCGGCCCGGCTCGTGAAAGTAGCATATAGAGCAACAAGCCGATCACTACAGTAGGGATCGACTGGCAAGTATTAAACAAAGACAAAATTAGCCAACGTCCAGGGAAGCGACCATAGGCGAGGGCAAAGCTGATCAGCATGGCTGGCAATAGCACAATGCCTATTGCCAGCAGTGAAACCGAAAATGAAACACCAACGATCCCCCATAGAGCGGTATCACCGCTCATGAGTAGTTGGATCGCTTGGTGTGTGGTTTGCCAGATATCCATTTACTGAGCAATAGCATCCGCGACAAATAGCTGCTCGCCGTGTCGTTTGTAATCGTTGATCATGGCTTGCGCTTTAGAATTTACCAGCCAATCGCTAAATGACTTTGCGCCTTGGTAGTTAACGTCTGGGTAACGGCTTGGGTTAACAAGAATCACCTGATAAGGGTTGAATAGACGAGAGTCACCTTGCAGCACGATTTTTAGATCAAGTTTGTTCTGGTATGCCAGCCAAGTTCCTCGGTCAGTCAGGGTGTAGGCCTGCAACTCAGATGCCATATTCAGTGTCGGTCCCATGCCTTGGCCAACCGCTTTGTAACCACCGAAGTTTGGTTCAATTTTGGTTTGCGCCCAAAGATCAAGCTCTTTTATGTGGGTACCGGAATCATCGCCACGGGAAACGAAGGTTTCATTATCGTTGGCAATGGTTTTAAGTGCTTTGGTGGCATCTTTAATATCGGTGATATCGGCTGGATCAGACTTAGGGCCAACAATGACAAAATCGTTGTACATCAATTTTCGAGGCAGCACGCCGAAGCCTTTCTCAACGAAAGCCGCTTCAGCTTCAGGGGCGTGGGTCATCACCAAGTCGACATCGCCATTTTCACCCATACGTAGAGACTTGCCTGTACCGGCTGCAAGCACTGCTACGGTGTAGCCAGTGTCTTTTTTAAACTCAGGTAATAGGTAGTCCAATAGGCCTGAGTGATATGTACTGGTAGTTGTTGCCAATCGCACCGTCATATTCTCTGCAGCTTGAATCGCCGCTGAAGAAGCAAGGGCCAACACAATAAGAGTCGTTTTTAATAGTTTCATGGGTCTTCCTGACTAAACGTCATTTGTCATTTATTTTATGCAAGTGAAGGGGAACTCTCCAAAGGAGATGCTCCCCATCGCTATGAACGAGTCAATAAGCAAATCAAGTGCCAACTTAACTTGTTGCGTATAATACCTCTGGTTGAAGTTATAAGAGAATGATTTAAAACAAAATAAGAATCATTCTTCACATTGTGTGAAAAACATTTTGAAACATCTTTGACAGAGAGATTGGTACTGGGACAAAATGTCTCATCACTATAACCATAATATATATAAGTTTTTATGTCTGAAAATGCGTTTGTGTCATGGTCTGCGGTATCTGCTCTGGTTGTTGATGATGAGCCAGGAATGCGCGCCATTTTGAAAAAAGCGCTGAGCAAGCAATTTGCTCAGGTTGATGTTGCAGGAAGTATTGAAGAAGCCGAAGAGCTTCGTAAACGATGCCACTTTGATCTGCTCATTGTCGATATTAATTTACCTGGCCGTTCAGGGATTGAATGGCATGAAGCCTTCGACCCTCAGACTCGCCGTAGTGATGTGATCTTTATGACCGGCTATGCCGACTTAGACACGGCAATTAGGGCACTACGCGCTGGGGCATCAGATTTTATCCTTAAGCCGTTTAATCTAGACCAAATGATGCAGTCGGTGCAGCGCTGTATTGAACGCCGTTTGGTCGAAAGGCAGAATTTCGCCCTGCAGCGCGATGTAGAGCGAAGTTATCCGGTTGATATTATTGGCGACGCTCACAGCACGCTGTCAATGAAAAAGCTGATTGGCCAAATAGCGCCTTCCCAAGCTGCCGTGCTGATTGAAGGTGAGTCGGGAACGGGTAAAGAGCTTGTTGCCCGTGCACTTCACCAGCTCAGTCATCGCAGTGGTCCTTTTGTTCCTCTTAACTGTGGTGCGATTGCGCCGGATTTACTCGAGAGTGAATTGTTTGGTCATGTTTCAGGCGCGTTTACCGGTGCTAAAAAAAGCCGTGAAGGGTTATTTCGGGTCGCTAACAACGGAACACTGTTCTTGGACGAAATCGGTGAAATGCCGCTTTCGATGCAGTCTTCGTTATTGCGTGCCTTGGAGCAAAAAGCTATTCGTCCGGTCGGTGCCGAACGCGAAGTGAAGATCGATGTCAGGATTGTTGCGGCGACTAACCGAAACCTTAAAGAAGAAGTGGCAGAAGGACGATTCCGTCGTGATCTGTATTACCGTCTCAATGTGTTGACGATCGAATTACCAGCGTTACGTGAACGGCTAGATGATATTCCGGCTCTAGCGCATCACTTTACCCAGCAACTCGCCAAAGATCTTGGCTCTAAGCCGGTGAATTGGATGCATGAAGATATCAGTGCCATGCAAGCCTATGATTGGCCAGGTAACATACGAGAGCTGCGTAATATGATGGAGCGTTGCTTACTGCTGGGTAAACCTCCGGCTGATTACTGGCGGGAGTTGGCTGGTGAAGCGCCTTCAGGCTCTGATATTTCTAGTGACCCTGTCACAGATAATAAGCAATGTCCAGGGGGTACATTATTAGCGAAAGGCTGTGAAAGCCGACAGTTTTGTCGCGGCCATGACAGTCAGAGTGGTGAAACGACGTTTTGTTATCCGAGCGATTGGACCCTGAAGGACGTGGAAAAAGCGCACATTATGCAGGTTGTTGACTCTTATGCTGGCAATAAATCGGCTGCAGCGAGACAGCTCGGTGTTGCTCGAAAAACATTGGAGCGCAAATTCAAGGAATGGGCCGATGAAGTGCTGAGTACAACAGAACAATAAGGTCAACGATGAAACAATGTATTGCGATTTGGGTTCGACGTTTTCGGACGATGGTTCGTTACCGGCTGCTCTTACTAACTTCTGTGCCCATTGTCATTACTTTGCTGGCGCTAATCGCTCTGACCATGTACTGGACGGTGATGTACACCTGGCAAAATGCGCTGATGAATGCCCGAGCAGATCTGGCCGTTGCACACCATAGTATGGCGCTACTGCAAAAAGAGCAGCGGATGCGACTGGGCTCACTGACAGAGTCTTACCCGTTCCAGACCCTACTAAGGGAAGATCAAAGCCAGATGATTGACTGGGTCAAGCAACAGGCAGTCGAATACGATCTGGACTTTGTGGTGATCCACCCAGCTTCAGCATTAGGTGAGTTTCCAAAAGCCAATCGCCAGTTACTGCAAAAGGGTCAGGAGCAAACCTTTTTCGAGCGCCTAACTGCTAACGAATTGGATTACCTTCATTCTGATCTCCCTGCTCGGGCCCAAATCCCATTACTTAACGAAAACACTTTGGTTTCTGATGGCTTGATTAGTCGCAGTTTGATCCCGATCTTCAACCAGTACGGTGACCTGCAGTGGATTGTCGATGGTGGGATACTGCTTAACAATAGTACCCAACTTGTCGACCGTATTCGGGATTTGGTTTATGCCTCTGACACCTTGCCTGAAGGGAGCCTTGGAACCGTTACACTGTTTATGAGTGATATTCGGGTTAGTACCAATGTGCCTTTGGACAGTAGCCAACTGAACGGGCGAGCGGTAGGAACACGCGTGTCTGATGACGTTAAAGAGTCGGTACTCAAACTGGGTGAAATGTGGGTGGATCGGGCCTTTGTCTATGACGACTGGTATGTTTCTGCTTACGAACCTTTGAAAGATTACAACGGTAATATTATCGGCATGCTTTACACCGGTTACCTGGAATGGCCAATGATTAAGATCTACCTGACCAATATAGTTGAGCTTGGGGTAGGGATCCTCATGGTTTTGCTGATCTCAGGCGTTGTTGTGTATCGGGGAGCCAGAGATTTATTTAGGCCGATTGAGAAGATGCATCAGGTTGTATCTGCTATTCAATTGGGGCTTGATCGCCGTATTGGAAGCTTGGATCTTACCCGCGGCCATGAGTTACAAATTCTCGGCAAGCAGTTTGATACTATGCTGGACCAATTACACCAGCGTAATGAAGCGATAAAACAGGCATCGGCACAGCTTGAAGACAAGGTCCAAAGACGTACACAGAGTTTAAGTGAGAAAACCGAAGAGTTAGAACAGCACATTAAATTGTTAAACCAAGCCAGAACTCAATTGGTTAGTAATGAAAAACTGGCAGCCTTAGGTGAGCTTACCGCGGGTATTGCCCATGAAATCAATAATCCAACGGCGGTTATCTTGGGTAACGTAGAGTTAATGCAGTTTGAGTTGGGTGATGAGACCGAGCGAGTCAGCGAAGAGCTAGAAGCGATACATGAACAGATAGATCGCATTCGAAATATCACTCGCAGTCTGTTGCAATACAGCCGTCAAGGTGGTGTGCAAGATGAAGTGACTTGGCAGCATTTGAATCCGATTATCGAAGAAAGTTTAACGTTAGTAAGAAGTGGCACGAAAAAATTTGATATTGAGATCCATACTGATCTCAATGCTCGTTGTTGTGTTGAAGTAAATCGTCATCAAATGCTTCAGGTGCTCGTGAACCTACAGATGAATGGTATTCATGCTATGGATGATCGAGGCGTGCTGCGTGTCTGTACGGACGATTGGTTAGATGAAAGTGGCCAGACTATTGGGGCGATGGTGAAGGTCATTGACCACGGTTGCGGTATCAGCGAAGACCAGATAGAACGCATTTTTAATCCATTCTATACCACAAGAAGAAGTGGTACTGGGTTAGGGCTGTCTGTTAGCCAAGGTATTGTTAGCGGGTTCGGTGGCGAAATAGTGGTAGATTCGGAAATAGGGAAAGGGTCAATATTTACTGTTTACCTACCGGAAAAAGCTAACAGTGACAACATGGTAGTTGTTGATTTAGAAAAAATGGGGTGCTGAGAAAAGTAAAAAGGGCATGTTGTTAACATGCCCTTTTTACTTTAATGAACGCTTTAATAGTAAAAGTTTCATCGCAAATTACCGTTAGGTGGTTACATAAGTACAAGACCAATAACCATAAAGGTAAGGCTTGTGAATACAGTGCGTGTGATGATGCCAGTGTGAGTTGGATTAATCATTTCCTGATGCTGCATATATTACCCTTTTATGACAATTTGAAGATCTTTGTGTTTTTCTTTCTACTTTTACATCATAGATCAAATTTCTCATGAATAAAGCACTATTTGATAAAATTGTGCACATTATCAATTTGTATGATGTATTCCGGTTGCGCATAAATAGTTGGGGCATTATTTTTTGAATGTCTATACTTGCAGAAAAAGCCAAGTTACGGATGACACGATGAAAATTGCAGTTTTATCACTTGGAGCCTTGCTTCAATTTTTTGCTCTTTATATTGCTTTTTATTCTGGCTTTGCGGGGGGGATCTACTTGGCGACGCTAATATCCGTTGCCGCGATGGCTAGCATGCTGGTTGTTAGACACTTGGTTGCCCCAGTGTGCTTGATGGCTGGGGTGTTAATAGGGCTATCTTTATCCCACAATGAGGCAGATCTAAAAATGCTCTCGTTGTTTGAAAGCCAAGCATTAGCATTGCTACAGTTAGATAGTCGTGCCTCACTTCAGTACAATGAAACCTCCACGGAAATTACCCAACTAGATGTAACGCCGATAAATAGCGACCTTCCAGACAAGAAAGATCCCACTTTGGCGGTCGTTGCTGCTAAATAATGTTTAAGCCACGGTGAGAGCTCTTTCTACACCGTGGTATTTGTTATTCGTTTAGCGATAATTTTGGAATCAGTAGTTTTTGCCCTGCAAAGATAGTTGCCCCATCAAGATTGTTAACTTGCTTAAGTAAGTCGACAGAAATGTTGTTGACATTAGCGAGTTGATTCAGCGAGTCACCCACTTTAATGTCATAGACATCATAGGTTTGCTTGGCATAAGTGCGTGCATTTTTATGCTCAAAAAATTGTGTTTTGTTTTTTATTGGCATTAAGATTTTGTTGTCTTTATCGCGTCGGGTATATCCTGCGGTGAAACCTGGGTTGTAATGATAAAGCTCCTTACTGGATAAGCCTGAGTAAGCCGCTACTGTACCTAGTTTCACCCTTCTGCTGATCGTGATTTCATCGAGGACGGCTTCTGCTTTTATTGGATGTAGGGGAATGTCGTAGCGGTAGCCATGGTGTTTAACTAGGTCTGCCATAGCCAAGAGTTTAGGCACATAGTGGCGTGTTTCCTTGGGTAGTTTTAAAGACCAGAAGTCGGTTGATTTTCCGTTCTTTTTATTCAGTTTTATGGCATTTCTGACCCGGCCGCCTCCAGTATTGTATGCTGCAATGGCGTGGAGCCAGTTTTCATCGAATTTATCGTAGAGGTATTCCAATAAATCCAGAGCGGCGTCTGTTGAGGAGGCAATATCCCGCCTGCCGTCATATCCCTTAATGATATCGAGCCCGAATGTTTTACCGGTTGGTTCGGTAAATTGCCATAGACCTGCAGCACCTTTGTGAGAATAAGCAAATTGATCAAAGCTGCTTTCGACGAAGGGCAGCAGTACCAGCTCTATAGGTAGATCGCGGGCATTCACTTGCTGGTATATATAGTGAAGAAACGGCTCAGCACGAGCGGTCACTTTCTCGATATGGTAAGGGTTGTTTACATACCAGCGTTTGTAATAACGAATTGTGCGGTTATTCGGCACCGTCATGGTGAATTCACTGGCCAAGAGATCCCACATATCGGGGTCTTGAGAAGGTTCTGCAACAGAGCCTGTTGCAATAAAGCTACCAGCAAATAATCCTTTATCGATTTCACATAAGTCATTGACATCATCAGGCAATGATTGGACTGAAACCGTGTTCATTACTGTTGCTGTTGCTGGTGTGTTTAAGTCATCCTGATTGACCGTCGGAATTGATTGACACCCAAGTGCAAAACTCATAAGCAAAAACAAAAATTTACTTCTAATGATCATAATAAATCGTCGCCACTCAAAAATTTATTGTGATATCTATCATTATTTTTACGATAATTTTATGTTAGCAGTGTTTGTAAGGATTGTTAGCAAGGCTTAACGGTAAAGCGCATGATTGACTGATAAAATTCGCTCTTATTCAAAATGAGACAAATTTCACACTATTGCGCAGCAACAACTAGGCTTTACTGAACTGATAGCGACTTGGATGGATGTATTTATGCAAAGCACAAATTTCCCGGCCGGTACGGTATTGAGGATTCGCTGTAGTACTTATTGGCACTATGGTATTGCAGACGGGTATGGCCATGTGATTCATAATTCGAAAAAATGGCGGCGGATAGAGCGAGAAACAGAGTCTGAATTCTCAGAAGGCCGACGCATAGAGGTGAGTGACATTGTTGGCTCGGACCCACGAGCTGCAGTACGTTATGCAAAGTCAAAGATCGGTCGGACATATAACTTATTTAACCGGAACTGTGAGCAGTTTGTTCGTGAAGCCCATGGGTTGCCTATTGAATGTACTCAGTTTCAGCGATTGGTGGTTGCTGTCGCTGGTGGCTACATGACCGTTAGTGCCCCCTCCACATTAATCAAGATGGCAGGGGTGGGGCTATTTCTTGGTGCTGTACTCACATCATCGGAAAAACAGCCTTACCAAAATGCAGTCAAAGGTGCGAAACTAACGGTTGGGGCTAGTCTGATCTTACCGACATTGTTACGTCGTATTTTGTAGTGTGCGATAACCGCTCTTCAATACCGTATCAGTGATAGGTGAAGGCTATTCTCATGAGGCACCTGCAACAAATTTCAATTTGTTAGATCTTGCCCACAGAAATTTTTCTGGTTAGGCCGTATGTTAACAAAAGGTGACTGAGTAAATACACTAATGCGCGAGAACTTCTGTGACGATTTTAATTGAACGTCATCATGACAGAGCACATGATGACATTACTATGCTAAGCGAGAAAATTGCAGGTCAGCTTGAACAGGAGTATGGCCTTATTTGGTCCTGGCAAGACGATAAAATGCACATCAAACATTCGGCAGCAAAAGGCTATTTACATGCCGAAGAAGGTAAAATAACCATTCAACTTCAACTTGTCGGTTTTGCCGCTGCTTTTTTTGCCCCAACAATAGAAAGCCATATTACTGAACAGCTTGATAGGTATTTGTTGGCGAGTTAATTCACAATATCTCGTTATCTGTTTCCAAAGAGCTCACCCCGAGCTCTTTTTTTATCTCTATGATTCTTCAAGCTTTCCTTCTATCTATCTGTGATCCGCATCAAAAACATGATCTCCACAACGATAAAGTGTTGTTTTAGGGAGAACATTCTAATCGAAATTCGTAAATTACATACAAGCAGTCAGGCAATACCCACTGGCTGGCACTATCGCAAAAGTATGGAGGGGAAACTGATGGGCATTTTTAAACAGACTGCGGAAGAATCAAACAAAGAGCAGATTCGTGAAGCAATGGTATACAACATTTGGTTAGCAGGCCTTGGTGCTTATGCTAAAAGCGCAGAAGAAGTTAATCAGATTTCTGACAAAGGCAAGAGCCTTTTTGACGAGTTGATTGAGCGTGGCCGCGCGGTTGAGTCAAAAACCAAAGAGCGAGTTCACACTGCACGTAGCCAAACTTCTGTCGCGATTGAAGAACGCATGCATAACATGGTTCAGAAATTCATTGGCCTAGATAACGAGCGCCTTGACCGTGTTGATGACAAGATTGATCAGCTTACAGCCAATATTGAAGCGCTAGTCGAGCGCCATCAGGCACAAGCTGAGAAAAAACCAGCACCACGCAAGCGTACAGCTACGCAGGCAACTGATAAAGCTGCACCCGCAGCCAAGAAACCTAGTGTTGCACGCCGTAAAACCGTGAAAGCAGCTCAACCTGTTCCTGCCGCTAAACCAGAGGCAGAGAAGAAAGAGGCCGATGCGCCGGTAAAGCCACAAACCGTAGCAGTAACTAAAACTGTTGCGGAACCAAAAGCTGAAGATCAGGTGGCTCCAAGCGTCAGCAAGCCAGCTGAAAGTACAAAACCTGAAGTGGTATAAGCATACGAGCGTGCTTAAGGCAAGATAACGCAAGAGGATATTATTATGAGCAGCAATACAGTAGTGAAAGCGGCAAAAAATGTCGTAGAAAGTGGTGAAGGCATTGCACGTAACGTTTGGTTAGCAGGCCTTGGTATTTACAGCCGTAGCTTGGAAGAAGCTCAGCAACTGAACGAGAAATCAACCACGATGTTTGATGAGCTTGTTGAGCGCGGTAAAGAAGTTGAAATTCAAGCGAAAGAATGTATTGGTAAAAACACGGAAAAAGCGACAGAAGAAGTAGAAGCAGGTATGAATGATCTGTTCTATCGTCTGAGTGGCGTTGACCGTGAGAAGCTTGAGCGTATGGACGAGAAAATCGACAAACTGACTCAAGCCGTTGAGAAGTTGGCAGAAGCAGAGTAACTGCCAATACGGGGCTACGTTTATGCCAGCCAGACAATAAGTAGCCCCGGCTGAGCAACCGTTCCCAGTCTGCAGGTTGTGAAGCCTTTAGGTTGCGCGTGGGCCATGCACGCGCACCTTTTTTACTATTTTTACTGCCTTCATTGGCAGAGTTTTTGTTCATCCAAGAAAAATATTTTTTTTGCCTTAAATATCAGAATAATGGGCACTTCTTTTAGAAAAGAATCATTTTTTTGCTGCCAGATATTGACCAAACCCCTTGTTTAATTCTAACTTTGTAAATGAATTGTGAAGAAAGGTGGGAAGTATGGAGAGTTGGCGTAATAGGGCTTTTAACAAGGTTTTATTCCGAATTATGCGGCAACGCCTTGCAAATTGTGAATCAACCGAAGGGATGCGAGATATCATTTCTTCTGTTGATAGCTATGGCCCATTTATTGCTGCGCCAAAGGGAATGGAAATCACGCCGACTCGTTTTTCAGACGTTTCTTGTGATTGGGTTGATATGCCCAATAGTAGCGGTAACAAAATCATCCTCTATTTTCATGGTGGGGGCTTTTGCTTTAACAGTCCCAAAATTCATAGTGCGTTTTTAGCCCGTCTTGCCAATTACACCAAATCTCGGGGGCTGATGGTTAATTATCGCTTGGCGCCAGAAAATCCTTATCCTGCGGCTCCTGATGACTGCTTTGCCGTTTATCGAGGGTTATTGGTTAAGGGATACCATCCTCACCAGATATTCTTTGCTGGGGATTCTGCGGGGGGTAATCTGGTACTGACAACCATGTTACGGATCCGCGAAGCTAAGTTGCCACAGCCTGCTGGTGGTATTTTGATGTCGCCTGTATCGGATATGGCCGTGACTGGCGAGTCAGCCTTCAAAAAATGTAAAGATGATCCTTTCTTTGATTTGAGTACCTTACTCTTAATGCGTAACAATTACATTGGGATGCAAAACCCTTGCGATCCCGATATATCGCCATATTACGCCGATCATTATGATCTCCCGCCGACCTTTATCACTTGTGGCACTGAAGAGTTGTTAATGGATGATGCGATTCACCTTGCTGAGCGAATGGGTGAGGCCGGTAACGATGTGACAATAAATGTCGTGAAAGGGGTACCGCATGTTTATCCGTTGTTTTATCAGCTGAGTGAAGCTAGGGAGGCAATGAAGCTGATGGCAGGGTTTATCCAAGAGAAATTTAAAGAGGCTGGTGAGTCGATAGATAAGAAGGTGGGTTAACCATGCGTATTGACTTAAGCTGCTTTGTTGTCAGGTAACGCGAAGATGGATGCCGAGCCCATTTTCAGGGCTCGATGTAAACTGAGATGCTGTTTGTTTCTTTAGTTGGTCAATGTAGAGAGTTTTTGTTTTTGATAGTGCATTGCTGACTCTGACACTTTCCCGCTATTGCCACTCTGAAGCCACTTCTTAACCCTTCCGGCATCACCAATCGGTGTCAGCTTGCCATAAGCATCCAGCGTAACGATAAGAAGCTCTTTACCTTCCACTTGAGTGATCATCGCCAAGCAGTGGCCCGCAATATCTAAATAGCCCGTTTTGCTTAGGGTTACATCCCATTTCTGGCCTCTGACTAACGCGTTTGTGTTGGTGTAACCCAATTTGTATCGAGGCTTTTTGAAATAGGCGGTATGTACCGGTGTAGTGCTGTATTTTTTTATGGTGGGATACTGATAAGCGGCTTTGATCATTTTGGTGATATCTGCAGCAGTAGAAACGTTCTCAGGGTTTAAGCCGGAACTATCGACAAATACCGTATCAGTCATGCCCAATGCCTTGGCCTTGGTATTCATTGCTTTGATAAAGGCATCATAACCACCAGGGTATTGCCGTGCTAGGGCCGCCGTTGCGAGGTTCTCTGAAGACATCAGGGCAATGTGCAAGGTAACCCCTCGGCTAAGCGTTGAATCCATTCTGATACGCGAATAGCCGTTGTATATCCTTTCCTTATCTATTTTCTTGAAAGAAATTGCCTCATCCAGTGGAAGTTTGGCGTCCAGAACAACCATTGCCGTCATCACCTTTGTGAGTGAGGCGATGGGCATCACGAGTTCGGTGTTTTTTTGAAATAACGTTTTGTTGGTCTTCAAGTCAGTCACTAAAGTACTGACTGACGCGGTCTGAATATTATCAGGGTTCAGTTTACTGGCATGGGAGGTTGATATGAATAAGGCCAGGCTGATGGAAACGAGTAAATTGAGATGGCGAAACAAAACCACTCCTTGTTTGTCTTAACGGTTTATTACAATTACTGACAAGGGTAGCTTGGGGAAAGTCGGTGGTAAAGTGAGTTTATTGTTAATTAATCGAATGGTTAATAATTTTCATGATTACTATCTCTATCTTCCCACCATTTATACATACAAATGACGAAGCCTAAGGCGCCTACACTGATCATGAGTTGGAGTGCCATTTCGTTGAGCAAGTTTGGCTCAAAGGAGGAAGCCATAATGGCGATTGTTGCAAAGGCATAAGCCAAGTACCCCCAGGAGCTACCGCGATAGAACTGCAATATCTCTAGGATGATAAATAAGGTTGAGGAAACGAGGTAGAAACGGATAAATTTGCCAATGAGGTCGGTATGAAACTCACCGGCAAACCTCACCATTAGCCAGTGGAAGCAGGTGTAGAACACCACAATACAGATTATTGATTCTGATAGGTTTTTTAATAACTTAACGTTCATCCATTTTTACCCGCAACGAATGTTTCTTAGCACACTTACATACTTTACCGTAGGATGACATTTCAAAATGTAAGAGTGTATTTGCAGTTAAGTAAAATTCTTAAGGTGTTAAATTGAAATGATTTTTCAAAATAGTTGTTGGGTAAAACAAAAACACCCCATAGATACTTTGGGGTGTTTGAAATAAGTATTTAGTGCTGTCCTGAACGGTTAGGTAACCAACTCTTCAACCAAATCTTTGTGGGTAAAGAATGGAGACTTCGCGTTATCAGTCAGGTAGGGCTCTACCAAAGAGATCAAACGCAGTACACCTGAGCGAGCGAGGTCACTTTCAGTGTAATGATCATCAAGTAGCGTTTGGTAGTTGAGCCAGTTCAGGCTAACAAGCAATAAGTTGTCTGCCAGTAGAGGCAGGCTTTGTTCATCGCATTTTAGCTTGCCCAGCTCGACGAGGTGCTTGAGCATGTCATTACATAGATGACGTAGCTTAAGGATCAGTGTTCGTATTTTACGCTTAATTTGCGGGTTTTGGCCGTTTAAACTGTCCAAGTTTCTGAACAAAAAGCGGTAATGGGTAAATAATGCCATTACCGTATGCATGAAGGGCCAGTAATCGTCAAAGTCCTTGACCTGACTTGCATACTCATTGCTAACGGTTGTTAGTGAGTTTTGTAACTCATTGACAAGTGTCGTAATTATTTCGTCCTTGCCACGGAAATGGTAATAGAGGTTTCCTGGGCTGATCCCCATTTCGGTAGCGATGATTAACGTACTGACTTGACTAACACCATCACGATTAAACAGCTCAAGACTAACTGACAAAATCCGATCTTTGGTTTTCATCATTTTTTCCTTGTTATTCGAGCTTCACTTTCGGCAACCCCATCAATATCATAATTTGGGGTTGCCGAAGGTGATGGGATGAACGTTATTGCTCTTCAGCTACAAGTTGGGGTAGTGCCTCGCGAAGGAAGTCATACTCAGCTTGCATTTGATCTTTCATGTCACTGCAAATGAAAGAAACTAGCGTACTGCCAACGAGAGGAATAGCTGATTTCACATCCATAGTGACATGGTTTGATGTCGCGGTACCTGGACGAGTTGCTGGCTCACTGAACACCATCTGACCCGAAATCGTCGCTGGAACACCCAAGATCTCAATCTGAAGTTTACAGATTAACTGCTCATTTTCTTGCCAGTGCCATGACTCTGTCTGCTTGATAGTATTAAAGTTACCTAATAGGCTTTTCAGAACGGCTGGCACATTGGCTGGCATTTCACGCTGGGTTTCAGCACGGAAGCCATCCGCAGTTTCTTCTAGTGCAGTAACTCGAACGTTTTTGCCACCTAGTTTTTGGTATTTTTCAACGATCAGTTCTTCTTCGCTGAAATAACGCAGTAAGGTATCAAGTTCTTCTTTGTAGTCATGTATTGCTGAAACTTGCATTGCTCTCATCCTTACATGTGTATTTCGCGCATGATGCTATTAATGGCTACTACATCGGCTGAAGGTTGTTTAGGCTCTGCGTTTTCACCGTCATGCTTGCCATGATCCGGGTTGTAGCCCGTCGCCATTAGCAACTCACCCAGTTTCGGATAAACACCATGAATGAAGGCACCTAACAGACCAAGCTTGGTCGCAATACGTTTTGGCTTCTCGATAATCGCTTTGATGATCAAATCTGCCGCTTCTTCAGGGGTAAGTAACGGGATACCACCTTCAGCTTCACGGTAGTGATCGGAAATCATGCGAGTTTCAACCAGCGGCATATTGATTGTGGTGAAATCGATACCTTGGCCACCCAGTTCAGTACTTGCGGTACGGGTGAAGGTGTCTAATGCCGATTTAGATGCTGCATACGCCGAGAACAACGGCTGATTGGTCAACACCGCAATGGAAGAGATGTTGATAATATGGCCTTCACCCGCTTCGATCATCTCTGGCAGGTTGCCCAGAATCATACGAAGTGCACCGAAGTAGTTAATCTGCATAGTACGTTCGTAATCGTGCAGACGGTCAGTCGCTTTTTCTACTGAGCGGCGAATTGAACGGCCAGCATTGTTGATCAAAATATCAACTTTACCGTGATCATGCTTGATTTGCTTAATCACTTCCTGAGATGGCTCATCCTGGCTTAGGTCGCATTGATAAATGGATGCATGGCCACCAAGACGTTCGATTTCGTTACGGGTTTGCTGTAGGCGCTCAAGATCACGAGCAATCAGTACTAGGCGAGCTTTTGTTTTTGCAAGTTTAATGGCTGTGGTATAGCCAATACCTGAAGAGGCACCGGTGATAACAACAACTTTGTCATTTACACATCCTTGCAGTGTTTTTTCAACATGTAATTCAGGATCGAGGTTACGCTCCCAGTAGTCCCAAATTTTGTCAGCATAATCTGCAAGGCGAGGGCAGCAAATGTTACTGTCAGACAGTGCATTTAACGTATTGCTGCAATCGAACTGGGTTGGGTAGTTGAAGTAACCTAGCGCGTCTTGCGGCATATCCATCTCTTTACTGATGGCATCGATAAAACGCTTGAGTGCGGGGACTTGACCAAGCTGCGACCAGAAGTGAGAAGGGATCATACGGAAAACACGCATATCCAGTCGCATTGCCATACGTGGAGCATGGCCTGCTTCAGCAAACAGGTTGATCACTTCACCAGAGCGGTATGGGTCAGGGTCAACGATATGGAAACACTGATTATCTAACTCAGGCTTATGAGAAATATGGTCGATAGCATCGGCGACATAATCCACCGGCACTAAGTTTAGACGGCCACCTTCAAGGCCAATGAGCGGTGCCCATTCTGGAAGAGCGCGGCGTAGTTTTTGGATGATCTTAAAGAAGTAATAAGGACCATCAACACGATCAGCTTCACCTGTCTTTGAATCACCGATAACAATGCCCGGACGGTAAGCACGCCAAGGGATCGTTGCCGTTTCTTGTACTAGTTTTTCTGCATTGTGCTTAGTTGAGAAGTAAGCATGCTCAAGCCCAGTCGCTTCATTAAGCATATCTTCCCGGAACCAGCCACGGTATTGGCCTGCAACAGCAATTGAGCTGAAGTAATGGAAACAACCAGCATTAATGCGCTCGGCGAAACGTAACGTATGTTCAGTGCCTTCAATATTGGCGCGCATCATATCTTCTTCGCTAGCCGTCAAATCATAGATGGCTGCGAGGTGGAAGAACTGATCAATTTTTCCTGTCAGGTTCTTTGTATCTTTAGCTGATATACCTAAATTTGGTTCGGTAATCGAGCCTTTAATGCAGTGGAACTTGTCCTTAGGTAGATGTTTTTTCTCTAACAGTGCTTCCAGTCTATCTTCAGAAATCTTGTCATAGGTGAGTATATAAATATCACCAGGTCGTTTAGCCAGACGTTGTAATAACTGAGAACCGATAAATCCAGTTGCGCCGGTAATGAAATAATTCATGACCACTCCTTACGCGGTATTCATTTTACATTCAATTGCAGAGTAATTTACTGGTCAGATGACCGACTTCAGTGTGCATCTGGTGGCACAAATCATCAAAGTAAAACCGAAGAAAGTGTGTTCTAGATCAAGATTCCCGGAGGGAATTTTATGTTTTAGAGTAATTGCTCACGCTTTTTCTTTTTGGGTTTCATTTGTCACATCAGACCAGTGATAAATCCCGCATATATGACGGAGGATAAATATTAATAAATACATATGGATGAATAAATATTTATCCTTGATTTTATTGGTTGTTCTATCTGCAAGTTAATGATTAAGTAGTATAAATAGTAAGGTGGAAGTCAGTAAGCTGGTGTTAGTTAATGCCAATTGGCAGGATTGGGCTATTTTATAAATTAATGATGGCAAATGTGGCTCTGAGTGGAAAGGTCGGGTTGGAAAGATTGCAATCTCTCGCATTGGGATAACGAGTTGATTCAGTTTTTGCTATCTCTTGTTCTGTCTATGGATGATGGCTTTAGAACAAGGGGAGAAGGATCCCCCCTATAAGTGCAAGTCGCGCTCAGAGGCCTTACAATTGCTGAGCATTTATAAACCTCTGGGGTAAGCGCTATCCATTACTTATTACCATCTTGCTAGTGGTCAGCCTGAAGATGATCGGTATCGCCTTTATGTGTTGGCTTATGTGAGTCTTCTTTTGATTGGCTATCGTTCTCTCCCTTGATATCCAGAATGAGGTTATCCATACCGTTGTACACCTGGAAACGGTGTCCTTTTGCACGGGCAATCATGGTAATACCGAGCTTCTGAGCAAGGTCATAACCCATCTGGGTGGCGCCCGAGCGGGAGAGCAATACTGGGATCCCCATCTGCGCGACTTTGATCACCATCTCGGAGGTCAGTCGACCTGTAGTGTAGAAAATCTTATCGGCACCTAGCTCACCTTTGAGCCACATCTCACCGGCAAGAGTATCTACCGCGTTGTGACGGCCGACATCTTCCACAAATGAAAGGATCTCGGTGTCTTTACATATCGCGCAACCGTGGACCGCACCTGCGGCTTTATAAGTTTCGTTATGGTGGGTCAGAGCTTCAAGTAAGCCGTACAGTTTAGACTGAGGAATTCGCGGCTGTGGGAGTTGGACACCTTCAAGCTTTTTCATGACATTGCCGAACATCGTGCCTTGCCCACAACCAGAGGTGACGGTTTTTTTTCCCAGCTTCTTTTCGAGCCCGTCGGTATTTTCGCGGGTGATGACTGCGGCGGAGTTGGTTTCCCAGTCAATGATCAGCGATTCAATAGCATCGATGTCTTCAATGAAACCTTGGTTTTTCAGATAACCGAGCACTAGCGCAGAAGGGCGTTCACCCAACGTCATCAGGGTGACAATTTCCACCCAGTTCAAATACACGGTAAGCGGGTGTTCACAGGCAATTTCTTTTTCCATCATATCGCCATACTCGTCCATTACCTGAACGGTCATCGTCTGATTAACCGATGAATTTGTTTTAATTATTTTTGGCAACTGGCTCATCAAATTATCCTGCTGTTGATGTGATTGTTTTCATGTATACGCAACACAGTCTGAAGCGTCTACTTTTAAAACATAGAGTAAGTCGTTGGCAGGTGTGGAGCAAACATCGTTCCAATTTATTTGTATCGTAAAATTTCATTGCTTTGGGGGCGGTTATTAACGTTGGTCTGATATTTGCTTTGTTGGGTGCTATAGACCTCAAAATCCGATAAGCCATAACGATAAAGCTAGGGAGCGAATATGCCAGAACAATATAAGAATGAATCTTTGTGGCCTATAGCGTTTCGCTTGGTCTCGCAAGAGAAGCAAATCGGGCGTTGGACAACACTTTCTTGGTCCATTCAAGACGTTTGCCTCTATGACGAAGAAGAGAAAGAAACGTTGGTGAGTGAGCAAGGTGGATACCTTATGCCATTGGAGTTGCATCGTCACGAACGTTCAGATTACCGTTTTAATCTTAGTTCTCGTGAGCCGCACTTATTTATTGTTTGCGAAGAAGACAATGAACAGCTTTCGCCCTTATTGATAACTGCTGCTCAAGGCTTGGCAAGTGGATATATGGATGGCGACTACCAAGTCCTTCATATCAAAGCACCTTTACAGATCCAAGCGTGGATGGAGGCTTTCATCGGTCGTCATGGCGAGCAAATCGAATATCGACGCAAACGCTGTAAGAACAAAGAGCAGAAAGGGCGTTCCAGTGGTAACTAATTTCTTCCAGCGTTGGTCTCAGCGCAAATTAAATATTCGGGATGAAGACGGCCTTGAATTAGATCAGGATGTTACGGCCTCAGAACTGGTCAAGGACAATGCTGTTGATGATGCTGGCACTGACATTCACCCCGTTCAAGAGGTTGAAATTGATCCGTCATTGAATACACAAGCCAATGATGAACAAGCTCCAGCGATTTCGGAAACAATAGAACCTCAAACAACAAAGTCAGATTTACCATTCCCAGATCTAACCCTGGCTGATGCCACAAAGGTGACTTTTGATTCTGGTGTGTCGAACTTTATGAAAGAAGGTGTTGAAAAATCAGTGAAAAAAGCGGCACTGCGTAAACTTTTTCATTCTGATGAATTCAACTATGTCAGTGACATGGATGATCATACCGAAGACTTTTCTAATATCCCTGTGCTTGATACCAAAGTGACTCAGCAGCTTCGCCAATGGGTAAATCAGGTTGCAGAGACAACAGAAGACATGATTAAAGCGACTGGCTCTGACCATTCACTCGCCGCTGTTGATGGCGTTCAAGCTAAAGATGGGGCAATAGAAGAAGAGACTACGGCTGTTGATGATATTCAAAAGGTGAACGTTCAAGAGAATGTTGAAACGGATATTGCATTTGCGGGCCCGACTGAACTAGAGACTGAAACAGAATCAGACTCGATTTCTGATAGCAAGTTACTCCATAGCGATAAGAACGATTTGCTAAAGGGTTAAGGATATTTTGCCCTTGCTATGGATGGATAAATGGCAACGCCATAATAAATAAAAAGTAAGTCAGCCGTCACTCGAAGAGCAACAACAAACGAACTGGGACAAAAAGGGAACAATACCCTTAAGAAAGATCGGGACATTTTGGCGCAATAGTCGTCATGGGGTGGGACAAATTGTCGCGGTGACAAGTAGACAGGAATAATAATGTTAAATAGTACACTTGAAGCACTTTCTGCGTTCGATGAGCAAAATGGTAAAGCTAGGCTAGCGGCGGTAAATGGTACCGTTGAGCTTTCTAATCTTATTCCACCAACGGTTTCTTATGAAAGCCGCGGGAATGTTTTGCTGGTGGGTGCAGAAAACGTTATCACAACGCTTGAAGCACAGTTTACTTCGCTGAATTCGGTAACCCTACTTGCCACAGCGAAAGCGCCATCATCAGAGGATGCCAAAAACAGTGTTAAGCGTAACAACCTTTATTATGCGAGTAAGGCAACTCTGAAAGGTTACCTAGGCGCATTTGAAGTGTCTTGTGATATTGAGAATATGCAGACAGCAGTGAATCTGGCAAAAGTGGCTATTGGTCATGATTGCTTTGATTTAGTTGTTGATATGACGGAAAACGGTTTATCAGCTGTTGAAATTTCAGCTCCAGGTTATTACGCAGTTGGAGCAGGAAAAGCGAAACTGGCCAATGTGATCGAAGATCTTCCTGCGATGATTGGTACATTTGATAAACCAAAATATTTTCGTTTGGATCCTGAACTCTGTGCGCACTCTTCACGGGGGGTAACAGGGTGTGAGCGATGTGTTGATGCTTGTCCTGCTGGCGCATTGTCAAGCACGGGTGATCATATAGAAATTAATCCATACCTTTGCCAAGGTGTGGGAACCTGTGCGACGGCGTGTCCAACAGAAGCGATTTCCTATGCACTCCCTGATCCTACTAATACGCAAAACTTTGTTCATCGGTTAATCACTAATTATCGAAAAGCAGGTGGAGAAACACCTACGCTACTTTTCTATGGTAATCGCGATGAAGCCACGGTAAACGAGATCCTTTCTGACCTCCCTGAGTCAGTGATTCCCGTCGCATTGGAAGAGTTGGCCACAGTTGGTATTGATACTTGGTTTAGTGCACTGGCATACGGCGCGCATCAAGTGCTTTTAGCGACGAATACTTCTTATATTCCCGACACTATCGATCGTGTACTTCGCGATGAATTAGCGACTGCTCAGTCTTTCTTGGCTGAAATGGGTTATGACATTGAACGTATTGCTTTGTTTGATTTTACTGAGGCGAAGACCTTCACGGGTTTTGATTCTGCATTATTGAATATCGCTGACCCTGTTGAGGGGACAAAACGTGAGAAGTTATTTGCTGTTCTTGATGAGCTTTACGCATTAGCTCCAGTTAAACCTGAACGTTCAGCAGTTGCGGAAAATGAACCTTATGGTTCGGTAGATTGTCGAGCAGAAGATTGCACCTTGTGTATGGGGTGCGTGTCTGTGTGTCCAACCCGGGCATTGCATGCCATTGGTGATCGTCCAGGCCTGTTATTTATTGAACAAGATTGTGTGCAATGTGGCATGTGTGAAAAAGCGTGTCCTGAAAAAGTGATTTCTCTTAATCCGGGAGTGACTTGGAATGCGCAAACTCGTCAAGAAGCACGTGTTGTTCATGAAGAAGAAGCAGCGTGTTGTACCAGTTGCGGTAAAGCTTTTGCACCGGCTTCTATGGTGAAAATGTTGACTGAAAAGTTACAAAACCATTCACAGTTTCAGGGAGAGGCTATTCGACGCCTGAATATGTGCGAAGACTGTCGTGTTCGCGATATTTTCTCGACGATCGTCGATGATCCTGAAAGTCAGCTAAAGGTGTAGGAATAGCAAATGGAATCAGTACTTCAAACCGCTCAGGAAGAAAGTGTACTGCGTGTAGAAATTTATGGCTTGTTGGCACATTTGTTTCGTAAGGGGCCGGATCAAACCGTTTTAGATTGGCTTTCTTCACTGGATGTTGAACCGAATCAAAATGTGTCTAATACCATGGCAGCCTCTTGGCCTGTTTTGAAACTTGCCGCTCAAACAACATCGGTTTTGGCTGTTGAAGAAGAGTATCAAGATTTGTTCATCGGGATCGGGCGCGGAGAAATTGTGCCTTTTGGTTCATGGTATTTGACCGGTTCATTAATGGAAATGCCGCTTGCACATCTTCGTCGTGATCTCATGCAGTTGGGTTTTCAACGTGACGAGAGTGTAAAAGAGCCGGAAGACCACATTGCCGCTTTACTTGAAGTCATGGCGATGCTGGTGGAAGGCGGAGATAGACATCTCCAGCAAGTTTTCTTCAATCGCCATATCGCAACCTGGTTCGAACAACTTTGTAATGACCTAAAAAAGGCGAACAGTGCTGTGTTTTATAGTGCAGTTGCTGAACTGGCTTTGCAGTTCCTGTTGGTCGAAAAAACACGATTGATAGAGGTGAACTAGACTTTACCTAATTTTGATTTTGTGACGACGTAACCGCTACCTAGCTACTAAATGATAGTGCTCAAGATGTAGCTGAGGAAACAATCGAAAGTCGTTATGTATTTTACGAAAAACTTAGCAGAAAAATTGATTTTCGAAGCGAGTAACTCGGATTCGGAAACACGATAAAGGAGCAAGCTTTTATGAGTGAGCAAAACAAAGCTAGTAAAGATGAAGCTATTCATAATGACATTAGTCAAAGTCGGCGCCAATTACTGAAAAACATTGGTTTGAGTGCGGCTGCTGGTGCTGTTGCCGCTGGGGCGACAACAGCCGTTCAGGCAAAGGTCGAACAGTCTGACGGCAATAGCAATAATCACGATGACAATACAACTGGCTATCGCGAAACCCAGCATGTTCGCGATTATTACGAAACCTTGTAAGACGGAGCCATAAATGAAACTGACAAAACGTTCCGACAACGTAAGCAAGGACGAAAACCAGCTAGGTATTTCGCGTCGTTCCTTTATTCGTAACTCATCACTGGCGGCTGCTGGTGGCATTGCCGGTGCAGGTTTGTTTGCTCCGGGTATGATGAAAAAAGCTGAAGCTAAAGAGGTTGACCCTAAAGCGCCGGCAGAAGTGAAACGTACTATTTGTTCTCACTGTTCAGTAGGTTGTGGTATCTACGCCGAAGTTCAGGCAGGGGTATGGACAGGTCAAGAGCCCGCTTTTGATCACCCATTTAATGCGGGTGGTCACTGTGCGAAAGGTGCAGCCCTGCGTGAGCATGGCCATGGTGAGCGCCGTATCAAATACCCAATGAAACTGGTTGATGGTAAGTGGAAAAAACTGAGCTGGGAGCAAGCACTGGATGAAGTGAGCCAGCAGGTGAAGAAGATCCGCGAAGAATCGGGCCCAGATTCAATTTACTGGCTGGGTTCTGCAAAGCATAACAATGAACAGGCTTATTTGTTCCGTAAAATGGTGTCTTTATGGGGCTCTAACAACGTCGACCACCAGGCACGTATCTGTCACTCAACAACGGTTGCCGGTGTTGCAAACACCTGGGGTTACGGGGCGATGACGAACTCGCTCAATGACATGCACAACTGTAAGTCGATTCTGTTCATTGGTTCTAACCCAGCAGAAGCGCACCCAGTTGCCATGCAGCACATCTTAATCGCTAAAGAGCGTAACAGCTGTAAGATTGTGGTTGCCGATCCGCGTCGTACCCGTACGGCGGCGAAGTCTGATCACTATGTTTCTCTTCGTCCAGGCTCAGACGTTGCCTTCATTTGGGGTGTGCTATACCACATTTTCAAAAACGGCTGGGAAGATAAAGAGTTTATCCGCCAGCGTGTTTGGGGGATGGATGAAGTTCAAGCTGAAGTGGCCAAGTGGACGCCAGCTGAAGTGGAACGTGTGAGTGGTGTACCAGAAGCGGATGTTTATCAAACAGCGAAGATGTTGTCTGAAAACCGCCCGGGTTGCGTCGTTTGGTGTATGGGTGGTACTCAGCATACGACCGGTAATAACAACACCCGTGCTTACTGTATCCTTGAGCTAGCCCTTGGCAATATGGGTAAATCAGGCGGCGGTGCTAACATCTTCCGTGGTCACGATAATGTACAGGGTGCGACTGACTTTGGCGTACTGTCTGACAATCTACCTGGCTACTACGGCTTGTCTGAAGGAGCTTGGAAACACTGGGCAAAAGTGTGGGATGTGGATTACGAATGGCTAAAAGGCCGATTTGACCAGAATGAATACAGTGGCAAAAAGCCAATGAACAATGCCGGTATTCCTGTTTCGCGCTGGATTGATGGTGTGCTTGAGGACAAAGCGAATATCGAGCAAAACGATAACATCCGAGCCATGTTCTACTGGGGGCATGCGGTAAACTCTCAGACCCGTGGTCCCGAAATGCGCAAGGCGATGGAAAAGCTGGATATGATGGTGATTGTTGACCCGTATCCTGGTGTTGCAGCGGTAATGAACAACCGTAAGAACAATGTGTATTTGCTACCGGCCACGACGCAATTTGAAACGACAGGTTCGGTAACCGCGACAAACCGCTCTGTTCAGTGGCGTGACCAGGTGATTGAACCGTTGTTCGAATCTAAGCCTGACCATGAAATCATGTTCCTGCTTTCCCAGAAACTGGGTCTATCTGAGCAGTTGTTTAAACACATTCGTGTTGAAAACAATGAGCCCGTGATTGAAGACATTACCCGCGAGTATAACAAGGGTATGTGGACAATTGGTTACACCGGACAGAGCCCTGAACGCTTGAAAGAGCACCAGCAAAACTGGCATACCTTCCACAAGACTTCTCTTGAAGCGGAAGGTGGCCCAGCAAATGGTGAAACCTACGGTCTACCTTGGCCTTGCTGGGGTACGGCAGAAATGAAACATCCAGGTACCCATATTCTTTATGACACATCTAAAACGGTTGCCCAAGGTGGCGGTAACTTCCGTGCACGTTTCGGTGTAGAGCGTAATGGTGACAGTTTACTGGCTGACGACAGCTTCTCACTAGGCTGTGAACTGGAAGATGGTTACCCTGAGTTTACCGACAAGATGCTTAAGCAACTGGGTTGGTGGGATGATCTTACCGCTGAAGAAAAAGCACAGGCCGAAGGTGAAAACTGGAAAACTGACCTGTCTGGTGGTATCCAACGCGTCGCGATTAAGCATGGCTGTATTCCGTTTGGTAATGCAAAAGCCCGTGCTGTGGTATGGACTTTCCCTGATGCTGTTCCTCTGCACCGTGAGCCACTGTATACGCCTCGTCGTGATTTGGTCACTGACTATCCAACATGGGATGACAGCGAAGCGATGTTCCGCCTGCCAACACTGTACAAGTCGATTCAAGACAAAGACATGTCTGGCGAATACCCAATTGTACTGACCTCGGGTCGATTGGTTGAGTATGAGGGGGGCGGTGATGAAACCCGCTCTAACCCTTGGTTGGCAGAATTGCAGCAAGAGATGTTTGTTGAGGTTAACCCGAAAGATGCCAATGACATTGGCTTCAGAGACGGTGACATGGTGTGGGTAGAGGGGGCCGAGAAGGGCCGCATCCACGTTAAAGCGATGGTAACACCGCGCGTGAAGCCGGGACTGGCATTTATCCCGTTCCACTTCGGCGGTAAGTTCCAGGGTGAAGATCTACGTGACCGTTACCCTGATGGCAGTGCGCCGTTTGTTTCTGGTGAAGCGGCGAATACGGCTACGACTTATGGCTATGACCCTGTAACTCAGATGCAAGAAACCAAAGTCACCCTTTGTAAAATCTCTAAAGCGTAAGGAGTCATTCTGATGGCACGTATGAAATTTCTTTGTGACTCTAAGCGTTGTATCGAGTGCAACGGTTGTGTGACAGCTTGTAAAAACGAAAATGATGATGCGCTTGAGTGGGGTATTCAGCGCCGTCGCGTTGTTACCCTCAACGATGGCCTGCCGAATGAGAACTCTATTTCGGTAGCTTGTATGCATTGTAGCGATGCACCATGTATGGCGGTATGTCCTGCGGACTGTTTCGTACAAACAGAAGATGGCATCGTTTTGCATGACAAGGACCTATGCATTGGCTGTGGTTACTGCTTGTTTGCCTGTCCGTTTGGCGCACCGCAGTTCCCACAACAAACGGCCTTTGCCGAACGTGGCAAGATGGACAAATGTACCTTCTGTGCCGGTGGCCCAAATGTAGAAACGGGTTCGGTTGAAGAGAAGCAGAAATACGGTGCCAACCGTATTGCTGAAGGTAAGCTACCTATGTGTGCTTCTTTGTGCTCGACCAAGGCTCTGTTGGCCGGTGATGCCGCGAAAATCTCAGATATTTACCGTGAGCGAGTTGTCGCACGAGGTGCCAAAGAAGCGGGTTGGGCAAGCACTGACGACCTTGCATATGATGCCTCTGAGGTCCGTAAGTCTTAGAGCGAGTTAACGAATAAGTGGCAGTTGTATCTAAGTGTTATTTGATATGTGCTTTCTGATTGAGCTGCCATTGAGTAAAGAGATTTGAACATAACTGTTGAATTAACAGTCGGGAGTAATATGACTAAGCGAATTCAACGCTGGTTTTTCTTGCTGGCCACTGCTGTGGTATTGATGTTTTCATTATCGGCAGCAGCAAGCAATGAATCCGGTGCTAACTCTGAATCTGAGCGCTTGGGCGAGTCTGTTGTAAGGCATGAAGTCATCGGTTTTGCCGGTGCTGACTATTGGCGAGCGGTTAAGGATGGTCAAGAAGGCTATACCACGTCACAGTCACCTGAGCATGGCGTGCTGATTAGTGTGCCAGGGCAGACCTGGTTCATCATGAAAGAGAAGTGGATGTCTCCACTTGGTGCGCTGGCTATTTTTGGCAGCTTGGTAATGGTGGCGCTAGCATATGTTGTCGTGGGTCCGCTCAAGCTGAGTAAGCCAAAGACTGGGCGTAAAATTAAACGTTGGAGCCGCCTTGATAGGGCGCTGCACTGGAGTTTGGCTTTCACCTTTTTGACGCTGGCATTCAGTGGCCTGACGTTGGTTTATGGTAAGTACTTTATTAAGCCTATTGTGCCAACAGAGCTGTGGGGTTGGGTAATCTACGCGGCCAAGCAATACCATAACTACATTGGCCCGTTGTTTGCGTTATTCTTAGTGGCTGTGCTTGTGAAGTGGTGGCGTAAGAGTATTTTCAATAAGGTCGATATGCAGTGGTTCATGAAAATGGGCGGCATGGGCGGCAAGCACAAAGGTACTCATCCATCGGCAGGGTTCTCCAATGGTGGTGAAAAGGCGATCTTTTGGTTGTTGATTTTCTTTGGTGCCTTTATTGTGGCCAGTGGTTTTATCCTCGACTTTCCGATCTTCGACCAAACCCGCCGTGATATGGAATTGTCACATCTTGTCCATATGCTTTCGGCATTGGTACTTATTTGTGGTTTCATCTTCCATATTTATATTGGTTTGTTTGGGATGGAAGCGGGCCTTGATGGCATGATTACCGGTGAAGTTGATGAGACTTGGGCGAAAGAGCATCACGATCTCTGGTATGAAGAGGTAAAAGACTTGCCAGAAAACCAGCCGGGTTATGATGATAAAGTCGAAGCGGATAAGAAAGGCAGTGCCGCACAAGATAATACATAGGTAGCTACATTATAGCCATGTAAACCGGTAGCTAAAGTTACCGGTTTTTTTAGACGAAGATTATGTCTTTTATTAATGATTTTAGGTTTTGATATCAGTAGGTTAGTATAGCAACCCACAACATGGTCGAGAGAACCCAGGAATGTTACTTTAACACCTTAATGCACTATAACTTTTTATTTGTTGTCTATAATTAGACTAATGTCGTAGACGTTTCGCTTATAACCACATGAAAACAATGGTATAAAGCTTATAAGAGAACAAAAGAAGGACACGGCTTATGCATTTCCCATATCGCAATATTGTTGTACTAACTGGCGCGGGTATTTCTGCGGAATCAGGCATACGTACATTCCGTGACCAAGACGGACTGTGGGAAAACCATCGCATTGAGGATGTGGCGACGCCAGAAGGCTATTACCGTGATCCTGCATTGGTCCAGAACTTCTACAACCTACGACGTCAACAGCTAGAAAGTGGTACGGTGTTTCCCAATGAAGCGCACCGTGCGCTTGCAAGGCTTGAACAAGAGTTGGATGGTAAAGTCACTATCGTGACGCAGAATATTGATAACTTGCACGAAGCTGCGGGTAGCAAGAATATTATTCATATGCATGGGGAGTTATTAAAAGCCCAGTGCAGCGAAACAGGCCAATCCATAGAATGGAAAGGGGATATATCGCTAGATGATCATTGCCACTGCTGCCAGATGCCTGCACCAATGCGGCCTAACGTGGTTTGGTTTGGTGAAATGCCGATTGGTATGGATAGAATTCATGACGCATTATTAGAAGCGGATTTATTTATTTCTATTGGAACATCTGGGGCAGTGTATCCAGCCGCAGGCTTTGTTCACGAAGCCGCTATGCATGGTGCTCATACGATTGAACTAAATTTGGAGCCTAGTGAGGTTGAAAGCGAGTTTGCCGAGAAGCGCTATGGTCCGGCTTCGAAGCTAGTCCCTAACTTTGTTGATGAGATACTTGGATAGTGACGAAAATAAGCTCACTTTCAAAACCATGCAAAAACGGGTCTTAACTGCCACTGGTGAAAAATAAAAAACTCGGGACTCAGCCCGAGTTTTCAATACTGATTGGGAGAGATTACATACCTGCTTTTAGTTTCTGGTAGTACTCTTCGTAAAGGGTAACTGCACCGTTTACGCTGTCTTGCCATTCACCTGCATCCATCACTTCTTGAGGTGGGTAGATGCTTGGATCGTTTATAAACTCAGCTGGAAGCTTGTCTTTAGCTGTTGCCACAGGTGTTGGGTAACCGATCTCTAGTGCAATTTTCGCTGCGTTTTCTGGGCGAAGTAGGAAATCGATCATCTTATGGGCTGCATCGGTGTTCTTCGCATTGGCAGGGATAGAAATGCTATCCATCCAGAAGATCGCGCCTTCTTTTGGCCATACGATGTCAATTGGAGCGCCTTCCTGGCGAGCCATGTAAGCAGAACCGTTCCACAGCATGCCTAGTGAGGTTTCTCCAGCCATGTATGGGTTTGCAGGGTAGTCAGAGTTGAATACCAATACGTTTGGCATTAGCTTTTTAAGCTCTTCGTACGCGGCTTTAATTTCTTCAGGGTTCTTGGTGTTCGCAGAATAGCCAAGTTTACGTAGGGCGATATGAAAGAACTCACGAGCGTCATCCATCATCATCAATTGGCCTTCCCATTTAGGATCCCAAAGGTCAGCCCAGCTAGCCACTTCTTCTTTGTCCATCATATCAGTGTTTACACCGATACCGGTCGCACCCCAGATGTATGGGATAGAGTAATCATTCTCAGGGTCAAAGGGCTTGTGCAGGAAATTAGGGTCGATCTCGTCAAAGTGGCTTATCTTTGACTTGTCGATTTTTTGCAGCATATTTTCTTCACGCATCTTCGATACATAGTAGGTTGAAGGAACCACCAGATCGTAGCCGTCACCATGGGTTTTCAGCTTTGCGTACATGGTTTCATTCGACTCATAGGTCGAATAAATCACTTTAATACCCGTTTCTTTGGTGAACTGTTCTAGAACCTCTGAAGGGATGTATTCAGACCAGTTGTAGAAATAAAGCTCTTTGTCTGCGGCTGTTGCCATGCTCGAAAACATCGCCATAGCGCAAACACCACCGGCCATTAAAGAAGACCATTTTTTCATTGTTATATGCTCCAAACTAAATGGGATATTGAGAGTGTTCTCTAGCGAATGTACTCATAATGGATGAAAATCACCTCTGTGAAGTACTAACCGCTTCTCCTGCAAAGTGTCGTGATGTCCAGCTTAGTCGCTGAACGCCGGATTGCTACCTGTGTATTGAAGGTAGCTAAGTTTGTTAAAACACACTGAAAATAAAGCGCTTTTAAGAGCATTATTATAACAGGGAATTGAATGGCTACGATATGGAATATCAAGCCTTAATAACTGTCTGAACTATTAGTCGCCAATGTTTGTATGTTTTCGATATAAAAAAGGCAGCCATTTGGCTGCCTGGAGTTAATGCATTGCTATTACTGGCCGGCTTTTAGTTCTAGGAAGTAATTTTCGTAGCGGATGTTCATTTCACCAACGGAATCTTGCCATTCACCACGGTCTAGATCTTCTTGCGGTGGGAACAAAGTTGGGTTGTCTTTGTACTTGGCGTTTGATGCTTCAACGGCAGTTAGGTAGCCCGTTTCATCAGATATTTTTGCAGCAACATCAGGACGTAACAAGAAATCAATCATCTTGTGTGCTGCCTCAACGTTCTTGGCATTTTTGGCGATAGCAAGGCTATCAACCCAGAAGATACCGCCTTCTTTTGGCCAAATCAGCTCAATCGGCAAGCCTTCTTTCTGAGCGGCTGCAGCAGAGCCATTCCACAGCATACCTAAGCCAACTTCGCCCGCTAGATATGGCGCGGCAGGGTTGTCTGAGTTAAATACCAATACGTTTGGCATCAATTTCTTCAATTCTTCGTGGGCTTCATCGATCTGTTTTGGATCGGTAGTGTTACCAGAGTAACCTAATTTACGCAGTGCAATGTGGAACACTTCGCGCGTGTCATCCATAAGCATGAGTTGGCCTTCAAGCTCCGGATTCCAAAGGTCCGCCCAGCTATCGAAATCAGCAGGGTCATACATGTCAGTGTTAACTGCCAAGCCTGTCATTGCGATAACGTGTGGGATCGAGAAGTCGTTGCTTGGGTCAAAAGGCTTATCCAGATAATTCTTATCAAGCTCTTTAAAGTTGGTTAGCTTTGATTTATCGATTTTCTGTAACATGCCTTCATCGCGCATTTTTGCAACGAAGTAAGTTGACGGCACAACCAGGTCGTAACCTTGGGGGTGAGCTTTTAACTTAGCGTACATCGTCTCGTTCGACTCGTAAGTCGAATAAATCACTTTAATACCAGTTTCTTTAGTGAACTGCTCACGAAGCTCCGTAGAAATGTACGGCCCCCAGTTCATAAAGACTAATTCCTTGTCTGCGGCATTGGCAACGTGAGTAAACATCGCTGCAGCGCATGCAGTACCGGCTAGAAAAGCGGACCATTTTTTCATTAGATGATCATCTCCAAAACCCTTTTAGGGTGTTAATACAAAACAAGTGGCCCGAAGGCCACTTGCTCGTTTTTTGGCTAATGCCAAATTTAAAGCGGTGTAACAAGCCTTATTTGATTTTCTCTCGTGCCAGTAGCTGAGAGGTGACAACCAGAATCAAAGATACTATTAGCATAATTGTAGCCAATGCATTTACTTCTGGTGAAATACCCACTTTAACCATGGAGTAAATCTTCAAAGGCAGAATTTCATAACTTGGGCCTGTCACAAATGAACTTACAATCACGTCATCTAAAGACAGAGTAAAGCTCAACAACCAGCCTGCGGCAACCGCAGGTTTGGCTAGCGGTAGGATAATTTGTTTCAGAATTACCCATTCGCTAGCGCCTAAATCACGGGCTGCTTCTAGCATTTTTACATCAAACCCTTTTAATCGGCTGTATACCGTAACCACAACAAAGGGTAGGCAAAATGTAATATGTGAAAGTAGCAAGGTTAGGAAACCCATCTCCGCGCCAACTAATAAGAACAGCGCCAGTAGCGAAATAGCCATAACGATATCGGGTGACATCATGACGACAAACAGCATACCGTTGACAAAATGCTTGCCACGAAACTGATAGCGGAAGAGGGCAACGGCCGTTAAGCTACCAATAATTGCTGCTGCTGTAGCTGAAAACACAGCAATGTTCAGTGAGTGCCATGCTGCCTGCATCAAGCTATCGTTGTTTACCAATTGGTGATACCACTTGGTCGTGAAGCCACCCCATTTCATGCCGAATTTACTGGCATTGAATGAGTTCACAATCAGAATAATGATTGGTGTATATAGGAAGGCATACACCACAGTCATAAAACTGAATTTTAATGCTCGTCCCATTATTCAAGCTCCACTTTACGGTTTAGTAGCTTGCCCGCACGGTAATAAGCGTACAGCATCACTGCCATTGCGATGGTCAAGGCAATGCTGGTTGCAGCACCAAATGGCCAATCACGAGCGTTTAATACCTGGCTCTTTATGACATTACCGATAAGCAGGTTCTTCGCGCCGCCAAGTAGGTCAGACACATAGAACATGCCTAGGGCTGGCAATAGAACCAGCAGACAGCCAGCGATAATGCCAGGCATTGTCAGTGGAAAAATCACTTTCACGAATGTTTGGAACTTGTTCGCCCCTAAATCACGCGCAGCTTCAATGTAGTTGTAGTCCAACTTCTCAATAGCCGAGTACAAAGGTAGTACCATAAACGGCAGGAGAATATAGACAAGGCCAACCATAACCGCGTATTCGGTGTACATAATCCGTATTGGTTTATCGATGATGTCGAGATACAGCAAGGTATTATTAAAAATACCGCGCGAACCAAGCATGATCTTGAGACCGTATGTACGGATCAATGAGTTTGTCCAGAACGGCACAATCACTAAAAACAGCATGAATGGACGCCACTTTTCAGGCATCTTTGCAATCGCATAGGCAAACGGATAGCCAATAACCAAGCAGAGCAGGGTGGCCACCAGCGCCATGTAAAACGAATGCATCATGACCTTTGCATACAGCGGGTCAAACAAACGGATATAGTTGTCTAACGTAAAGGTCATTTCTATCAGGTTTGCATCATCTCGGGTCAGAAAACTGGTTCCGATGATCATCAAGTTGGGTATAAAGACAAACAGCAATAGCCAACTAACAATGATGGTTATGATGATGTTTTGAAGATTAAGCTTCTTGTTCATCTGCTAGCACCACTTCCCAGCTTTCAACCCAAGTAACCGCAACTTTTTGATCCAGAGAGTGGTCTACATCCGGATCATCTTCATTGAAGAATTCACTGACCATAACAGATGTACCTGTCTCCAGCTCAACGACTGAGTCAAGTGTCATACCTTTATAGGTACGCTCACGGATATAACCAATAATACCTTGTGCTTCGTCGCCATTATTGATCTCTTCTAGGCGGATATCTTCAGGGCGTAGTAACACTTTTACCTTGTCACCCGAACTTACAGGCAGTTTACAGTGAATCATTGAAGGGCGGCCTTCAACGTTTGCCAATACACGGGTTTCGTCAAGGCGCTCTTTTACCACAGCATCAAAGACGTTGATTTCACCGATGAAACGAGCAACAAAAAGATTTTCTGGTTCTTCGTAAATTTCACGAGGGGACCCATCTTGCTCAATGTTTCCTGAACGCATAACAATGATGCGGTCTGACATTGATAGGGCTTCTTCTTGATCGTGCGTGACGAAAATAAAAGTAATTCCTAGTTTACGCTGCAGCTGCTTAAGCTCGATCTGCATCTGTTTGCGAAGTTTATAGTCCAACGCAGATAGAGATTCATCCAGCAACAATACTTTTGGCTTGTTCACAACAGCACGCGCGATAGCTACACGCTGCTGCTGACCGCCGGAAAGTTGGTGAGGCTTGCGTGGGGCAAATTGTTCTAATTGCACCATGCGCAGCGCGTCCATAACACGCGGCTCAATCTCTTGTTCAGCCACTTTCTGCATACGCAGTCCAAAAGCAACATTTTCAAATACCGTCATGTGCGGGAAAAGCGCATAACTTTGAAAGACAGTATTTACATTTCGTTGTTCAGCAGGAATACCGGTGACATCTTTGCCGGCAATAACAACTTGCCCCGCATCGGCATTTTCAAAGCCAGCGATAAGTCGAAGTACAGTTGTTTTACCACAGCCAGAAGGGCCGAGAATGGTAAGGAATTCACCATCATTAACATTCAAATCGAGACCAGTGATGATTTGCTTGCCATCGAAGCTTTTGCTCAGCCCTTTAAGCTGAATCACTGGTGCTTTAGTTGTTTCTGCAGCGTTCAATTCTACGAGATCTCCACCTAGGGGTTTTATAGGTAATCCCCCCAACTATTAGGTTGAATTTAGGGGCCGCATAATAGTCCCCTAAACGTGTAATTCAAAGCGTTTTTTTACAATTTTTCTGACTGTTTTCATACTGCTGTATCACTGTTTTATGACAGCCAAGATACAAGGTTCAGGCTTTGAAATAATTAGCTTTAAAATCAATATCAAAGCTTTTACGTGCTGTAAGCATAATCCATTAATCATAGTGTATGAAGCCGGCTGGCTAATTCGCAATCAAAATTTGAGCCTGAATAGAAAAACTGCTTTTTTCCTCAATGTTTCTCTATCGTGCTTAACTAGCGTACAATCACGGGCCAAGTGTGTAATAGTTAGTGAAATACAAATGAATAACAAAACAATCCAAGTTGGTGGTTCAATCGAAAGGGCATTGAAAGGTGAGAGTGATCTTCAATCACTGTCCGTGCTTCAAGAGGCCTGGAAAATCACAGGCAAGAACTTCCTGACTTTCTTGCCTGCGGTTATTGGTTTGTTTCTGGCGCAGGTTGCGTTGCTTTTAGTTGGTCTACAAGTGCAACTGGGAAGTGCAGCGGTGTTTTTTGATTCTGTGATTACTGGCGGCGAAATGGCAGCATCAGTGATTGAAGCGGGATACATGGCTAACTTTTGGTCTGATGTATTAAGCGCCCCTTTATTAGCGGGTGTAAGTTTGATGGCACTCAACCATGCGATTGGTCTTCCTAGTAAGCCAAGTTATTTAGTGAAAGGTTTCCCTTTTGCTGTTGCTTCTGTCATCACTGTTTTGCTTAGTGCTTCCCTACAAGGTATCGCCAACGCTATTTTCCCTATTTTGGGTATGCTTCTTTCTATGGGCTTTAGCCTAGCGATTATGTTGGTTTGTGAAAAGCGTTTATCACCATTGAAAGCAATACAGTTTTCACTTGTGGCAACTTTGCGTAAACTATTGCCGATGACAGCTATTTTCATTGTCATTCTAACGATGTTTATTATTTCATTTGCCACTGCTGGTATTGGCTTGATTTGGACAATTCCATTCTTCTTCAATGTGAAAGCCATTATCTACCGTAACCTTTTCGGTGTTTCTTTACATGTTTCGACCGTTCAAAAAGGCCAAAATGATAACGACCAAGATCAGCAGGGGGATTCAAAGGTTTTTGACGCGTGATAAAAAAAATAACAACCAGTAAAGTTGCCATTATTGCACTAGTCAGTGGATTGACAGCCTGTGGTGAAATCCCTTCTCAAAGCGCTAACGATGAGGCCTTACTGGCCTCATCGCAAAGCACCAAGCCTGACTTCTCTAAAATAACCGATGTTGGTCAAAAGAAAGCGGCCTTTTTCGACTTTCTACGCCCGGCCGTTGAACATGAAAACCAACGCGTAGCAAAAGAACGCCAGTTCTTAGCGTTAATTAAATCTCCAGTCCATGCCGGCGAGTTGCTCTCAGCCGATCAAAAGACCTATGCTGAGAAGCTATCTGACGTCTATAAGGTCCCTCTGAATGATAGCGGCATGACGTCAGAATGGTTAGCGGCAATGCTAAATCGAGTTGATGTGATCCCTGAATCACTTGTTCTGAGCCAAGCGGCCAATGAATCAGGGTGGGGAACGTCACGCTTTGCTGTGGAAGGAAACAACTATTTTGGTCAATGGTGTTATCGTAAAGGTTGCGGTTTGGTCCCCAATGCCAGAAATGATGGCGCAAGCCATGAAGTGGCCGTTTTCGCATCGCCTTATTTATCAGTGCAAGCGTATTTCATGAATGTGAATACGAACCGGGCTTATCAAGACTTACGCGATATTCGCTCAGCACAGCGTAAGGCCGGTGATATAGTTGAAGGCACTGAATTGGCAGAAGGACTAAGCCGTTACTCAGAACGTGGTCAGGCTTATGTTGATGAAATTCAAGCAATGATCAGGCACAACAATCAATATTGGCGCCAAGGATAAAGGATGAAGTTGACCTATTGGCTATTAGCTGGCTTATTTGCCAGCAGTTCGCTCTATGCTCAGGAAGTCGCAGCACAGAACATAGAAATGCGTTACAGCACACTTTACAGCAAGCTCAAGCAAAACGTAAAAGAAGGGCATGATGATGTTAAAATCGCCCTGTTTTTATTGAACCAGCAAGATGGCAGTGTCTGTCATATCCATAAAGGGTCAATGCGCAAAGACAAGCACTTTGAAGAGTTAGTGATCCCAGAAAACAATGAACTAACAGTGCCAGTTGATACCAACTTGCGTCAGGCTAATCCTGATGTAACTTTTGTGATTGATGATGGCATTACCTGTGATGTGTCCATGCAGGTCATTGCTAAGAAATATTACGGCACGGCGATTACGCAAACTGACATCGCTGAACTGGTACCACAGATGAACGAGTTACTGTCTGCTCTCGGTGGTATGTTCTCGGGCTGGTTTATGCCTGATGTTGAAGGCGTGGTGGTACACTTCAATGATGGCGACACTAAGGTGCTCAAGTTGTCATCACTTGCAGACGGTGAAATCGTTAACTTTCATCAACCAGCGGTAAAAGTAACGCCTTGGATTCCTCAAGCTTAAGTTCTAATTTGTTTTAGATTGAAACAGAAAGCCCGGATTAGTATCCGGGCTTTTTCGTATTAAAACAGAGGGTAGGTTAAACATTCAAATCACTATTCGTGGCTTTGATTCTGATACCTCCTTTTTGGTGTTCAGTTACTTTTAGTCCATTAGGGGTTTCATATGAAATATATAGCTTGGCGTTGTCCTTGCACCATTTCGACACTTGAGAAGTTAAAAGAGAGTTGGGTAAGTAACGAGAGTGACAACATTGAGAAAAGTTAAGTTGCGTCTGGCGCTTTAACTCTGAAGCGATATGAGGGTAGAACAAATCGAGCTTTTCATTTCCATCTTTATTACAGAAGTGTAAATTTGCCTTTAATTGTCCTTTTTTATATCTCAATTTCAATTTTGCTGGAATATTGTCATTAATAACCGGTATCTGAACATCCACTGTTTTTTCAATGGGTTCATGAGGTAGAAATAGGTTTGTAAGCATAAGAACTCCTTGGTTTAAATTCATCTTATGTACTATTTGAGAGAAAATTTTCAACCAATGTCACACATACTGAATAGCAGCTAAATAAGATGTGAGTTCTATAGTGGGTGATCAACCTTTTACATTTCTACACACTTTATCTTCGGCTAAGCCGAGGTATATAACAGGTCAAAGCGAAGTGATCCAATAATAATACAAATAGGTTTGGGTTAAAGGAATGTTGATGTTGAAGGGGCGATCGTACATTTCGATGATGGTGAACATGCTGTCATCGTTCGTCTATAGTGGAGTCGTTGGCTCTTATCAACTTGCGGTAAAAGTTACGCCTTCGATCTCTCAGCTCTGATATTCTGCTTTAAATCGAGGAATTTGTACTTTAAGTGGTGAGATATATTCACGTTAGAGAGTAATTAAATGGAATATATAAAGCCCGGGAATATTTCCGGGCTTTTTCGTGTTTGAATAGAGGGATGGTTAAACATATAAATCACTATTAGCTGCTTTGATTCTGATACCTCCTTTCTTGTGTTCGGTCACTTTTAGACCTCTAAGAGTTTCGTATGAGATATAGAGCTTGGCATTGTCATTGCACCATTTTGACACTTGAGAGTCTAAAAGAGAGTTGGGTAAGTAACGAGAGCGACAACATTGAGAAAAATTAAGTTGTGCTTGACGCTTGAACTCTGAAGCAATACGAGGATAGAACAAATCTAGCTTTCCATTTCCATCTTTATTGCACAGGTGTAAATTTGCTTTCAACTGGCCTTTCTGATATCTCAATTTTAGTTTGGCTGGAATACTCTCATTCATAACTGGAATTTGAACATCCACGGTTTTATCAATTGATTGATGCGGTAGAAATAGATTGGTAAGCATAAGACCTCCTTGGTTAAATTCATCTTATGCACTAATTGAAAAAATTTTTTCAACCAATGTCACACATACTGAATGGCAGCTAAATAAGATGTGATTTCTATAGTGGACGATCAACATTTTACATTTCCACACACTTTATATTCGGATTCACCGAGGTGTTTAACAGGGCTAAACGAAACATCCTTATAATATTACAAGCTTGATGACTTTTTTGTGAGCGGTTTTTCGCTAGCGCTGCTGGTCAAATTGTTGGGTATTTAAACAATAACTCTGCAACTAGTGCGGTTTTCTTTAAAAAAAGTGGTCGGCGCTCTAAACGAACTGCATTTAATGCACAAAAAACTGATTCATCGCAATTCATTTAACTGCTCCTATCGGGATACTTGCTCGGTGTATTAATCTAATTGAACTAAATGAGTGGGACATGGATAACTTAATTGAGCGTTTTTTACGATACGTGAGCTTTGAAACTCAATCTAACCCTGCCAATGCCCACTGCCCAAGTACTGAAGGGCAGCGCGTATTAGCTCAGCAACTGAAAGATGAATTGGTTGAACTTGGCCTTTCAGACGTCACTTTGGATGACAATGGCTACCTGACAGCTTGCCTGCCTGCGAATGTCAGCCATGAAGTGCCGGCGATTGGTTTTATCGCTCATATGGACACAGCACCTGATGCATCAGGTAAAGATGTAAGGCCTCAGATTGTTGAGAACTATCAGGGGGGGGATATTGCTCTAGGCATTGGGGATGAAGTGCTATCACCCGTTCATTATCCAGATCTCAATAAGCTGCACGGCCACAACCTGATCACAACTGATGGCACGACTTTGCTAGGTGCCGACAACAAAGCCGGTATTGCTGAAATTATTACAGCCGTCGCTTATTTGAAAGCCAACCCTGAAATCAAACATGGCGATATCTGTATTGGCTTTACGCCGGATGAAGAGATTGGCCGTGGGGCTAACTTGTTTGATGTTGAGAGTTTTGGTGCTCAATGGGCATACACCATTGATGGTGGCCCAGTTGGTGAGTTGGAATATGAAAATTTCAATGCGACGTCAGCCGATGTTATTTGTCACGGTGTGAACGTCCACCCAGGTACAGCCAAGAATAAAATGGTTAACGCCATGAACATCGCTGCACAATTTCAATTAATGATGCCAGCAGAAGAAACACCAGAATGCACTGAAGGCTACGAGGGTTTTTATCACCTCAAATCCATGGAGCCAGCTGTTGCACGTACCGAACTTGGCTACATTATCAGAGACTTTGATACTGAAGGTTTAGAGCGCCGTAAGGCCTTTATGCAGGCTAAAGTTGATGAGCTGAATAGTCAGCTACCGAAAGGGAGTGTAGAGCTGGTATTAACCGACAGCTACAACAACATGCGTGAAATGGTTGAGCCTCATCCTCACATTATCGAACTAGCTAAACAAGCGATGATTGAGTGCGATGTAAAACCAGATATCAAACCGATCCGTGGTGGTACTGATGGCGCCCGTTTGTCATTCATGGGGCTACCTTGCCCGAATATCTTTACAGGCGGTTATAACTTCCATGGTATTCATGAGTTCATCACCATTGAAGGTATGGAGCAAGCCGTTAAAGTGATTGTGAAGCTTGCTGAGAACACGGCAAAAAGCACTCAGTCATAATCTTTATTGGTAAGCAGCCAGATTTAGCGTACCACTAGATACCCAGCATTTGCTGGGTATTTATATTTTGTTTGTCCATTTATGGTTATTTTTAATCCCATATGCTAGCTTTGTCTATATATGTACAGGTGGAGTGGCGAAATGAGTGCAGCCCAGGTCAATCAATCTCAACAGCAGACACAGGCGGGTAATACCGTATTGCCTGTGGTATTCAATATCCTTGATAAATGGTCATGCAGTCAAAACCAGCAAATGGCGCTGCTTGGTTTGAGTAACCGATCGACGCTTAACAAATACCGGTCTCACCCTGAATCTGCCAAGGTCTCAAAAGATCTTTTGGAAAGAATGAGTTATATACTGAATATTCATAAGTGCCTGCGAATTATGTTTACCGCCGATGAGAGTGTTTATAACTGGGTACAAAAGCCAAACAGCCATCTTTTTTTTGCTGGCCGCTCGGCGATGGACGTTATGTGTGAAGGTAAAGTGGTGGATTTATTTCAAGTCGCAACCCGACTTAATGCATGGCGCGGCGGGCAATCATAAATGGACATAGAACTGGATGAGTTGGGGGTGGTGTCTTTTTCTGAACAGCTTTGCTATCGATTGATCCCTTCCAAATACCCACCAATCAACTTGTATGAAGATGTGGCCGAGCCTGAACAGCTTGAAGCTATTTTTGCCATCGAGGCGATAACCAACCCCCGTTTGGCTGAAGAAACCGGTGATTTTGGCCGTATTCCGCCGGAAGAAAGGTTAGTCGGTATTCCCCATTGTAGCTATATCATGGCAGCGTTTACCCATGTGAACCCTGATGGGGCTAGATTCAATGCCGCAGACTTCGGTGGCTATTATGCTTCACCTGAAGTGAATACCGCAATTAAAGAGACTGTGCACCATATAGAGCGAGTGATGGGTTACACTAATGAGCCAGCACAAGATATCCAGATGCGGTGTATTGACGCTTGGTTTAACGCCGAGTTGGTTGATTTACGTGAGCAGCATTTACTTGACTCTACGCTATATCATCCAACCAATTATACTCATTCGCAAGCGCTGGCGGTGGATGTGAAAACGGCAAAAGGTGACGGTATTGTTTACCAGTCAGTTCGCCACCAGGGCTATGACTGCTATGTATTATACAAGCCAGTGTTGGTGAGTAAGGTATGTCAAAGTCGCCATTTCACTTACAAATGGAACGGTGATTCAATCAATTCTGTACTTGAATTGAATTTAGTCTGAACTGCATTTGGCACTGGGGTCTGAACCAGTGCCTTTTCTGATGAGTGCTACAACTTTGGTTGATTTTTAACATCTGGGTGTTTGTCTATTTCATCTACCATCCAGTCATTAAGGTGTTTTAAAATCGCAAGAACGGCATGGTCTTTTGTACCTTTTTGATTTTCAGCAACTTCCAGTTGTTGTTTCACATGCATGCCCGTCTGGTCTTCTGCAATGTGAAGCCAATCAGGGTGCCAATAAAAGCTTTTTCCTTGTTTAGTGATCCAATTATGAACACCAGACTCTTCGCCTTTGTAATCTAGATCGCCTGCTGTGAATTTCATGACATACCTCCGACAGTGATAATGCTATGAGTATATACCCAAGTCACTTGAAGCTACTTGAGATTAAGGTGGATAATGAATCCAGGGAGTGGCAGGAAATGGTAAGTGGTGTTTTTTTTGTACTGTTAATATATGGCCATCAGTCAGCGATGAGAAACAGTTATGTACATTATGAATAACGTATCAGAAGCATCATCAAACGGTATCCACGGAACTTTACATCATCTAAAAGCTGAGGCTAACGAGTGGAAACTGGAAGTTGAAGAACTAAAAGTGAGCCTAAAAGTTGCAGAATATAAGATAATTAAGAGTACTTCATTTTATCGAGAGACAAAATCGCTTGAGAGGCTACAAGGGATAAAGCACGTCAAATTAGATTACGACAGGCTAGAAGCGCGACTAAAGTACGCATCATCACAACTTACTACCATAAGGGCACAAATTACCTTCTTAAAAAAAGCCGCTCATATTTAGCGGCTTTATAATTAAAACGCGTTAATTCGTATCCGGATAAAGCTAAGTTGAGCGAGTTACTTCAAATAACGTTGCTCTAGGTGTTGTTTGAAGAACTGTGCATTAAGTCTTTCGCCAGTGGCATCAATTAATAGTTGATCGGTTGAGACCGTCGAAGCGCGTTTCCAAACATGGCGATCTAACCAGTTAAAAATAGGTTGTAAATTACGCTCACGCACAAGGTTATCAACATTCATCTCTTTATTAATCGACACCATAAACTGGGCTGCATACATCGCACCTAAGGTGTAGGACGGGAAATAACCAAAGGCACCGAAGGTCCAATGAATGTCCTGCATGCAGCCATCGATAAAGTTCCCTTTGGTTGAAACCCCCAAGTATTCAGACATTTTTTTATCCCATAATTCAGGGATATCTTCGACTTCAATCTTACCTTCAATCAAATCCCGCTCGATTTCATAGCGTAGAATGACATGAGCCGGGTAGGTTGCTTCATCGGCATCGACACGGATATGTCCGGGTTTAACTCGGGTATTTAGCAAGGTAAGGTTTTCAGCTGACAAGGCTGGGTCATCACTACGCTGGAATGTTTCGGCCGCCATCGGCGCCAAGGTTTCGATGAACAACTCGTTTCTTGATAGCTGCATTTCAAAAAATAGGCTTTGTGATTCATGGATGCCCATTGATCGCGCTTTACCTACGGGTAATCCTGCCCACTTTTCAGGTAAACTCTGCTCATAACGAGCATGGCCCGTTTCATGAATCACTCCCATTAGCGCGGAGGTAAAGTCAGCTTCATCATAACGGGTGGTAATACGAACATCAGTTGGTACACCACCGCAGAAAGGGTGCATACTCTTATCAAGTCGGCCATGGTTGAAATCAAAGCCAAACTTAGTCATTAATGCATGACTTAAACTTTGCTGTTGTTCTACCGGAAAGGGACCGACAGGTTGGATACTAATATCCTGGCTTTGACGCTCCATAATTTGAAGAATGAGATCAGGCAGCCAACTTTTGACCTCACTGAATAATTTATCAAGTTCATGGGTGGTCATTCCCGGTTCGTACAAATCAAGCAAGGCGTCATAGCGGCTTAAACCAGTGGCCTCAGCACGGATTTGTGCTTCTTGTCTTGCTAATTCAACCACTTCTTTTAGGTTCTGGCTAAATCCTTGCCAGTCGTTTTTTTCACGCTGTGTTCGCCAAGCATGTTCACATTTAGAGCAGGCTAGGGATTTCTTCTCTACGAGTTCTGCGGGCACAATATTGGCTTGCTGCCAGCTTCGCTGCATTTCAAGAAGGCTTGTCACATCATCAGCTTCTAATTGCTCGCTGTTTGCTTGTTCAAACCAACCAGACAGATACGGGGCAGTTGATAGTTCATGCTTAATAACGGCGAGCTCGGCCAATGCTTCTGAACGGGCTGTGTTCCCCCCCTCAGGCATCATTGCTGCCTGATCCCAGCCACAAATAGCTTCAAGGTGTTCAAGCCGAGAAATCTTTTTATGATGGTGTACTAATTTTTGGTAGAAAGTCATTATCATTCCTTTATTTTGACGCATCTCAGCCTGAGAAAATGTTATTTTACGTTATCTTAACGGCATTTTAATACATACGCTATGCATTGATACTGGATTACATAGACGATCAGAAGCGATAAGCATCGAAATGCAAGACGTTGAGCAGGATATGTTGTTTGAAATCCGATATCTTGGGTTAAAAATACACCAACTTAAACATCCAGTTGTAACGGATGTTACAATAACGTAAGACTTCGTAAAGCTTACAAGATTTCATTCTTGGGTTCGATATACTGCCCCCAACAACACCATCGATGGCGAGAATAATGAAAACACAACTGAAACACACTTTTCGCACTTTAATTGCAGGTACACTTTGTCTTTCGGCCTCTGCCTTTGCTGCGCCTACAGTCATCCCTGATGCCCCCATTCTTGGTGCCAAGGGTTATATCTTGATGGATTACTATACTGGTCAAGTATTGGTTGAGAAGAATGCCCACGAGCAACTTAACCCTGCAAGCCTAACCAAATTGATGACCAGCTATGTTGCTGGCCAGGAAATGAAAAGCGGTAATATTAACGAAGATGATCTTGTCGTGATCAGCCGTAATGCTTGGGCTCGTAATTTCCCTGATTCATCAAAAATGTTCATTGAGGTGAATACCGAGGTGAACATGATGGATTTATATCGAGGCTTGATTGTTCAATCTGGTAATGATGCCAGTGTGGCGATTGCTGAACATGTTGCAGGGTCGGAAGGGGCGTTTGTTAGCCTGATGAATTCTTGGGCCAAAAAACTCAACATGAACAACAGTTCGTTTTCAAATCCTCATGGCCTTGATAGCGATAAGCTTTACTCTACGCCTTACGATATAGCACTGCTAGGTCGCGCATTAATTAATGATTTACCTAATATCTATTCTATTTACAGCGAGCGTTCGTTTACCTACAACGATATTACCCAGCGCAATCGTAACGGTCTACTTGCTGACCGAAGCATGAATGTAGACGGTATGAAAACCGGTTATACCAGCGGTGCTGGTTATAGCCTAGCCAGTTCTGCAACTGAAGGTGACATGCGTTTGATCTCAGTGGTTATGGGGTCGAGCAGTCCAAAAGCTCGTGAGGCTGAAAGTAAGCAGCTGCTAAACTACGGTTTCAGATTTTTCCAGACCGTATCACCTCATAAGAAAGGCGATGAACTCATTAACGAAAAAGTGTGGATGGGTAACGCCGATTCTATTTCACTGGGTACGATAGAAGACACCTACGTGACATTGTCACGTGGTGATGTCAGCAAAATGAATGCAACGATAGAGCTAAACTCTGAGCTAACGGCACCGATTAGCGAGGGCGAAATTGTTGGTAAGATCTTCTACCAAGTCGATGGTGAGGATGTATCTGAAGTACCGCTGGTTGCGCTAGAGTCAGTAGAAGAAGGTGGCTTCTTTAGCCGCTTGATCGACTACATTAAACTATTCTTCATCGGTTTGTTTAAGTAATTGAATATCTTAGGAACGGAAAGCTAAACGGAGAAAGCCGCATCATAGGATGTAATGCCGATCGTTTAAGCTAACTTGAACGATCCTGCAGTTAGGCGATAATCCCAACTAGTTGATTTCTAGTTG
>NZ_JANEYT010000039.1 GCF_024357955.1 Photobacterium pectinilyticum
GTAAAATCGCGTATTTCAACGGGTTTATGGCCAATAATAGTGAAGCCAGCAAGCAGCCTATCCAGTTCAAATTGGCTAAGGGTAAACACCTGTTTTTTCTCTCTGACAGGCCATTTGAACTTGGCTTTTTCCAGGCGCTTATACCACAGGGCGAAGCCTGTGGTATCCCAATAAAGCACCTTTATCTTGTCACGCTGCTTGTTAGTGAACAGGAACAGTGCGCCAGAGTTGAGGGGTAAGTCAGTCTCGGACTCAACCAGTGCCGCCAGGCCGTTGATAGATTTTCTGAAGTCGACGAACTCGCGGTAGAGGTAAATAGCCGGAGGATGTACTAGCCCTTTCATGATGACAGTGCACCAATAAGCTCGGCGACATACGAAGCCGGTGTTCCCTGGGGAATACTCAGTTCAATATCATTGATGCTGAGTGTCATGTTGGATGCAATAGGCTTGGCGACTTGGTAATGGGTGGTCTGTTCAACCACTTCTGCGCGGATAAAGCCGCTTTGCTGGCTACCACCGCCGCATTCCAGCAGGCGTCGTTTTGCAAAGAACGTTGAAGTGCTGATGTCATGCCGGCGACAAAATTCCCTCTGGGTCAGGGAGCTATTTTCAAATTGCCGAAAGATCGCCAACCATTCCTGGTCGCTACGTCGTTGCTGGGCCATGATGCTGTCTCTATTTGAATGAAAGCAACATCATAAGTTTGGTGTCAGCTTAATTGAATGTGAGGTTTATGGGGCGGATACGTTTAATCGCGGTGCTTGATATGGTCACGTTCCGCATAATATTGATTGTTTGGATGAGTTAGCTGCCTTACTGCCAAGGACTACATTGTCTCTCGTCCGATCTTCACAGAGGTCGAGGCTGTGCGCCGGGCGATTTACCTTGCGAAGGAAACTGGTTGTAAGCTTCACCTTTGCCACCTGAGCAGCCCTGAAGCAATTGAGGAAGTCACCAAGGCACGCAATGACGGTCAGGATGTGACGTGTGAGTCGTGCGGCCATTACTTTGCCCTAGATGATGACCAGTTCGAAGAAATCGGTACCAAGGCGAAGTGTTCACCGCCGACCCGTAACAAGGACAATCAGAATCGTATGTGGGCTAAGCTTCTGAATGGTGAAATTGATGGTATTACGTCAGATCACTCACCATGCACACCCGATTTAAAAGAAGGCGGCATTTTCGACGCCTGGGGCGGGAATCTTCACTGCAGAACAGTGTTGATATTATGTTTGACGAAGGGGTTCAAAAGCGTGGCATGACGTTGACTCAATTCGCTAAGCTGATGGCTACCAACCCAGAAGATTTATTTGGCTTAGAGAATAATGGGCGAATTGCGATGGGTCAATATACCAACCTCGTTATGATTAAATCGGATTTATCCTATGTGCTAACCGCAGGCGATTTGGAATGCAGTAATAGTGGAATGATCATGATATAAGAATTTAAAAATATACGAGAATATACTATTTTAGTTAATTAACTTGCTTGTTTTTATATCTAGGAACTTCGATCTATAAGAGATTAAATATAAGATTAAATGGTAGGTGTTAATTAGACTGGAAAGGGTTAATAATATGGTTATGGATATAAAAAAGCCAGTAAGGATAACTTACTGGCTTAGCGATTTTAATATATTGTCTTAAAACGACTTATACTTGTACATATTCTGCTTTTTTCTCATCGTTATAGACATCGCGGTCAAACTCACCAAGTTTGTCAGAAACAAGCATGCCAATCATGACATCAACAACATTGTTAAGTAGTGTCCTGAACATACCAGAGAACCAGTCAATACCGATAAGAATCGCAACACTTTCCAATGGTAGGCCCATTGAGCTAGCGAGGAAAGTATAAACGATAATCATACCACCAGGTACGACAATGGTGCCCATGCACATCAATACAGACAGCAGGATAGCCATACCCATCTGGAAGGGCTCTAGCACAATACCGGTGGCCTGGCTCATGAAGAAGATAGCCAAGACGTAGCACATTACAGCACCATTGGCATTCATCGACATGGTAATTGGCCCTGTAAAGTCAGCAACTTTACGGCTCACACCAAATTTCGTGACGGAATCTTCCATTTTGGTCGGGAGGCAAATTGCTGAAGAGGTCGTTGTCATTGACATAATGGACAGCTTGGCAAATTTCTTCGGCATTTTAAAAGGGTTTACTTTTGTCAGCATTGCCGTCAACGGACCATACATGAGTAGAAGAATAATGTCGCCGATTGCCAGAGCGCCCAAGAACTTAAGCATAGGGATAATGACTTTAAAGCCGATAGCGCCAGAAACATTGGCCAATAAGCAGAAAATACCAATCGGAGCCAACTTCATTACCATCTTGATGATATTCATAATGACGGCATTAAAACTGACGATAAATTCAGTAATAATTGTATTTCCTGTCGTGCGGGAATATGAACCCATTGCAAGCCCAAAAATGACGGCAAAGACAATACAAGGTATCATGGCGCCACTGGACATGGAGCTAACTATATTGGTCGAAAAGAAACCGAGTATTGTATCTTTTATGGATGCGTCGGGAGTTGCTACTGCAGCCGCTGCGCCATCAATAATTATGCCTTCGCCGGGCTTAATCGTTAGGGCGAGGAATAACCCGACAAAAGCCGAAACAATAGTCATGGATATTATCCATTTGAAAGTGTGCAGGCTCATTTTTCCTGCACCTTTGCTGTCAACGTTTCCTATTGCTGCGGATACTGCTGTCATTACCAGCAATACAACGGACATCTGGATCAATCGGATGAAGATGTCACCGATGAATTTAATATTTTCAGCCCATGGGCCAACAAATGCTCCAAAGGCTATCCCGCCTGCTGTCGCAATAAGTATCTGATTGGTTAGTGATATTGATAGCTTGGGCTTGGGGTTATTCTCAGCCATACTAATTGACATACTCGTTCCCTCATTTCAGTTTCATTCCTGATATTAAGGCCTACAAATGCTTTAGATCACAATAATAGTGAAAAGCATTACAACTGTATCTGACCTCTTCTATATCGACTCATACAACTTATTTCTATTACGTATCTGGTTGTGATACAGAATAGGGAAAAACGGATAGCTTTTATTTGATGGTGATTCGATAAAGGTGAAATGTTAAATTGTTTTATTAAAAGGTGGGGGATCGTTAGAAATGTTTAAATGTTATTAATGGGTGGTGGTTTTTTTCTTCCATCTTTTTGTTGGTGAGAATATCAAAAAGACGGAAGAATGATATCAGCTTCTATGGTTCATTAATACTCTGGCAAATTAAAGTTTTCAGCAATCTTGACAATCTCATTGTCCGAACAATGGGCAATATCTTCCATTACTTCACGGGTGAGGTGAGGACAGAATAACTCAATGAAATCTAACATGTATTTTTGCAAAAACAAGTTACGGCTATAGCATAGCCATGCATCACATGCAGGGATAATATCGTTAAGCGGGATACTGACCAAGTTTTCATCGACCACATCTTGGGCGGCAACTTGGGCAATAATGCCGATACCGTAACCCAGGTTTACGTACTTCTTGATGACCTCGACGTCCATCACCGTCATGAAGTAATACGGTGTGATCCCTTTTTCCTTGAAGGCTTTATCTTGTGACGATCGCCCAGTTGACCCCGGCTCGTAGCTGATCAGCGGGTAAGCCCCAATTTTCTCGATTGAGATATCGCTGTCATTAGCCAGTGGGTGATCTTTGGGTACGATCAGGCTCAGGTTCCATTTATAAGCCGGCAGTACAATGATGTCTTTTTCCCGCTCGACGTTTTGCGCCAGTATCGAGAAGTCAGATTGGCCACGTTTCAAAATATGGCCATATTTGTCGAGTTGCGAAGTGCCAATGTGGAATTTGATTTTTGGGTAGCGCTTAACAAACCGTTCTACCGCTTCAGGAATGAGGTAGCGGGCAATGGTATTGGTGGTGTAAATGTTCAAAAAGCCTTCTTCCGGCTTGATGTGATCGCGAACAATAGTCTTGATGCGGCTCTCTTTTTCTAGCATGTCGATCGCTTCATCGATGATTTGCTTACCGATAGGCGTGACCGTACTGATAGATTTGCCTTTGCGCTCAAAAATTTTGACGCCCAACTCTGATTCAAGCAATCTGATCTGCTTGCTGACGCCCGGTTGGGTGGTAAAGAGGGAATTGGCAGCAACCGAGATATTTAGGTTGTTGTCTATTACCGCCTTGAGGTAACGCAGTTGCTGTAATTTCATTACTCTCTCATTATATTCGCAATATTTTCATACCCTTGATTGTGCCTTAAATTACATAACTTTTATATAACAAGTGGTAATAATATATTCTATTTCCTTTTTGTAATGGGCGGGGGCGCATAAAGAATCCTTTTCGCTTCAACGATGCTTATGGGGCTTAGTTCTCCAGCGCACGGATCATTTCGAAGCGGCGTAGCCCTACCATGACTCTGTTTTCAGCTAGTATGCTGAGGTTACCGATGGCTTGATATTTGATGGTGAGACTGAAGTACGGATTTATACGCGGTTGAATAAAGCAGAACAGGCGGCATTGAAGGAGTTCGTTGCCGCCCTCATCTTTAAGCTCATTGTAATGTGAGCAAGGAAATGGCTGTCTGCGTACAGCCATTTCTTATTTCATCTTTAGTGGCTTCTTGATATCACCCAAGTTGCCTGGCAATCACCGCAGCAGACCTTGGCATCGCTGATGCTCTTGTTAATGATCTGGGTGTTTTCAGAGTCACACTCTGGGCAATGAGTTCGGGTTGGCGGGCAATTAAGTTCAACACAATGATTCTGATTTTCCTTAGCCTTCACCATTGGTTGTTTGCAATCTGGGCACAACATGAATAACACTCCTTATATTTTGAACTGACTTCTTGTCAGCTTTGCTATTATGCGTTTTATTTCCCTATGTCGTGTGGCACAAAATTTGTGCCAATGTGGCAGAAATAAAAGACATGCACTGTAATATCACCGTTGTGAGGGTGTGACCAGCCTGTCGGCTGAATTGTTGGCGGTTTGTTGATCGTTATCATGAATAGACAAAAACAGTGAATAATTTTGCGAACTATTATTCAAATTTGTAATTCATTTTCAGTATTTCTGTCACTATGGCGTCAACTAATTGAATTATTCTGTCTTTTACCCTATATAACGTGAAGTCTGTTGCTAATACTACGGGTCATAGTGGCTTCGACGCGGTTGCTTTTATTTGCTATACCATTACTGGATAAGTCGGTTCAAGTTACCGCGTATTCTCTCTTGTCAAATCAGGTTCGCCACTGTTTTCTAACATGACTTTCCGTGCGGTATTACGTAGTGCCAGTGTGGCCTGCCAATCACTGCCGTTAGGTTTAATCAGTGGGCTGATAATAACGTCGATATCTCCTTTGCGGGGAAAGAGTGATTTATCCCTTAAAATGGAGCGGGTACCTTTGAGCGTGATGGGCAGTATTGGGATCTGCTTTTCGACCGCGATTTGAAATGCGCCAAGATGAAAGTCATGCAGGCCAGCCATTCGATATAATGTTCCTTCGGGAAAAATCGTCAGCGGCCTTGGGCTATCGGCAAACGCGGTTAACTGTCGGCTATCGGTGAGGCTTTTTTGGGTGTCGAAACGCTCGACAAAATGGGTGCCCAATTTCTCAAGGAAAGTACGGGCAAAAACATTGCCTTTGAGCTCAGATTTGGCGACAAACTGGTGCTCTTTACCTGTCGCAGCCAACAGCACTAGGCCGTCGAGATAACTGGCATGGTTGACGATAACCAGATATGGCGATCCATCGGTAGGGATATGCTCAATGCCGTCTATTGTCAGATTGGTGCCGGTTAGCTTGATGAGTGAGCGGGCACCCCAGCGGGCAACTGACCAGCAAGCTGATTGTGTCGGTAACAGCGCGACCAGTACCCAAACGGGTGGTGCTAATAATGCCATGATAAGCCACATATAGCAGGCAAAGCCCCAGTCTGCAGCCAATCGCCGGAAGCGGACGAATGCAGGCTTGGCGCTGGACATGAATAAGCGGGTCGCTTGCCACCATACGGCGCGTTGCGGGGCATTGAGTTTGTTTTCCTCAAACAGGGTTTTACATGCCGAGCGACGGATTTTGCCACTGGAGGTTTTGGGTACGGTATGGGGAGGGCAGAGCTCGACTACATCAGTGGGGATCCCTAATAGGTTGAATGACAGGTTTTGTATCTCATCTCTTAGCTGCTGCTTTTTTTGTTCATCTTCAAGTTTGGTTTCGGCCAACACCACCAGTTGCTCGGTGCCTGTTTTGGGATTAGCACTGGCAAATACCGCAATACAGCCTTTGCGGCTCCCGTCAAGCTGGCTGACGGCTGACTCTAGCTCTTGTGGATAGATGTTACGGCCTGCCTTGATGATGATGTCCTTGACTCGGCCAGTGAGAAACAGCTCCCCTTCCATCGTTAGGCCGCGGTCACCGGTCCTGAGCCATTCATCGTGGTAGAGCTCGGCGGTTTTGTCTGGGGTGCGATAATAACCCAATGTTGATGAAGGGCCTTTGAATTCCAATTCACCTTCTTGTCGTTCGGGCACTTCTCTCCCTTGGCTATCGACAATGCGTATCTGGTGGCCCGGTAACGGGTGCCCCAATCCGATAAGCGGAATGCTATGATCCAGCAAAGAGTTGATATTTTGATCTACTTTCGTTTCGCTTCCATCAACGTTGACGGCTTTACCCGAGTTCACCACAGCTCTACCAGAGTTCATCATCGTTTGACGGTCAACCCATTCAACCCTCGGCGTGCGGGTTTTGAGTGGGAACGTTAATCCGACCGACGATTCCGCAAGTCCATAAACGGGGGTCATCGCTTCAGGGGCAAAACCATGGTCTTGGTAGCGCTGGGTGAATGCTTTCATTGTTGCCGGACTAATGGGCTCTGCACCATTCCAGCAATGCCTGACTGAGGAGAGATCCAAGCCTTCCAAGTCAGCGTCTGCAATCTTGTTAACACACAGCTCGTAGGCAAAGTTGGGGGCTGCAGTTATGGTTCCCCGGTGGTGGTGCAGTGCCCATAACCAACGCTTGGGTTGGGTCAGGAAGTTAAGCGGAGACATGATCACCAAGGGGATCGCATGATAAAGGCTGCCGAACCAGGCGCCAATTAATCCCATGTCATGGTAGACCGGCAACCAACTGACGAATACATCATCAGAGGTCGCGCCGACGGCTTTGCCCATCGCCCGAATATTGGCAAGTAGGTTGGCATGAGTGAGTTTCACCCCCTTGGGAATACCGGTACTGCCGGACGTGTATTGCAAAAAGGCAATGTCATCAGGTTGCGCTTGGCCTATGTGTTGTTGCTCGGATGTGACGGATTCAGCCGATAGGGTTTTAATTTCTTCTGTGGTGACAATATGTTGCAATGCCGGAACATGAAGCTTGAGCAGAGTTGATAGCCCTTTGGCTTGTTCAACGGTGATCAGTAACTTGGTTTCGGCATTCTGTAAAATTTTGCTGTGCCTGATCAGGTGATCCTCAATTTGCGATGGCCTTGCTGGTGGGTAGATCGGTACCGGGATTGCTCTCGATAATAAAATCCCAAAGAAACAATAAAAATAGGCGTTACAGGTGGGCAGCATGATCGCTACGGTATCACCAGGGCCGATACCGAGATCTTGCAGCCGACAGGCGATGATCTTCGCCTGCTGATAGAGAGTGTGGTAACTAATGGATTCGACATTGTCCGCGTCTTGATATACATACAAATGTGGACGATCACCGTGTTGATCGACATGCCATCGCAGCAGATCTTGCAGTGTCGTTACGTGATCGGGGTAATTGGAGGCTGAAGGCAACTCAATTCTTTCCGCCGAGGCTTTTAACGACGTTGGGTGTTGCTCGGCATTGAAGATTGCATTGAGCAAGTCGCGGGGAGTTTCGATTTCTGCCAGTGTTTGCGTGGGAAGCGTAAGGGTAAACTGTTGTTCGGTGCGTTGGAGCAGTTCGGCTCTGGCTAAGCTGTCGAGGCCCAGATCTTGGTCGAGCTTGCTGTCAAGATGGACGGAATTGCTATCGAAATTGTCTGGGGTGATTTCGTTAGCAAGCTCTTTCACTATGCCAAGTAATGAATGGGCAGCCTGTTTGGGATCGGAGTAGGGAAGGGGATTCTGGCTTTCCATGGGCTACCCTTTTTTGTTGTTATGATGCCTAAAGTGTAGCCAAAATCGGCATTAATGCCGTTAAATGTATGAAAAGTGTGGTGATGTGCACACTCGCTATTCCATTCGGCTATTTTCCTTGAACGGAACCTATTGGTGAGGCTCTAAACCCTGCAACTTGAAGTCACTTGGGTGTTACTGTGATAAAGATCACGCTAACGAGGTGCACTCAGTAACAAGTCGTAAAATGATAGTGTTATCGGCATATAAAGTGAGTACATTTCGTTTTGTCATCTAATTCAGTTAGGACTCGTTGCGCTTTCTGACGGCAATCAGGCGGTTGAAACAGGATATAAGATTTCAGCAGATAGAATTTACCTATATCGATAATGACACCATTAGTCAGGCCTGGCACTTCACTGCTTGTAATGAAAAACAGGCCCAGCATCGACCTAGCGGGTGCTAGTGGGAACGATACTGGGCCCGAGGGTTAATTGTAACTTAGTAAGTTAGAGCGCTTATTTTAGGTCAAAGCGGTCTGCATTCATTACCTTGGTCCACGCGGCGATGAAGTCACTTACAAACTTCTCTTTGGCATCATCCTGGGCGTAGACTTCTGCAATAGCGCGAAGTTGAGAGTTCGAGCCAAACACCAAATCCACACGGGTCGCTGTCCATTTCTTCTCGCCAGTCGCTCGGTCTGTCCCTAGGTAAGCGCTGTTGTTAGGGCACACTGGCTTCCACTCTGTCGCCATGTCCACAAGGTTGATAAAGAAGTCGTTGTTTAGCACGCCAACTTTATCGGTCAATACACCATGTGCTGTATTGTTGTGGTTTGCGCCTAGTACGCGTAGACCACCAATGAGTACTGTCATTTCTGGAGCGGTTAGGCCAAGCAGTTGTGCTTTATCAAGCAGCATCTCTTCGGCTGGAACAGAGAACAGTTTCTTAGCAAAGTTACGGAAACCGTCCGCTTCAGGTTCCAATACCGCAAACGACTCTTCATCCGTTTGCTCTGCTGTTGCGTCAACACGGCCTGCAGAGAATGGTACGTCTACATCAAAACCACCGTCTTTCGCTGCTTTCTCAATAGCGACGTTACCTGCAAGTACAATGAGGTCTGCGATGGATACGCCACGCTCACCCGTATTAAAGTTTGCTTGAATACCTTCTAAAACAGTCAGTACTTTATCTAGTTGCTCTGGTTGGTTTGCTTCCCAGTTTCTTTGTGGTGATAAACGAATGCGCGCACCGTTTGCCCCGCCACGGTAGTCTGAACCACGGTAAGTTGAAGCACTAGACCAAGCTGTAAAGACCAGTTCAGATACGCTGAGTTCTGAGTCTAGAACCGCCTGTTTTAGCTCAGCAACATCACCACTTGAAAGAGCAGCAAAGCTTGCCTGTGGCAGTGGGTCTTGCCAAATCAGTTCTTCTGATGGTGACTCTTCACCGATATAGCGGCTCTTCGGACCCATGTCGCGGTGTGTCAATTTAAACCAAGCACGCGCAAACGCATCGGCAAATTGATCTGGGTTTTCATGGAAGCGTTTTGAAATTGGACCGTAGATTGGGTCCATACGCATTGCCATGTCAGCGGTCGTCATGATGGTTTTCACTTTCTGAGATGCATCATGTGCTTTCGGGGCCATATGGTCTTCATCGACGCCAACCGGTTCCCACTGCCAAGCGCCCGCTGGACTCTTCACGAGATCCCAGTCGTAGCCAAACAGCATATCGAAGTAACCGTTATCCCAAACGATAGGGTTTGGTGTCCAAGCGCCTTCAATACCAGAGGTCGTCGTATCATCACCTTTACCAGTGCCAAAGCTGTTCTTCCAGCCAAAGCCCATTTCTTCCAGTTGTGCCGCTTCTGGCTCTGGTCCCATGTCTGCTTCAGAACCTGCGCCGTGCGTCTTACCAAACGTGTGACCACCAGCAACGAGTGCAACGGTTTCTTCATCGTTCATACCCATACGGGCAAAGGTATCGCGGATATCGCGGCCTGAAGCCAGTACGCTAGGATCACCATTTGGACCTTCTGGGTTTACATAGATCAAGCCCATTTGCACCGCGGCTAATGGTTTTTCTAAGTCTCGCTCACCAGAGTAACGCTCATCACCAAGCCATTCGCTTTCAGCACCCCAGTAGATGTCTTCTTCTGGTTCCCAGATATCAGCGCGGCCACCTGCAAAACCAAAGGTCTTCAGCCCCATAGATTCGATGGCAACGTTACCAGCAAGGATGAATAGGTCAGCCCAAGATAGGTTATTGCCGTATTTCTGTTTTACCGGCCAAAGTAGGCGACGAGCTTTGTCTAGGTTGCCATTATCTGGCCAGCTATTCAGTGGAGCAAAGCGCTGGTTACCTGTGTTTGCGCCACCGCGACCATCTGAAGTACGGTATGTACCTGCTGCGTGCCATGCCATACGGATCATAAATGGACCGTAATGACCATAGTCTGCCGGCCACCAATCTTGAGACTCGGTCATGAGTGCTTCAAGATCTGCTTTCACTGCTTTTAGGTTCAGCGCTTCAAAGGCTTCTGCATAGTTAAAGTCATCACCTAAAGGGTTTGATTTCTTGTCATTCTGATGCAGTATTTTGAGGTTCAATTGGTTTGGCCACCAATCTACGTTCTTCGTTGCTTTCCCGCCAAGGGTTGTATTCCCACCATGCATGACAGGGCATTTACCTGCTGAATTTTCTTGACCATTACTCATCGTGAACTCCTTCTCTGCCAGTAATCACTGCGGCAGTCGATTTGTTTGAAAAACTCAGTATGAATATAGCGAGAATGAGAAATGTTTACAGATGGTTGTATCGATAGTTGTGATAGAGCCGACCTATCTATCTTGGTAATTGATAGTTAATTGATTTATATCAAGATGTTAAGGTGGTGTTGGGTGGATGCAGCGGGCCTGCCTCGCTGTTAACAGAGGCAGGCTTTTTGTTACGAGAAGTTGATAATTATGCTTGCTTCAACTCAACCTCATCGGCGATAAATCCACCTGTCTGGTGTTCCCACAGCTGGGCATAGATACCCTGGTGATCCAGTAGCTCCTGATGGGTACCTTGTTCGACAACTTCACCTTTATCTAGAACAATCAGGCGATCCATAGCAGCGATAGTGGATAGGCGGTGGGCAATCGCGATAACCGTTTTACCTTCCATCAACTCATATAGACTTTCCTGAATGGCTGCTTCAACTTCCGAGTCGAGTGCTGAGGTCGCTTCATCGAGGATCAATACCGGGGCATCTTTCAGTAATACCCTTGAGATCGCAACGCGTTGGCGCTGGCCTCCGGAGAGTTTCACTCCACGTTCACCCACTTGCGCGTCGTAACCGACATTGCCATGAGGATCGCTCAGGGTTTTGATAAACTCGTGAGCATGAGCCTGTTTGGTTGCACTGAGTAACTCTTCTTCCGTCGCATCCGGACGACCGTAAAGGATATTCTCACGGATAGAACGATGCAGTAGCGAAGTATCTTGAGTCACCATGCCGATTTGACCACGCAGTGAATCTTGGGTCACATCAGAAATCGTCTGGCCGTCAATTTTGATAGCTCCCGATTCCACATCATGGAAACGCATCAACAGGTTGACCAAGGTTGATTTACCGGCACCAGAGCGGCCTATCAAGCCGATTTTCTCACCCGGCTTAATGTTGAGGTTAAGCTTTTCAATTACCCCTTTCCCTTCACCGTAGTGGAAGCTGACATCGCTAAATTCAATCTCGCCTTTGGAAACGTTCAAGTCTGGTGCGTTTGGCTTATCTTGGATGTCGACCGGTTTGGATAGGGTTTTCATGCCATCAACCACAGTACCGAGGTTTTCAAATAGGCTGCCAACCTCCCACATGATCCATTTGGACATACCGTTAATGCGCAATGCCAAGCTGACCGCGATGGCAATCGCACCGATGGAAATTGCCGCGCTCGACCATAGCCAGATAGACATACCGGCAATGATGAAGACCAGCAGGTAGTTGATGGCTTCGACAGAAATATTAAAGCCGGTGACAAAGCGCATCTGGCGGTACACGGTATCCATGAAGCCGCTCATGCCTTGCTCGGCATATTCGGTTTCACGGTTTGTGTGGGAAAACAGCTTAACGGTGGAAATGTTGGTATAGCTGTCGACAATGCGTCCGGTCATCATTGATCGGGCATCCGCCTGTTCAGTGGCAACCGCTTTGAGCTTCGGCACAAAGTAAAGTTGAATGCCGATATATGCGAGTAGCCAAAGCAACATAGGGATCATCAACCTGGCATCGGACTGACCAATCATCACCACCATTGAGGTGAAGTAGACAGTGATATACACCAGCACATCAAGTAGTTTCATCACCGTTTCGCGAACTGCTAGCGAGGTTTGCATTACCTTGGTGGCAATCCGTCCCGCAAACTCATCTTGGTAGAAGGACACACTTTGGCGAAGCAGGTAGCGGTGTGCCAACCATCGAATCGACATGGGATAGTTGCCTAGCAAGGTTTGATGGACAATCAGAGAGTGCAGAGTAATAAGGATAGGGACGATAATGACGACCAGCAGACCCATGCCCAATAACTTGCCACCTTCCTCGGCCCAGAACGTGTCTGGATTATGTACGGTTAGCCAATCTACCAGTTGTCCCATAAAGCCAAACAAGGAGACTTCAACGATGGCAATCAGTGCACTGAGCACCGACATGGCAAGCAGTGGCAGTTCAAAACCTCGGGTATAGTGGCGGCAGAAGGCGAGCAACCCCGTTGGTGGTTGCTTAGGCTCATGAGGCGGAAAGGCCTGAGCGAGCTTTTCGAAACGTTTGTACATAAATTGATGGTTCCAGTCTGGCAGATATGTTTGGCAAAATAGCTCTATCGAAGGATATGGCTCGGGGTAACGCTATGACTCGGTGCGCAATGGCATGGAGGCATAGAGAGAGGTGAAACCGGAACGATATCCCTACAGGAAAAGGAATGTGTAGGAGCAATACTCAACGTTGAATTTACACATTATGGTTGGCAATTGTACATTTATGCAACTTAGAGGTTAAGGCTTAATTCTCTTTCAATCTTGCCTGATTCTGCTTTATGGATAGGAAATACTGTGAAAATTATTGAAATACCGGCAGAGCTGGCCTTGCCGATTCGACATCAGGTGCTGTGGCCAGAACAAAGCCTAGAATTTTGCCGCGTTCCAGATGATGAAGATGGCCAGCATTACGGGGTCTATGAAGACAACGTATTGGTATGTGTGGCGTCGATATTTATCTCGGATGATCAAGCGAGGCTGAGGAAATTTGCTACCTTGCCAGCATATCAGAGCAAGGGGATCGGGAGCGCGGTGATCGAACATATTCTTGCTGATCTCAAGCTTAAAAGTGTCCGTTGTTTTTGGTGTGACGCTAGGGAGTCGGCAGGCGGATTTTATCATCGTTTTGGCATGGCACCTGAAGGGGAGCGTTTTTACAAAGGGGATGTCCCCTACTTTAAAATGTCCATGACACTGAAATAAAATCGGCTTAGACTGTTGTTACCGGTAACAAGTAGCTAAATTGCATGATTTCCTCAGCTGCGGTTTGGCTCGCGGGAATCAAATGGATAATAAAGAAATACAGGAAGAACAATGAAAGAAAGTCAGCAACTGAATCTCGAATTTTGCCCGTTAGTGGAGCAAGGCTTCGACCTTGCCGAGTGTCCACGATGGGACTGGCGTCAGCAGGCTTGGTGTTGGGTTAATATCCCTGCTGGTGAACTGTGGCGCCTGAAAGAAGGTAAAGCAGAAGCTCGACGCTGGGATGATATGCTGGGCTGTGCGGCAATGTGGGGTGAAAGCGGTTTTGTATTGGCCACCAAATCTGGCGTGTATCTGCTGGAAGACTGGGATGCCGAGCGTCAGTTAATTACGCCTCTTGAAAAAACGCATCCGAGAATGCGTTTTAACGATGGCCGTGCTGCTCCGGGTGGACGCTTTATGGCCGGTACGCGTAACGGTGCCAAAGAAGGCGATCAGGGTCAGTTTTATCAACTAATGGCGGGTGGCCGGTTAGATAAAATGCCGATGTTTGCCTGGACCTGTAATGGCTTGGCGTTTTCACCATGTGGCAAGACGCTGTACTGGGCCGATACCGGTTCAAGTTTGGTTTACAGTGCGGATTACAACCTTGAAACAGGTGAGTATGGCGAAAACCGTGTCTTCTGTGATTTGGCTGATTTCGATGGGCGACCTGATGGTGCTTGTGTCGATAGTGAAGGCGCTTACTGGGTGGCGATGTACAGCGGCAAGTCGGTTGTGCGTATCGGTACTGACGGGGTGGTCACTCACGTGATCCCGGTACCGGCTGATAATCCAACCATGGTCGCGTTGGGCGGCGAAAAGGGTAACCAGCTTGTGGTCACCAGCGCCGAAAGTGCCAATGGTCCGGGTCGTGTTTTGACTGCTGAAGTTAATTGGCAGGGTATCGAAGAGCCGTTAGTGACCGTACTGTAAAGGTACCGTAACCACATCTTATGGGCGCTTACTTGGCTTAATCCGTACTCAGCTTTATTCCACGATAAGGCAGTTGCGCCCTTCTTCTTTTGCTTTGTACAAGCAGTTATCGGCACGTCGGATCAAGCTGTGAATGTCGCTTTCGGCATGGGTGACACCCAGACTGATGGTGTACTTGATGGTGTTGCCGAGGATCGTCAGTTCGGATTCAGCGATTTCTTTGACTAATCGGCTTAGTCTCTGGACAAATATCTCTGGTGAGTTGCCATAAAGAATACAGAATTCTTCTCCGCCGAAACGGGCAACCAAAGCGTCCGGGAAATAGGTTGATAAGGTGTTGGCCAGTTCAATCAGTACCATGTCTCCGATATGGTGACCATAGTTGTCATTAAGCCGTTTGAAGTTGTCGACATCGAGCAGGGCGAGGCAACGTGGCCCAGTATTTTTCTTCACCAATTGGTGGTTGAAAAAATAACGTCGGTTCCATGCTTGGGTAAGATAATCACGGTTGGCTAGCAGGTAGAGGTTTCGCTCGGAGTCGAGGATGTTCAGGGTGCTGTGTAACCGGCAATAGAACTCTTCTTGGTTAAAAGGCTTTTTGAGGAAGTCGTTGGCACCGGCCTTGAGGAACTTAGCTGTTAATGCTGGCTCTTCACTGGCTGAAAGGCCGATGATTGCAAGCTGTCCGGGACGAAAGCGTTTTCTTAGCTCTTTAATCAAGCTGACGCCGTCCCGCTCTGGCATCGAATAGTCAGTAATAACCAAAGATATTGATTTATGTCTGTTGACCATTTCCAGTGCTTGCTCGCCATTGTTGGCCTCAAGAACGGTCAGATACTGTCTCTCCAGCAAGCTGCGGATGTATTTTCGTGCCGTTATTGAGTCATCAACCACCAAGGCAGTATGATCATGATTGCGCTCTAGGCGCTGTAGGATAGGGATGATACTGGTAATACAGGTCGGGCTGTCTTTGGGAATATAGTCAATGACCGTTTTTGCTAATACTTTTTCACGAGTCATCTCATCCATCAGCGCCGTCAAAACAATGACTTTTATACCAACAGATAAACACACATCGATGATCTCGCCATCTTGTCCATCTGGCAGACAGTAATCGAGAATGGCGCAGAGAAAGTCTGTACTATTGTCTAAAACAGCTTCGGCTTCAGCAATAGAGTTGGCAATAACCGGAGTGTAACCTGTTTGCCTTAGTTCACTATCAATGACTCGACGGAATGGACGACTATCTTCGACGACCAATATCTTTTGTTCCATCACTCTAATCCTGCAGCTGTCTATTATTATCATTGTTTATAAGGCGCAGTATTATGATCTATTTTATTTTTAGATACAATTAACACAATCTCTTGTTGTAAGAAATATATTTTCTTGAGCAGGACAAAACTGTAAATTTAGCTTGGCATTGAATGAGGTTATGGCCACGGTAGCGCTGTTGAAACTCGTCGGTATCCCTTTGATGTAAATGACTCAAAGGCCTAGAACCTAACCTACAGCGAAGGGGGGGATTTACTTGGCCATACTATGAGGGTGGATGAAAATCCAATTGCACTTTTATAATATTCACAGCGTTTTCAAATTCTACCTATTACAAAAAATATAGCCGAAAATAGCCGATTACTCTTTGTTATTTTATTCATTGCCAGTGCATAAACTGGAACTTATTTTTCATTTCAGCTTTTATACCTAGGGTGAAATTAAAGGTGAAATATTTTATGGAGATATAGTTCGGGTAATTTTCTGAAGATAGAGTATTACCCGATTTTCGTCTTTTTACGGTATTCAGACCTGACTATAGTACTGCAAAATTGCGGTGACTTCCTTTATGCGGCGTTGAAAGCTGGCTTTGGAGGCACGCTCGTGCTCAGTATGATCACCATCGCCAAATGGACCAAATCCATCGAGTGTTGGGACGCCTGCTCCTGCAATAATATTGGCGTCACTGACTCCGCCGCGTTGTTCTGTTTCGAGTGGGTAACCCAGAATGTTGGCAAAAGTATCAAGCAGGATCTGCTGTTCAGCTGTAGGGGTCATAACATCACGCTGTAATCCACCTTCTATTTTGGCCGTTACCCCTTCAACACCATGCTGGTGGATCAGTTCTGGAATAGCGCTGAGGACACGTTCTTGTTCTCCTGGTTGAGTAAAGCGTGCTTCAACCATTAATTCTGCACCGGGAGAGATGGTATTGGTGCTGATCCCGCCTTTAATTTTACCCACATTGACGGTCGTGCCGTGTTCAACATGTGTTAATCCATCTAAAGCAATGAGTAACTTGGCGGCGGCAAGGTTTGCATTTTTACCTAGGTGATAGTTATTTCCTGCGTGCGCGGCTACTCCAGTGAGTTCTATTTGGTACGTTGCCACGCCTTTGCGGCCAACCACGACTTCATGGTTTGGACCAGCAGCTTCAAAGTCGATACAGGCATCATAATGATGGGCGATTTGGCGGGTCACAAATTTGCTGTCATCGCTGCCAGTCTCTTCATCACTGACGAGGAGTACATCTATATTGCGAATTTGCCCATGAGTTTGGTGCAAGTTTCGTAAGGCACACAATGCAACAAAATTGCCGCCCTTCATGTCACAGGTTCCTGGACCATATACCCACTCATCATCCTCGTGGAAGCTTTCAAAAATCCCCGGTGGGAATACGGTGTCCAAGTGGCCAAGCAGTAACAGTTTAGGGGCGTTATTCTGCGATGGTGTGCTGAACAATAGATGATTTCCCACTTTTTCCCGATGAAAGATCTCCACATTAAACCCTAGTGGTTTTAACCACTTTGTCATGGTCTGACCACTTTTATCTACGCCTTTCTTGTTCCCTGTCCAGGAGTTTATTTCGATAATTGTTTTTAAATCAGTGAAGTCGAGTTGTTCCATAATTTGATTCCTTGCACAGGTTTCGTGTTTTTTCCGCGCTTCTTGAATGAAAGTTCCACATAGCTCACTGTTACCATATATATGCAACATTATGATGTAAAACTATACTGATAGGTTGCTACTGTTTATAACAATCTCATATAGGCATATTTTTGAACGGCTCACGAAAGGAGTGACACATGGCAAGGCATCGGGTCGGTTTATGGATGTATGAAAACTGCGGAGGCAAGGAGATAGAGCAAAAAATCGTCGCCAAGCTACGAGATCGTGAAATTGATGCCTTAACCGGGCTTGATTTGGCTCAAGCGACGGCATTTGACGGTAATATTGTCTGTAACGGGCAACAACTCAACGAACTCGACCTGTTCTTTTCTTATAACGCGGGTCAGCAGACGGCCTATCAGGTGTACCTTTATCAGGTGCTCAATTCGATGATGCCGATGATCAATAACTATGCGTCATTTGCACTTACCGAAGATAAATTCCGCACCGCCCATGTGCTGAAATCGCATGGCATTACAGCTACGGATTACCTTGTTTGCAATAAGTACAATTTGGAGCAGGTCAGGGCGCACATGCAGTTCTGGGGCGGCAAGGCGATATGCAAGCCGGTCGATGGCTGGGGTGGTAACGGTATTATCAAGCTGGAAAGTGTTCGTGATCTGGACCTATTGAAGCCGTTTATTAATCAGCAGCAAGCGCCGCAGTTTTATATTGAACGAGTGATCGAAAATGATTACTCAGACTATCGTATCGATATTGTTGATAACAAATATGTCGCTTGTTATGGCCGTAAAGCCGCGCCAGGAAGTTGGAAAACCAATGTGACCAGTGGCGGTAGTGTGATTAAGCGCGAGCCGGTGCCTGAAGTCATCGAATTAGCGCTAAAAGCCGCGAAAGTCACCGGCTTGGAAGTGGCTGGCGTAGACATTATTTATGACGTTGAGCATCAGCGTTATGTGGTGATTGAAGTTAACGGAATCCCTGCGTTTGCCACTCCAGATCAAGAAGCTTTTGGGCTTGATTTCAATGACACCAAGATTGACTACTTGGTCGACCTTATTGAACGTACCGTCACCAAAGACAGCAAGGCACCCGCTAAAGACTTTATTCCTTCTTTAGCAGAAGCACTTATCAAACCTAACCTGCTTACCGAGGAAGCTGCAGTATGAACACCCTTAATCACACTCGTCCAAAAATTGGCTTGTTGTACCTTGATCATGTACTGCGCTTTTTTAATCGTTCGAACTTCAAAGGGTGGCCAGATAAAATCGAACAGGTTACTTACCACTGGGGCAATGATAAAGACCGTTTTGTTGCCGAAGTGAAAGCAAAGAAAATCGAAGTATTGATTGGCAATATTCCGGCGACAGCCTACGAGACGTTCCGGGATATTGCCCGTGAACTGCCTGGGGTGCGCTTCTTACCGTCACTCGATAGTCAGTTCAGCAATAAATCAAAAGAGAATGTGACCTACTTTTGTGAAAAATACGATCTGCCTATTCCGCGTACCCGTATTTTCTATGAAGTGGAGCAAGCGCTGAATTTTCTGACCCATACTGAGTACCCGAAAATCGTCAAACGCTCTTATGGCCCGTCTAACTACGGCGGTTATTTTGTCCATAAAGTGGATAGCGCCGAAGAAGCATTGCGACTGTTTTCTGAAAAACGTTATTACCCCGCCTACATCCAAGATTTCGTGCCGATGAAAGCGGATATTCGGGTGATGCTGGTTGGTCATCAGCCGGTCTGTGCCTTCTGGCGCCGTCCACCGGAAGGTGAATGGCTAACCAATACCAGCCAAGGTGGAAGTATGGATTATCAGGCGGTACCGGAGCTGGTGCTTGAATTGGCCGTTAAGGCATCGAAAGCTGCCAACGCGGAGTACTGGGCCTGTGATATCGCTGTCAGCATGGACGATGACTACACCATTTTGGAATGCGCCACGGCCTTTGCCGCCTTCCCTTACATTCGCGACTGGATTGGCCAATACTTGATGTGGCTATTGGCACCGCAAGACTTCCGTAAACCGTATTTCGCCCATCGCAATTGGGAAGAGTTGGGCAAGATTGATTCCTCCCTATTGCGTACTATGCGTTATATCGGCTTTGGACAGCCTGACTATTCAACCGATACTGGCGAATATGCCCCTGCCGATGAGCAGTACCGCTTATTGGAAACCCGCTATAAACAGGAAGAAGAGTGGCCGAGTGAAGCGTGGAACTTCCAAGGCAATATCCCTGCCAAGGTGATTGCTGTCGATAAGCCAGTGGCTGTGCACTCTGGTGTCTCCTTGAAAGAGATTATGGAAGAGGCTGATACCGGGATTGAACAACAGGGTGAGGTGGATATTTCTGCTGTATTTAAAACTGTTGATGTTACTGTTGAGACCAAGGTGCTAAGTGAAGAAGAGTTGCTTGCGTTTTTCCTTCAGGTAAAGAGTGTAGGGAAAACCTTGGCCACTGACATTGTTACCACCCTAGGTGCGAGTGAGACACTGCGTGTGCTTAACCATCAACCTGAAATACTGATGAATTTCAGAAATCTCAAGCACAAAAAGCTGGCTATTATCATGGATGGATGGCGTGAATATTGTGCGAAAGAGCAGTGTCGCTATGAAGAGGGTGTTGAATGAAGAAACAATACATCTCTTATCAGGGCATGATGGATCTTCTGGAAGAGGCTATGGCTAAGTATCCGGATTTGATCCGCTTGCAGAGCATAGGTGAGACCCATGAAGGGCGGCCAATCATGATGGTGACTATGTCGCAAGATGTGGCCTATGCGGATTTAAAACCAGCGCTGCTTTATACCGGTACCATCCATGCTCGCGAGTGGATCGGTATTGAGCTGGCGGTGAGTTTTATCCAATATTTATTGGCTAATTACCCGTCTAACCCGGATGTGGTGGAGGCACTCACCCGAAATACTTTGTACATGGTACCTTGCCTGAACCCTGATGGCTTTGAGTATTCTCGCAAGCACTTTTCGTTTTGGCGCAAAAATCGCCGCGATAATGGTGACGGGACCTTTGGGGTCGATCTCAACCGAAATTTTGGTATTAACTTCCATCACTCGACACAGACCAGTTCTAATATCTACGGTGGCCCTGGACCGTTTTCTGAACCGGAGACACAGGCGATTAAGCAGTTTGTTGAAAGCCGTGACAACATCTGTGTGGCGTTGGATTATCATTCTCAGGGTAATGTGTTTTTCCCCGCTCATAAGTTTAACCATGAGGCGGAAATTGAAGGCACGGATCTGAACATTCTTTGTGCAAACATGGCACGGGAAATCCACAAGGTGACCAAGCGCCAGTACGGTATCCACCGTGGTAAGCCGCCCGCCAACCTTATCCATGGTAGTGGCCGTGAGTATTACTATGACAGGGGGATCCTCTCTACGGTGGTGGAGGTGGGGAGCCGGAACATTCCGGATTACCTGATCAACATGTCGCAAAGTGTCGATGAAAATATCCCGGCTTTGCTTTATGCCCTCAGAACAAACATTGACTACTCAAAGTTGGCCCCCAGCCGACCGGAGAACTTCTCAACCAAAGACATTACCGCAAATTCGGTCGAGTTGGTTTGGGAGCCAGGTAGAGAAGACGATGGCTGCTATTACCAAATTTACCGCAGTGAGACGCCAAAGGCTTCTTGTACTCGGGAAAACCTGATCGCGATAACCTCGCAATTACGCTATACCGATAAGCAGCTTAAATCCGGTCGCCGCTATTTCTACAACTTGCGTAAAGTGAACCGGGTGACCAGAATCAAGTCGCCATTCGCCCCTGAGTTGAAAATCAAAACCATGCTTGAGCGTGATGAGTTTTCGTTTACCTTGTTTCCGAGTCCTGAAAAAATCGGTTATGTGGGCGAATTAACCCGTGCTAACAATGCTGAACACTTTGGCAATAATTCCCTGTTCATCGGTGTAAATAAAACCAAGGGGATTTGCTATGGCGTTATTGACTATGACATGAGCCGGTTGCCGGCCGATGCCAAGATCAAGGATGCTTTGTTTTCGCTTTATCCTATGAACCGGGTCGGGGCGAAAATTGAGAACTACGGTGAATGGTCGGTATCTATTCTCAATCCGGATGAGATCAGTGATATTTCCGACTTTGAGCAAATCCATCATGCAACGCCAATACAGACGTTGGGGAATGCGATCGACTCGGATCAGCTGACGCAGGGTATCTGGAAGAGTTGGCATTTCAGTGCGATGGAAAAAGGATTGATCGAACAACAGCTGGAGAAAGGGCGTTTGCTGTTGAGGCTGCAAGGTCCCGTTGATTTGCCTATGGGTAATGATTCCCAGATGATGCAGTTTGATATCGGATACGGACGCTTTGGTGGCGGGATCCATTATCGCCCCAACTTGGATTTAGTTTATCACCGTAAGCCCTATCAGCTCTCTGTCGGTGCCAGTGCTTTCCACACGGTAAAGGCGAAAGAGGTTGAAGATGGCAAGCTGCAAAGTGGTTATGATGCCAACGGTGAGCGTATTTTCGGGGTGGTGGACTTCACTTTACCCCGGATGTCTGAGCAGAGTGATGTGGTATTTACCGACGCCTATTTTGTGTTGGAAAGTGCCTCGCTCACGGGAATTAACCAACCGATGCGCTTTATGGTTGAAATGGTTGATCTCGATGAGCCTGACTTTGAGCAGCTGAGTACAGGTGAGCCGATTGAATTTATCGGTTATGAAGTCAGCAGTGAAGGTTTGGCCAAAACAGCGCGGCAGACTTTCATGTTCGATAGTTCTGCCCGTCAGTACCTTGAGGATTGCTACGATCAAAACCGCGCGGTGAAGTTGGTTATCAAGGCGACCTCTGCCTCCAAACAGCATGACGCTTGGGTTGAGTGGAAAACTGAATCTAATGACGGCACCATGTCTACCCAATTGGTGGTCGAGTATATCGAGCGCCGCAAGCAGCCATTGGATACGCCGGACAACTTCCAAGCCAACCTTGAGGGCGGCATGGTCAAGCTGACGTGGGATAACCCGCAGGACAGCGATTGGGTCGGGACGTATGTGGTGCGCAATAGCTTCCATCCGCCGCGATCCCCGTTCGATGGGGTGAAGCTGTATGCTGGTAAAGACGGGTATACCTTCGACAAGTTTGGTAATGCCAACTTGGCCAAGTACTACTCGGTGTTCAACTACGATAATGTACCGAATTATTCCGCCCCAGCGGTGCTTAAGTTCAGCTCGGATGAAGTGACCACGATTGAGTTTGATGAATTTGAAGCTCAGGACGAAGTTGAACAGCGCTATCGTCAAGGTGACTAGCCACCGTTAGTGATTTGTTGATATGAAAAAGCCGCCAGCGTGAAATACACTCTGGCGGCTTGTTTTATTAGACTATTACTTTACGGGGGTCATATCACACTAGCCCGTTTTAACTCTGCCCCTGCCAGATCAACTCACATTGATGGCTACCATCTTGAGCAATCGGCTTTTCAACCAACCAGCGCAGTGGCGAGACGACAGGGCTGGTGGTGAAACGAACCGAGGTCTCCATAATCGCTGATAGCGGCACCGAGAAGTCGAAATCTTCAAACTTGCCAAAGACTTCGACTGGTGTTTGCAGACTGAAAATCTGCGCGCGTTTCGACTGGGGGCGCAGGTACAGGGCAAAGTCACGGTTGGCATAGCTGGCATCGAACTTACCATTGACCTGAATACGCGTCGTATCAAGCAGCAAGTCGCGTTGGCTCATGGTGCCTTGCTTAATATCTAACCCCGCGGCAACACAATTAAGTACCGATGGATCGTTGTTGGTAAAGTTCGGAATAATGGCATCGGTCAAGCTTACCGCCCAAAGATCGATCAAGTCTGACTCAAATTCCTGCGGCCATGCGGCAAAGCCGATAAAACCGTTGGCGTTGTTCATCAGGCTATCTGGCGAATTAGCCAAACTGGTTAGGTTGAACTGGGTGGAAATATTGCCATACATGCCGCTTTCCGGTGCCAGACGGCGGGCAAGAACCCCATAGTCGAAATTCTCGACATGGCCGTTTAGCTGGATATCAAACATATCACCCTGGGCTTTAATTTGGCTTGTCATCTCGACATTACCGCCCGGCAGCTGGATAGTCATCGGTTTGAGGTTGAACACGCCGTTTTCAAGCGCCCAGTGCAATTGACCTGCACCTAGCCAGTCTTCACCGGAACGTACTTCATCGACATCCAGCGAGAAGTTGGTATTGAGTATGTCGAGGCCATCGGTACTGATCAACGCCGTATTCTGGTTGTCATCAAGGGGTTGGTTGGTGTCCGATGTGCTTTCTTTTTCCCATGCCTGCCAGTCGCCTACTTTGAAGTCGTCGAGTTGGATATAGGGTGCGCGGAAAGCCAGCTCTAGGCGAGGGCGTTGCTCTGCCTTGAGTGGCGGTAGCCAAGCGCCTTTACCGGTTAGTTGACTGTCGTTGACCTGTACCTTCATGTCGTTGAGGTGGTAGCCCTTGTTATCCATCGATAGGCTGGCAGCCAGAGTGATCGGCCCATAAGGTGGTAGGTCAATATCGCTGAAGGGTTCGAGTCTATCGAGGTTGGGTGTAAACACTTCAAAGGTCAGGTTGAGCGCTCGCGGATCAATCGGCAGGCTGAGATTGGAGCTGGCGTCAAATCGCATGTCACCTAAGTTGGCAGCCAGTGATACCGGCAGTGTCGAGCGGCCATCATTGGCTTCCTTGAGGGAAATCGATGATAGCTTGAATGATGCTGCTTTGCCTGCGGCCATTCCGTTAATCGTCAGGCGAGTCGCAGTGTCTGGTCCGGTCACAAACCGGCCTTGATCCAACTTAACGGTTAGCGCTTTGCCGGTGTAGCTATCGGCGATATTGGCATGGCCACCAACCAATGCCGCATCAACCTCGGTATGTTCCATCAATTCTAGAATGGATCGCCCTGACAGAGAGACAGCCAGCTCGGCACGATCCAAGCGCATATCGAAGTCATCAGTAACATCGAATCGGCTCAGAATCGCCCCGATATCCGGTTGGTTGACCGCAAGGTTGAGCTCTGCATCAATATTGGCAGCATCGACGCCTAAAGTCAGGTCTCCTTTGTAGGTACTGCCCGCAAAGCTGGCGCTGATCGGTGCTTTATTCATCTTGCCATCACGGACCTGGCCGCTGAAGGATAAGTTGTCTAGCTGCTGATCAGCCCATTTTAGTTTGTCGGCACGGAAGGTTAGATCGGCATCGGCAATCACCAGTTCGCTACCCAGCAACGGCACATCCAAGTTCACCCCTTGGGTCGGCACGGTTTGTTCGACCTGCGGCAGTTCGTCATCATTGATGAACTGGCCAAACTGGGTGAAATCCAACTGCGAGAATTGAGCGTCCATCACCAGGAAAGGACGCTGTTGATCCGGTTGCCAGCGCAAAGTGACATCGCCGTAGCTCTCTAGCAAGGCGAGATTTGGCATGGCGAGATCGATCCAGCCATTTTGGTAATTAAGCTTACCGTCAATGTTGATGGTGCCGGAGATATTGGTTTGGGTACCCAGCCAAGGATTGAGCAGGCTGGCATTATCACTGTTGACCTTAAGATCAAACCAGCTGCCTTCCTCCCAGCGGGTATGCTTTAGGAGCCCCTTGGCTTCGACAGAAATCGCCGGAGAGTCAAAGGTCAGAGTCGTTGGCCAGTCCCTGCCCATCATAATATCTTGTAAAGTACCCGCTTGGGCTTGGATATGGGCGGGTATGCCCATCAATTGGCCTTGGATATCGGATGTGAACTGACGATTAATACCGGCATTGAGTCTGGCTTGGTCAATGCTGAAGCTGGCTTCGCTACCCCATTCGACCAATGCTTTGTCGACGGCTAGGGACAACTCGGCGCGCTCTAACCACTCACTGAGCTTGGTGCCGTTGGTCGTAACGGCAAGTTCTGCACGATCCAAATGACCGCGTGAATATGGGATACCTGTGATCCAGTGGGCCATTTCGCCCAACGGTGATTGTTCGGCGCCAAGCCTGATATCCAAATTGGACACCCAACCTGTCGCATCGAGTGATGCCTTACCGCGAAAAGGCACCTCGGCAATATCAGCGGTCATCGGAGCTGATAATACTCCGGCTTTGCCGTTTACCGACAGGGATAGACGTTCAACGGGCGTACCCAGGCCTTTGATCTCATCAATTGAAAGATCGACCCGGGTCGTGGTTTTTTCCAGCCATTGTTCAAGGGCTCGTTGCAGAGGTGATTGCTGGGGAGGGGCTGCAAATGCACGCATCATCGGTTGCGGTGCTGGCTGGAGCCAAGGGCGTAGGTCAATTAATGGGATATTCAGCTCACCATCAATGACGTTATGTTCGCCCAGCTCGATATCCAAGTAGCCAGCGCCGTGGGTGATTGGGCTATCGATAATAAGATCACTGATCGTGATAGTGCTGGTGTTGGCATTGACGTGGGTAGTCACCGTCAGCGGTGCTGCGTGCTTAACATCTAATCCGAACATGGCTTCAATGGGCCCGGTATCTTGCCATTGCAGGCTGATATCGGCATTGAGGCTATCAGACGTGTCGGCATCAATATTGAGCTCGGCACCGGCAAACGAACCTCTGGCTTTCACTTTGCCGGTCTGCTGGTTGATGAGCTGCTCCAGATCACCAGTTAGCTGAATATCATAAGGCTGGCCGAGCATCGCCCCTTTGGCCGTAAACTCCCATTCATTGCCGGGCTGGCTGAGATTGAGAGAATCGAGATACCAGTCGAAATACTGACTTTGGCTTTGGTCTTCGAAAACCACGGATAAATTGCTGGCACTGATACGGTCAGTGAGTGCTAACTTGAAAGCAGAGCCTTCATCTGCAGGATGACTATTTGCAGAGTTACCATCGGCAGAGTCGTCTGTGCTTGACGCTGAGGTTGGCGCACCAAGCAACCAGTTTGTTTGGCCGTTATGGGCTTTGGCAAGGTGGAGGTTGATGTTTTCAAGTTCAAGGTAATCAACCGCTAATGTCCTTTTAAGCAGTGGTAGCACGGCCACTTTGGCGTTGATCTTGCCTGAGGCTAACATCGGTTGCCTTTCAAAGGCATCAATATTGTCGATGTGTACACCTTCAAGGTGAACCTCAGGACGGAATGACAGTACCAGCCCCATCTTCCCGTCGATATGGGTTTCTCGGTCGAGGTTGGTGGTTAGCCACTGATTAATATCGTCACGGTATGGCGTTAAGTCAACTTGGATTCCCACGGCAAGGGCTGCGGTGATAATCGCTGTGGGAGTGAGTAAACCAAGCCCTACCCACTTACTGATTTTCTTTAAGGGTGACTTTACCGTTTTTGTCGGTGTCGCTGTGCTCGTTAGGGCCGCTGGCGACTTTGGCTGCGCATTAGCAGCATGGTTGTTATTTTCTGGGCGCATAATGATTGCAAGAAGGCGAAAGACAAAAGAAAAAGCACGGCGAAGGTAGCCTGTGCGCTATTTTGGATGTTGTTTTATTAGTAGCATCAACCATATCATGAAATGGGTTTGGTAGGCATCAGGGAGAAGGGAATTTACACACCATTGACGGTTGTGTCTGGCTATTTACACGCTGTAAATATCCATTAATTACATTAATGAGAACAACGGTTTCCAACGGTTTTATACCAACCTACATAAATATTTGATCAACTACTTATCCAGATTGGGATTAGTCATCTGTGGGGGAGGGCGTAAAAAACGCAGATAAAAAAACAGCCGGCAATGCCGGCTGTTTTTCCGAGAATAACGACTTACTCTGCGATTTCTGCGTTGTGGTAAACGTTCTGCACGTCGTCACAATCGTTTAGCGCATCAAGGAATTTCTCGAATTTCGCCACGTCTTCACCTGAAATTTCAGTCATGGTTTGAGGTACGAAAGAAATTTCTTCAACGTCTAGCGTTACTTCAGGCATGGTTGCAGCGAGTGCACTTTTGATCTTGAAGAACTCAGTGTGCGGAGCGAATACAGTGATTACGCCGTCCTCACACTCGATGTCAGATACGTCAGCATCTTCCATCATCAGGTTCTCAAGTACTGCTTCCTCGTCGTCACCGTTGAACTGGAATACAGCCTGGTGCTCGAACATGTGAGCCGCGGTACCTGGAGAGCCAATTTTAGCGTTGTTCTTAACGAATGCCTGACGAACGTCCATGAAAGTACGGTTGTTGTTGTCGGTTAGACAGTCAACGATCACCATAGTGTTACCAGGACCAAAACCTTCATAGCGAGCAGTTGCGAAATCTTCACCGCCGCCGCCTTTTGCCTTGTCGATCGCTTTGTCGATAACATGGCTAGGCACCTGATCTTTTTTGGCTTTCTCGATCATGCGTTTTAGGGAAAGGTTAGTGTCAGGGTCAATACCACCGTTTTTCGCAATAACGTAAATTTCTTTACCGTACTTTGAATAAACTTTGATTTTAGCGCCCTGAGTTTTCGCCATCGAGGCTTTACGGACTTCGAAACTGCGTCCCATAGGAATCACTCTCTTTTAGATATTTGGGATTTCTGTTGGAGGCGGATTTTATCAGCAACCGAGGCGGTCTGGCTAGGGTTTATAGTGTTATTCAGGCAGGGATTGCTGGAGTAGATCAATTTCTGTTTTGAAATTTGAACCAATATTCTCAAACTCGGTAGATTAATAGCGTTGAAAACGGTACAAAGCAAACAAGTAATATAAAGAGGCCAAAGACTCATGAAAATTGTTGCGGTTACCGCTTGCCCGACAGGGATTGCCCATACCTATATGGCGGCATCAGAGTTAACCAAAGCTGCCCAACAGCTTGGTGTTCAAATGATGGTTGAGACTCAAGGCGCAATGGGAATTGAAAATCAGCTGAGTTTTCAGGATATCGGCCGGGCTGATGTAGTGCTGATTGCTTCTGATATTGAAATTGAGCACCGTGCACGCTTTACCGGCAGTAAGATCCATTGTGTGACGGTTGAAGAGGTTCTTATCGATCCTGCTGGCGTGATTAATCGCTGTAAAGAGCTTTGATTCCAGTAAGATATTGAACGGCAGACGCGAGCGATGATTGAACGACGTATCACCTTTACCCTGGATGATGAAGGGCTACCGGCCTGGAAACTCAACCGGTTAAAAACCTTGGCGGGGTATTTCCGCTCGATCGTGGTAATCAACAACATTTCGCAGCTTAGAACAGCGAATGCTGAACAGGCGATGCGAATGATGAGCTTGGGGTCGATGCCCGGCGATCTTTGTCAGTTAATGATTGAAGGTTTGGATGCTGAATTAGCTTGTATGGTATTGACAGACTTTGTCTCTGAGAATTGTTATTTGATCAGTACTGATCATCGGTTGATCAGCCAGCGGGAAGAGAAGGGGAGCATTGTCTTACCCTTTGACTATGAGCTGAGTTTTTTATCGTCACTGTCCCAATTTACAGTAAGCTCGCTGGTTAAAGCGGATGTATTGACGCAAATTAGTCGCCAATGTGCCCCTAACCAACCAGATATAGCGAATCGCCTGTTAGAGCAAATGCAGGCAAGGGAGGCTGTATCGTCAACGACAATGGGTAACGGCATTGCCTTGCCTCATATACTAACGCCTGATATTGAGGCTCCTACTCTCGTACTGGCACCTTTAGAGCAGCCGTTAGAGTGGGGGCCCAAACGTGGACCTGTGAGCTTTGTTATCGGTTTGGTACTGCCTGCGCCTCCCCAGCGTGAATATCTACTGGCTTTCTCGTCATTTTCTAGGCGGCTGCTAGACCCCGGTTTTTGTCAGCTACTAACTGAAAATACACGACCAGAGGTGTTAAAAGCGGTTGTGCTTGATAGTCTTTTACAGCCATTTCGATGATTAATGTAATGCCACTACCTCGTTAGTCCTTTCTGTACTCTTCTCTTTCGCTTCAATTTCTCCCACGATAGTCCGACGGGGTCATCCCGGTTTTATTTTTGAATACTCGGTAGAAGTAATTCACATCCTGAAAGCCGCAACGGGTAGCGACTTCGTTCAGGCGGAAGGTGTATTTCTTGAGCATGAACTTGGCTCGTTCAATCCTCACCCAAGTGATGTAGTCGGCCATTCGCATATGCCCTTGTTGGCGGAACAGGCGAGAAAGGTGGTTTGGGGTGATGTTAAACCGCTTGGCAATCGAGTCGCGTGTGATCGGGCGGTGGAAGTTTTCTTGAATATAGATACAGATCCCCTGGTAAAGATCTTCACTGCGATTTTTGTTGGTTTCGCTAGGTGTTGCCAGCATTTGTTGGCAGTAACTCATCAAGGCTTGCAACAGGTGCTCGTCCATTGGCTTTTGCAAAGGCTCTTTCGCCAAGGCGTTGAGCCCAGCGAGAATATGGTCAATAGCAAATCCCGTTCGGGTTTGGATACTGTGCTTTTGAATATCAAAAAAATGGGCTTGTCCTTTAGCCTTACTGACCAAGCTGAATCCGAGTTGGCGTTTACCAAATAGCAGGCTTAGTACCGAACAGTTGGTGTCCCAGTTAGGTTTGTTCCAGCTGTTGGGCGGAATGTATAAGGCGTCGCCGGGCATGATCTTGACCTCGGTAATACCATGATCGGGATCTTCCAGTTCATTGAGGTACTCACCACTTAGCACCATTTCGAGCCGTGGAAAGTTAACCTGGTAGCTAAACGGGGGGGGAGTGACATGATCACCGGCAAACCAAATGCGGTTGAAGTGCTCTCGCTCGGCAAGCAGGGTTTCGAGTAACTGGTGGAAGACTTGGCTCATGTTACAAATCGGCTTTGGTTGCTGGCTACATTGAGCCGCTATTATCTTTTGTCATTGCCTCTATTGTCCTTGTTCTCGGGCAGATATCGTGAACCTGATCACTTAAAAACGGTCTCTTAGACTAAAAATCGTGTTACTTAAGTCTAGCCATTATTCATTTGCCTCTTTATATAAGCAATATTTATGGTTATTTTGTTTTTATTATCTGTATGATTTTAATGTTAAAATTATGGTTTTTGTTTGTCGTTTTCATACGTTTATATTGTGAGAACCTGATCACATAAAAGTTCGGATGTTACAAATATCCAGTAAATGCTCCTCTGGTACACTATGAGAGGTGTGCTAAAAAGCCGAAAATATCCCCAACGGCAAACAGTATGCCGATATACATAATCAAAGGGGGAACACTCATGATCACGAACTTGATTAATGAGCAGTTGATTTGCCTTAACCTTAAGGCAATGACGAAAGAAGAGGTGTTTGTTGAGATGATCGACATTCTGCACAAGCAGGGTCGAGTCAGCGACAAGCAACAGTTTTTGGTTGATATTCATGCCCGTGAAGAGCTGGGTAATACCGGCTTTGAAGATGGCGTTGCGCTACCGCATGCCAAGAGTGCTGCGGTCAGTGAGCCTGCCGTCGCTATCGGTGTTAGCCGTAGCGGTATTGAATACGGCGCAGAGGACGGCCTTCCTTCTAAACTCTTTTTCATGATTGCTTCGCCAGACGGCGGTGCGAACCACCATATTGAAGTGTTGGCTGAACTTTCTTCCAAGTTGATTGAAGATGGTTTCATTGAGGCATTCCTTGCGGCTAAATCTGAAAAAGATGCTCTCGCCCTGCTGCTGGAAAAAACAGAAACAGAAGATGCACCGGCGGCAGAAAATGGCTTCCTTATTGGCGTTACTGGCTGTCCAGCGGGTGTTGCGCACACCTACCTAGCAGCGGAAGCGCTTGAGAAGGGGGCAAAAGAGCTTGGCTATGAAATCAAGGTAGAAACCAATGGTTCTATCGGGGTGAAGAACAGTCCGACAGCCGAAGAAATCGAACGCGCAGAAGCCATTATTGTCAGCTGTGACAAGCAAGTCGACATGGCTCGCTTTGCCGGTAAGCGTTTAATTAAAACTGGCGTTAAAGCGCCGATCAAAGATGCCAAGGGCCTGATTGATCAAGCACTGGCTGCACCTCAGTACCAAACCTCTGCAGACGATGCACCAACAGAGAAAGAAAGCAAAGTGAACCAAGCGCGTTCTGATCTGTATTGTTATCTGATGAACGGTGTGTCGCACATGATCCCGTTCGTTGTAACGGGTGGTTTGTTGATTGCACTAGCATTAGCGATTGGTGGTCAACCAACAGAAGCCGGTATGGCTATTCCAGATGGCAGCATGTGGAATAAGGTATTGGATGTCGGTGTCGTTGCCTTCACCCTGATGATCCCAATTCTGGCGGGCTACATTGCTTATGCGATTGCTGACCGTCCTGCACTGGCTCCGGGTTTGATCGGTGGCTGGATTGCCAACAACGGCTCGTTCTACGGCGCGGAGGCCGGTACGGGTTTCATCGGTGCGATTGTTGCCGGTCTATTGGTTGGTTACTTCGTTAAGTTCATTGTCACCCGCAACTACCACAAGTTTATCCAGCCGCTGGTGCCAATTATGATTGCACCTATTACCGGTAGCTTGTTTATCTCAAGCTTGTTCATCTTTGTTATCGGCGCGCCAATTGCGAGCTTGATGGATGGCTTGAATGCAATGCTTACCAGCATGAGTACCGGTAACGTTGTACTGCTGGGTATCGTATTGGGTGGTATGGCAGGCTTCGATATGGGTGGTCCATTCAATAAGGTGGCATTCCTGTTCTCAGTCGGCATGATTGCTAGCGGTCAAACCCAGTTTATGGGTGCGATGGCGTGTGCTATCCCTGTCGCTCCTCTGGGTATGGCGCTGGCGACAGTCATTGGTCGTAAGTTTGACATCTTCGAAGAGTCGGAAATTGAAGCAGGTAAAGCATCTGGTGCAATGGGTTTGGTCGGTATCTCTGAAGGTGCCATACCTTTTGCGGCACAAGACCCAATGTCAGTTATCCCTGCGAACGTACTGGGTTCGATGGTCGCTGCAGTAATGGCCTTCTCATTTGGTATCACTAACAGTGTTGCTCACGGTGGCCCAGTTGTTGCTCTACTCGGTGCGATGAACAAGCCGATTCTTGCACTAGCGTGTATGGCGGCAGGTGCGGTAGTTACTGCGCTGGTGGCGGTATCGCTGAAGAAAATGCGTCAGGGTAAATCGCAACCAAAAACTGCTGTTGCTTAACCCCCTAGCAACGGTTGAGCGCGGTAAGACCTGAATTGCCGTGCCCAGAAAGCTCCCTCTTGATGAGGGAGCTTTTTGCTGGAGAAGTGATGAATAATCTCTTTTTACTGACCGTTTTTGGTAGTATGCGTGATTGGTAAACGGATAACACAAGTTGATGCCATCGCTTGATGGCACAGGTGCTTCGTCGGATGACATAAACGTTTAATCGTATTTCATTAACGCCCCTTAAATGAGTTTGGGACCTTAATGAAATCTGCATTAGAAATAAGGAAAGCTATGACTTCTTCCCCTCGTTTTTATCGTATGCATAATGTGATTCAAGATTATGCATGGGGCAGCACAACATCGATTGGCCAATTGTTTGGCATTGAAAACCCAGAAGGTAAACCTCAAGCGGAAATCTGGATGGGTGCCCATCAGAATGGTTGCTCGCAAATTGAAGTCGATGGCAAGCCAATCCTGCTATCAGAGTTTATTGACGCTGATAAAGCAACCTTTATTGGCACGGAAACAGCTGCGACATTCGGTGAATTGCCCTACTTGTTTAAAGTGCTAGCGGCTGAAAAAGCGCTGTCTATTCAAGTTCACCCGAGTAAAGCACAGGCTGAAGACGGTTTTGCCAGAGAAGAAGAGCAGGGCATACCTCGTAACGCCGGTAACCGCAACTATAAAGATCCGAACCACAAGCCAGAACTGGTTTACGCTTTAACGCCTTACCAAGCAATGAATGGTTTCCGTGAGTTTGCAGACATTGTCTCGTTTTTCCGAGCGCTAGACATCGAAGAGATCCACTCACTGGTAGAAGCGCTGGAAGCGAACCAGAACGAGCTGGGCCTTGAGTGTTTCTTTGAAGCAATGTTGTCTCTGGATGGTGAAGTAAAAGACAGCAGTGTAGCCAAGCTATTGGTATTTGCTGAAGCGCATAAAGACGAGGAATTGTTTGGGTTGATTCTAGACTTGGCAGAGCAATATCCTGGCGATATCGGTCTATTTGCTCCGCTAATGTTGAACACCCTGACCTTGCAGCCTGGTGAGTCGATGTTCTTGTATGCGTGTACGCCTCATGCTTACCTCAAAGGTACGGGTTTGGAGATCATGGCCAACTCTGACAATGTGTTGCGTGCAGGTTTGACGCCAAAGTATATGGATGTGCCTGAGCTGGTTTCATGTACCCAATGTGTGCCAATCCCATTCGATAGTTTGTTGATGACACCGCAGACTGAAAATGGCATAGAGCATTACCCAATTCCGGTTCCAGACTTCAAGTTTAGCGTGTATCAGCAGGCGAATAATGTTGAGCTACACACTAACAGTGCTGAAATCTTATTAGCGGTAGATGCATCATTGACCGTCGCTCACACTGACGGTGAAACTTTGACCATTGCGAAAGGTGAGTCGGTCTTCATACCAGCGAATGCCGGCGCTTACCTAGCGAATTCTGAAGGTAAATTTGCCCGCGCATACAACTAGTTGTTGTTGATTTGAGCAGGGTGGTGGCTTGTTGTTCGGTTGGTGAGTTAGGGTTAGAAAAGCCCTTTACACGAATCGGATGACCCCGTATTATTCGCCGCACAAAGGAGAGATGGCTGAGTGGTTGAAAGCACCGGTCTTGAAAACCGGCATACGTTTGTAGCGTATCTAGGGTTCAAATCCCTATCCCTCCGCCACTTTTAAAATGAATAAAGCTCTGATTTTTCAGGGCTTTTTTCATATCTGACGCATAGAAAAATCACCTACTCCAAAGAGGTGATACATATGTATCTGTTAAAACTGCCATCTAGTGTGTATTACACGCGAATCGTCACTCCAGTCAAACTGCGTCAAGCAGGCTTTCCAAATGAACTCCGTTACTCACTGTTTACTAAAAATCGTGATTTAGCAATTGAGCGTAACTTGCATGTATCGGCTTGTGTCAAAAAGCATCTATTGAAACTGAAGTCAGCGCCAGCGACTTCCTTTACTGATTTTCAAGTCGCGCTCTTGCGAGATATCGCCTCTATCCGCAAAACTTACCCGTCAGTACAGCAAATCAATCACTACCTTCCCGTCGATGCGCATGAGAATGACTTTATCGATATGGGTGACGTTGACTTACAGCAAGTGAGTTGCGATGCCCCATCTCTGACTACTGCTAACACCGCCAATTATCGAACATGGTTAGCGAAGTTCATCGGCAGTAAGAAAAACGAAAACGTCATTCATCTAACTATTCATCAGCTTGAGCAGCGGGTTGGACACTGTCTTAATTTCTTCGATAGCAAATCAGTCACAACCCCAAGACCAGCAGATTTAATGCGTTACATTGACCTCCTGCGTCAGCAAGGACGTTCAGCAAAAACGAACAAAGAGTACTTTGCTGCGGTTAAGCAATTCTTTAAGTGGCTTCATGCGATGGAATATATCGAGACAAACCCAACAGACAAGGTGAATGCTAAATTCAAAGTTGTTAAGCATGCTAGTGAACAACGAGATAGATGGGAGCTATCTGAACTCAACAGACTATTCAAAAGTCACGCTTTGCAAGATATGAGTGATGACTTCAAGTGGATAACTCGGCTTCAACTCTATATGGGATTAAGAACCAGTGAGGCTTGTCAGTTGTATACGATTGATAGTCAATGTTACGCTGGCATCCACTATCTGCAAATCTCTGATAGCTCTCCACTCCAACACCTCAAGAATGAACACGCTCTACGAGCTGTACCGATTCACCCTGCTCTGATTAATAAAGGCTTTATCGAATTCGTAGAAAGCCGCATTCAAACATCGAATACTCCGATTTTCAATTTCAAACCACTAGGCAAGGATAACGATTGGTCGAAAACATATCGCATACAGTTTGGAAAACTACAAACGCGTATCGGTATGAAGCCTAAAAACCGTCCAACGCCTTATGGCCTCCGTCATACTTTCATTGATGAACTTAAACTACGTGACATCAAAGAGCATAACGTTGCCGAAATTGTAGGACACTCAAACCCAAATATGACGTTTGGTCGGTATGGTAAAAAGCTAAAACTTACCAAAAGCTTGTCGGTAGTCTCCGCATTTGATTTGATGTCGGAGGAGGCATAATGACTCGACTTAATGATACTCAGCGTAAGCATGTGATAGAAACATTAAAGTGCCACGAATCAGTGTTTGCCTCTTCTGATTTCTCGCCGCTATTTTCAACAGGTGTTACCGTTAGCGACATCGGTATCATCACACATGCAATGACTTTGCTACGAGAAGCGCCATTCCTTGAAGAGTCAGATTTTATTCACCATGGTTTTTCTTCTCGTCAAATTGAATTTACTCTCGGTGGGCTGGATAACTTTAAGCAGCTATTAGGCGTCTGCGACTATTGTTTCCAAGATTGGCTGGCACAAAACAGTGACAGTTCATCGAACCAAATAACGATACCGTACTGGGTTTATCAGCGATTTTCAGATGACATTCGTCGGGATTTTATGAGGGATTTAATATTACATCCCTCCCTGAACGTTGAGTTAGATGCGAAGGTGAAGATTGGCTATATTTCACTCTTCGAACGGTATAAAGCTATTATTCCGAGTGACGATAGTGAAGCGGCACAGATCGCAGCAATGATGATGGCTGACAGGCATCAGTTTTTGTCTTATGACGAGGAGACCTCCGAATTAACACTAAGGAGTCTTAAAACCCGCAGGGACTTTTCAATTGAAGTTCGATGCTTGTCTTCAACGTTCAATCGTCGAACACCGCATGCTGTTTGTGTTGTCGATGACGTTAGCCCCATCAAGTCGACTTTGATCAAACGAAGAGTCATCAGTTTCTCTGAATTGATGCTTCACTGCTAAATAAATTAATTCAGCTCAATTAATTTATTTAGCCAACTTATTGAGTCACCACGCTGATTTAGTGTTGTGACTCAATTATTTTTCAAAAAATGAAAATAATTTCCTTTTTTGCTCTGTTTTGTCTAAAGCCTTGCCAGCTCTACATTTGGCGGGTTGACTGCGCATTTTTTATATGTATTACAACGACTTAGTTAACCGATTTGTTCATTTTTGTGATTTGCATCACCTTTTTATTGTGTGTACTTTAGAAAAAAAAGAGCACGAAAAGGAAATAAATCATGCCGCATAAAAACAAACGCAATACAACATTCGCCTATTTTGCTGAGCTATTCAAAATCAGTAAAAAAAATGTTCATCAAAAATCAACTCGAGTTGCTGATTGTTCAAAGCTAAACATTCTTTGTGAGAGCTTTGGAGAGATGAACGTTCAAGACCTATTAGCATCAGACGTTCTCTACTGGGTTGATTCTGTTGATGAGCATTATAAAAATAAAACGATCAATGAGTACTTTAGACTCCTACGAGCGGTCTTTGCCCTCGCACAAGGCGATAAGCTGATTGTAGAAACACCAATGGCTAAAATTTCTAATCGCTCCATCGCTGATGAAGCTCCATCGCCCAACCCGTTTACGCTCGCAGAATTAGAGACATTTAAACTCGTTGATAGTGAGTGCTATTGCACTAAAAATCTTATCGAAGCGATGACGGCATGCGGGGCGAGGATTAGTGAAATGATTGCTTTAAAAGTGTCTGATGTCGATTTAAAAAATCGTCAACTGCACATTAATTCAGCACAAGTCCTTGGCGTTTCGAAATGTACAAAAACCAAGTCAGGCACTCGAGTCATCGAAATCAATGACATTCTTTATCCTATCTTGGAAAAACAGCTCGATATTGCAAAACAGTTCGATGCCGTTGATATAAAGAAAATAGGCCGAAACGGAAAACAAGTCACTCATGAAACAGCCCGTTATTTATTCATTGATACTGTTCGTGGATGCCACTACAAAGACGCCAAAGATTTCAGCCAACGTTATTGGTACAAGCTTTTAACGAAAGCGAATGAGCTACATATAGAGTGTACTGGCGAAAGCATCCAAAGTCGGGGCGTATCTCAGTTGCGTCATACTTTTGCAAGCCAGGCACTAACAGCAGGTGTCAATAAAAACTGGCTAGCAGGTCAGATGGGGCATACCGACACTGGCATGATTGATAAAGTCTATGCTAGATGGATGACTGAAGACGCTAGTGACCAGACTCAAAAAATCAACCAACATTTTAGCAAGCTAGTCAGCAACACTGTAGACCCGATTATAGTACCTGGAATAAGAAAAAAGGTGGAGTTAGAGCAGTTATTGCAGATTAAAACTACGTTGAAGCACTCTGAAGACCATGAGTTAAAAGCAATCATCAATGACAAGATTGCGAGCATGATGCAAGAACTGGAGGCTCACAATGCTTGAGCAACAGTTTAGAGATGAATGCACTAAGCTCGGCGTCATCAACGTCAACAAGTTGGATAACGACTGGGCTGCTTATCAATCCGTTTATCTAGAGATGAGTCAGAATGGCGAAAAAGAAGTAAAAGCCACTGAATATTACAACCGACTTGGCGGTCAGTATCATGTTGCTAAAGCTGCTTTGAATCTATTGAAGCGGAATAGCATGCCGCATCATGGTGTTGAACATCCCAAGCCGATTTGGTTTCAGCAAGTTGTAACAAATATCACCTCTAATGCGGAAGCGCTTTGGCATCAAATTGACGAGCAAATGTCGATTGAGATAGCTCGTAGGGTTGAATGTGCGGAAGCTGCAATGCGTAAAGCCGAACATGAGCATTTAGAGTTAGGAAAATACTTAGATGAAGTCTGCGGTGAAAAAAAACATCTCGAAGAGTCGATTAATTCTCTTATTGGCTATCGTGATGAAAATGAACAACTGTCACGCTCTCTTGAATCGAAGTGCCTGCGAATAAGTGCTCTTGAGGATAAGCTAAGTGAGACGAATGTTATCTTAGAAAAGTACGAAAAACAGCGAGAGCAACTGAATCAGTTGCAGGTAGAACACGCTGAGATTAACACTGAGCTAATCATGCGCAATGAGCAGATAGATGAACTAAAAAATGAGGTTCAGTGGCTGAGGGAAACGCTCAACACGACTTCGAAAACATCGCTACCAACACGAAACCCTCTAGCGAAAACGGCTGGTGATTTATTCATTGAAAGCATTCAAAATGGGGAGGAATAATGGTGCAGCTACCAGCCATTCCCACATTGAAGGTCAAGGGCATTTGCCCTTGCATGTTCGTAGCAAAGAGCCAACCGCGCGCGCTCAAAATTATGCGTCACTCGAAAGTGAAATGCATGAGTAACCAGCTGCGCTTCCGTCACACTTTTGCTTCGCAAAAGATGAAACGGAAGCTGCTGGCAAGAGATGTATCTCTTGACTCTCTAAGGATAACCTCCGTGGGAGGTTATCATGCTCAATAGAATCCGATTATTTCATCGTCATTTTAACTACAAATCGACGCCAACTGGGCGTAAAAAATGTGAATCATCACTACAGCATTCTCTTCGAATCAGCCCAGGTCATGACTCTGTAAAACAGCTTGAATGGAATCCTGCACTGACCAACAACAATATTATTTATTACCGTGGTCGTGTGCAGGCTCTTGATGAACTAGAGCAAGATGAACGACAAGAAATTCTATTTGATATAGCACCAGAGCCTAGGCTGCGCGACCACAAAAAACTGCAAACGCAACAACGACAATACCGCGCAAAAATTAAAAAGACGATAGCTTCTGAACGCAAGGCAGGAAACATACAAGCGAGTGACTTTCTTTCGAACATACTCAAACAGAAAGAACGTATTAGCTATTCACAAATTGACGGGTTTGCGCAGTTGTCTATGACTCGCCCGAGACAAAGACGACATATGTTGGAAGTCTACCTCAATGCGCATAATCAAATCTGTACGCGCCCGAAAACTGAGAATGCCATTGCGGTACAAGAAGGTATTTTCAAAATCCCTCACCAGTGGGGAGTTGGTTCTGACGTTATTTCCCTACACGAGTACGTTGAATTCACCAGGCAGTTTTTAGATTTCCACTATCCTAATCACGCTATAGAGGTCATCATCGGTCATGATGACGAGCGTGATGAATCTGAGTCTACGGGGCTTCACACTCATTATTATCTTAGCGGTAAGAACCACCAAACGGGTGAGTACGATTTACGTAAAAGGCAGATTGAGATTGTTAATGAGTTTCTCGCTAAGGAAGATTCCGCACATGAACCCTTCCCCGCTAGCGGTAAATTAAGTCATCGGCAAAGCAAGGCTTTTGGTCATCATTACCAGCGTATGGTTCAAGAATACACAAATGAACACCTGCTGAAACCAAAGGGTTTTGTTGCTGAATTTGCGGATGAAACGGAGAAAGCCAGCAAACAATACCAGCATATGGTTGCCCAAGCCAAACTGCCAAAATCGGCACGAGAGTTTAATTTTTACAATCGGCAACTAGCACAATGCAAACAGCGACTGGAATCACTTAAGGACGATACTGCTCTGCTAAATGAACAAAAAAAAGCTATTGTTCCGTTGCTCGCTACCGCGATGCAAGAAATAAAAAATGCTGATATCTACCTAAAGAACCAGCAAAGCCAACTAGAGCAGTTGCATGCAAAGAAAGTCGACGCACAGAATGAGATTGATGCGATGGGTATGCGTTATCTCGCATTGCAGCATACTTTTGCTAACAAGCATGATGAGCTAAACAGTGTTGAAGATGCGTTAGCAAATGCAGAGCACAACCTGAAAGCCATCAACCGAGAATCTAAGCAGCAACTTGAGAGCATCATTGAGTCTGTCTTCATGTTGCTGCTAGCGAAGGCTAAGAACAACTCTGGGCTTGTTAAGAAATTTACGCAGCAACTGACCTCGCAAGTCAACACAAAGCTTCCTGACCCTTTGGAGCCGATCCTAGACGCAGGAATAGCACTAACTCGTGATGAGTTAGCTATTGAGCCTTGACGGTGGTTTTCACAAAGTATTCTCAATTATTGTTGTTTACGATAATGGCGAATACTTTCTTCTCATACGTTCAATTAGATGTTTGGTACTAAACTGACGGATTGCACTTTGCCTACTGGCAACTAGGAGGGAACCCTTCCTAGTTCAAACTCATTCCTGTCCAGAACCATCATTGTTGGCACTTCGTAACTCAGAAGTGCCCCTTTCCGTGCCAGCGACGCTCAACCTCACAAATCACAGTGAGGTGGTTTGACCTACTTTTTCTAATCTGTGCAATGTTTAGTAAGGTGAGGGCTTACCACTTGTTGGTACTACTGAGAGAAGAAGTCTTGCAGGACTCATTTCTTATAAGTTTGTTTGACTTAAATAGTGTTTTTCCTCATTTTATCTTCAGGACACTCAGCAATTTAGAACGCCAATGCCAATATCAATACAAGATGGAATAGTAAATGAAAAGTGGATTCTTCCATATGATGGAGAAGAAGTAATATTAGGTGTAAAGAACTCACTTCACCCTCATTCTTTTACAATATCGAACAAAAATGGCTTTGGTCGAAAAGATCCATGGAACATTTTTTTTAGAGTTCTAAATGAAATTGTTTGGTATTACAGAGTTAAAGTTCGTGAAATCAATGGTTTGAATAGTTCTTATTGTGCCACTATGAACTTTATTCCAAATGATGATAGTTATGCGCTGCATATGGATTGCTTCAAGCAGAGAGTGTTTAGTGATGCTCAGCACCTTGCTTTGGGTTTTTTCCGAGAAGGGGTATCTAGTGGAAGTGCCTATTACGAATTTCTATGTTATGCCAAGATTCTCGAAATTCCGTTTAAAAATGGGAAGTGTAAGGGGGCTTGGATTGAGCAGCAGATTCCAACTTTAGAAGGTGAGCAGGCTAGAACATTGAGAGATAGAAAGCCCCACTTCTTGAATGGAAAAAAGCTTGAGGACTGGTTGCGGGAAGATGGCAGGCATGCACTTTCTCATGCAACCATACAAGGCAGTCAGACAGTGAGAGATCCAAACAGTTACTCAGACTGGAATGAAATCAAGTGGGGCAATGCGGTGATGCATGAGTTGGCTGTACGGGCTATCAAGTTAATCGGTATTGAATAGGTGCCACTATCCAGTCTCAATAGAATTTGGATAGTGGCTGGTTACCCTTTACCGAAATGACCACTCAGTGATCGCAAAGTCTACGATTTTGTTATGCCGTTCATCTATTGCTTCACAATCCCACACTGGGTTCTCGCTATCTTTAACGAAAGAAGCAATCTCAGCCTGTTGGTTGAGAATGGGGGTCTTTCTGTAAGACATTAACTTATCGGCAAATGGTTTGTTTCCGATGGACGCATTGTGCGACCCTGATATGAGCATGAGGTTACCAAGACAATTGAGGTATTCAGAGCTAAATTCTTCGGAATATTCGCCCTGCTCATTGAGTTCATATCCTGTTTCGAGAGGACTTCCATCAGTAGGCGTGCGCGGTGCTATATGTTCAATTTGTTGGTTAGTAATCTTGAACCCTTCGACTGAATATCCTGCTCTCTGAAGATAACTCTCGTAGCTCCAAAGCAGGTAGGTTAGTACATTATTTCCGTACATCCCGCCATGTAGATAGTTCTTCGTATTTGTATCACTCCAATACCATGTATCGTTGAGCTTACTTGTTATTTTTTCTGATAAGACAGCATTGTTGCCATCGTAGGAGAGCAGAATTTCATTGAGACGCTCTTGGATATTTGCCCGACTGTTTATGAGCTTAGCCCTAAAGGTTATCACTTCAAGAATGCGGAAAAGAGTTGGGAGATCTGAAGAGTTATAACGGTAGCCCTTAATAATGAATGGGTAAATGTACGCGGGGATCCCAAGTTTAAACAGCCTTTTTGCATACAGACTCTCTTCATGTTGTAACTTATCTATGGCCACGAATGAATCGTTTAAACTTCGAACGAACTCTTTTATCCAGGTAACTTTGTCATCTTTGTTACGGAAAGCTTCCTTCAAGTCATCCAAAGTGCGGTAGGCATACCCCTTGATATACGCATTGTTGTGGTAAATCAGCACACTATCTTCATTAATCCGCTCTATGTTGTTGATTACCTGATAAATGCGTTTAAATATGTTCGATACAAATTCGATATTGTTATCAACATCGTCAGCAGGGCTATTCACGTACATCTGATACATGAAATACGATTTGACCTTTTCCATATTGGTCAATTCTTTGCCTCTATTATTTTCCAGTTCAAACATCAGAGCCGCATCCTTCTTACCCTCCAACTCGATGATGGTAAGGTCGGTATTTTCAAGCTTCTCTTGGATACTGACAAGGCGTGCGGTATCAAGTTTAGAGAGTTGTTTAGTGAAGTATGCTTTCGCTTCAAGTAGTTTCTTTTGTGATGGAGAATAGGCATCAAACTGATCGTGATTTTCGACAATTAGGCAGTCATAACAACTTCGATCATATTCAACTGGGCGGAGTTTAATATTTTTATCTCTGATGAAAGCTTCTTCAGTGTCATTAATGTCAAAATCATGCTCTGACAGGTCATTTCGTGTCTTTAATACGTTGAGTAGAGAGCGAACAAATATAGTAATGGTAGTGACCCTTTGCTGGCCGTCAATGATTTCGTATAACTTGTTCTTTTCAACGCATTCAAGAAGAATATTCCCGAAAAAATAGTTGTTTTCCCCATCTACTTGTTCATAAAGATCTGACAAGAATTCATTCCAGTTGTTCTCTCCCCAAGCATAAGCCCGCTGGTATACAGGGATCTCGTAACTAACCTTGGAGGGCTCAAAGAAAGCCAATACTGTGGTTTGATTAAAGTTCATTTCACTCCCATCACTAAATATTACAAAGCGTTTAATATCAATAGGTTAATCATATCAGATGCAGTAAAAGGAAACAGTGAATAATGCAGTGTTTTTTAATTCATTACATTAGAACCCATATTGGGGCTTGTAGTGGTTCACTAAAACTGGCCACTGATATAGAGTTTTCCCATGTTTTTTTATGAGAACAAGGCAGACATTGATGGCATTCGTAACTCAGAAATGTCCAGCTTCGTGTTAGCGGTGTAGATCGTTGCAATGTGATCATTGCAACGTAGAGCTGCTCCACCCAAAACTAACTCCGACTCATGAATCTCAGTTGTAACGCACACTTGTCCATCACACATTAGAGTTTGTCATTATTTTTGTGATTGACTTCTCAAATTTAGAAAAATAAAATGCTTAGTTCTCGTTATTATCACGAGTAAAAATTACTCCTTAATGATTAAATAATCATTGTTTTTTATTTTAACTTGTAGAAAATAATTTTTTGCTTTTGGCTATATATAGAGCCAATGAAAAAGTGACATGCCCCTTGAGATTGCCTCCTCTCTTAAATTAGTTGTTTAGCAAAAAAACAGAGATTTTAATTAACTTAAAACCAATAATTACAGCAACAAGAATAAATTATAACTTGTATCTATTTAATTTAAATCAATGACTTGAGGTGATCTTGGCACTTGTCGGTGATGAGTTTTCTGTCTAGACTGAAGGTACTCAATCCTTAGGGAGAATTAAACCGAAAATCAAGATATTAATAGTCATCTTCAAAGCTCATCAAAGTTAGCAGTTTAAGCTATATGTACTTTTTGTCTCTGCATGTAACACAATTAATTAGGTGCTACCTATGAATATTAAACACATCAATCATCATATTAGTGAAATGATACTCGATTTATTTGATGGCGATATGGATATGGCGGAGGAATGGCTCTGCACCCCTAAATGCTTCCTCAACAATGAGACACCTCTAGATGCTCTTACTACGTCTGGTGGAGCTAATAGAGTCGTTGAAGCGATACAACGAATTAAACGCGGTGACTTCTCTTAGTAATAGCAGGCACTGAGTACGGAAAATTCAGCTTAAGTACAATTAATTCAGGAGTGAATATATGATCGACTTTATCCAAAGCAACATTGCTATTTTTATTGGCCTAGGAACAGGTTTTTTTATCGGGATGATTTTAGCATTATTGTATGTACTGAAAAAAGTAAAATCAGAACGACAAAAATAAACACCCTCATCGCACAGTTAGAAAAATAGTATTTGACTAACAATCTGGCTTGTGATTTGATGTATGTGAATCACATTTGTTCAATCCGAATTTTTCTCAATGTCGGGTAACATCCTGAAAAATTAGAGGATGTTTTTAAAAGAGTTCAGGCTAGATAGGGTTCAAATCCCTATCTCTCCGCCAAATTAGAAGAAGCCAGCTTAATTGCTGGCTTTTTTGCATCTGTCGCTTGGCAATGAAAGGGATAGGGTGAAGAAACCTAGACTGAGGACAGTTTTTCTCCGTAATAGATTTTTTCTATTGAATCAATCAATGTAATCAGCGTGACCTTATTTTTTAAAGTGGCATAATGAACTCATCAACAGGGAGCAATAATGATGATGAGTCTCCAGTTGCAATAGTTACTTATTAAAGTTTAAGGGAAATGATTATGTTCGAATCTAAAGAAGGTCAGGCAGTACCAGAGGTAACATTCCACACTCGCCAAGGTGATCAGTGGGTAGACGTAACCACGGAAGAACTATTTGCAAATAAAACAGTTATCGTCTTTTCATTACCGGGTGCATTCACCCCCCACTTGTTCTTCTAGCCACCTACCACGTTACAATGAGTTAGCCTCAGTATTCGCTGAGCGCGGTGTTGACGACATTCTGTGTGTCTCTGTTAACGATACCTTTGTAATGAACGCATGGAAAGATAACCAAGAAGCTGAAAGCATTACTTTCATCCCAGACGGTAACGGTGAGTTCTCGAAAGGAATGGGTATGCTGGTTGCGAAAAATGACCTCGGCTTTGGTGACCGTTCATGGCGTTACAGCATGTTGGTAAAAGATGGCGTTGTAGTGAAAATGTTTATCGAAAACGACGAGCCGGGCGACCCGTTCAAAGTGTCTGATGCCGATACCATGCTGGGTTACATTGCCCCTGAGCACAAACTGCAAGAATCAATCACGGTATTTACCAAGCCAGGCTGTCCATTTTGCGCCAAAGCGAAACAGAGCCTTATCGATCAGGGGCTGGGCTATGAAGAAGTGGTTCTAGGCAAAGATGCAACCACGGTAAGCTTACGTGCTATCTCTGGCCGCAGTACGGTGCCTCAGGTATTTATTGGCGGCAAGCACATTGGTGGCAGCGAAGAGCTAGACATTTTCCTCGCGAAGTAATCGAGAAGTATTGAATTAAATTAAAAGCCAAGTATGGATAACCATACTTGGCTTTTTATTCAAATCACTGAAAAGGTTGACGTACCTTGTAAAGCGCAAATATAAGTGGTGATAATTGTCGGTGGGTCATTCCAGCCTGAGTATTTTGATGACTGACCGTCTTTTCCTACAGCGACGTAGCGAGCCTATGTAGCCGGCTTGATTTATAAGCCAGTGTAAAGCCACATGCCAGGATCATTCCTCCGATCCCTATAAAAATCGCGGCATCACGCCATGTATCGGTAGAAATAGCAATCAAGCTAACTAGTACGCCAAGCAATGTTAAGGCACGGCCCATGAAGATCCCGTTGGTGTGATCAATAGGGCTTTGCTCCTCTTTGCTCATTGGAGTAGCTAGGCGTTGGCGAATTTCTTGTGTGTCTTGCTTCGTTCTTGATAGCCAAGGCGTCAGCATAAAGAATCCACCAGTAAAGAAAACGTGGGAGATAAAGGTCGCTGCAATCTTCAAATCAACCTGTTCACGACCCGTCAATGTATAGTCGAATAGACCGGCAAACCATTCAACGTTAAAGCTAAAATGGACAATAACGGAAACAATAAGGCCAACCAATACTGTTGCCCAACCAGACCAACCCGGAGTGCGAAGGTTAAGCAAGGCTAGAAATGATGGCATCGACAACGGCATTTGTATCATGGCAGTGAATAGCATCATGATATCGAACAGGCTGTAACCTTCTAGCCGGGAAAAGAAAAGTGCCACGGCACAAGCCATAACGCCAGTTAACAACGTTGCCCATTTGCCCAGTAGCATTTGTTGCCGGTCCGTTCCTTTTGGGTTGATAAGGGAAAGGTAGATGTTATTTACCACAATGAAGTATTAGGCAAGCACGGTACAGGGGCTATGGTGACTATTTTAGAGCGTAAAACACGATTTTACGTGGTGAAGAAAGTGCCATCCAAATCAGCGGATGATGTCACCAAAGCAACCATAGAGTTACTCATGCCATACAAGGAGCATGTCCATACCATCACGGCAGATAACGGGAGAGAGTTTGCAGGTCATGAAACCATCGCAAAGGAGCTGGAGGCTGATGTGTACTTTGCCCACCCTTATAGTTCTTGGGAGCGAGGGGCTAATGAGAATGCGAACGGTCTTTTAAGGCAATATGTGAAGAAAGGAACCGACCTAACAACGGTAATGGACAGCGATATTGAATTCGCTTTATCGCGGATAAATTATCGACCGAAAAAGTGTTTAGGCTTCAAGCAGCCAGCGATTGTCTTTAAAGAAATGGCATTGGCT
>NZ_JANEYT010000003.1 GCF_024357955.1 Photobacterium pectinilyticum
ATCACTCAAGAAGGAAAAGCGGATCAAGTGCGATGGATCACAAATGATTTTTCAATGGGGGTCTGGTGAACGGTTACCTTAATTTTTATGTGCTGTGATTATTTTTTCATACGAAGCGACTTGATCCTTGCCATGACGTTTGGCATGAGAGAGTGCTTGATCAGCTTGATGCAATACAGCTGAAGGAGAAATAACATCACCCCAAAGGGTGTTGACTCCAATGCTGATAGTGAAGTTAATCGTTCCATCTGGCATGTCTATGTGGCTTTTACTCACGCGCCGACGTAAGCGCTCTGCTAAAAGCAGGGCAAATTGGTGGGAGGTATGGGGAAGCAGAATGATGAACTCCTCTCCGCCCCAGCGACCAATAAAATCAGATTGGCGGATGCTGGATTTACAGCAATCTGCGAAGGTACGAATAACGTCATCGCCAGCCTGGTGGCCATAGGCGTCATTAATGAGCTTAAAGTCATCAATGTCGATGTAAAGACATGATATGGGATAGCCTATCTTCTGTGCTTTAGTTAGCTCGTTACTGAGTATGGTTTCAAAACGGTTCCGGTTGGTTAAACCTGAGAGGGAGTCAATAGAGGCCTGTTGCTCCAGTTGATAAAAGTCGTTGTACTTCTCTGTAATATCAATAATAGCCAGTTGGATTGCTGTTTCACCTTGCCATTGAACAATGGACTCTGCAACTAACACATGGGCGACTTTGCCCGAGGGTTTAGTAACCTTGAAGGTTTGTACCCTTGGTCTTACCGACCCTTCCATTAACCGATGATGATGGGCTAAGGCTTGTTCAGGGTTTACATCCACAATCAAACTTAGCAAGTTAGGCAATGACATTTTGTCTGGAACCTTACCTACGCCAATGATGTTGCATAGGTTTTCATCCATATAGAGAATTTTGAATTCGTCGTGGATCAGTATGCCAAAGTCAGAAGCAAACGTATTATCAGGATCAAGCTGTATCTTTGGAAATTCAATCATCTAAGTTGCTACTATACCGATTACATCCATGGTATGACCTAAATGGGCCAATCACTACTTTAATAAAATCATCAATAGAAACAATATGTGATATCGATTCCAAAAGTTCAAGTTAAATTACATTTTATAGGCAAGTTAGTTCAGATAATCAGAGCTTAATCATCTTTTGTCTATGTGGAAATTGAATAATTGCGAAAATTGCTCGCTGGCGTGAATTGATAAGAATTATAAGCATTAAAATTTACAATGCAGGCATTGAAGTTAATAACTAATTGTATGTCTACAATGAGGTTGTAATGAGCAAGCAAAGTAAAGTATCAGCAGAGCACACTGAATTAAAATCAGGAAAAAATCTTGCGGTTATAGAAGAAAGCACAATGGAAACCAGTAAGCCAAAAGCTAGTGATCCACGGCGTGCCACGCTTCTTGTCTTACTGCTATGCGCAGGGTTATTCCTTTTCTATTTGATCTCTGACCGGCTGATCCCCACGACAGACATGGCGAGGGTACGAGCAAACGTTGTACCCCTTGCTCCTTTGGTCAGTGGCCCAGTAACCAAAGTGTTTGTTGAGCCTAACGATATTGTTGAGGCTGGCCAGCCGCTGATTGAGCTTGATAAAACCGATTACACGATTGCTCTCAAGCAAGCGGAAGAGAACTTAGAAAAAGCAGGAAAGGAAGTTGGAGTACAAACGGCTTCGGTTGAATCAGCACAAGCACAGCTAAGTGATGCTATTGCTAATCAACAGAATGCTCGAAGCCAGGCGAACCGAATATTTGCGATGGTTAAAAAAGGCATTGTGACTCAAGCGGATGCTGACAAAACCCATGCAGCTTTGGCACAAGCAAGTGCACGAGTTGATCAAGCGAGAGCCTCTGTTGATCAGGCCAAAAAGCAATTGGGTGCAATAGGTGATGAAAATACCGAGATTCAAGCTGCGATTCTTGCACTACAAAAGGCTCAATTGGACTTGGAACGAACGGTTATCCGTGCACCATCTCCTGGCGTAGTGACAAACTTTACCTTGGATGAAGGTATCTTTGCTAACAAAGGTCAGCCTTTGATGACGTTTGTCTCAGGTGATGAAAGTTGGGTTGAGGCGTATTACCGTGAAAACAGTTTAGGCAATGTTAAACCGGGTGATAAAGTGGAAATAGCTCTCGATAATGTACCGGGCGAAGTGTATTCAGGTGAGGTAACCAGTATTGATTATGGTGTGGATTGGGGACAGACCCAGCAAACGGGCCAGCTTGCTAACGTAGCGAATCAGTCGGGTTGGTTGCGTCAAACCCAGCGATTTCCTGTGATGATCCGTTTTGATCAGGCAATGCCTAAGGGCAGCTTGAGGGTGGGGGGGCAAGCCGACATTATGATGTATACCGAAGATAGCTCCGTAATGAATGTGTTTGGCAAAGTGTGGATCAGAGTGATCACTTGGTTTTCTTATATTCGCTAATATCAGCAGATGTGAGAGTGATGCGCTCAGAGCTCAAGCAAAATATTCTTCGTTATGTCGTAGGCGTTATGTTGTCGTTGCTCCTTGCTTATAGCTTAAACTGGACTCTGGCATACGTTATGCCTGTATTTGTAGCCAAGTTGCTGGTCGACAAACCTGTAGCGGATAGGCAGGTTATGACTGAGCTAGGGGGATCCATGGTGGTTACCGTATTGATTGCCTTAACGGTGACTAATGGTTTGGCTCAATATCCACTTATCATGTTGGCGTTGGTGGGAGTGATGATGCTATGGGCTTACTACTTGTTCCAAGATCCTAACTGGAATTTCTTCGCGACGATGCTAATGATTTCAGCTCTGTTATTACCCTACCTGGGTTTAATGCAGCCTATTATTGCTTTGCAGGTAGGTAAAGCCTTAATGATTGCGGGTGGAGGGGCGGTGGTTGTTTATGGCTTGATGCACTGGCTTATTCCAACATCGACTCGTGGGGCTTCATTGGAAGAGAATGTGAAGTCGGCGGATGCTAAAACATCAGAGGATGTACGGATAGAAAAGCAAAAGAGAATGGAGGAGTCATACAAAGCGTTGTTGATTAGTTTTCCTGTCATCGCATTTTGCTACTTTTACCAGATGACAGGGGCGATTCTCACCATGATGTTTGTCGGAATTTTGTCGCTACAGATAACCGCCCCAAAGAGTGTCAAGATCAGTGTGTTTTTATTAATGACGAATACTATTGGTGGTTTACTGGCTATCATCGCTTATGAACTGCTAGTGACCGTACCATGGTTCCCCTTTTTGGCTGCCATGATGACCTTCTTTACTTTGAGATTTGCCAATAAGATCTATCATGATCCTGTGAAAGCACCCATTTATGCTAGTGTGTTTTCGGCGCTAATGGTTATTTTCGGCGCTGTTGTCGCCAGTGATAGCAAGTTGATAGATGTGAACTTCTATACCCGTATTTGGCAGTTGATATTAATGGGGGGGTATATGATAGGTGCAGCGACCTTGCTCGAAAATATTTTCGTACATAATCGACCACTCGCATCTCAATCCATGCCTGTCGCGTCGATTTAGCTGACAAACTGCTTACGGCAGTCTTCATCTGCTCAAGGGCATCACCGAGTCTATTGGGCTTATTCAGATAAGTGAGCATTTTAGAGGAATGAAGTTTTCTCTAATAGCAGTACTTAGTATCTCACCATAAAATGTGAAATCAGCGCAATGATAGTGCTGGCATTAACAGTCATTATCAGTGGAACCAACTGACCTTGCTGTATCTGTTCACCTATCACCGTACCACTACACACAGAGTATTAATTTTACTGGTGTTATCTAGTATAGGTGCCTTGAGGAGGGAATTTCTAGATCTAGGCTGGCGGATTGGGGAGCAGTTGTTAGGAAGCTAATAATTTATAATTATTGATAATTAGATTGTAAACTAGAGCTGATCATTAACGTCTTCGTTTACTAGGTTTTCCTCGAAATAAGATTGTGCTTGTTCAAGTTCTTCCATTAAGAAATGAATGTCTTCATGGCTGCCAGTTTTAATGGCTTCTCGCAATTTATTTATACATTGTATAAGTTGCTCTTTTGCCGACTGCTTGGCGAAAATGCTTCGTAATTTGTCCGCTTGATCCATAAATCAACCTTATATAAACATGTTAAGATCAGTACGTTTGCGGATACCTGTTTACTGCAACGTCTTAAGTAAAGCTATTGTTATTTTATGAAAATCATAGCATATACTTGTGAGGTTGCATTAAATATGACGTGACTGGCGTCACGAAAATCTGATTAAAAATGCTGAATTGGGATATTAATCACCTGTATGTTGCCAGTGTATGTTTGCCGGTGTGTTCTGCTTAAGGTTGGTAAAGGTAAGGGAATGCGGTGTGTATGATAAAATTTAAAGCCGAAATCTTTGATAACGTAGTCAGCTTGAGCCGTTTATTGAAAATCAATTTCGCAGAAGCCACCAATGGCGGATTGGTGGCATACAAATTCTACCGCTGTAGTTTAATCCTAATGGTTTAAACCACAGCGCTTTTTATCTTAGTGAAGTGGCTTTTGGGGACCATTGCGGACAAGATCTTTGCCGTTTTCATATACATCGTCAGTTACCCAGCGGCCAAGCAGAAGTTGGTGCTTATCATCAAGAACAGCAACAAAGTGGCGACCATCTGCATTGTTGGTTGCTAAAGCAATGCCAGCAACATTTGTTAGGCCCAGTCCACCATTTTCTACTGAAAGCAGAAATGCTTCTAGTTCGTCTAGGTTGGTGATTACATCATCTTCATTGATCATAATTTCATCTTATTCGTGCTGTTGTTCTTTTATTATCAGCAAAGTGTAGGCTGATTGCCATCACCTTTTATCTAAAAGAGCAACGTTGTTTTAAGGTTAGTTATCTTAACGTCAAGGTCTAAGACTCGACATCTCAAACGAGCTCATATAGCCGTGTGCGGTATATTACAGTGGTTAACGAAAAAATTGAATTCTTGCCGATTCAGTTGCTTAATAAAAATGCGAACGATAAAAACCATCAGTTTTCTTGCTTACCATTGCCCTTGCTGTGTTGGGTGAATCCTGTACATTTATAACCAAGCTATTCTCGTTGAGGGAAGCAACATTCAGTTACTTGGGTATATTAACGAGTTATAAGAAAGGGACAGGAGAGCAAAAGGAATGGATCAGAAAATCTATGCCGTTATCGGAACCGGTGCGATTGGTGGATATTACGGTGCGAGGCTGCATCATGGTGGCCACGATGTACACTTCTTGCTTAATAGCGATTATCAATTTGTTCGCCAGCATGGCTTGAAGGTTGACTCTCATTACGGCGACTATTCAATACCAGCCGATGCTATCAAGGCGTATAACGCCAGTGAAGAAATGCCAAAAGCTGATGTTGTGATTGTTGCTCTGAAAACCACTCAAAACCATCAGCTTGAGACCTTGATTCGTCCCTTACTTACACCAAACACACTTGTTCTTCTACTACAAAATGGTATTGGTGGCGAACAGGCGCTTACCAGACTGTTAAATATTGAATATACCGCTGGTGGGTTGTGTTTTATCTGCTCGAACAAAGTCGGGCCGGGTCATATTCACCATATCGATTACGGGCGGCTAACATTGGGCGTATACGGTGAGTTGGGTATGCCTGCATTAACGAGTGTTGCCAACGACTTTCACAACTGTGGGGTTGAGGTCGATGTTGAAAATAGCATTCTAGATGCCCGCTGGAAAAAACTACTGTGGAATGTCCCTTATAATGGACTATCAGCGGTACTAGATACCGATACGGCACAAATCATGGCTTGCGGTGAAACGGTTTCACTGGTTAAAGCCATCATGAAAGAGGTGTGTATTGCTGCGAAAGCCACAGGCTCAACTCTTGATTCAAGCCTAATCGATATCATGTTGAACAATACTGCCCAAATGAAACCCTATTTGACCAGTATGTTATTGGACAGACGCAATGGTCGCGAGATGGAATTACAGTATATGTATAAAAATGTATTGGATATGGCGGCAGAGCAGGGGGTTGATATGCCAAGGACGGAAGCGTTGTATCAACAACTGAGCTTCGTTAATCGATCGGTGGCAAATGAATGACAGCCAAGCCGGTTTTTCTCCGTTGAGACGGCAAGTAAGTGTCTCTGGTCTCTATAAAATGATCGGATGGACTGATAGACTGCGCATCCATTTTTCTATCCTGACAGTTAATGCCCATGACTTTTGCTTCATTGCAATTAAATAAGATGATGTTGAGCGCATTGCCAAGCCAACTGACCACTCCGACTGACATACAGCGACTCGCCATCCCTGCCGTTATTCAAGGGAAAGATGTGTTGGCGTTGGCGCAAACGGGAAGTGGCAAAACGTTTGCTTTTGGTTTGCCGATGTTGCAGAAGATTGATGCTGGGAAAAACGAGATCCAAAGTTTAATTCTGGTACCAACGCGCGAGTTAGCCTCACAGGTGACCACCTCTCTGCAGGAAGTGGCCAGTAAGCTAGGCATTAAAGTGGTCATGTTAAGTGGTGGTGTTTCTCCTGACACTCAACAAACCGAATTAGAACGGGGGACGCACGTACTCGTTGCCACTCCTGGTCGTTTACTGGACTTTATTAACAAAGAGTTTGTGTCGCTACAGCTGTTGAAGCTATTGGTACTTGATGAGGCTGATAGACTGTTAGAAATGGGTTTTTGGCCTGATGTTCAGAAGATAATCTCTTTTGCTCCTGCCGCAAGACAAACGCTGTTGTTTTCTGCAACCTTACCAGAGTCACTTGAAGCGGCTGCGGTAGGGCTAATGTATATGCCTGAACGTATTGTTGCCAATTCCAAAAACAGTGTGGTCGAAGACATCAAAGAGCAGCTCTATTTAGTTAACAAGGGCAGTAAACCTCAAGCGTTGATTGCCTTGTTGAAGCAAAACGACTGGCAGCAAGTACTTGTCTTTGTGAGCGAAAAGAAAGCTGCAGATACGCTAGCAAAACGTCTGACTAAAGCCGGTATTAGCGTTGCGGCACTGCATGGTGATAAAGAGCAGTCTGATCGTGAACAGACCTTAGCTGATTTTAAATCGCTTAACACTCGAGTGTTAATCACAACCGATCTGCTTTCCCGTGGTATTCATGTTGATGCGTTGCCTGTGGTGATCAATGCTGATCTTCCAGAGAATGCTCCAGTCTATGTTCACCGAGTTGGCAGGACTGCTCGAGCGGGCCAAAATGGTTTAGCCATTTCATTAGTTTGTCATGGCGAAGCCGAGGCGTTGAAGTCTATTCGACAACTAACAGGTCGCTCGATGAAGACCGTTGATCTGGAAGGGTTCCCTGTGACGGATAAACCTGCCGAACAGACAACAAATACCGAGCGAAAACGACCACCACGCGATAAAAAAGCTAACCGCCGTAGTCAGGCTAAGAAAAGCATTAAGCAGTTTAAGCCAAAACGCAAAGCGAGTGAGTAGACCGTTTAGAATAGAGCAAAGAGCAACTTCGGTTGCTCTTTTTTCTTTTTAGCGTGTTATTAAGTCTACACTTTTGATGGTTGAGGTTATTCATTAAAAGGATGTTGCATGAAAGGAATACTGTTTACGGTTTGTGTATTGTTGCTTCCATTTAGTTCAAGTGCTTTGGCTGACTCATATGTTCGTTACGCTTTTCAAAACCACGTCAAGTATGGTTTGGTAAAAGGTGACTCTATTCAGCCTCTAAAAGGTTCGATATTTGATGATAATATACCCGATGGAGAGGTTGTAAATCGTAGCCAAGTTAAGATATTACTCCCCACGGTTCCCGAGAAAGTGTTTGCAGTAGGAATGAACTTCGCGAGCCATATTTCGTCCGATTATGATTCCCCACCACCTTTATTTTTGAAGCTACCGTCCTCACTTATTGCTACCGGCGAGTCTATTGTTTTTCCAAATGATGCGTCCAATGTGCATTTTGAAGGAGAGTTGGTATTGGTTATCGGCAAGGAACTAAAAGGTGCGTCAGAAGCAGATGCCAGTGATGCTATCTTCGGAGTGCTTGCTGGTAATGACCTGACTGAGCGTAATTGGCAAGGACAAGATTTGCAGTGGATGAGAGCTAAAGCTAGCGATGGTTTTGGGCCGATTAGTGGCGAAATCGTTACTGGGGTCGACTATAACAATGTCGTGCTAACAACCCGCTTGAACGGTGAAATTGTCCAGCAGGAAAGCACGAAGAATATGATTCATAAACCAGCGAAAGTGGTTAGTTATCTTAGCCATTACTTTACCCTTAAGCCCGGAGACTTGGTTTTCATGGGAACGCCCGGTAGAACTAAAGCGCTAAGAAAAGGCGATGTAGTCTCGGTCGCTATTGAAGGGGTTGGAAAGGTGGAGAACAAAGTCGAATAGATTTATCGTTCAGGTAATACCAGCGTTCTTATTGCTTTTGAACTATTGCTATTGTGCTCTTTGTAATTAGATAATCCGTTCGAGAACTCAGGAGACTGGAATGGAACAAATTTATTTTGCTGGTGGCTGCCTTTGGGGCGTTCAAGAATTTATGAAGCACTTACCCGGAGTGATAACTACCGAAGCCGGTCGTGCCAATGGGACAGCCGATACGACCCAAAGCGATTACGATGGCTACGCCGAGTGTGTTTTGATTCAATTTAATGCTGAAGCCGTGACAGTTAAGCAATTGATGGCATTTTTCTTTGAGATCATTGACCCATACAGCGTCAATAAACAGGGTGAAGATGTAGGGAAAAAGTACCGTACTGGCGTGTATAGCAAGGACCCATCACATCTTGTTCAGGTCCGAGAATATATCGACTCGCGTAAGGATAGAGAGCGTATCGTTGTTGAGGTCATGCCGCTAACAAATTACGTTAAGAGTGATGAAGAGCACCAAGACAGACTAACGCATTTTCCTAATGATTACTGCCATATTCCGTTAGATCTGTTGCACAAGTACAAGCAATCCAACTGAATATATTGAAAAACCCGAATTGAACCTATTGATGCTTATAAGTTCTAATTCGGGCTTTTTAAGTGCTAATTGCGACTTATTGAACTTGTTACCAAAGAATCTTTGCAAAGATTTATCGTAAAGATTATTCGTAAAGATCCAGTTCATTGTGGATCAGTACCACACACTGTGATGCGAAAATCATCTTTGGCCCAAGGCTAATCTTTTGTGTACCAAGGCGCTCCAGGCTCTTATAGGTTTTCTTCGGCATTGGGATATGATCGGTCAACAAGAAACAAGAGTTACCGCTGAACTCTTGTTCGCGAATCGATGTGCCTTTCTTGTCCATCATATAAAGTTGGTAATCTTCAGCGAGTTCTTTTACTAACTTTTCGAAGCTTTTGGTTTGAACGGTGATCCCCGGTTCAACTTGTCTCTCTTGCTCTTTGGTCATGCCACGTGAAGCGTCCAATGCTTTGGCAACCTTGGCGAGCAAGGCTTGCTCATGGAAGCCACCAATATTGGTCATCTCATTGGCAACAAAAGTCACTGTTCGAGAGAAGTCCTGCGTACTTTCCAATACCAAGTGTACGATGACATCTTCGCGGTGCGATTGCGCGACAAAGATAGAATTCATTAGGGTGTGGGCCAAAATTTCGGTATGAGCTTCTTGGCCAACTGAAGCCAGTAGTTGCTGGCTGTCGGTAGGAGCGGATCTGGCTCGTAATACAAAGGCGCGCATTGAAGGGGGTCCTACTGATTAAATTACTTTTGAATCAATGTTCTGTTGTATACAGACTTATTGTCGGGATACAGAGGTCAAGATTATCGCACCTTTGTTGTAGTATGTAACTGAAATAATGCGTATGAATAGCCTTCGAAACAGCAACTAATGATAAAAAGGCCACCAGAGTGCTTTGAGAGGGATTGTGTATAGAATTGTTTCTCGAACCATTTTTATAGGTAAATCATCTTGTCTTGTGTCAGAATGCGCTGTCTCCACCAATAAGTCTGTAAAGTAATGAATTATCAAGCTGCTATTTTCGATATGGATGGCTTGCTTCTCGATACAGAACGCGTTTGTATGCGTATCTTTAAAGAAGCTTGCGAAGTACAAAACCTTCCCTTCCATGAAGATATTTACCTTTCAATCATTGGCCGTAATGCTGCTGGCATCGAGGCTATCTTTCGTAAAGCTTATGGCGATGACTTGGGCCGTCTGCATGAGGAATGGCGTATGCGCTATAATGCTGTGGTCAAACATCAAGCAATCCCTGTAAAAGAGGGTGTGATAGAGCTTTTGGAGTGGTTGAAAGCTCAAGGAACACCTGTCGCTGTCGCGACCTCTACTGCTCATGAAGTTGCTAAGATAAAGTTAGAGTTGGCAGGCCTGACAAAGTACATTGATAACCTGACAACAGGTTGTGAAGTGGCAAATGGTAAGCCTCACCCAGAGATTTACCAACTGGCGGCTAGTCGTTTAAATGTTGAGCCTGAAAGTTGTCTTGCCTTCGAAGACTCTAATAATGGCGTACGATCGGCCGTTGCGGCGAACATGATGACGTTCCAGATCCCTGATTTGGTTGAACCTTGTGCCGAAGTACGCCAGTTCGGCCATGCGATTGTCCCTTCTCTTCACGAAGTACTTGCTAAGTTGAAAACAGCATAACTAAATATTGGTGCCTCTGTGATTCCACAGCGGCACTTTCCTATTTGCTCACCCTGTTTCTACAAGATTTAACACTTCAATTAGTCACTTCAGCCAAACAAATGGGGGCATCTATGCGGCATTGATATCCCGTTGGCGCTATTTCTCCTGTCTCTGTATTTCGATGAAAGCTGACTATATTGTCAGAGAATAGATTGGCCACGATTAACCAATTGCCATCAGAAGATAGAGTAAAGTCTCTTGGGTGATTCCCTAAACAATCAAATGCATTGAGTCTTGAAGGGGTATCACCTGAGACCTTAAAAATACTGATTAGATTTTGAGATCTGCAAGATACATAAATAAATTTTTCATCAGGAGATAGCCGTATTGCGGAGGCTGCTTCACCATTTACCTCATTCAATAACAGCGAGCATTCATATGAAACATCCCAAATGCCGTTATTTTGGGTTAGGACTACAAGTGTTTCGTTTAGTTCGCATACCACGTATGCACGTGTTTCATTTTGGTTAAAGACAAGATGGCGAGGCCCAGAGCCTGCTGGCATGATGACACTTTGGTCTAAGGTAAAGCTGTGCGTGTCTTTTTGGTTATCATAGTGATAAAAATGGATACTATCCGTCCCTAGATCAACTGAAACCAAATGGTTCGTTTTCTTTAAAAAAGTAACTTGATGCGCATGGGCGGATTGTTGGCGTTCGGTATGAGGTCCGCTACCTTGCTCAAAGAGTTCTGTAATCACATGTATAGGCCTACCAGCTTCATCAAGTTGATATACAGACACATTACCTGAACCATAATTTGCAACGGCGAGGTAAGGGGCTTTAACATCAATGTGGCAAGGGTAATCCCCAGAAATAGGTAGATAAATATTGCCAATACTTGATTTGAAGTAGAGTGCAGCACCTTCTTGTTGTGATATTTCACTAAAGCTATAGAGCCCATCCTCTGTAGACGCTAGGTAAGTAGGGTTTCGCAAATATGCTAAATCTTCCTGTCGGTATAGCTGACCCGTTTTAGGGTCTAATGTGATGTGCGCAATACCTTCGCTAGTGCTCGGTGTATCCGTGTAGGTGCCAACATAAAAGTGCAGATGGTCATTAGTTGTCATAAATAAGCCTGAAAGATGTATAAAAAACTGTCAGTTACCATGCCGTCTAGCTACTGAGACAGCAATACTGAATAACAATCAATTGGTTAAAGTGTGAAGTAGTTGACGAGTACAGGTAAAGTGTTGCTAGGTTTTCTTTGTCTGAGTGGGTAGGAAATTGAAACAATCAATATTGTAAAAACGAAAAAAGGCCGATTGGGTATATAGTTTATTAGCAAGAACAGTCGTCTTTGAATAAAGATCTTACTCATCCAGAAGGTAGAATGATGGAAAACGATAATGAAAAATTAAAGCAAATACTGACCAAAGCATTTACGGCTTCGTTGATACATTTTTCCGTAATCGCATTTATTGTCTTGGTTTGTTTCTGGGCATTCATGCCGTTTCTTCCTATCCTGATGTGGGCACTGGTCCTTGCCATTGCACTTTATCCCGTTCGACAATTTTTGGGCGCAAAACTTGGTTGGTCAGCCGCACGGGCATCGACGCTAATCGCCATTGTTGGTGTTCTGCTATTAGGTGTTCCCACCGCAATGGTCGGGAATTCATTTGCATCTAAAATTTTTGGTACTTATGAATCTTATGAAGCTGGGGAACTGGTCGTTCCGAAACCTACGGAAAGTGTTAAAGAATGGCCGTTGATTGGTGAAAAAATGCATGATGCTTGGGATGAAGCAGCTGCTGATTTACCGAGGTTTGTCGAAAAACGGCAGCCGCAGCTTAAGAATTTATCGAGTTGGTTTCTTGAAAGAGCTAGTGGAGCGGCAAGAAGTGTTTTCATATTGATTGGTGCAATTATCATTGCTGGTATCATGTTGGCTTGGGCGGAGCCTGGCAGCCATTCTATGCGGCGTATTTTCATCAGCTTTTCCGATAATGTTAGAGGGCCTGAATTACACACATTAACCACTGCGACAATTAGGCAGGTGGCTGTAGGTATCATCGGTATCGCGTTTTTGACTGCGATAATTTTTGGGGCCACTGTCGCGCTATCTGGTGTACCTGCCGCAGCTTTGTTCACTCTCATTGCGTTAATTTTTGCCATTATGCAGCTACCGGTAACGATTGTGGCGCTTGTTGTCGTGGCAATACTCTGGTCTAGCGGTGATTCATCGACATTACACAATTCGATCTTTACCGTGTTGATCATTGCGGCCAGTTTGGTCGATAACTTCTTAAAACCAATGATCCTTGGCAGAGGGCTTGAGGTGCCGATGCCTGTTGTGTTGATAGGTGCTATCGGAGGCATGATGTCAGGCGGTATATTAGGTATGTTTATTGGTGCTGCTTTTCTTTCTGCTGGTTATCAGGTCTTTATGAAGTGGGTGGAATCTGAGAGTGAAGGGGCAGAAATCACTAATGATAAGAAAGAGATAACAGAAGACGAGGGTTAACTAACCGCTTATAATCAAACCTTGCCGTCTTGATATGGACTAAATGAAATGGATAATAAAAAGGAAAGGATATAAATGCCAGTGCTCCAACGCATTAGTGTAATCATGTTCTTCGTTGCAATTATTAACGGTTGTACGTCCCTCCCCAAGGAAATTGAACACCTACCTGAACCGCCGGTCTCCCCATTAACGAGCACATTGTCCAACTTGACAGACACATATCGACCAGAGCAGCCTAAGCAAAGAACGAGTGCGGTACTGTTGCAGGATACAGGTTGGGATGCACTGGCACAGCGATTAGCACTCATCGAAACAGCTGAACACAGTATCGATATTCAGTATTACATATGGAATTCTGACGTGTCGGGCAAATACTTGGCAAAACGCCTGATAGTGGCTGCTGATCGCGGCGTTCAAGTACGTGTAATGCTTGATGATATTAACCTCAATGAACGAGAAGACCTATTAGAAGTACTAGATTCGCACCCTCACATAGAGATCCGCATATTTAATCCGATCCCCACTCGTCGTGGAGTAACAAAGTGGCTTACCTTTTTAGGTGATTTTGATCGCTTAAACCGCCGTATGCACAATAAGTCATTCACTGTTGACGGTGCTGTGTCGGTTGTTGGGGGACGTAATATTGGTGATGAATATTTTGATCTGTCTGATGAAATTAATTTCCGTGACCGTGATGTACTGGTAATGGGATCGGTGGTAAACGAAATCCAAGCGAGTTTCGGTGAGTATTGGGATAGCCGCTGGTCATACCCTGTTAGCTTGCTGAGTGGGGAAGCTTCAACAGAACTACCAGAATTAAATACGATTCTAGTTCCCCGTTATAAGGAATACCCGGCTTTACCTGAGGGAAGAGATGTAGCAAAAACTTTCTTAAAGCACACAATGGACGAGATGACTTGGGTTCAAGCTCGCTATATTTCTGACCAGCCCGTACCTGTTGATGTCGGTAACACCAGCGAGCCAAAGGATACGGCTAGGTTGTTGGCCAAATTATCTAATATATCTAGGCAAGAAATGCTAGTGGAATCGGCATATCTGATATTTGATGATCGTCAATTGGATAAGCTGCAGTTAATAACAAATAATGGCACCGAGATTAAAGTTATCACTAACTCAATGGTTTCTAATGACCTTGTCACTAACCATTCTGGTTATGCAGGCCGCCGACAAGATATGCTTGATCACGGTTTAAAGCTGTTTGAGTTAAAACCAGATACGCAATTGTGTGTGGAATCGACGAGAGATGAATCAAAATGTGCACCAGAAACGGCCTATGGCTTACATGCGAAGTCTGTTGTTTTTGATAGGGAAGTGGCTGTAATTGGTTCTTTTAATTTCAACTTACGCTCAACCTACCTCAATACAGAATCGATTCTGGTGGTTGAAGATGAGCGCATCGCTGAACGTCTGGCTGATGATATTGAGCAGGCGATGGACGAAGATAATAGTTGGCGATTGAAATTAGATAAAGGTGACATCCATTGGTATTCCGGCTCAGAAAGTTGGAGCAGCGAACCAGAGGCTGGCCAGTGGGAACAACTTCAATCACGCTTTTTGCAGTTATTTCCGATAGAGAAATACTTGTGAATTAGGTTGTAACGTTCATTCATTCTAAATGAATTGCGCTATAAAAGTTTCAATAATTATTTACCTGTAAAGTTGTTCGAGGCCCACCACTATACGTTAGTGTATTGGTGTTCTTCATTATTCTGGCTATTTATGTATATATGAGTGATTGTTTACCAACAGTTTAGTCTTATCCCTTGTGTTTAGATTTTTAGCTCTATAGTGTATAAATGATACTTTCATTACCATAATGAAATATGTCAGTAGACTAAAAAATAAAGATAACAGTTTAAGGAAAAGCTGATTATGTACCCGTTTTTACGTTTAGCAAAAGTGTTATGGCAAGCCAAGCGCAGTTCCCCGGTTCACCTAACTGACAAAAATGAAATTTCATTCTCATGCCACCCATGGGACCTCGATATCTTTAATGAAATGAACAATGGTCGAGTCCTCACCCTTTATGATTTGGGGCGTACTGAACTTGGAATTCGCTGTGGGTTGATGAAGGTACTGGCGAAAAAGCGTTGGGCTTTGGTCGTGGCAGGCAGTTCAGTGCGTTATCGCAAACGTATTCATATGTTTCACAAAGTGAAAATGTACTCACAGTGCGTAGGCTGGGATGATAAGTGGTTGTATGTTGAGCAATCAATGTGGGTTGATGGAAAACCGTGCTCTTCTGTGTTAATTCGAGCCGGTGTAACATCTAAAAGTGGTTTGGTTTCACCGCAACATTTACTCGAAGCGATGGATGCGCCAGTTAATACACCTATTCTTCCTCAGTGGGTTACAGAGTGGATTGATTCAGAGCAGCATAGGCCTTGGCCACCGATCGGTGAATGATAATTAAGATATCCAATGGGGTTAACGCTTGCGAACAATTAAAACTACCTTAACCCCCTTATTAACCCTCATGTCGCTATCTTATCCGCATTGTAGTGGGAGGTAGCATTAATGATGTTTCGATATTCACTGGTTTCTCTTGCGAAAGGTCCGAGGGAAGTAATGAGAGCTACAATGCTGATCTAACCGTCAGCTGGGAGCTGGATATATGGCAACGACTTTCTGATGTTACTGGTGCATCCCAAAAAGATGTCGCTGCAAATCATGCAAGCACAGTTCTTGATACCGGCAGCAGCGGCTCTGGGTTACGGGATTTTGTTTGCAACTGTGATCACTTTAATGTTAACACCATCATTATTGATGATTCAAAATGATGTAAAACAACTGATTAACAAAGTGAAATGTCGTATGAAAGCGGATAACTCACCGCTGGAATTGGCTTGATCCGTCAACTTTATATAGCCTCGTAGTTACACTGCGGGGCATTATTTAAAGCATAACAAGGGAATCCATCATGGCCGATAACTTGCAACTCTTGCTGGTCGAAGATGACATAGATTTGGCCAAAGCGGTTATTGATTACCTAGAGCTGGAAGGAATCCAGTGTGACCATGCGGCGAATGGACTGTCCGGTCATCAGCTTATTACGTCCAACCATTACGATGTTGTGGTATTGGACCTCAACTTACCCAAGATGAATGGCCTTGAAGTGTGTGAGCGTATTCGTGCTCAAGGGATCGATGTACCGATACTGATGTTGACCGCCCGCGATACCCTAGACGACAAACTAACCGGCTTTTCGAAAGGTGCGGATGACTACTTGGTCAAGCCGTTCGCCATGGAAGAGCTGATTGTTCGGTCACAAGTACTTGCTCGCCGCCGTAGCGGGCAGATCAGCAAGCTTGTAGTGGAAGATCTAGAGCTCGACTTACAGAAAAAAAGGGCCACCAAGGCCGGGGAGCCCATAAAGCTTTCACCTATTGGGTTTAAGTTACTCGAGTGCTTAATGCGGGATAGCCCTAATCCAGTCTCTCGAGGGACATTGATGCAAGCCGTATGGGGAGATGAGCAACCCGACAGTAATAGCTTGAAAGTACATATGTTCAATGTGCGAAAAGCGGTGGACGCCAACGCTGAGAATAAATTAATACACACCATAACCGGCCATGGCTTTGCGTTGAAAAAGTCTGAAATAGAGTGAGTGACAAGTAATGAGAATCAGGCCAAGTATTCGGATCTACTTTTTGGTGGCTATGCTGCTCACTGGTACGGTTACTATTGGCGTTCTTACCGTTACAGCTGTTAGGTACTTCTTTTCCGGCATGGACTCCGCCATGACGGAGTTTTTTCGCTCTCAGGTTTCCGAGCTACCACTAGGTGAAAAAAATACGCCGTTACAAATGGATGAACTAACCATTGCATCAAAGTGGGAGGACCTACCGCAACAGATCCAGGATAACTGGCACGCTGATGCTCTGGATCCTGGTCAATTGCATAAAAAAATAGGAGGCACAGCCATTTTTTCGCCGCCTGAATTTGGCTACTTTGTGATGAAAGTGGTTAGAGAGGAACAAGTCCGCTTTATCTCATTAGTGCTGGATGATTTTGAGACACATAAGCGTTTAAATGAAGAGGTACCACCGTTCTTCTACATTATCCTTACCGGATTGGCTGCTATTGTTTTTTTTGCGCTGGTACTGCTAGTGGTGCAAAGAAAGATATCTTCACCAGTCGAACGTTTAAGAGATTGGGCGAAATTGTTAGACAAAGAGCAGTTAACTCAGCCTGTACCAAATTTTCATTACAGCGAACTTAACTCCCTTGCTGGGCTTATTAAATCCAGCTTGAGCTCAGTACAAGAAAGCTTGGAGCGGGAGCAGCGCTTTCTCGGTTATGCCAGCCATGAACTGCGTACACCTATCGCTGTTACCCGCACTAATAGTGAACTGCTACGTAAGATGATTACCAAGCAAATTGCACCAGATAAGCAGTTAGAGGTACTAGATAGGATCGATCGGGCCGTTTTTACGATGACTGACTTAACAGAAACCCTGCTTTGGTTAAATCGCCATGAGGGCAAGGTGCTACCGAGTCGCAGCCTTAAAGTGGGCGAGTTGATAACGCAAATTGAATCTGAGCTTCATTATCTACTTCAGGGCAAGCTGGTGGATGTTCATATCAGCGTTGATGAGACTGAAATGGTGTTACCTGAAGGACTTTGTCGTATCGTCATGACAAACCTTATTCGCAATGCTTTTCAACACACCCACCATGGTGAGGTTGTCATTGAACAGAACGGTAATCAAATTTCTATTGTTAATCACAATTTTAATGCGCCAAAAGTGCAGGATGACTTGGGCTTCGGCCTTGGGTTAGAGCTTACCCAGCGGCTTATTTCCCAATACGGATGGCAGTATCACACCATACAATCAAACGATGGATGGCGAGTAGAAGTGGTGTTTGATAGCGCTTTTGAATAAATGTTCTGGATAACTTGATTTAATATTAATACGTTATCTTATCTGCGCATAAGTTCGGAACACTGAAAATTTGAGCGCACAAACTCGAAATAAGTGTAGACGTGACATTTATCACTTAAATGGACTTGGGCTATGACCATGGATAGGCTCGCCTGTAACTGGATGAGTGAAGTAAATATCGCTGGCATGGAGCATTAAGCGCTGTGAGACGTCATTAGCTTCAGAGCTGTTGCTGATATTAGGGCTGTTATAAAGATCACAACCTAAAATAGGGTGGCCAATTTCAAGGCTATGGATCCGCAATTGATGGGTGCGACCTGTAAGGGGGGTGTATTGCACTAACGTTCTAGGGGGATTACCCAATCGACTAATTACCTGATAGTCACTAATGGCACTTTTCCCCGTACAGTGGCAAATCTTTACACGGGGAAACAACGTTTTATCTTTAGCAATAGGGGCAGATATTTGACCACCGTCAGCTTCAACCCACCCCGCTAACATAGCCAGATAGCGCTTTTGTACCGTCCGTGCTTGAAACTGTTTATTCAGATTCTTAGATGCAGCATGGTTAAGCCCCACCACCATAATGCCAGAAGTTCCTAAATCTAGCCGATGTGGTAACTTAGCATCCTCAAAAGCAGGCGTTGCTTTTTTAGTCTGCGTAGCGTCTTGACCGTTAACTAAACGGTAATGCACTGAATCCCAATTAAGCGGGTTTTTACCCGATAAACTTAACAAACCACTCGGCTTGTTAATCAATAAAATATCATTATCTTGATAAAGGATCTTTACCCTAGCCAGACACTCAGGTGCCACAAAAGTATCAATTATTTCATTCGTAGAGGAGTCAGATATAGACATTTAAGGGCCCTGATGTACTAAAGAGGGAAGGTTTATATAATAGATGGGTTAAGTTGACCACTACTTTGTCGGTAAATTGGTTGCTTTGCAATGGCAGAGATTATCTGGAATTTCTCAGCCTCTTTTCATCAAAGGAAAAAATTGAAAAATAAAAAGCGAACCTACTTGGGTTCGCTTTTGTTCTTCTGCTCTTATCAAATACCAACCTACATTAATATTTGATCAGTCTTGCAGGTTAAAATCGCTGTTCTCTACGTTAGATATTTTGTAATTAGAGCCACTAGTTACTGCAATATCTGCCTTGATAACAACGATTTTTCCAGTGCAAGTACTTGATCAACTACTTATCCAGATTGGTATAAGCTGTTATCCAACTTGATATGACATGATCAACAACCCTAGTCTTCGATGTAGCTCTCGATGCTTGGGCAAGAACATACCAAGTTACGGTCACCGAACACGTTATCAACGCGGTTTACGGTTGGCCAGTACTTCGAGTCTTTGGTTTGTGTCGATGGGAAGCAAGCAAGCTCGCGGCTATAACTGCGGTTCCACTCGGTTTCCATGATATCGGCTTGAGTGTGTGGCGCATTAACCAGCGGGTTGTCTTGTAGATCCCATTCGCCGTCTTGTACACGGGCGATTTCATGACGGATTGCAATCATCGCATCACAGAAGCGATCTAGCTCGGCAATGTCTTCTGATTCCGTTGGCTCAATCATTAGCGTGCCTGCAACAGGGAACGACATGGTTGGCGCGTGGAAACCGTAGTCCATCAGACGTTTGGCAACATCTTCTTCTGAAATGCCTGACGCTTCTTTGATTGGGCGAATATCGATAATACATTCGTGTGCAATACGGCCATGAGTACCACGGTATAGAACCGGGTAGTGCGGACGTAGACGCTCCATCACGTAGTTAGCGTTCAGAATCGCTAGCTTGGTTGCTTCAGTCAGTCCCGTTTCACCCATCATTGCAATGTAAGCGTAAGAGATTGGCAGAATAGACGCTGAACCAAGATCTGCGGCTGATACCGCGTATTGTTGCTGCTCTGCTTCTGTGTTCTCAACGTGACCCGGGAGGAATGGGGCAAGGTGAGATTTAACTCCGATAGGTCCCATTCCTGGGCCACCTCCACCGTGTGGAATACAGAAGGTCTTGTGTAGGTTCAGGTGAGAAACGTCAGAACCAATGAACCCTGGGCTAGTTAGGCCAACCTGTGCGTTCATGTTGGCACCGTCTAGGTACACTTGACCGCCAGCCTCATGAACAAGCTCACACACTTCCTGTACGGCTTCTTCATAGACACCGTGGGTAGAAGGGTAGGTGATCATGATGCATGACAGGTTATCACGGTGTTTTTCGATCTTCGCTTTCAAATCGTCAACATCGATGTTGCCTTGGTCATCACAGCCAACAACCACAACCTTCATCGATACCATGGCAGCAGATGCTGGGTTGGTACCGTGAGCAGAGCTTGGGATTAAACAAACATTACGGTGTGCATCGCCATTGGCTTCATGGTAACGCTGGATAGCGATAAGACCGGCATATTCACCTTGAGCACCAGAGTTAGGCTGTAGTGAGAACGCATCGTAGCCGGTGATTTCACACAGCATTGTCGATAGGTTATCGGCTAGCTCAGCGTAGCCTTTGGCTTGGTCTGCAGGTGCGAATGGGTGCAACTGACCAAATTCAGGCCAAGTGACCGGGATCATCTCTGCTGCAGCATTTAGCTTCATGGTACAGCTGCCCAGCGGGATCATGCCGTGGGTCAGTGAATAATCTTTGTTTTCCAGCTTCTTCATGTAACGCATCATAAGCGTTTCACTGTGGTATTGGTTGAATACTGGGTGTGTCAGGTATTGGCTGGTACGACGGCAGCTTTCTGGGATAGCCGCAAATTCGTCACTGGCGATGTCTGCAGTGAACATGGATGCTTTCAGGTTGTCACCGCTGAAGATTGCCAATAGGTCTTCGATGTCAGCCACTTTAGTGGTTTCGTCGATACTTATACCTAGCTGTCCGCTATTTTCATTAGAAGCTGGGTACTTACGTAGGTTGATACCCGCATCAAGTGCCTTGTTGTAGAACTCAGTGGTTTTCTTGCCTGTGTTCAGAGTTAGGGTATCGAAGAAGCTGTCGTTTGCTAGTTCAATGCCCGAGTTGCGCAGGCCAGCAGCTAGGATTGCCGTTAGATGATGTACGCGGTGGCCGATCTTACGTAGGCCTTCGGGACCATGGTATAGCGCATAGAATGCAGCCATGTTGGCAAGCAGAGCCTGAGCGGTACAGATGTTCGATGTCGCTTTTTCGCGGCGGATGTGCTGCTCACGGGTTTGCATTGCCATACGAAGTGCTTGGTTGTCACGGGAGTCTTTAGACACACCAATAACACGGCCAGGCATTGTACGCTTATGTTTATCTTTCGTTGCCATGAAGCCAGCGTGTGGGCCACCAAAGCCCATCGGTACGCCGAAGCGTTGTGCTGAACCAATCACGACATCTGCGCCCATTTCACCCGGCGCTTTTAGTAGGGTAAGTGCGAGAAGGTCTGATGCCACCGCCACTAAGGTCTTCTTGGCGTGTGCGGTTTCGATAATATCAGTCAGATCTTGAATATTACCGGTTGTTCCAGGGTATTGAACCAAAGCACCGAATACGTCGTGTTTATCGAGATCTAGAATATCACCGCGGATGATCTCAATACCGATGTAACCAGCACGAGTCAGGACAACGTCAACGGTTTGCGAGTGCAATTCGTTAGAAACGAAGAACGCCTTGCTCTTGTTTTTGCTAGCACGCTGGCACAAAGTCATCGCTTCAGCCGCTGCGGTTGCTTCATCCAATAGGGATGCGTTGGCTAGCTCCATACCGGTCAGGTCCATGATCATCTGCTGGTAGTTAAGCAGTGACTCAAGACGACCTTGGGAAATTTCAGGTTGGTAAGGCGTATAAGCGGTGTACCAACCTGGATTTTCCAATATGTTGCGTAGAATAACGTTCGGAGTAAAGGTGTTGTAGTAACCCTGACCGATATAGCTGCGGTTGATGATGTTCTTGCTGGCAATAGCTTTAAGTGAGGCCAGCATATCCGCTTCGCTTTGAGGCAGGTCGAGCTGCATAGGCTCAGGTAGGCGAATTGCTGCCGGAACCGTCTCATCGATTAGCTGATCAACGCTTGATACGCCGATGGTTTCCAGCATGATTTTTTGTTGTACCGAATCTGGGCCATTGTGGCGGCCTGCAAATTCCATATCGTCACTTAATGCATTTAGAAGAGTCATGTCGGTCATGGTTCTTTCCTGAACAGTTACTACCTATTGCATTGAGCATATTGCAATAGTTAATGGTCATCGAGTAGTTGAGCTATTACATGTTATGAGGGCTTTCAGGTGAAATAACCTGAAAGCCCGGCTCAATTAGTCTTCGTCGATGGTCGCAAGGTATTTTTCGCCGTCGATCAGTTTAGAGAGTTCCTCTACATCCTGAACTTTGATTTTAGCAATCCAGCCGCCTTCGTATGGTTCTTCGTTTACAAGCTCTGGGCTGTCTTCCAGCTCTTCGTTGATTTCAACGATTTCGCCTGTAACAGGTGCGTAGATATCAGATGCAGCTTTGACTGACTCAACAAGAGAGAAAGATTCGCCTGCTTCTGTTGAATCGCCAACTTCTGGAAGGTCAACAAATACAACATCACCTAGAAGGCCTTGAGCGTGGTTAGATATACCCATAGTGATAGTGCCGTCACCATTGTCTAGTACCCATTCGTGGCTTTCAGCGAACTTCAGTGTATTTTCCATTAAAAACTCCTTGCGCAATCTTTCCGCAGATTTTATTAATTGTTTCAGTGGCCGGTCGGTGCCGGCCGCTAGGTCAAAAAACGAGGTCAATAAAACAGATTGTACTTGTTAACTTATTGGTAAAGAGGGAAGCGGCTGCAAAGCTTCTGAACCTGTTGCTTCACTTTTTGCTCTACAGCGCTGTTGTCTTCAGGGTTTGCTGCCAAACCGTCAAGTACATCGCCTATCCATTGACCAATTTGTTTGAATTCGTCAGCACCAAAGCCTCGGCTTGTGCCAGCAGGTGTACCTAGACGAATACCCGATGTCACCATTGGTTTTTCAGGATCAAAAGGTATACCGTTTTTGTTACAGGTAATGCCGGCACGCTCGAGCGCTTCCTCTGCTTGGTTACCTTTAAGGCCTTTTGGACGAAGGTCTACAAGCATCAGGTGGGTGTCGGTTCCGTTAGTCACAATGTCACAACCGCGAGCTTGCAGGACTTCGGCCAAGACTTTCGCGTTGTTGATCACATTCTTGATATATAACTTAAATTCTGGCTCTAGCGCTTCACCTAGAGCAACGGCTTTACCCGCAATAACGTGCATTAGCGGGCCGCCTTGAAGGCCTGGGAATACCGCTGAATTTATCTTCTTATTGATGTCTTCGTGGTTGGTCAAGATCATGCCGCCACGAGGGCCACGCAATGTTTTGTGCGTTGTCGTCGTAACAACGTGGGCATGAGGAATAGGGCTAGGATGTTCGCCAGAAGCAATAAGGCCAGCAATATGGGCCATATCCACCATGAGAAATGCACCCACTTCATCGGCAATGGCACGGAACTTAGCAAAATCGATTACACGAGGAATGGCCGAACCACCGGCAATGATCATTTTCGGCTTGCTTTCGATAGCAATCTGACGTACTTGCGCGTAATCAATTTCGCAAGTCTCTTTATCGACACCGTATTGAACAGCATCAAACCATTTGCCAGAGAGAGCAGGGCGCGCACCGTGTGTTAGGTGGCCACCCGCATCCAAGGACATACCCAAGATAGTGTCACCTGGCTGAAGTAGGGCCAGCATTACGGCACCATTGGCTTGTGCGCCAGAGTGTGGCTGAACATTAACGTACTCACATTGGAAAAGCTGCTTGGCGCGGGCAATAGCGATGCGTTCAACTTCGTCGACATGCTCACAACCACCGTAATAACGGCGTCCCGCATAACCTTCGGCATACTTGTTGGTTAGACAGCTACCTTGGGCTTGCATGACCGCTTTTGACACAATGTTCTCAGAGGCAATTAACTCAATCTGCTGGTTTTGGCGGGCTAGTTCGGCGGCAATGCCAGCGTTTACTGCACCATCAACCTCAGCAAGGTGGGTTGAGAAGAACACTTCTAAATCGTGGTTTTGGTATGAAGCTTTCATTTCGCGTTATCCTCTAATCGCGCTCTTAAAGGTATCCCTTGTTCCGAGCCAAAGCGTATATCGTTGTTATGGATAGTCCTTGTTAAACGTTGCTATTTATCAGTAATACGTGTTGAGTACCGCATCACCCCTAACAACTGCATAACATGCCTTACTATAAATAGCCGATTAAACGAAAATTTCCAATAGTGGAATATCATGTACTTTAATGGTCATAATTTTACGCAAACGTTTGCCTTTTGCAAACTAAATTTCTAATATGGTGTTAACTTTTTTCTAAAGAATACTGAATAATTCACTGTGGCAAAAAAGTTAAATGTGTGTCTTATTCCTTGTTGTATATGGGGTCGAGACGTTCTACAGAGCATTTACAAATAGGTGTGTGAACTGGCTGATTGTGAGTGTATCTTTGTGAGATTGGGTAGTGTGATTGGTTGAAAATCGGCCTGTTTCCTTTAGGAAACTAAATTTCAAATATGATGCATTGGTCATATTTTTTTTACCGATGAGCTTTTAAGTTTCCGGACCTCTATGCCAGAATGAAATGAACGCCGTTACCAGGGAGGGACGTAATGAGTGACGAACAACAGGTTGATGTATACCCATCTATGACCGTCGTGAAAGAGTTTGAATCTGAAAAGGCAGACAAAATTGAGCCAATGCAATTAGGAAAAAGGCTCAAGGAAATCCGTATGGCGCATGGCTTGACGCTTGAAGAAGCCAGTAAGCGGACTGGATTGGCTCGCTCTACGTTATCTAAGATTGAAAATGAGCAAATTTCACCAACCTTTCAGGCGATGCAAAAGCTCGCTAGTGGGTTGGAGATTGATATTCCACAACTTTTTGCTCCACCTAAGCAACTGAAAGCCACAGGACGCAGGGATATTACTCGAAAAGAGCAGGGTAAGCCGCACCCAACCACAACTTATGAACATGAGCTTTTGGCTACTCAGTTGACCAATAAAAAGATGATGCCCTTTAAATCAAAAGTACGGGCACGGGCTTTTGAAGACTACAGCGATTGGATCCGTCATGATGGTGAAGAGTTTCTGTTGGTACTCGAAGGGGATATTACTTTTTATTCAGAGTTTTATGAACCGGTCACATTAAACCAAGGTGACTCAGTTTATTACGATGCCAATATGGGACACATGCTGACTTCTCTTAGCGAAGACGATGCTTTGATATTGTGGGTGACCGCTTCATAAGTGACGCCGTCACGGGCTGGGTGAGGCCCGAATCTGTTCAGAGCAGTAAACACGTCTTGTTCTTAGCTTGTTTAGCTGCCAGTGTCTCGGTTTTTCAGGGTCATATAGTGATGCTCTGATTGTTAACGCTATTGATGGTTTTAACATTTGATGTGCCGCAAGTCGAAAGGAGGAACTTAACAATAGGTTCCTCTTGTTTTGAAAAAATGTTAATTCGAGAAACTTTAACCTGTGGTTCAAATGTGTGATGTTGCACGGTTGAATGATAGGAAACTTTGTTTACTATAAGAAACCATGTCTAACATGGTTGTAACAGCTGATATGGAGTATCGCCGCTTTGCTCGCGGTGTATGGAGTAAAATCGTATGTCACAAGAACTACTGGTAACACCACTACACGCACTTCACATTGAAATGGGGGCCAAGATGGTGCCTTTTGCTGGTTATGATATGCCAGTGCAATACGCGTTGGGTGTACGTAAAGAGCATATCCATTGCCGTGAGTCGGCTGGTCTATTCGATGTTTCCCATATGGGGCAATTGCGTCTTCATGGTGAAAATGCAGCAAAAGTTATCGAGTCGCTAGTTCCTGTCGATATTATTGATCTTCCGGCAGGAAAGCAGCGCTATGCCTTCTTCACCAATGAGCAGGGCGGAATCCTTGATGATTTGATGGTAACCAACTTTGGTGATCACCTGTTCGTTGTTGTTAACGCGGCATGTAAAGAACAAGATATTGCACACATCCAAGCGCATCTTCCTGATGATGTCACTATGGAAATTATTGAAGATCGCGCACTTCTAGCATTGCAAGGTCCAAAAGCTGCGCAAGTGCTGGCACGCTTGAACCCTGTTGTTAGTGACATGGTCTTTATGGATGCCGCCAAGGTTGAGCTATTAGGCATTGAGTGTTTGGTTAGCCGTTCAGGCTACACCGGTGAAGATGGCTATGAGATCTCTGTGCCTGCCAACAAAGCTGAAGAGCTAGCGCGTGAGTTATTGGGTCAGGAGGAAGTGGAATGGATCGGCCTTGGTGCTCGTGACTCACTACGCCTTGAGTGTGGCCTGTGTTTGTATGGTCACGACCTCGATACAACGACAACACCGGTAGAAGCAAGCTTGCTATGGGGTATTAGTAAGCCACGTCGAGCTGATGGTGAACGTGCTGGTGGATTCCCCGGCGCTGATATCATTCTTGAGCAGATTAAAACGAAAGATATTGTTCGTAAACGTATTGGCTTACAGGGTCAGTCTAAAGCCCCTGTGCGTGAAGGTAGCAAATTGTTTGATGCTGATGGTAATGAGATTGGTATTGTGACTTCAGGCACCTTTGGCCCAACAAAAGGGGCACCAGTAGCAATGGGTTATGTTCAAACTGATTTCGCTGTGATTGGCACTGAAATTTTTGCTGAAGTTCGTGGCAAGAAATTACCGATGACAGTAGAAAAAATGCCCTTTGTTCCTCAGAACTATTACCGTGGTTAAATAATTATAATATTAATAATGTATTGATATGAAATGAGTTTTTTATTGATTTATAAAGGAGCCATACTGGCTCCTTTATTTATCTCAAAGTCTGGTTGGAAAAATACTCAGAAATCAACTTTGCTATAGGAAAGGCACAGCCAATACAGCTGAGGTTGATATGAATAATTGTAATGTCCATAAGACTCACTTCCACAAGCGCCCAGTATCACTAGTTGCTTTGATGATGATAACCTCGTTCAGCATCTCTGCGGAATCTTTCCTAATGGGGTTTGATGAGTATATGGACCGTTGTATGTCTTCCTATGGTACAGACAAGATCACGCGTTCAGTCTGCGAAAAACAATATCAGGCTATAGAGCAAAAAGAGTTGGAAATTTTTGCTAAGACAAGTGATGCAAAAAGTGACGTATGGCGGGAAGAGGAAAAGAATGCTGATTCATTGAATGAAGCAAATGAATAAATTAATAAGCTCTGTTAATAGATAATATTGATGAGGTTATTTTCTATATTTTATTGTAACGACTTTTGGTCTATGTTTTTTCTTATTCATTGCTGAATGAAAGCTGTCAGGTTGTGTTATTCATATTTTTTATTACTGTGTTCTTTTTCAGTGTCCTGGCTGAAGCGTTTGGATTTGACTTTAAATGACATTAAAACAATGGCTTAAGTGTTTTGCTTTCTGTTTCAGATATTCGCTAAATCAATGGCTCGTCATTCAACTGTTCAGCTTATATTTAGCCGGTAGGCGTACTATCTATAAGGTGAGTTTATCAACTAATGATAGCTAGGTTATTCTTCATCATGCTGATGAATCTATTCTGCTTTCATTAAATCTTATGAGTTATATGGTTATGCGGCAATATTTGACTAAGTTTCCATTGTTTGTTCGTGAGCAATTAAATATGCGAGAAATGTTATTCGAGATCGTGTTAGCGATCGTAGCAATAGCAGCGGCAATTGGTTTGTTTACCGCTGCTGTTATGGCCTAGTCTTTTGATGCTCCTTTTGGCGTCGCAACAGGAAACGTGACGCAGACTTCAACACCTTGTTTATCTTTGCGATTTCTAAGCAGAATCTTTCCTTGATGGTAGTCGGTAATCAAGCGTGCTATGAACAACCCAAGCCCTAAGTGTGGTTTGTCTTGTTGGCTTTGAGTACGAACGGATACCATAGAGTTCAGTAGCTGATCGCCCATATCATCAGGAAGAAGTGGACCTTCATTACTGACCATCAAGCAAACCTGAGAATCTCTCTGTGACAATGTCACCTGAACAGGCTGCTCATTCTGGCTAAAGTCGACGGCGTTTGAAATCAGCTTGTCGAGCATCTGTGCCAAGTAATCTGGTGCACCATCAACCAGTACAGGGGCGTTACCTGTATCGACCCTGAAGCTTTGGTTCTCATAGGCCATCTGATACCCCTGCATACACCCTTCAACCAGTTCATTGAGCGGGAATACCTCTTTTTCCGCACCCTGCAAACTTTGTTCTATGCGGGTGGCTTCTGTCATGCTCGATAAAATCGTATTTAGACGTTGAATTCCTTCCTGTGCACGTTCTATGTAGCGTTTAGAATCTTCATCTTGATCTTGCATTGACAGGTTTTCGATAGAAGAACGAACGACCGCAACCGGTGTGCGTAACTCATGCGACAAGCGAGACGAGAGGTTCTCAAGATAATGGTTATATTGACCCAATCGGCTGACCATACCCGCTAAACTGCGACTTAAGTCGCCAATTTCATCGCTCTCGGTCGATGCAGTAATAGTGTGCTGAATTTTACCTTGGCTATCAATGGCGTTCTCGGCTTCATTACGAAGCTTTCTCACTCTTCTTGAGATATTAGAGGCGAATAAGAACAGGGTTAGGGTGCCAACCACAATAATAGCGATGAGTGCATTGAGTAACTTCTCAAGGGCACGGTTACGTAACGTTTGAATACCAATGGTCGATTCTTCAGCAACAACAGCACCCATTACGTTGTCACCTAACCAAATAGGGTAGGCGGCCGCTAAAATCATGGCTTTGCCGTCATTAGAACGGCGCCAAAGCGAATACCCACGGCCTTGAAGGGCCTGGTATATATGCACCCCTTCAACCTTGGCCGCATCTTTGAGCGCATCATGAAATGCGGTGGGCTCATTGATAAGGTAGCGGTAGTACAACGGGTGGAGCCATTTTTGCTCTAGCGATGCCCACCACGAATCAGTTTCATCGTCATATTTGACGGAGGACGACCACACACCGTTTGACTCCTGAATATCACCAGTTTGGGCCAAGATCCGCTGGTGTCGATCAATGACCCAAATACGTGAACTGGTGTGTCCCATCCCTTTGAGGATATTTTCAATTTCTGGTGAGGGGATAAGTACGGTGCCGAGCTTGCTCATTTGGTTGGTGTTCGATGTGCCAATAATGGTGTCAATCTCACGGTTGCTGGTGTTATTAACATCATAAAAGGCAAAACCCAGTTTGCTGCCCAGCATGTCTAAAGGAAGACGCAGTTCAATGTTGTAGCCGTTGTCGGTGGTATGCCAATACCCTTGGATTTGGCTTTCAAGGGCTAAATCGGCCGGGTTAGTGATGTCTCCATTGATCTGCCAGGCATTGAACCATCCGTCTTCATAGACGGAAATGACATAGCGATGAAATTCACCACTGGGTGTGGTTATTGCGATGATCAGATGATCATTTCTATCGACTCGTGCTGAGCCCTTTCGGCGCATAACGGGTTTGTTATCTTTCACCTCAAACATGGCGTATAGATAACCATCGTATTTTCCGACCATATGGTTGAAGCGAAGGTTGCTTCGTTGGTACGGCCAGCGACTGAACTGAACATACTCTCTACCATAATGCACAACTTGTTCGGAATAATCTGACCAGTCATTGAGCTGTCCGTCGAGTTTGATTGCCGATCTTAGTTCGTAGGCATAAAGATCACGGCCTTTTTGCACCGATTGCAAAAAACTGGCTTGGTCGGTAAATAGGTTAGGGCGCTCATTCAGCGCAGTGGCGACGGCCCTTGTGGTTCCCACTAAGGTTTGCTCTTGGCCCTGGCGCAAGAGCTTTTCCATTTCGAGGATGTAGTTATAGCCAATCCAAGGGAGCGTCAGTAATAAGCAGGCAATTAAGGTGATTTTTGTGCGTAGGCCACAGACTGGCTTTAGTCGTTTAAGGTCGATAGCTGAGAGCTTTCGTAATAAATTTTTTTGCATTAAGCCCCCCAGCGGTAGCCCATGCCATAAACCGTGTTGATACAGTCAAACTTGTTATCGAACTGCATGAATTTTTTACGGATTCGTTTGATATGGGAGGTAATCGTACTGTCATCAACCACTACTTGCGCTTCGTCCATGAGGTCGTGTCGACTTTTAACATGACCTGGACGCTTAGCTAGTGCATATACCATCCAAAACTCGGTGACAGTTAATTCAACAAGGTGCTGCTGCCAAAAGACCTGCATTTTGTTTTTATCGATGGAAAGATCACCGTGTTGAATAAGCTCTACTTTCTCGGTGGGTTGCAGCATCAGATCGCTACGGCGAAATAGTGCCGCAATACGGGCAATCAGATGGGGCAGGCTGACATCTTTGGTTAGGTAGTCATCGGCGCCCATACGCAAACCACATACCGTGTCGAAGTCGCTGTCTCTGGCGGTGAGGAAAATGATCGGCAAGGTCGGTGATAGCGCACGGAGTGATTGGCATAAGGTAAAACCGCCATCTATCTCATCCTGCAAGCCAATATCGATAATGGCCAAATCTGGCAGCTCTGATTCAAAAGCAGCCTGCGCATCAGGGCGGTTGTCATAGCCTTGTACATCGTAACCATGCTTTTTTAGTACATCGATATAGTTTTCACGGATGGCTTTTTCATCTTCGACAATGACAATTTTTTTCATGAGCTAGTACCTGTTTTTTTCATGGCTTAGAACCCATACAGCGTGTTAATGATGCTGACTATACAACAATCTAGCTGATAGAAAAGGCTTGCAGACAGAATCGGAGCAATTGCCATTTTTTTGCCACAATTGATCATGACATTGCCTTTTTTTGCGCTCAGATTTGCCAGATCGGCTTGCTTTAATAACCTCATCGAAACGAAACAGCCCATTACGAAACAGCCAATACGAAATCGTTAAGTAACAAGGCAAATCAAAACCGAATGACATTGATGAGGACATCAAAATGAAAAAGCAGCTTATCTCAACACTGATCACAACAACGCTTATAGCTTCTCTGGTTTCTCCTATAGCTACAGCAAATGACATTCCGAACGATAGCAACTTGAACGACAGCTACCGTGTTGGTGAGCAAGAATCACTCATCGGTCTCGGCTCTGGTGTCGCGCTTGGTGCCGTTGTCGGAGGCCCTATCGGCGCGGTAGTCGGCGCCATGGTTGGCGGTATTGTTGGTACCGCTGTTGGGCAAGACAACCAAATTCAGGTACAAGATGAAGAACTGGGTGAGCTGGTCGCCCGTAATACCGAACTTGAACGTATCAGCCAGAAATACAACCAAGCGCAGATTGAAATCGCGCGTCTTGAGCAAGACAAGTATGATCTGATGAACCACAAAGAGCGCCAGCTTGATTTGGCATTGGAAATGAATGTGCATTTCAGAACTGGCTCTGCCGATATTGAGCCGCTATTTAAAGCCCAGCTGGATGAGATTGCTGAAATCATGAAGCAGGCACCAGATATTCGCTGGGAGCTCGCTGGTTACTCTGACCGACGTGGTAGCACAGAGCGGAATCTAAATTTGTCGGAGCAACGCGTGGAAGCGGTACGTGATTACTTGGAATCACAAGGTGTAGAGGGTGTTCAGCTTTACGCAGCAGCATACGGTGATCAGGAGCCACTAAAAAACGAGCAGAACTTTGAAGGTGATTTCTTCGACCGTAGAGTGACCTTGCGTAGCGCTAATGACAATGTCAGTACGGCACAAAGCCATTAAGGGGTTAAGGAATGACTGAACAACAAAGAAAGAAGGTCAAAGAAGAGGCACCAAGCTGGGTGCTTTCCTTCCTCATCACCTTGCTATTGACTATGCAGTTGACGGTTAGGGCAGATGATATCTCGGCACAGAAGATAGATATCTTAGGGGGGGAAACCCTTTACGCTTGGGATGAAAGTTGGCAATCGATTGATACTGAACAGCATATATATTCCAATTCACAACAACCAGAAGGCCAGCAGCCCATAGGTCAGAAAACATGGGGCAATGAGAATGAGTGAGATTGTTTGGTGTGAACTGTTAATGAAAGTCTCACTGCTCCATTTTAGCCTTATCTATTGTTGATCACTTTGGTTGCATTAAATGGATACGTTAGTGGTATGTTGTCAGATAGCTCGCCCAGCTTTGGGCGAGCTTTATCACCGACAAGGTTTGTTCGCTAGTCTGCCTCTTATGAATTTTTTTCAAAATAAATATCCAAAATGTTCCAAATCAAGGAATTTGATTCTGTAGCCAGATAATCTGCCCTGATAACAAAAAAAGATGATCGACTAAACCTAAATCAATAATCGACTGGTTATCATCCTGAGCGTTGTGCGGCTTCTTCCCATGAACATGAAGTTAGATATATAGAGCCTGAAACTCACAATAAAGGCACAGCGCCAGCAACAGAAAGAGGCAACTATGAGTAATGTCACGATAGACGGTCAGGTTCTGGCTACTGACGGTCAATTGTCAATCCTTGAACTCGCTCAACAGTTCGAGATTGAAATCCCATCACTGTGTGGGCTAAATAAAAATGGCGAAAAAGTACCGTGCGATTTATGTGTGGTAGATATTGAAGGCCAAGGCATTCATCGTGCCTGTGAAGTTACAGCGGCACCTGAAATGGTTATCACCACGCAAAGCGACGTTATTTCTGAACGTCGCCGTGAGTCGCTAAATCGCATTATGTCAGATCACTATGCAGACTGTGAGGCACCTTGCCAAACCGCATGTCCTGCAGGTGTCGATATTCAGTCTTACCTATACCACATTTCCCAAAACGACCATCAGAAAGCGGTAGAGGTGATTAAACGAACCTTGCCAATGCCGTTGTCGATTGGTCGTGTTTGTCCGGCTTTTTGTGAGACAGAATGTCGTCGCGGTATTGTTGACGAACCGATTGCGATCCGCCAATTGAAACGTCATGCGGCGGATATTGACCTTGAAGCCCAAGAGCAATATGTCCCACCGCGCAAAGCCGATAAAGGCAAGAACGTCGCTGTCATTGGTAGTGGCCCTGGTGGTTTGAGCTGTGGCTATTACCTAAGTAATGAAGGTTACAATGTCACTGTTTTCGAGTCCATGCCTCAGGCTGGTGGTTGGCTGCGTTACGGTATTCCAGAGTATCGTCTGCCAAAAGCCATTCTTGATAAAGAAATCGAGCTGATTTGCCGTAATGGCATGAAGGTTGAAACCAATACGACCTTGGGTAAAGACTTCCTGCTATCAGAGTTAACTAAACAGTATGATGCTGTATGTTTAGCCGTTGGTGCATCCCAAGCGGTTGAAATGAATTATCCGGGTAGTGATCAAGATGGCTGCTACCTCGGTGTTGATTACTTGAAAGATTACGTTACCACCCAAAATTACACCACCGGCAAGAAAGTGGCTGTGATTGGTGGCGGTAACACAGCTATTGACTGTGCACGTACTGCTGTTCGAGATGGTGCCGATACCACACTTATCTATCGTCGTACTCGCGATGAAATGCCAGCGGAAGACTATGAAATTGTTGAAGCTGAGCACGAAGGTGTCAAATTCCACTTCTTGACCAATCCAGTCGAAAACATTGCTGACAGTAATGGCCGGGTAACGGATGTGAAGCTTGAGAAAATGGCACTTGGCGAACAGGATGCTTCAGGCCGTCGTCGTCCAGAAGCGACGGGAGAATACTTTGTCGAGCATTTCGACACAGTCATTTCAGCTGTATCGCAAAAGCCAGATCTGTCGTTCTTGGACAATGACAGCATCGAACTTCCTGTTACCCGCTGGCTAACGCTTGAGTCAAGTGACGATACTATGCACTCCGGTGTGGAAAATATCTTTAGTATCGGTGATTTCCGTCGTGGCCCTGCCACAGCCATTGAAGCAGTGGCTGATGGCCGTGTTGCGGCTGAAGCGATTGATCGTTTCTTTAATGGCGATATGGAACATATTCCCGTCAAGCCATATAACTCACAAAAAGCCGCTAAGGTAAAGCAGGTTGATCCCAAGCAATTCGAAGGGATCCAGAAGGCCATGCGCTCTATCATGCCAGAGCTTACCAGTGAGCAGCGTGAACTTAGCTTCGCTGAAGTAGAAACTGGCTTTGTTAACGAAGAAGCAATGCGTGAAGCTGCCCGCTGCTTAGAGTGTGGTTGTCAGGCAAATACCGACTGTAAATTGCGTGACTTCGCAACTGAATACAAGGTCGAAAAAGATGACTTGGATATGTCTGACTGTCAGAAATTTGCCGTTGATGACAGTTCCGAGTTTATTGTTTTTGATGCCAACCGCTGTATCAGCTGTGGCCAGTGTGTCGACATCTGTAACGAACAAGCTGTTCACGGTGCACTTGGTTTCTTGAAAGATGCTGATGGTAATAGTGCCAAGCGCCCAGAGTGCCGCCCAGGTTTTGACAAAGGTTACAGCATGGGTGATTCAAACTGTGTGCAGTGTGGCGCTTGTGTGCAGGTTTGTCCGACCGGAGCATTGACGGATTCTCGCGATAAGTCGCAAGGCCGTGTTGAGATGCTCAAGCCAGTTGATACCATTTGTACTTATTGTGGTGTGGGCTGTAAGGTCACCATGTATGTAGACGAATTGACGGATAAAATTCGTTACGTTCAAGGCGCGAAGGACTCACCAGTCAACCAAGGTATGCTGTGCGTGAAAGGGCGTTTTGGATTTGACTTTATCCAGAGTGAAGAGCGTCTAAGCCAGCCATTGATCCGTAAAGACGGTAAGCTACAGCCTGCAAGTTGGGATGAGGCGATTACCTTGATTGCCGATAAGTTCTCGGCGATTAAGCAAGCGTCGGGCGGCAATGCACTTGCTGGCTTCTCGTCAGCTAAAACGACCAACGAAGATAATTTTGCGTTCCAGAAATTTATTCGCCGTGAGCTGGGCACTAACAACGTCGATCACTGTGCGCGTCTTTGCCACTCTACAACCGTCACAGGCCTTGAAGCCTCGTTGGGTAGTGGTGCGATGACCAATGATATTTCGAGTATCGCTCATTCAGATCTGATCTTTATTATCGGTTCGGATACTTCCTCGGCTCACCCAATCATCGCTTCGCACATCAAGCAGGCAATCCGTAAAGGGACTGCACGCTTGGTTGTTGCTGATCCGAAAAAAGTGGATATTGCGGATCATTCTGAATTGTATGTTGCCCATAGACCGGGCTCTGACGTAATGTTGATGAACGGCATTATGCAGCAAATCATTAAGAATGACTGGCAGGATCACGCTTATATTGATGCGCGAGTTGAGGGCTACGAAGCACTCAAATCCGAGGTTATGAGTGATGCTTATTCACCTGAAAAAGTTGAGCTCGTTACTGGGGTTAAACAAGCTGATTTGCTGAAGTTGGCGGAGTTGATTGGTACAGCCGAGCGTACGGCTATCTATTACTCAATGGGTATCACCCAGCATACGACTGGACACGATAACGTCCGTTCTATTGCTAACCTTCAGCTGCTGTGTGGCAATATCGGTATTGAAGGCGGGGGTATCAACCCGTTACGAGGCCAATCAAATGTACAGGGCGCTTGTGATATGGGGGCACTTCCGAATTACTTCCCTGGTTACCAGAAAGTCTATAACCCAGAGATCCACAGTAAGTATGCCAAAGCCTGGAACCGACCGGATCTGCCTGCGGAATCTGGTTTAACACTGACAGAAATCATTGATGCGGCATGCCACAAGCAAGTTCGTGGTCTGTATGTCATGGGTGAGAACCCAGTGTTAAGTGATCCTGACCAAAAGCACGTGCTGGAAGCGATTGAGGCATTGGACTTCTTGGTGGTGCAAGATATCTTCCTCACCGAAACCGCTCAATTGGCCGATGTTGTCTTGCCATCCTACTCTTTTGCGGAAAAGGCTGGTCATTTCACCAACACCGAGCGGCGTGTTCAGCGCCTGAATCCAGCGATTAAAGCGCCGGGTCAGGCTCGTGAAGATTGGCAAATTATCCAGAGTATTGCCAACGCGATGGGTAGTGACTGGAATTACCAATCGGTTAAAGACATCACGGAAGAGATCACCCAACTGACACCTCAATACGCTGGGATCAAATGGGACCGTGTTGGTAAAGATGGTTTGCAGTGGCCATGCCGAGATGAAAATCACCCTGGCACCCGCATCATGCACCAAGAGAACTTTATCCGAGGTGAGAAAGCTGAAATGGTGGGCATCCCATTCCGCTATGCCGCTGAGCTTCCTGACGATGAGTTCCCAATGATATTGACGACGGGTCGTCTGTTGGAGCAGTTCCATACGGGGACTATGACTCGTAAGACGAAAGGGTTAGATAACCTAGCTGGCCCGAGAGCGATGATCTCGGTAACTGATGCTGAGCGTCTAGGTGTTGGGAATGGTGAGATGCTCACACTGTCTACTCGTCGCGGAACTATCGAAACGCCAGCGTTTGTTACCAAGCGAATGCAGCCAGGTGTCGTCTTTGTTCCTTTTCACTTTGTTGAATCGGCAGCAAATAAGTTGACTGGCACCGCGACAGATCCGCATGCCAAGATTCCTGAGTTTAAAGTGGCTGCAGTAAAAGTAGAAAAAGTGCTAGCGACAATAGAGTAGTTTATCTTTCTTGTCATATCGCATTAACGCTGTATCTCTTCCTAAACACCCAGTTTTACTGGGTGTTTTTTTATGCCAGTCACAAAATGGAAAACAATATAAGTGGAAGATATCAATCCATATTTAGTGTCGCAACCTGCCGGTTGCTTGGTGTTTAATTTTGAATTTTAATGTTTTTTAGCTTATCAATAGCATTGAATTACTTAAAAAACGTCATGACACTATTTCTTACACCTCAATTAAAATTTAACAATCTGTTTACGAAGGTGTGTTATCATCAATGGTATGAGTAGTTTGGTTTGTTACAAAATGTAAAATGCCGAAAGTTGAAGTGGGCATTAAAGTGCCTGGAAGTGCCGAGGTGTATGCAATTTGCTCGGAAAGTGGGAAAATATCCCTATTAGCTTAAAGCACATCGAAAGGACGCATCTTTAACTTCTTACAAAGAGGTGTTTATGAAGTTCGGTCTGATTTTTTTGTTGTCTGCCGCTGCTGGTATACTTTCTGGTGAGCATTTCCACTCGTTTCTTGCAGGCTTTGGGGTTGCTTCAGTTGCAGTAGGCGCTGGCTATTGGCTAGCATTTCGTTGTTCTACCCGTTACCCACAACTGGCATTGTTAATGTTGATGATGGGTCTGATCGCTAAAATTGGTGTTACAATTGCTGGTGTTATGTGGGGTCTAGAGTTGAATCTTATTAACTCGCCATTCGTGTTCTCGCTGTCATATTTATTCTTCTCTATTGTTGTGACTTACATGTATTCCAAGTGGCGCGAATTCCAAATGTCTCGTACGACTGACGCACTAACGACTAAAACTGCTTAAGTCTTATGCTTAAAACTGAAAACGGGCTACTGGCCCGTTTTTTGTGCCTGGAGTTTGTCGGTTGTGCTTATACCAACCTACATAAATACTTGATTAACTACTTATCCAGATTGGTATTAAAGCGGGTTACCTTCAAGAGGGGGGGAGGCGGCACAGACTCACTCAGGCGCTATTCTTTGGGGGTCTACTTAGTAGAAAAATAACTTGTTCTATGCCGCCAAGTACCGCTTGGGTACATCGCTATTTTTACGCTAAAATAGGAAACCTAAAACAGAAGAAACAATAAAAATAGGTTCCTCCTTTATGAGCGGTCAACGCCTCAAAGTCCAATTCCAGCGACTGTATAATCACTTCTCTGGTCAAGATGCTGATACAAACCTCCAAGATATTGCTGAAGTACTATTTTGTACCCGACGAAATGTGCGAATGGTGATCAATAAAATGGTAGATAAAGGCTGGATCGCTTGGGAGCCAGCCGTTGGAAGGGGAAAGCAATCTAGGCTGACTTTTTGTAGTACAGACAATGAATTGCAGCTATTGCATGCCAGGAAGCTGGTGGCAGAAGGGAAACTAGAACCAGCGCTTGAAGCGCTTGAACATAATGCTGATAAGCTTGCTCAGATCATCCAAGAGCAGCTTGGCCACACAACGGCACACGGCAAACAAATTGTTCGTCTACCTTATTATCGCGCGTTCAGTAACCTTAATCCACTTCAACCTTTGCGCCGCTCTGAGCAGCATTTGGTCAGACAAGTATTCAATGGGTTAACTCGAATAAATGAGGAAAAAGAGGAGGTAGAAGGTGATTTAGCCCACCATTGGGAAGCGTTAAATCCACGTCACTGGCGTTTTTATATCAGGCCGTCAGTTCGATTTCATGATGGTCGCTTGCTCAGCACTGACGATATTATAGCCACGTTCGACCAGGTTAAGCAGCATCGGCTGTTCAACCATATCCTTGAAATAAATGCACCATTTACCAATACTGTCGATTTTTATTTAACCAGCGATGACCAGCGTTTCCCTGATTTACTCACCAACCTAATTGCTATGATCCAGCCGGCTGATGCAGACATGGGCAACCCCAACGTTTTATTTCCGATAGGCACGGGCCCTTATAAAGTTATTCAGAATGACAGTAAGCGCTTTAAGCTTGAAGCTTCTGATCAGTACTTCGGCTTCAGGGCGTTGATTGATATTGTGGATATTTGGATGCTGTCTGAAGTTGCATCGTGTTACTTGCAGCCGGCAGCGGATGCTAGTCAACTGGGTGGTGTAAGCGTGTCTACCCGGCTCAAATTGGATGAAGGATGTAACTTCCTTTTGTTTAACCGGGTTGGTGGATTGCCTGCAGACCCTCAATGGTTACAATATTTGCAAGGTCGCTTGACCGCTTTACATCTTTTGCAGCGGTTGAATAAAGATCAGATTGGGGATTTCCGTTTAACCAACGCTTATGGCATTTTGCCAGGCTGGACCCATGTACCCTTGTATTCTGCCCCAGTCCAAGAGCCACCATCGAAACGCATCGTTACCATAGCTTTTGCCTGCCAACATCCTGTTTACCCACATGTTGCCAATGCAATTAAGGAAATATTAGGTGAAGATGGTATTAAGCTGAAAATGCTCGAATTAACGACAACTGAGATTGCGCTTGGTAAGCATAGTTCGAAGATTGACCTGTGGTTGGGGGGGATGAGTTTGATGAACTACCGTGATGATGCGTTATTGTCATGGTTCTTCAATTTTGACCATATCGCACGAGCCATGCCTGAAGAGGAGTTTAAGCAACTTGAGCTAGAGGTATTACGGTGGCGGGCAAATATCGATCAAGCTTCGCCTTGCCAGCATATTGGTGCCAAGCTTGTTGAATTTGGCCAAATTATGCCGTTGTTCCACAATTGGCTAGGTGTCGATGACTCTGGAGCGGTACAAGGTATGCAATCCAACTCTATGGGCTGGTTCGACTTCAAGTCAGTATGGATGAAGCCAGAATTGGACGGCAAGGCGCTTTAAGTCGCTCATTTTAAGTCTCTAATGGACGTTCATATTTCTAACACTTTTCATTCATCGTTCTGACATCCGCGTTGAGTAAAACAGAATTATGTTCTGCCTTATCTAATTATTGTCTATTGATAGGGCACGATGTGTACTAGCATGGAGAGCCGCAATGTTTGAGTATGATCATAATGATATCGAGCTAATCGAAGACACGTTATGGGACGATAACCAGGATGAGATTGAGTTTGATGACTGGTTTGAATCTGAAGATGACTACGAATACGATTATCAGTAAGTTCATTTAATAACAAAGAACAGGCAAGATTGCCTGTTCTTTGTTTGTAGATATAAGCACTTGCTTGGGGTTAAGTTTGATTGGCTGAGGCTTTTAGTGCTTCATTTTGATCGCTGAACCATCGGTTTATTGGCCGCCATACAACATCGACCATAGATTTATACCAGGGTGCTTCTTCAACAGGTTGCGTGGCTAAAAGAGGTTGCTCTGCAATAACTTCATCATTGATGTACCAAACGACTTTGCCCACTTCCTGATCTTTTGCGACTGGTGCTTCTAAGTTGTCATAGAGGATAGAGTATTCAACATTCTTTCTTTGTCGGCGAGGGATCGTGACTTTTCCTCCAGAGCCGACAACGACTTCGACGCTTGATGGGCTACCATACCAAACACGTAGAGGGAGCAATTCGTCTTTACTGAAATTAGGCTCGATATCTTGGTAAAATCGAAACCCCCAAGTTAAGAGCTTTTTACTTTCATTACGACGGACAGTCGCACTTTTTGTCCCCAGCACTACTGCAATCAGTCGCTGCCCATTCAATTCGGCGGAAGATACAAGGCTGTATCCTGCATTTTTGGTGTAGCCTGTCTTCACTCCATCCACATTGATAGTCGTATCCCATAGCAATGCGTTACGGTTGCCTTGTTTAATTTTTCCAAATGTGAATGATTTCTCTTTAAACAACGAGTACATGTTGGGTAAATCAGTAATCAGCGCTTTTGTTAGTAATGCCATATCATAGGCTGTTGTTTGTTGTTCTGAAGAGTCTAGCCCATGTGGGTTGGTGAAGAAGGTATCTTTCATCGCGACTTTTTCAGCATAACGGTTCATCATCTCGATAAAAGCAGATTGATGGCCTGCAACATGCTCAGCAAGGGCTACAGTCGCATCATTCCCTGATGAGATAATGACACCTCGGTTAAGATCTTCGACCGAGACTTGGTCGCCAACATTAAGGAACATTTTTGATGAGCCAGGAAATTTTTTCCCCCAGGCGTTTTCACTGATCACGACCATGTCGTTTGAGGCAATATGGCCCGACTTAATTTCTTGGCCAACGACATAGCTGGTCATAATTTTAACGAGGCTGGCGGGTGCGTGTGGAGCATGAATGTTTTCCCCCGCAATGACCTGACCGGTATCGTAACTCATTAAAACCCATGACTGAGCCGCCACCTCGGGAGGTGTTGGATGGATTTCGGCATACCCAGGCGAAACTACAGCAAGGGAAATTAAGAAAATAAACAATTGTCGACAATATTTACTAAATAAAGGAAGTGTCATCGGAATAAACCCCGTGTCTACAGCACCGTTGCACTTTTCAGCATAGTAAATAATCACCATGCAGGATTAACTTGATATGAGTCTTGTAGAGTTTTTTATTATGTTCTCACCATTGAGACGATAGTTATTTTTGAGATGGCTTAGGTGGTATTGAATATTTCTAATAAATTCAGAAGTCTAGGTTAATGAGGAATTTTGATAACAGGTCCAAAGGATAAATTTTGGTGCGATAGCTGCTGCATAAAATGAACATGCGTATCGATAAGGTGTTTTCTTATCTTCTGCCAGTCAGGGGGGTGGGGTTGATGTTGGCAGAACTCGAGCATATCAACCACCATACACTCGAGTTTTTTGATGCACCAACGCCGCATAGCGGGATCTTGATTGGGCACTGTCGCTAACACCTGAATTTTGCTGTAACTAAATTGTTGGTATTGGAACGCGAGGTCCACATTGCCAGAGCGTTGATGAAAGGCACTTAATTGGCAGCAAACATCTAACCAGTAAGCGATAGCTTCACTCTGGTTTAGGCTAACAATCGACCCAAACAACGATGCTGGTGCTTCATTGAGCAACCGAGCAGTGGAGGCTTCATCCCAGTTAGTATTGTTGGCTGCGTGCCAGCGAGTGCTAAGGGTTAAACTCTTGACTTCTTTCAACCAGGACTCGATTGTTTTCATGCTATTGCGTCCTTATTTCAGTGCTGAGCAAAATGCTTTTCAGCGAACTTAAGCATGTATGGTCGCTGGGCTAATGCTTATAGATCGGGTTGTATCTGCAGCCATATAGAAGTTTGGCTTACTACATATGAGGTTTGCAAAACCCACTGTGAAAGTAAATGAATCCGGCATGTTACAGGGCGGTGCAGCAAGATGGATTCCTTATTCGTATGTTCACATAGTGTTAATTGTGTGTTGTAATTAACGTTAACATGTTGGATTGCTTTACGTAAATATCCAAAAGGATTGTGTCCACTAGCGTTAGTTTAATCACTCAGGGAGTTGAGTCTCGAATGAAACTGTTACGAGGAAGTATGCTATTCGGGGGGATCGCAGCAGCCCTAATGGCGGGAGGCAGTGCTTTTGCCGCTGAGCCAGGTGTCGATTTAACCCAGTCAACAGTAGGTTATGCATCACTCATTATTTTTGGATTAGCTTATTGTTTGGTTATGGGGGAGGAGTACCTGCAGCTGAGGAAGTCAAAGCCCGTTTTATTAGCCGCGGGCTTGATCTGGTTAATGATTGGTTTTGTCTATCAGCAACAGGGTCAGATTGAGTTAGCAAAAGCGGCTTTAGAGCATAACTTACTTGAGTACGCAGAGTTATTGTTGTTCTTGTTAGTTGCAATGACATATATCAGTGCAATGGAAGAGCGGCGTTTGTTTGATTCACTGCAGTCTTGGATGGTAGGCAAAGGGTTTAATTTCAGGAGCTTGTTTTGGCTTACGGGCTGTTTATCCTTTGTCATTTCACCTATCGCTGATAACTTGACTACCGCGTTGTTGATGTGTGCCGTTGTTATGAAGGTTGGCGGTAGCAACATACGTTTTATCAATCTCGCCTGTATCAATATCGTCGTGGCAGCAAATGCTGGCGGGGCCTTTAGTCCATTTGGGGATATTACAACATTAATGGTTTGGCAAACTGGGTTGGTTAGTTTTACTCAGTTCCTCGATCTTTTCATTCCGTCCTTGGTTAACTACGTTATTCCTGCGGCTATCATGTCATTCTTCGTTCCCAAAACAAGGCCAAATACCACAACTGAGTACGTTGAATTAAAACGAGGGGCGAGGCGCATCGTCTGTTTGTTTATTTTAACGATTGCCACTGCAGTGGGTTTCCATGCGTTAGTTCATTTCCCTCCAGTTATGGGCATGATGATGGGCTTGGCGTATCTGCAGTTCTTCGGCTTCTACCTCCGTAAGACATTGCCACGTTCACTGGAGAAGAAAAAAGCGCTTGCCATTGCCAATAAAGACGATGAAGCATTAAAGCGGATAGGCTCTGTTGTTCCCTTTGATGTGTTCAAACGTGTTTCTCATGCCGAGTGGGATACGCTGCTGTTCTTCTACGGTGTCGTTATGTGTGTTGGCGGGTTAAGCCTGTTGGGTTATCTCGGCATGGTCTCCGAGGTGATGTACTCCCAGTGGAATCCTGTATGGGCAAACGTTATGGTCGGTATACTGTCTGCGATAGTGGATAATATACCTGTGATGTTCGCTGTATTGACGATGCAGCCCGAACTCTCATTGGGTAACTGGCTGTTAGTCACATTGACAGCTGGTGTTGGCGGTAGCTTGTTATCTATTGGTTCTGCCGCTGGTGTTGCTTTGATGGGGGCGGCTCATGGTAAATACACCTTCTTCGGGCACTTGAAGTGGATGCCAGTCATTGCCTTGGGGTATGTCGCGAGTATTGTTTGCCATTTATTAATGAATAACCATTTGTTCTAGATGTGATTAAAAAACACTCGATTGCCTCAGTGCTAATAAATAGAAAGTGTGTAGAACATCACTAAAGAATAATGAAATGCCAGCCCAGCAAATGCTGGGCTTTTTTTTGGGCAATTGTCGTGCTTAACTAGATGATAGTGATGTATAAGTGGTCGTTGTCATAGGAATGGCGCATGAAAAAATACGGATGTTTAATTGTGGGCACGATTGTGCTTTCTACGGGCTCTTTAGCCCATGCAATGGATTTAGAGACTCTGTTTAGGGTTCCTAGTGTTAAATTGGGTATTGCTAAGTCGGCCGGAAATGTAGACATAACAAAAAAGGGGCAATTTAGCGATATTCCCTTTAACTCTTCACATTCTGTTACACCGGTTGTCTCTCTTTTTCAGTCTCCTTACTTTTTTTCAGATTCGGCCCGTTGGGGTTATCATACTGAACTCTCAGCCAGTTATTATGATTTAGACTACGATGATGACGATGATGAGCAATTTGTCGGGGGGAATTATAAGGGCTATTCCGTTGGCTTTACGCCAGTACTGTTTTACCAGTGGGGAGATCGCAAACTGTGCTCGTCGTGTAAAAGCTGGCGTGTAGAGTTAGGGGCGGGGGTGCAATATCTGAATGCCGACGGTAAATTGAAGAATGCAGATAATAGCCAAGAGACGTTCAAATCATCTGGTTTCGGTTTTCATTCCCATTTAGGTACTGTTGTTAATTATAAAAACTGGGAGGTGGGCCTGAGACTGGTGGTGCCAACAAGATTGGATGATGGTGATATTAAGGTTGAACACGGACTATCATCGGTGAGCTTCGGTTACCGCTTCTAATTCAAGTGTATAGTTAAGCGCCTATTTGAAGTGATAAATACGCGCTTATTAAGCCTATGCAAGCCTGCTATTTTAGTTTCTACAATGCGGCTTCAAGTTCATATAGGAAGGTATCGATATCGGCACTGCTAATATCGATATGGGTCACTAGTCGCATCGGATTGCCCGGCGTGACAATGATATTTTTCCCTTTTAGTCTTGTGGCAAGCTGCTGTTGGTCAATACTTGGATCGACTTTAGTAAAGACAATATTGGTTTGGACGATACCGGTATTAACCGTAAAGCCAGGTAAGCGGTTTAATCCTTCAGCCAGCTTTTTGGCATTCGCATGATCATCGGCTAAACGTGCTACGTGATCGGTCAAGGCAATCTTTGCCGCCGCAGCAAGAATACCAGCCTGACGCATCCCCCCTCCGAGCACTTTACGCCAGCGGCGTACTTTTGCAATGAAGGCTGTGTCACCAAGCACCAGTGATCCAATCGGGGCTCCTAACCCTTTTGATAGGCAAACTGTCATTGAATCAAAGTACTGGCTGATCGTTTTGATATCGACATCTAAAGCGATAGCCGCATTGTAAACCCGGGCTCCGTCTAAATGTAGTTTTAGGTTGTGTTGGTTAACGAATTCACGCGCTTCAGCCATATAGGAAAGAGGAAGTACCTTGCCATTGATGGTGTTTTCAATGCTTAACAGACGAGTACGTGCAAAATGGGCATCGTCAGGTTTGATAGCGGCAGCCAACTTAGTAAAAGGAATTGTGCCATCTTTTTCATTTTCAATCGGTTGAGGTTGTATCGAACCTAGGACTGCAGCACCGCCACCTTCGAACATGTAATTATGCGCTTGTTGTCCGCATAGGTACTCATCACCACGTTCGCAGTGCGCCATCAGTGAGAGTAAATTGGCTTGGGTGCCTGAGCTGCAAAATAGTGCACTCTCAAACCCATGTCGCTCTGCAGCCCATTGTTCTAGATCGTTGACGGTTGGGTCATCACCGTAAACATCATCGCCGACAGGGGCATTAGCCATTGCTTCGCGCATGGCCTGAGTAGGGCGGGTTACTGTATCAGAACGAAAATCTATCATGGGTACTTCCTTGGTATTTACGGTTTAGTCCAGCACTTTTTCGCGGGGCATATGACTTTGCCAGAAACTGGGCTGGGAGCATAGAAAACCGTGCCATGATTTTTCTCAAATCTCGAAAATTTGATATCGAGCAAAAAAATGAATGAATAATTGTTATCCTTTTGTGAATTTTCATTTGGTTGTTCTTGGTTTAACTAGACTTACTAATGAAAAGACTGGGGGCGCTGCATGCAGCGTTGGACAGCGACTGGCATTTGTGAGTTCGCTGTCGCGGGAGAATCATGGCGTAAGTCAGATAGGAGGTTGCCGTATGTTGGCTGAGCATAGGCATTTCATTTTACCTGGAGAATCAAAACTTCATGCTGATGTGACAATAAGTCCTGTCGGAGAGCTTGAAGTTAATATTTTGGAGCAGAATAATCGTTTGAGTGGTGAATTTGACCAGCTGTATTTCTATTCTGAAGGTAAAGAAACGGAACTCATTTGCAAAAATCAGCTTGAAAGAGATGATGTGCAATGGCATCTATCTCTGTCGAGTGATGATGCTAGAGAGCTCGCCAAATTGATAGAGCTTGCTGAAGAAGAATATGAAATTCTGATGCGAGATCTATAATACTTAGCCCTTAATGGGGCTTTGGCATTGGGCGAAACATTGACCTATTTATCCTGCTTATTCAGCAGGATTTTTTTGTTCAATATCACTCTAGCAGCTGCGTTATCATATTCATGATTTGAAGATAGCGTTTGGGTAAAGGCCTGTGCTGCTTCCATATCAAGTAGAGCTCTTGACTAACAGTATTCGGCACTGAAAATGTTTTAATTTTGTCCTGGAAGCTAAAATGGTCAACGGCCTTTTCTGGTAGTACGGTAAAGCCAAGGCCTTTAGAGACGGGAAGCAAAATTTGATTGAGCTGGTTTATATAGCCCGTTATTTTAACTTTGTTGAAATCGAAATGGCTGTCACTGTAATTGGCTAGGTGTACCTGCTGTAAGTAATGCTTACCGTCTGGGTGGTTGATAAAACCCAGTGAGTACAATGACTCTTTATCTAATTTCTCATCCGGATAGTTAGCTGGCACGACAACGCATAAGGCTTCTTCACCAATTTTCTGTTGGTCGAAGTATTGATCTGTGACGGCATGGGTAATGATACCAATATCAAACTGCCTGTTTTTGATCCCTTCTAGAATTCGATGGTTGGGTGCTGACTCCAAATGAATGCTGATAGCTTGATGATTTTGCTGGTGATCAAGGAAGTGAGGGTAGAGAAACATTGCGAGCGAACCTGAGCAAGCCAAATGGCACTCTCCACTGAATGGGTCATCAGCCAACAATTGACCTAATAACTGTTTTTCTTCTTCTTGTCGTCTCAGGCCGTAATGGTATAGCTGTTGACCCGCTGGTGTTAGCTCAAATCGCTTGCCGATACGTTTGATTAACGATGTGCCTGTTTGTTCTTCTAGTTTTTTAATATGTTGACTGACCCCTGGTTGAGTCATAAAGAGCTTTTCGGCTGTTTGCGTGAAATGGCCAACTTCAACCAAGGTAATAAAGGTGTGGAGCCACTGGGTGTTTAACATGGCATAAGGTACTGTTTTAGATATGCATAAGTGATAAGTACCATCTGGGGGGGAATCGCGTCAAGCGGATACCGAGGAATATAGTATCCACTTGATGCGAGAGGCATTATATTAACATGATGAAATTAAAGGCGCTTAATCCCCATTTGATACACTGAGCACACCTCATTGCGGTCATTTAGTAATGTAATATTGGCTTTGTAACCGGGTAATAGACGCCCGTACTGGTTATCAATACCGATGGCTTTTGCTGGGTAAAGGCTAGCCATTCGTAGCGCTTCTTCTCTGCTAAGGCCAACATGTTGGATAAGGTTTTTCACACCTTCAATCATCGTGATCGCTGCACCAGCAATCGTGCCATCTGCGTAATGGCATTTGCCGTCGGTGACATAGGCTATTGTACCTGCCATGTCATATTCGGTCATATCTGTCCCGGCAGGTGCGACTGCGTCGGTTACCATAAAGAGCTTTTCACCAAGTTGCTGGTGGGCGATCCGTACCGATGCATATGATGAGTGGATGCCATCGACGATAATGCCCGCATGCGGTTTTTTATCAAAAATATAACCAACCGCCCCCGGCTCACGTGAGCCAAGTGGCGTCATCGCATTGTATAAGTGGGTTGCCATCTTCAAATGACTTTTACTTGTCAGCTGTTGGTAGTTGGCATTGGTATGGCCGAGTGAAACAGTGATACCAGCGTCGTTAAGCGTGTCGATAACAGCTTGTGATGTGTTTTCTGGCGCAAGTGTAATGACAGAGATGTGTTTGGCATTATCAGCTAGGTAATGGGCGGTCTGCTCATCCAGAGTACGGATATGACTCTCATTGTGAGCCCCTTTTTTTTCTTTGCTAATAAATGGGCCCTCAAGGTGTAGTCCGATAATGCCTTCATATTGTGGTGCTTCAATTTCAGCAACAAGTTCAACCGCTTGACACATTGTCTCATGTTGGCTTGTGATCAGTGTCGGTAGATACTGGGTAGTGCCATTTTGGATGTTAGTGAGATTCATGGTGTCGAGTGTATGCTTAGCAATGTCGACATTTAGCATGACACCACCACAGCCATTGAGCTGAAGGTCAATAAACCCCGCAGTAGCAGTAGCTCCTTGGCCATCGTATACCGTTGTAGGCAGGCAGGCTCCTTTCATTGGAATGACCGTTTCAATTGTATCGCCATTAACAATAATAGCTTGGTTTTCAAGGATTTCTTGACCGTTAAAAACATTGATATTTGTGATAGCGTACATAGGCACCCCAGCTATTGAACCTGTATAAAATAAGTGAAAGCGCAACCTTGTAAATATGCAAATAGAAGTGAAATAAGGTTACTTAATTCGGTATAAAAAATAAGTTAGAGCAATAGTTGCCGCTTGTCAATGCTGTTTGAGTTATTGGGGAACATTAATATGAGGTGTGCTAAATAATCTTCTGTTTTCGAAGTCAACTGTTTGGATTATCCTTGTTGCGCATTCATAGGAGATTTTATGTCGCCAAAAACGATTTTTTCCAGCGTAGCATTGGTTATTGCGCTGGGATCACTAGAAAAAAGTATTGTCACAACGCCTTTGCCGATTATCGGTGAAGAACTTGGTGCCGGGCAGGCATTAACCTGGGTTGTTACTGCATATTTGTTAGCAGCCACCGCTGTGTTACCGGTATATGGCAAACTCAGTGATATTTTTGGTCGGGTAAAAATGCTGAATATCAGTGTTGTTTTGTTTTTACTCGGATCGGTTGCGTGTGCCATTGCCCAAGATTTGCCAACGCTTGTTTCGGCAAGAGTACTTCAGGGAATCGGTGGTGGTGGCCTTATTGCACTTGCCTTTACTGTCATTGCCGACTGCATTCCGGCCAGAGAGGTGGGTAAATACCAAGGTTATATCTCTGCAGTGTATGCGGCGTCCAGTATCGCAGGGCCCTTACTGGGGGGCTTCTTCGCCGAATATTTAAGCTGGCGATGGGTATTTTGGATCAACCTTCCTTTAGGCGCCTTGGCGATTTGGATGATTAATACCAACCTCAAACACCTGAGTAAAGGGCGTGACAGTCGCTTCGACTGGGCGGGGGCGGGGTTGTTAATGACGATTACAACCTTGCTGCTGTTGTTGATGTCACCCGATATCATGATTAGCCAAATTACTTTAATCGCAGCACTTGCTATATCCATAGTGTTGTTTGCCATTGTGGAAAAACGTGTTGTAGACCCTATTTTGCCGATGCGAATATTTCGTCTTCCGGGTTATTTGATCAGCGTGTTGTTAATCATGTGTTCCCAGTTATTGATGTTTGCAGTCCTGGTGTACTTACCGCTTCAAATGCAATGGCAACATGGAATGACAGCATCTTCCAGTGGCTTGATCATGATGGTCTTTATGATGAGTATCACCAGTGGGGCATACCTTGGCGGTAAGCGAATTGCTAAAACGGGATTCTATAAGTCTTTAGTTGTGTTTGGTTTTGTTATGTCCGTTATTGCCGTTTATATGCTGTACCAAGGCGTAATGATGACAGTTGCATTGGCTTTTGCGGGCGCTGGACTAGGATTGACGTTACCTAGTTTGAATGTGGTGGTGCAAAATGTATTGCCTCCTCAAGATCGAGGGATTGGCCTGTCGATGTTTGGCTATGGCCGCGAATTTGGCGGCGCTCTAGGTGTTGCTTTCTGTGCGGCCTTGTTTCATCTTAAAGTGCCGGTACTTGTTGGTGAGGGAAGTGCTGATGGGTTGTCGCAGTTTGACTCTATTGTATTAGCTGAGGGCTTCACTATGACCTATGGAGGGTTGGTGGTGGTCGCTATCGTGTCTTTGTTGGTGACGATTACCTGTTTGAAAGCGCAACCATTGTCGTCGGATGTGGCCAAGCCGAAACGCGCATATAAATCAGAACAAGCTGAATAGCGGTTTAAAATCGTGTGATTGGAAAGTCAGCCCAGTTAACGTGTTTGCTGGGCTTTTTTGTGGACAAATTGTTGCTGTCAGGCAAAATACGCCGCCTTACGTTTTTTAATTCGTCAGAGAGTATGACGACGAGGTGAGTTATGGCTTGGTTTGAGTGGCCATTTATTATTTCAAGTGTGTTGACCCAGATGTCGATTGGCGCATTTATTGTTCTTGGCATGGTGTTATTGAGTGGAAAGCTGTGTTTCGGTCAAGCAGATCGCTTGCACAAGGCGATGCTGGTTTTATGGTTAATGTTATTCAGTGCACTCTTGCTGAGAGAGTTGAACTTGATGTTGACTCACGTCGATGAGGGATACCGTATTGGTGTTGAAGTACTTCTCGCGATCATGTTTTTTGCCATTGCGCTATTTTATTGGTTCGTTGAAAAAGCGCTGATAGGTTCGGATCTTTTCCGAAAGTGCTGTTTGGTTTTAGCTATTTTCATTGGAGGTAGCTACCTCATTCATGGCTTAGTGATGAGAAGTGATCAATGGCTGGTAACTTTGCACTTTTTTGCGACGGCACTTTGTGGTGGTACCTTACTTGCCCATGCTTGTTTAGTGAGAGCACAGCATAAAGTCGAAGAGTTAAACACGCTATTGCCTCGTCTAGGTGCGATTATAGCGGTTATCTGCCTGCTTACAGGCTTGCCACAGCTCGGGGAATTATCTCGTCAGATCGATACGACGGGAGTGATGATGCCGTTTATCTCACAGGCGATCAGCTTGGGGCTGCTGTTGGCGGCTGTCGGTGTTTGGTTAATGCCACTGGTGACAAAAAGTAAGCCGATATTGGGCGTTTTGACGTTTGCGTTGTCGCTGAGTATGGTTTCCTCATATTTTGCTGGCGTGGGTTATTGAGCTATCAGCATAGCGTGAAACCATACAGTTAGAATGTAAACGCGGTGTCTAAGCACCGCGTTTTTTATTACCATAATTACTTAACGACGCTAAGAATGTCTCTAAATCGCTCACCTTCGGCAACTTCTTGCAGCTCGAAGATTAGCATCTCGGCTGTTGTTAACGAAGCGCCAAATTGTTGCATTTTATCCAATGCAATTTGTTTGTTAGTTGGATTGCGTGAAGAGACAGCATCGGCGACCACTTCGACATGGTAATCAGCGTCAAGCAGTTGTCGCACTGTTTGATACACACAGATATGGGCCTCAATACCGACAACTACGATGTTCTTGCAGCCTGATGCTGACAAAGCCTTGATGAACTGCGGGTCGCGATAGCAACTGAAACTATTTTTAGCGATAGGGGTATGATCATGTAAGTGATCAGTAATTTGCGGGATGGTTGGGCCTAATTTGTGTGGGATCTGCTCTACCCAGATAATTGGGATATCCAGAATTTTAGCGCCTTTGACAACGGTTTCTAAATTTTTAAAAAGCGTATCCTTGCTGTCCATGATTTGCGCAAGCTTGCCTTGGACATCAACTATCACCAGTGCAGTATCGTTTGTTGTAAGCATATGAATATCCAATCATTAGTTGAGTGTTTACCATATAGGAATTTACGCTTGATTGAAAATGCAGTGTTCGCAATTTTTCTACTCGCGCCGCTTAAAACCAGAGTACTCAATCCCCGCGAGATGTGCCATTTGCTCATTCCAAGTCGCCAAGTCATCTTGGTTAAACTGGTTCAGGTGATGGTGACCACATGCTCGCGCCATCAATTGCATTAATTCAGTGGATGCTGTGAAGAAGTTAGCCAGTTGGGTGGCGACACGACTTGGATCGAGCTTTTTACGCAGTTCAGGGTTTTGAGTGGCAATGCCCGCAGGACAGTTGTTGGTGTTGCAAATTCTGGCCCCGACACAGCCGATGGCCTGCATTGCACTGTTGGCAAGGGCAACACCGTCAGCGCCAAGTGCCATCGCTTTGATAAAATCAGTAGGAGTTCGTAAGCCTCCAGTAATTATCAGCGTAACCTCTCCTGACATACCTTGTTTGTCGAGGAAGTACCTTGCCCGAGCAAGGGCTGGGATAGTGGGGACACTGATATGATCACGAAAGATTTTCGGAGCGGCACCCGTTCCTCCGCCACGTCCATCGAGAATGATGTAATCGGCACCGGCTTCTAAAGCAAACCCCATATCCTTTTCGATATGATTGGCGCTGAGTTTGAAACCGATTGGGATCCCACCGCTGATCACCCTTACATTGTCGGCGAATGCCGCAAAGTCTCGGGGTGTTTTGAGATCTTTAAATGTCGGAGGAGAGATAGCATCTGTACCTTCTTCAAGGCATCGGGTTTTTGCAATTTTGCCTGTATTTTTGATAGCGGGTAAATGACCACCGGTACCGGTTTTAGCTCCTTGGCCGCCTTTGAAGTGGAAAGCCTGAATTTTTTTCAGCAAACCTTCATGGTAACCAAACATGGCACTGGCTAGTTCATAAAAATAGCGGCTGTTAGCTTGTTGCTCTTCAGCAAGCATTCCGCCTTCCCCAGAGCAAATCCCGGTCCCGACCAACTCTGCACCCATCGCAAGGGCAGTTTTGGCTTCTTCAGAGAGTGCACCGAAACTCATGTCAGATACAAAAAGCGGAATATTGAGTACAAGCGGTTTTTTGGCCTTTGGTCCAATCACTAATTCAGTGCCTACCTTTACATCTTCCATCAGAGGCTTTTTGGCCATTTGGGCTACCATTATTTGGATATCATCCCAGTCAGGTAGTTGGTAGCGCGGTACACCCATCGCCGTCATTGCACCATGATGCCCAAGGTTCTTGAGGCCTTCTCGGGCTAGCTGATGAATTAACTCGATATTGGGTTCTTCTTTTGTGGCTTTTGCTGTTGGCAACTCATTTGAACGGGTAGTAATGCCTGGACCTTCTTTGCCAATATCCTCCGCGTTGAACTCTTTGTGGGAACCATCACAGAAAGGGGCATTACCGGTATGCTTACAGGCACAGAGAAAAGCATCGCCGTCTTTTTCTGCTTTGAAGCTCTTTGGTTTGAAATTGGTGGTTTGATGTGAACCGTCACAAAAAGGCTGTTTTGCTGACCGTCCACAAGTGCAGAAGTAATAAGTTTGTCCTTTTTCCAACGGGACCTTTACCGGTTTGTTATCGGCGACCACTGGCTTACTCATGTCATATACCCCCTACCTACAGCCAAATCATTGTGGGGAAAGTATGGGAGAGGATAGGTGGGTTTGCATCATTTGGAATGAGGTTAAACTTGGATTTCTCAATAGAATGTTGATGAATTTTGCCTATTTCGCAAACGCGATTTAATCTTTTGTAACGGTCGCCTACTTTACAGCAGGGCCATTTCACGGAACAATGCAGATGTTTACGTTTGAATAACTTTGTAAAATATTATGACGGAAAAGAAAGCTAGTCCTTTTAATGATTTGATTTTTAACGTTATCGTGCCTTCAGTCGTTTTGATGAAGCTAAGTGGTGACGAGTACCTTGGCTCTGTTGGCGCACTTGTTGTCGCCTTGGCTTTTCCTGTTGTACTGGGTAGTTATGAGCTGATTAAATACAAAAAGTTTAATTTTATCTCGCTGTTGGGTTTTATCAGTGTATTGCTTACCGGTGGTATCGGGTTGCTTCAGCTTGACCCTAAATGGTTAGCGGTTAAAGAAGCTTTGATCCCGGGCCTCATAGGCGTCGGTGTTTTTGCTTCTACATTCACGAAGTACCCGGTTGTGAGCAAGATGCTTTTCAACGAAACGGTATTGAATCTTCCGCTGATCAACGAGAAGCTTAATGAATTTGGTCGTAAGAGTGACTTCGAACGTCGTTTGCTCACGTCAAACTACCTGTTTGCCGGCACCTTCGCTTTTTCATCTGCGATGAATTACGTACTGGCTAAAATGATTGTTACTAGCCCTTCAGGCACACAAGCCTTTAATGAAGAGCTGGGCCGTCTAACTCTGGTGAGCTATCCTGCTATCGCGATTCCATCAATGCTGATGATGATGGGTATATTCTTCTATATGTGGCGCCAAATCCGCCAGATGACTCAGTTAGAAACTGCAGACATCCTTAAAACGGAACAATGACAGTTCATATTGTGATTAAAGCCAGCAGAATGCTGGCTTTTTTTATATCAAGAAAAGCCGGCAGTTGGTGGAAGTGCCATTGACGTGTATAGTTCAGTCAAAATGCTTTCTGGTGAAAGCGAATTGAATTGAATGATGTTGTTTTTAACAGCGTAGAAATAATGAGGTACTCCATGGCAAGCACAGCACATGCGCTTCACATTCTGGTGAAACACAAGGAACTCGCAGAAGATATTCTTCAGCAGCTGAAAAAAGGCACAAAATTCCAAACGCTGGCAAAGAAACACTCAACGTGTCCATCAGGCAAAAAGGGCGGTGATCTGGGTGAGTTTCGTAAAGGCCAGATGGTGCCGCAGTTTGATAAGGCGGTATTTTCGGATAAAGCGATCAGTACCAGCGAAGCACTTAAATTGAAAAATCCGGAATTGCGTGGTGTGATCCCTGAAGCGATAAAGACCAAGTTCGGCTGGCACATCATCAAGGTGCTATACACGGTCTAGCCAAAATACTTCACGTCAGGAGGCTCCCTCTCCTGACGTACCTGATGGCTATTTACGTTACACAGCGGGCATTGTGGTATTCGATAAGAAGTATTAATTTATGTGCTTATTCGGAAAATCAATGACTGAATTTTCCTTTTTGCGTGTGTCAGACCAATTCAAAATTGCCGCATAATAGTAACGGACAAGTGTGATCCACAGAGCGGTTACGATGCAGCCGGTGAAGATCAAGGCTCCAGCAAGTTGAGTTTGGGCTGAGAGCAGTAATAGAAGCGAAATGGCCACACCTACAGCAATGAGACCGAGTAATGGCTTGAAAGTTAAGTTGAAGAAGACTCTCAAGTTATAGAAAAAATGATAAACAGCCTGTTTTAGTATCATCAGTTAGCCTCTCATTCTTGGAATGCCCAGATGCGCCTTTAATATGTTATTTACATTTTGGTTTGCTCGCAACCTTTTATCTGGGAATTGTGGTTATCTACGACTATTTTGTTGATCTCAAAGGCAGTTTGTTTCGTTTTCAAACTTAATGGGCAGCATAGAACATTTACCTTTAATCAACTTATTAAATACATTGTCATCGCTCTTACTTATGCTTTTGCTTTTGATAAACCAATGAAACTCATAGCCTTCAGATAACCAAAGTTGTAATTGATCTTGTCGGTAAAGTAAGTAACTGGTGTATTCGTCAACGTCGACGTTGAAATCATTCGTTTGGCTTTCATGGTCGCCGAGAGGCTTGATACCAAGTTGCTGTTTGTCATCGGGGCTTAGGACCGAAGAGAAATATTCTGGATAGTTTTTCATCGTAATTAAAAATGGCATTGGGCTTGAGTCGGCCATAATAGATCGTACTCCGCGAAGTGAAGCGGCAATAAACTCACTTTGATCCGCGTTTGGCTGATAGTTAATAGATGTGAATAGCCACATCCCTTCGCCAACTAAATTGGCAAAATGGTGAGAAAGGCTTATCGTGAAATCACCATCTTCAAGAAAAATGTTGTAGGATTTAACCCCAGACTGAACAGAAGTGTTGTCTTTTAGCACATTCATCGCTGCCAAAGCGGGTACTTTTGGCAAGTAATTACCCAGTAGTTCCCATACCGTGCTTAATTGCGAATGTTTAAAGCTAATTGCGTGCGCCGTGTCGATATCACAGCCGGTAGGGGTTTTATCGCAAATGGCAATCGAGAAATTATCATCTAATTTATGGATAAACATCAGTTTATTGCTGAGGTTACCTGGTGTAATGAATATATCACTAGCCTGTAGTAGGTAGTCGAAATCATCTTGGTGCATGGACAGAAATACAAGGGTGTTGTTTTTCTCATCATTGACTAGCTTATATTTATATTCAATGGGGTCCTCACTGGCAAGAAACCCTATCAATACGGTAATGGCGGCCAGAATGAGGGATAGAACTAGGCCTATTTTAACTTTAGAGTGAGGCTTTTTATGCTTGGGCGTGTTAGTTAGGGCATGGTATTCATCAGATGTAAGACAACCCTGAATATTGATCTGATAGCCTAAGCGAGGGACAAGCTTAATGAACTGACCGACTTCTTCTTCTTTTAGTTTGATCCTAAGGGTGCGGATTGTTTGAAAAAGTGAGGTTTCTGCTACTTCTTTTCTCGCCCAGCCAACCGACAAAAGCTCTTCTTTGCTAACCATATTTGGTGATTGATCGATTAGCTGAGATAGGACTTCTTTTTCAGCTCGATTGAGAGAAACGTTACCTAAAATAGTGAATAGTGTTTTTTTTTGGCTGTCGAAGAAAAAGTTATCCGAAATCTGTGCTATGTGAGCCGAAGCTTTAACTTTCTTAGGCATGAATTGCGCTCAGTGTCATATGTTATCGTGTGTGAAGGCGAGAGACCGTTTAACTTTTAGTCATAAGTATCTATATAATTTGACAATTTTGCCATAAGTTGAGTATTACAACCATACCGATAGCATTATTTTACTCTCTAGTAAGGGTGAAATTATCCGAAATGAGAAAGTTATAATATTAAAAAAAAGAGGTTTGTATAGTTTTTGCGACGACTGATCAGTTCGTGCTTTTTGCCTTCAGTAGCTATCTACACTCATAACTATAAGCCACATCGTAGTGACTAGATAATTAAGTGGCATGAAAGTTTGGGGGCGTTATGATTCCGTCAGCTGTAAGGGCAAACTCCTGCCTGCCCATGATCTGTATCGTATTTTCTGTAACGGTTAGTGAAGCTAAAGGCTCTGATTTATTTGATGGGGCGTTTACCAAAAAGTTATCTGCAGAAGTTGATACTGCAATGGCAGAGATCAAAGGCATGGCAAGCCATGTCCGAGGTGATAAAGTTGATAAGAAATACCGGTCTTTAGATAGTCATGCAAAGTCGGTTGGAGTAAGGCACGCTAGCCGTTCTTCATATGGTTACGTTCCTTTGTATAGCAATGATCCTCTCTCAATGTATTCACCTCCGGGGCTACCAGAAAAAGCGTTATCTGACAGTAATGCGTTTGGTGATGGTTACCACTCACAAGTCGCGGGGTATATTCGTGTTGATAATAACGCTCTAGTAGATAATGCGTCGCTTAATAAATCGGTAGAGCAGGAACACAGTGGCTATTCATTAACCCTGGGTGGAGATTACTTATTCCAAAACCAATATCTATTTGGTCTTACCTTGGGCTTGCCATTTTACAAGCCAATGTCGGAAGGCAGTGATACCGAGATCGACGGTTTGATGGCGTCGGGATACTTTACTTACTTTCAAGATGCTTGGTTTGTTGATTTCAATGCTAGCTATGCGGTAATGGATACTGACATAGAGCGTCGAGTCACTCTATATACCGATCCTGTCGTGGGTAACACCAGCGAAGCGGATTCTGATATTTGGGTTTTTTCGCTGGGTACGGGGTACATTTTTAACTACAACTATCTGAATATGGCGTTTGAAAGCAGTTTACAATATACCTTGTCAGATTCCGATCGCTATGAAGAAAGGTTGTCTTTGAGTAATTCGAGTTACCTTTTCTCGAAGATTGAGGATGTTGATGCGTTAGAGTCAACCATGCTGATCACCGGCATGAGTATATCGCATCCCTTTAGGACACCATTTGGCGTGTTTCAACCCTATGCGAAAGGGTATGTTCATTACGATATTGCCAGTGGTAAAGAGCGGATCATCTCGCAACTCAAGTCTAACTACTCTGGCAGTATATTACCTATCGTGATTGAGTCAGATGATGATGTGTACGGGCGTGTACATTTGGGTATTTCAGGTGCATTGGGCAAAGATTGGTATGGCTATGCGGAAGCAAGCCAGTTAATTTGGCATGACGACTTATCAGCTTATACCATTTCTGTCGGGTTAAGTATGGCGCTTGATTGAACGTTAGCCGTCACATTTTTGTAGATAGAAATAATACCTGCCCGGCAAAAGCCGGGTTTTGTTTGTTATCTATATGTGATAAATGGTGCCGTGTAAGAATTTGGTGGTAAGTCTTATAGTTACATTTAGCTGAGGTGGTGATTAAAATGTCAGCGGATGCATATTGTTCCTTCTGTACAAACAGTGACACTTAGCTCAAAAGGTTATGAACTGTTGTTAATAAACTACATTTTAGTGCTTTTGATCACAGTATGCTGAGCACTATATTAAGTATTGTTCCCGTCATAATTAAAACTCAAATTTTATACTTCCCCCCATAAAATTATGAGTATAAAGGGAAAAATCTCGTGAACTTTAAACTATCAACGGTTGCAAAAGCCGTGATTCCACTGTGTTCTGCATTTGTTATTGCTGGCTGTAATAGCTCGTCGTCTACTGATGGTAAGTTTGATACAACCAATCCACCAGCGATTGATATCGAATTACCAGAAACAGATGGCCCAACAGCTTTCTTGCCACAAAGTGGATCGGTTGAAGAGCCAATTAAAGCAGGAGCAGGTGAAGCCGTAATTTATATGGTGGCGAAAAATGATAGTACGAAATCACTGTCATCTTACAGTAATTACAGTCTTCATCTATGGAACAATGATGCTTGTGATCGTGCAGCGCTAACGCCTGCTTGGGATGATAAATCGCTTAAGCCTGTCGGGGAAGATGAGCTGGGCCCTTACTGGAAGCTACCGCTTAAAGACGGCAGTACAGAATGTATCAACGTCATTATTCGCGACGATAACCTAAACAGTCAATTAGGCAGTGATGCAAAGCTTGATTTCAATGAAATCAAAGATAGAACGGCGTCTTATGTTGTGGGTAGCAGTCAGGCCTATGATGATCGTGGTGACGCTTACGTATTACTTTTTGGTGTGGCTAACGCAGAAGCACATTTAGTTGAAGGTCACACCCTTATTTGGAATGGGGCTGAATCGGCAGATGAAGTTCGCCTATATGTTCAGCTTGAGGGCGGTTTTGGTCCGAACAGCGAAAATAAATATGATGCTGAATATATTGTATTGGAACCGACAGTCCTTAGCGCTGATGTGAAAGCCAAATTCCCTCACCTTGCTAATAAACGAGCATATTCAATCGATAGTGCTATTGATATGCGCCCGGTGATGAAAGCAGAGTTGGCTGCAATCGCTGTTGATGAAGAGGGGTTGGTACTTAATGGTACCAAAGTGCAACCTGCTGGTGCTTTCGATCAGCTGTTTGCCAGTGCTGCAGCGAACATCGAGTTAGGGGCCGTAATTGAGGGCAATTCGACCCAGTTCAAGGTATGGGCACCATCGGCACAAAATGTTATTACCGTCCTATTTGGTGATGACAAAGAAGAGCTTGGTCGCCTTCAGATGGATTACGATGAAACCTCAGGGGTGTGGTCACTGGAAACAGACAAAGCACCGAATGGCACTTACTTCCGCTATTTGGTTGATGTTTTCCATCCAGTTTCAGGTAACGTTGAAAGTTATCAGGTGACAGATCCGTACTCATTGAGTTTATCGATGAATTCTGAGTACAGTCAGGTGATTGATCTTGATGATCCAGACCTCAAGCCACAAGGTTGGGATGATCTTCAAAGACCGATCGATCAATCTAACCCGGCACAGTTTGTGATTTATGAATCACATGTACGTGATTTTTCTGCCCAAGATGAATCTACAACGGCTGATGCTCGCGGCAAGTTTATTGCATTCACGCAGCCAGATACTGTGCCTGTCAATCATTTAAAATCATTGAGTGAAAGTGGAGTTACGCACCTTCACCTGCTACCTATCTTTGATATTGCCACTATCAATGAAAACCCAAATGAAGCGGCGAATATTGAAGAACCGTTCACTAAGCTTTGTGAAGTGAATGCTGCGGTGAAAGATTCTCAGTTTTCGAAGTACTGTTCATCAGGTATGACGATTGCTGAAGCACTAGAAGAAGTAAAACAAGACGATTCTAAAGAAAACCCTGTCGTGCAGGAATTGAATCGGTTTGTTTCAGATGCCGATGGCTTTAACTGGGGTTATGACCCATTCCATTACACGGTACCTGAAGGCTCTTACTCAACAAATCCTGATGGCCCGCAGCGAATCAAAGAATTGCGTGAAGCGGTTATGGCTATCAAAAATGATATTGGTATGAATGTGGTGATGGATGTGGTGTATAACCACACCAACTCAGCAGGTCCAGAACAACGTACTTCAGTATTGGATAAGCTTGTACCATGGTACTACCAACGCTTGAATCCAGTGACTGGTAACGTTGAAAACTCTACCTGTTGCTCGAACACGGCACCAGAGCGCGCTATGTTTGAGAAAATGATCAGTGATTCGCTGGTGGTGTGGTCGCGAGATTACAAGATTGATTCATTCCGATTCGATTTGATGGGTCACCACCCACTGGATCAAATGCAGCGTTCGTTGCTGGACGTTCAAAAAGTTGATCCGAATACCTACTTCTATGGTGAAGGCTGGAACTTCGGTGAAGTAGAAAATGATGCACTGTTTGTTCAGGCCACTCAGCCAAATCTTGGTGGTACAGGGATCGGTAGCTTCTCTGACCGCTTGCGTGATGCCGTACGTGGCGGTAGCCCATTTGATAGCAAAGAGGGGATCCGTAAAACACAAGGGTTTGGTAACGGTGCGTTTGTTCAGCCTAACGAGTATAAAGAGGTAACGAAAGAAACGGCTTTACATCTTGCTGATCTCACACGCTTAGGCATGGCCGGCAACCTGAAGGATTTTAAGTTTGTTGATTCAACGGGCACGGCAATACGTGGTGATGACTTGGATTACAACGGTCAGCCTGCAGGCTATGCGGTCAATCCTACGGAAATCCAAAACTACGTATCGAAGCACGACAACCAGACACTGTGGGATAACAACCAATATAAGGTCGGTTACGACGTAACAGTTGGTGAGCGAGTGAGAATGCAGGCGGTGTCCATTGCGACGGCGATGTTAGGTCAAGGTATGCCATTTACCCATATGGGCTCTGAACTGCTTCGCTCTAAATCAATGCAGCGTGATTCTTACGACTCAGGTGACTGGTATAACTTGGTAGATTTCACCCTTAATGACAACAACTGGGATAAAGGTCTACCACGCAAGGATAAAGATGGTGACAACTACGCGTTGATTGAAGAGGTGATCTCTTCGGCGGGTGCTAATGCTAAACCAACCCAAGCGGATATGACCGCAATGGTTGAGTATTTCAAAGAGCTTGCTTTACTGCGTAAGTCTTACCCGTTGATCACACTAGGATCTGGTACCGAAGTGAACAAGCGTGTTGATTTCCATAATACCGGCAGTGCCCAAACGCCAGGTTTGATTGTGATGTCCATTGATAACGGTACGGCCTCTGGGACAGATCGTGACAGCAGCCTTGATGGGATAGTGATTGTTATCAACGCGACTAACGAATCACAAGAGGTGAATTGGACGACGGATCTAACGTTAAGCCCTTACCACACATCGGCGTTAGCATCACAGGCAAGTGTTGCTGATGCTGAGAATGGTGTTGTGGCAACGGTGCCTGCATGGACACCAGCTGTATTTGAAATTCCTCGTAAAGAGGGTGTTCGAGGACAAGGTATTCCAGTATCTAAAAAATAACTAAAATTATTTACTGACTTAAAGTCCTCAAAAGTGAGGGCTTTTTTATTTTATATACGTTAAGAAAAGGGGGGAAGTGAAGATAAACACACTGTTCATCATTGGTTCATTTTTAATGCGATAAACTGCAAAGCATGAAAAGACGATAGATAAGAAGGTTAGCGATGAAAAATACACTTACCAGCATCTTTGCCCTAATACTGGGTTTTATCACGGTGACATTCGCTGCTGTCATTGGGCTATTCATTGGTTTAGGCGCACTAATTGCTCGCCCATTTATCAAAAAGAAAATCAATGCAGCCTATGAAGAGGCACTAAAACAGCAAGGTTATAGTCAAACTCATCAACAAGAACAGCATGGTTCAACGATTGATGGTGAATACGAAGACATTACCCAGTCAGCACCTCACGGCTCAAAACAGTCGTTAGCATGAAATAAAGACGAATAACTTAACGCCAGCTTTTAAGCTGGCGTTTTTTATTTGTAGGTAATAGTTTGGTCGGCAATGGTTAAGGGCGGTAATGATTTTTGACACAGGTGAGGAAGTCAGTTACGTCCTGCTCTTTAGCGTTGAATCGATACTTCTGCTTGTTACCGCGTAACTCAAAATGGCCCTTATCTTCTTTCACTAGCGTGGCAAACACGTCGAATGCTTGTTTGTCGCTGGTGCCTCCCAGCATGACAAAGCGCCCAACGGTATGCTTGTTACCATTATTTCGCCAGTTGGTGGTAAAGACTTCTACAGGGCTGCCGGAGCGGTAGTAGTGGATATTTTCAAACCCGGTTGGATGGTCAATGTCGGTTTTCAGATCAACATAACGATGACGCATGGCGTTATTGGTAATGATCGCGATTTGAAGATCAGTCACGAATGTATTTTGCTGGCTTTTAGTGAGATGGTAGATGTCGAGTCGACACATATTTTCGTTGTTGAGTGTTCCGCTGGTGGGTTGGAGTTTGGCACTAGCATCGGTACACGCGAGATTTAAAGCAAACAAAAGTGGAAAAGTGAGGTGCTTCATACAACGGCCCTTGAAAACATCCTCTCAAAGCATAGTGATTCATGCTGTCTACCTGCTGTCTTAAATTAGCTACAAACATCAAAATCTCTCGTTTAGACGACTAGGGGTTATAGATCTTGGTTTTCACCATTCGTCGATATTGGCTCGGGCTCATATTGAAGTTCTGTTGAAACCGGGTTGAGAAATGATGGGCGTCTTTGTATCCCACCTGTTCTGCTACATCTTGGACTGACATACCAAAATCACGCAATAACTGCTGAGCGGCATCCATCCTTAAGCGCTGAAGGTGCTGGTGGGGTGTTTCGCCGACTTGATCTTTGAACTTTCGATTAAAGGATCGCAGTGGTACATCGCAATGATCCGCGACACTTTGCGCTGTTATTGGTTTCGCTAGGTTCCGTTTCATCCAGTCTTGGGCAAGTGCTATAGATTCATCAAACTGAAGTTGGCCACCAATTTGATAAAAAGGTTGTTGGGTCGATTTCGTTATTTCGTGGCCGAAATGCGTTTCTATGGTTTGGGCTGTTTTTTGTCCGAAATACTCGGTGATTAAGTACAAGATCATTTCTGATTGTGAGTTGATACTGGTCGTACAGTAGATCCCATCTGCTGCAGTGATAGACGCTTGGCGGTTTAAGATAACGTTTGGGTATCGGCTAGAAAAAGTATCGAAAAAATACCAATGGGTGGTGGCGACTTGACCATTGAGTAACCCCGTTTCAGCTAACCAAGCCACACCAGTCCCAGTGGCAACCAATTTGGCACCTTTTTGATACTGGCTCTTGAGCCATGGAATAATCTCAGGTGAGCGGTGAATCGATTGTTGAGGGTTCCCCCACATGGGAGGAAGGATCAAAATATCGAAGGCTTGCGGGTCATCGTAAGTGATATCCGGCTGAAGTTTAAGCCCTGCTGTTACCTTGGTCGGTGCTAGTTTAGGCGCGATCAGTTTGATAGAAAACGGCTCGTTCCGTTGTTGTGTACGTGGCCTGAGGCTGGCTGCCGAACTGAGCATCTCGGCGGCAAGGGATATCCCTGTGATTAATGCTCTTTCGTAAAGAAGGAAACCTATTTTCATGATTTATGGGTGTTTGTTCATAATTGAAAACTGTTGTATTGAGTGATTTGAAATCAACTTGGCCTTTATGTCGCATATATTGGCATAAATACCAGGTGAATGAACAGTGTAAATTGGTAATCTATGCTGACTAAAATTTTGAGAGCAGGTTTAGGATGTCTAAGTTACCGCTAATTGTAGGCTTCGGTGGTATTAATGCCGCAGGTCGTAGTTCAGGTTTTCATAGCTATAAGCGCATGGTTGCAGATGTACTTAGTGACAGCGATATGGCATCGACTTGGCAAGACTTAGCACATCGTATGGGCATCTCTGGCGACACGGCTGCCGATCCTGAGGTGATTAAAGCGCTCAAAGAGGGAACATTAGTTCGACGTATTGAATCTTTCGATCCTGATAGCTTGCGTTATCAATATAAAGCCGCTTTGAATGGTGGGCAGGAAACTATTAGCTTTACGCTTCGTAAGTCAAAATTACCAACGCGTATTCCTGACAACTGGCGGGTGGAAGAGCAGGGCAGCAAAGTGACAATTACGGTCAGCGGTGAGCTAAATGCATTGCTGGAAGACCGAATCGCCTTCCCAGTGACTAGCGGCGGTAATATCCCTACTGGTTTTGATCCGGCAAAGCTATACAATTCTCGTTTTCACCCGCGAGGCCTGGCATTGACTGTTTATGGGGCATCTGATGCACTTAACTCGCTGGGCATGGATTGGGGTGAAGTTCTGAAGCATATCAAACCGGATCAGGTCTCAGTCTATGCCGGCAGTGCACTTGCACAAATTGATGATAACTCGTTGTCGGGTATGTTAGCGGCACCTTTAACTGGAGGTCGTGTTAGCTCGAAAATGATGGCACTTTCATTCGCTGAAATGCCTGCGGATTTTATTAATGGCTATGTCATTAATAGTGTCGGTACAACCGGTACCAGTATGGGGGCTTGTGCCACATTTTTGTACAACCTGCGCCAAGGCTTGTTGGATATTCAACAGGGAAAGTCTCGAGTGGCGATTGTCGGTAATGCTGAAGCGCCTGTGGTTGCTGAAATCATGGAAGGTTTCCGTGTCATGGGGGCTCTTGCTGAAGATGCTCAGCTTAAAGCACTAGATAACAGCGAGACGGTTGATAATCGTCGTGCTTGTCGCCCGTTTTCGTCCAACGTTGGTTTCACCATGGCAGAATCGGCACAGTTTGTTGTCTTGATGGATGATGAATTAGCCTTAGAATTGGGCGCGACCGTGTATGGTTCGGTTGCTGATGTGTTTATCAATGCAGATGCCAATAAAAAATCAATTTCTGCTCCTGGGGTAGGTAACTATGTGACTGTCGCCAAAGCAACGGCTTTGGCAAAAGCTATCTTAGGGGCTGAAGGTGTCAAACGAACATATGTTCAGGCACACGGTACCGGTACGCCGCAGAATCGAGTAACTGAGAGCCACATTCTTAATGAAGTGGCTAAAACTTTCAGTATTGATAACTGGCCGGTAACGGCAATTAAGTCATATGTTGGCCATTCAATGAGCGCCGCAGCGGCTGATCAGTTAATAGCCTCGTTGGGTGTATGGCAATATGGTTGGATCCCTGGGATCAAAACGATCGACCATATCGCTGATGATGTGCATCAGTCGAATTTGAACATTTTAACTGATCACTACTTCGCGGGGGATAATGGTAAAGACTATAAAGCGGTGATCCTTAATGCCAAAGGCTTTGGAGGCAATAATGCATCTGGTTTGGTTCTTTCACCACAGCAGACGATGGCAATGCTATCTAAGAAGTACAGTAAGGATGTGATATCGGCTTATAGGAATAAAAATCAGTCTGTCTCTGAGCAAGCTGTTGCCAATGACAAGGCAGCTTGCTTGGGTGAGGAGATTATTCGATATCATTTTGGTGAAAATGTTATGGATGAAACCTCGATTGAGATGACGCCAGAGTCGATCAAGCTGTCCGAGTTTACATCGTCTATACCTTTAGCGACCGATAATCCTTATGCCGATTACAGTTAAGCTTTACTTCACCTCGACGAGGGAGAGTTAACGGATATAAACCGCAGTTAATACACTGCGGTTTTTTTATGGTAACGTTATACCAACCAATACGTAAGCATCTGTGTAATAGCGTATTTACATCTTTGAAGAGTATGGAGTCAGAAACTTGGCAAACGTTATGTTGGTTGCAAATCTAAACTGTGATCGGGTTTTACAGTTAAAAGAGTCATTACAAGCGGGTGGCAGGCATCATTATCAAGATCTTGGCCGGCGTTTAGGTGGTGGCGGAGCCAATACCGGATTAGCCTTGGTTTACGCAGGGCACCAAGTCACTCTGGTAAGCCAAGTAGGTCGTGATGAAACCGCTGACTGGCTACTGGCCGAAGCCAGTTTAAAGGGGCTGAATTGCTCGTTGTTACAGCGTAATGACATTACGACCCCAGAGTTGATGCTATTAATGACACCAGACGGTGAACGCACCATTATTCGCCCAGAGCGTCCAGCTTTCTCACTTGGGCCTGCTCCTGATTTTACTCGTTGGGATGGTATTTATATCAACTCCAGTGCTCAAGGGGTCGAGCAATGGTCGACAGCTGCCCTTGAGCAAAATGACGCGATTTTAGTTGTTGCCCAACTACCCAAAAGCCATAGCCAACGGCCATGCCAAGTACTTATCACATCTCAATCCGATTTAGACGCACACATTGCATCGTCAGAAAGAGCTACAGGGATCAATGATATTCCGCCTTTCCAGTATGCAAAATCTATTGCTGGTGTATCTTTGGAATACTTTATCGTCACGGATGGGGAGAATGGGGCTACAGCCTATAGTGATTCAGAGCAAGAGTCTGTGCCGGCAGTCGCTGCTGATGTCGTTGATACAACAGGTGCTGGGGATGCATTTGCCGCTGGTGTGATCAGTGGATTACTCGCAAAGCTGTCGATTTCCGAGTCAATGACTGTTGGAGCAAAGTGGGCAGCTATCGCTGTAGCAACGGCCAGCTCGGTTCCCGGCGATGAATTTCAGGCATTCCTTGCTCAGTAATACCAATCTGGATAAGTGGTTGATCAAATATTTATGTAGGTTGGTATAATAGCGATAAAAATTGATGGTCTTGATCGATAAAAAAAGACCGAACAAAAAAGGGTTAGCTGATCGCTAACCCTTTTGTTATTCGAGCCTAATAAAGCCGAATTATTTTTTCAGTTTTGTCACTTTAGATTTGTTCAATACCGCACGGCGCAAACGAGCGCGACGCTCTGCATCTGACTGATCAGCCGCTGGGTTATTAGTACGGCCTTGGCGGTCACGGTATGCCGCTTTATTGTGGATTTTGTTCAATAGCGCATCACGGCTCTTTGGCTCGTAACCTGTAAGCTGGACACGGTGAATACGTTGCTTAATCAGGTTTTCTACCTGCTGAAGTGTCAATTCCTCATCGCGGCTAACGAAAGAAACAGCATGACCTTGAAGACCAGCACGGCCAGTACGGCCAATACGGTGAACATAGTCTTCAGCAAGGAAAGGCATATCGAAGTTCACGACGTGCGGTAGGCCTTGGATATCCAGGCCACGTGCAGCGACTTCGGTCGCAACCATTACACGCGCTTTGCCTTCTTTAAACTCATCAAGGGCACGACGACGAGCACTTTGTGCTTTGTCACCATGGCATAGTACGGCTTTGATACCATCGAGTTTAAGCTCTTTTACGAGTTCGTTAGCGGTTTCTTTGTAGTTAACGAATACCAGCACTTGCTTCCAGTTCTTCTTGCCAATCAGTTCTGATAGCAATTCACGCTTACGTTCTTGGTCGACTGGATATACCACGTGAGCAACAGTATCGGCTGTTGCATTTTCTGGGCTAACAGAAATACGTTTTGGTTTGCGTGTGATCTCGCCTGCCAGTTTGTTCATCTGAGCAGAGAAAGTCGCAGAGAACAGCATGGTTTGTGGCTGGTTGCGGATATCGCCCATGATACGGCGGATATCAGTGATGAAGCCCATATCCAACATACGGTCAGCTTCATCGAATACTAAGAATTCAAGGTTTGCTAGCGTCACATTGTTAAGCTCCATGTGTTCTAGCAAACGGCCTGGGGTTGCAACCAGAATATCGACACCGGGTTCAAGCTTCTTCTCTTGAGAAGACATCTTGGTACCGCCATATACAGCAGCAACCGAGATATCGGTGTATTTGGTGTAGTCTTCGATGTTTTTAGCGATCTGAGCAACTAGCTCACGAGTCGGTGCCAAAATCAGTGCACGCGCATTGAAGCGGCTGCGAGATTTAGGTTTATCCAAGATCTGCTGAATAATTGGTAGAGAAAAAGCGGCTGTTTTACCGGTACCTGTTTGGGCATTGGCAAGAATATCGGATCCGCGACGAGCGTGTGGGATCGCTTGTTGCTGGATTGGGGTTAATTTCTCATAGCCGCACTCGGTAAGTGCGCGGACAATATCCTGAGAAAAGTTTTGTGATGCAAATGACATTCTTCTTTCCTAAAGCAGACGGCTGAGCCTGACAAAAATATGGTCGCTGATTATAGAGCAATAATAGTCAGAAGTGGGGACTAATTTGGAATTAATGGTGCTAAATTGGGCATTTGGTGTCAGTTAAGCTGACTTGACGCGAAGGTATAAAGGGCTGCTGGACAACTTTGCAGCCCCAATAGCAAAACGATCACGATGTGATGGCGGGGGCTTGTTACTCGTTTTTACGGGTTGTCGTTAGTTAGGTACACCGGGAATTCAGTAGGTAACTGAGTATTATTGGTAAATATTTTATCAAACTGCTTCATCGGGGCAACTTTCATGGCAGCAAATTGCCCCCATTTACTGGCATCGGCAACTAACCACTGTTGGCGGCTGTTCCTGATAATAGCTTTAGAGATATCAGCCTCGATATTTTCATGTTCCATCACATGGTGACTATCGGTGACACCAGCACAACCACAGATACCGATATCAGCCTCGAAGCTATTAAAAAAATCGACTGCACTGCTACCCATGATATCTTGGTGCTCGCGCCGGAATTGGCCGCCAGCAAGATAGATTTCAATACTTTCGTTGGCTTCGAGAATTTGAGCAACCTGCAAATTATTGGTAATAACCCGTAGTGATGCCTTCGAGAGTAGATGTTGGGCGAGATGGGCGAGTGTCGTTCCAATACCTATCATCACGGTTGCCCCATCCGGTATACAAGCGGCAATATTGGCCGTTAGATCGCCTTTAGTTTTTGATTCTACTTCAGAGCGGTAGCGGTAACTGGTATTGGTCATTGTCGCAGGCAAGCTAACACCACCATGGACTCGGCGTGCTAATCCTTGTTCGCAAAGATGATTAACATCCCGGCGGATAGTTTGCGTGGTGACAGCAAACTTGTCGGCAAGGTGGTCAATTTGTACTTCACTCTCAGCCCTGATGGTGGCGAGGATCTGTTGCTGGCGGTGGTTTAGTTCCATTGTCTTTCCTGCACTTTACGTCCTGATGCGATTTAAAACTTATCCGGAGCATCGGTGATGATGCTATCAACGCCCATATCAAAGAAAGATTGTGCCTTCTTTTCATTGTTCAGGGTCCAGATTTTTAACACATATCCTGCATCTTTAATGTCTTTAGCAATGGTCGGCGTCAAAATATGGTGATCGATATGCACGCTGTACGGCTGACTAGCGGCGATAGACGTTAAGCTATAGCCATTCCATACCTCACAGATAAACCCACGACGAACTTCCGGCATTTTTTGCTGGCAAAGTTCTAAAGCACGTTTTTGGAAGCTGGAAAAAAGCAGCTTATTAATGGGGAATTTTGTTTTCTTCACCAAATCAATGACGGCATTAACCAGTGGCTCGATTTGTTCAGCATGGTGGATTTTAAGTTCAAGGTTGAGCGTTAAATCCAGTGCCAGACAAGTGTCAAATGCCTCGGCAAGGGTAGGGATGTGTTCACCTGTAAAGTCTGGGTTAAACCAACTACCGGCATCAAGTGTTTTTAGCTCAGCAAGGTTCAAGTCAGCAATTTTTCCCTTGCCATTGGTGCAGCGGTTGACCGTTTCATCATGAATCACAACAGGAATGCCATCAGCACTTAACTGGGTGTCGATTTCAACCCAGCTTACACCGGCTTCAGCGGCTTTTTTAATACTAATAAGGGTATTTTCTGGGGCAAGGGCGGCTGCGCCGCGGTGACCAGTGATCATAATATTCCTACGATAACTTTGAATGTTCATTTGAAAATTCACATAACAGTATGTGGCTTATGTTACCGCACTATGACACTGCTAGTGAGTCGTTATCTTTACTAGTAATTTAATAATACATCTAAATTATAGGATTATAGGATTATAGTTAATGATGAAGCTTTTCATATGAATGCCAAAATAACGATAATTGATGTTCATATGAATGTAATATTTTCATTTCATACTCCCTGCCGTAAATCGTTTTTCATCCGAATAATACATATTGAAGGCTAAAGGATATGAAAAAGCTACTAGGAACTGTTTTGACTGCCACTGCATTATTGGTTGGTTGTGGTGAAGCTGATAATCAAACTGCAGATACAGCGGCTCCGATTGATCTAAACATGAGCTTAGTGTTCACACAGAACGAGTTGCTAACGCAAGAGTTGATCAAAGCGACAGATGTGATCCGTGATCGTACCGATGGTTCGGTGAATATTAAAGTTTTCCCTGGTGGTCAGCTTCCTGTTTACAAAGATAACCTTGAGCAGGTTGTTAATGGTGCTAACTGGATTGCCGTTGAAGATCTTAGCTACCTAGGTGATTACGTTCCTGATTTTGCAGCACTGGCTGGCCCTATGCTGTACAACACTTACGATGAATACCTTGCGATGATGAAAACTGACTATGTTGGTGGCTTGGAAGCACAAGCTGAAGCAAAAGGTATTAAGGTACTGAATGCTGATTACATGTTCGGCTTCCGTCATATGATCAGTAACAAAGAGATTGTTAACTCTGAAGATATGAAAGGTATGCGTATTCGTGTACCGCAAAGCCAGTTGTTCATCAGTACGCTTCAAGCTATGGGTGCTGCGCCTGCAGCGCTACCATTCCCGGAAACTTATGCCGGTGTTCAACAGGGTGTGGTTGATGGTCTTGAAGGCTCAATCCTAACTATGTACTCCACTAAGGTTTATGAAGTCGCTAAAAACATGTCTCTGACTAAGCACTTCTTGGGTACCGTGGGCATTTATATCTCGCCATCAGTTTGGGACAAGTTCACACCAGAGCAGCAGCAAATCATCATGGAAGAGTTGGAGGCGGGGGCTGAATCTAACACTGCCGAGCTTATCAAGTTGGATCAAGAGTACACCGAAAAACTTGAAGAGTTGGGTGTGACGTTCAATGAAGTGGATTCAGAAGAGTTCAACAAGCTAACGGCTGATGTATACAACCAGTTCCCGACATGGAGTGAAGGTGTTCATGCAACCATCATGAACGAACTGGCGACTATCCGAGCAAATCAAGACTAAGTAGTAGCGCTAAAAAGAATCGCCGGTGAAGTAGGGAGCACCGGTGATTCCTTATTTGCTTTGGAGAAAAATGTGTTTTTGATACGTAACTTAGAAGAAATCCTCGCCTCAATTGCAATTAGCATCACTGTACTTGTTGTTATCGTGAATGTGGTATTGCGTTATGGCTTCGGCTTTGTGGTGCCGTGGAGCGAAGAGTTATCGGTAGTGTGCTTTATTTGGGCAGTGTATTTGGGTATTAGCTCTTGCTATAAACACAAGCTCCACATGGGGGTGGATGTTGTTGTCGCCCTGTTGCCACGTCAGGCAAAACGTCCTTTTCAGCTAGTGGTACATGTGTTTTTACTCGCTCTTAATATTCTGATGGCAGTGCTGAGCTACCAGTACACAATGCTGTCAAATAAAGTTACCCCGGTGATGGGAATGTCTTATTTCACTATTAATGGTGTGCTGTTTATCAGCTTTGCTCTGATGGCACTGCACACGGTGAAATTCATTATCGCAGATATAAACACGCTTAAACGTGGTAAGTAATAGGTCATTTTGTGGAAAGCTATCTACCTATCGGTATTCTCTTTGTTCTGTTTTTATTGAACATCCCCATTGCCTTCTCGTTGATTGCATCAGCGATGGTGTATTTTTTATTCCTTAATAATTCTATTCCCGTTACCTTAGTCATGCAGCGCTTCATCAGTTCCGCTGAATCATTTCCGCTATTGGCGATCCCCTTCTTTATTATGGTGGGTTCGGTGATGAATTACGCCGGGATCAGCCGGAGCTTGCTATCTTTTGCAGATGCGATGATAGGGCATAAAACCGGTGGTTTGGCGCAAGTCAACGTCGCATTGAGTACCTTAATGGGGGGGATATCTGGCTCAGCCAATGCCGACGCGGCGATGCAATCGAAAATTCTGGCGCCAGAGATGACCAAGCGTGGTTATGATTTGCCATTTACAGCAGCGGTCACCGCAGCTTCTTCCAGTATCAGTCCGGTTATCCCGCCAGGTATAAACCTGATTATTTTTGCTTTGTTGGCAAATGTCTCAGTACACCAGATGTTTATCGCGGGTTATGTCCCTGCGTTCTTGATGGCTGTCTCCTTGATGGTGACGATTGCCTTTATCGCCAGAAAGCGAAACTATAAGCCATCACGCCGTGAGGCAGCACCGGCCAAGGAGCGTTGGCAGTACTTTTTTAAAGCGATCCCTGCGCTGTTGATCCCATTTGGCATCATCCTAGGTATGCGCTTTGGTCTCTTTACTCCAACGGAGGCCGGTGCCATTGCCGTATTGTTATGCTCTATTATCGGTATCTTCGTATATCGTCAGCTAGAATTTCGTCACTTCCCAATGATATTGCGCGAGACGGTACAAGGCACCAGTAGCGTGATGTTTATCATCATCGGTGCAATGGTCTTCGGCTATTACATGACGCTGGAGCAAATTCCACACAATGTTGCATCAGGCCTGATTGAGTTAACGGATAATAAATATGTCTTGTTGCTTCTAATCAATGTATTGCTACTTGTTGTCGGTATGTTCATCGAAGGTGGTGCAGCAATGATCATCCTGACGCCTTTGCTACTTCCAGCGGTGTTGAACTTGGGGGTTAACCCTGTACATTTCGGTATCATAATTATCGTTAACATCATGATTGGTGGGGTAACGCCGCCATTTGGTTCCATGATGTTTACGGTGTGTTCCATCTTAAAAGTGAAGATGGTGGACTTTGTCAGGGAAGTGCTGCCACTGCTATTGGCGTTGTTCACTGTGCTAATGCTGCTGACATTTTCAGAAAGTTTGGTGATGTTCTTGCCGAATATGTTGTAACAAGAAAGTCTTGAGGTTTATATGAATTCGGATGTGATGAGCTTATCACCAGAGTGGAGCAAGATTGAGTGGGTTTTGACAGATGTCGACGATACCCTGACCTGGCAAGGGCAACTGCCGCCAGAGACATTAATTGCTTTGCAGCAATTGCGTGATGCCGGCAAGAAGGTCGTTGCTGTGACGGGTGCATGCGCGGGTTGGGGCGATCATATTGCACAACTATGGCCGGTAGATGCCGTATTGGCTGAAAACGGTGCGGTAATCATGGAAAAGAAAGACGGTTACCTGACGTTACGCTCAGAAGCGCCAATCAATGAAATCAGAAGTGCTCAGCAGCGCCTTAAAGCTGAGGTTGAAGCTATTCTTGTTGATTACTCTGACTTGAAACTGACCTTGGATCAGGCTTACCGTGTTTGTGAGGTAGCAATTGATATAGGCCAAAATTGCCCTAAGGCAGATAGCCAGATAGTCAGTGAAATTGTGGGCCGTATTCATGCCCTAGGCGCTAATGCAACAGCAAGCTCGATTCATATCAATGCGTGGTATGGGGAGCACTCAAAAAAAGCAACCGCGACAGCATTTCTTAAAGAAAAGGGCCTGACTGAGCAGCAGATAAAACAAACTGCGTGCTATGTGGGGGACTCAATGAACGATCAATATATGTTTGAGTTATTGCCAATGAGTGTTGGGGTCGCGAATATCAAGCATTATTGGGATCAATTACAGTTCAAACCCCAGGTCGTTATGTCTAAACCTGGCGGGTTTGGGTTCGCAGAATTTACTGGCCAACTGCTGGCACTTAAGTAAACGCATATAAGCAGGCCGAAAGGCCTGTTTTTCTTCAACTATATTAACTTTATTGGTGTTTCACCAATAGTAATAAACCCCTTCCGCTTACAAATTGGGCAGTAGAACTTATATTTGCTTTTGTGAGTGATATGACGCTCGATAAAACTTCGCTTCACTCTTCGGCTATGTTGATTTGTTCCGCAGTGTATACACATATCCTTATGTTTACCTCTTGATGACTGTTTATTGCCTCGGTGTTCAATTTATTGTCGTTTGATGTCGCTATGAGAGCAAAAACAAGCTAGTGGTGCAATGCAAGGTGTATCATACTTGTGACAGGTTGAGTAAGTTATCAATATCAGGTGCAGCGAACTTCTCATCAATCACGACAAATCAACGACATTTTTTTATGAGAACCTTCGACCAAAGTGTGACGGTTGTTATATAATTGTCGGTCAAGCAATTTATCTCGGCATCAGGTTACGGGATATTGTGAAGTAAAATAAGGTAACTACATGAATTTAAATCAAGAGCTTCAGAGTCTAAATAACCGTTTAGATAAACTTCGCCGTAAGTTGGCTGGAGCAGAAGAGCGTGGTGATCAGGCGATTGCAGGTCAGGCTACACAAGAAATCGAGACCATTACCAAAAAGATTAATAAAGTTAAGGGCCGCTCTAAGCACGAACTTAACAAAAAAGGCTCGGATGTGAAGTCACTGGCTTTCAATCGTCCACTAACAAAAGCTGAGCAGGCCGATATGGGCAAACTGAAAAAATCAGTTAAGGGTTTAGTTGTTGTTCACCCAATGACAGCACTTGGCCGTGAAATGGGCATTAGCGTTGTTACTGGTTTTGCGCCAAAAGCTTTTTAAATAAAAGCCTATTTTGAACAATCAGTCGTGCCCAACGGCTGATTCGTTACTTTCTGGGGAATGACTAATTCCTCAGTGTTGATTTGACTTAAAGGAAAGTTGCATGAAGCTGTCTGTTTTGGATCAAGCACTGTTCGATCACCTTTACCGTGATATCCGCGAATTTCGTAATACTTTTGACTTGGATATCGAGTCGCCTTCCAGTTTGAACGAACAGGCTGATGCATTACACACATCATTGGCGGTCGAAGAGTTAACAGAATTGGCGGAGGCTGATTCACTGGTTGAGCAAGCTGATGCGATTGTGGATTCGGTATATGTCCTAATGGGGCGTCTGGTTCACCTCGGTGATGAGAAAGTAGAGTCTAATATCGGTATCAGCTACCTTATCGACCTCCTACTTCAGATCGCGACGCGTTTAGGCTTTGACTTTGTATCTTGCTGGGATGAAGTACATTCAAGCAACATGAGCAAGGTTTGCCGCAACGAAAAAGAATTTGAAGAAACAAAAGCTTTCTACGCCGAGCAAGGTGTCGAGATCACCGGTAGCCAGAAGGGCGAGTTTATTATTGCCAAGTGTGCGAAAGATGTAGATCTCGGTGGAAAGCTTGTTCGTCAAGGCAAAGTTCTGAAGTCGGTATACTACCGCCCAGCTGATTTAGTTAAGTTGGTGACAGCGTAACTCAAGTTTGTTGTATTTATAGCTCGGTAAGATGAGAACAAAGTATTCTCTCTACCGAGTTTTTTTGTATATAGCCTGCAGTAATTAAGAAAAAGGCGCTCAACCCTATGCCTTCTAAACCCATGTCCTCAAAATCTATGCCCCCCAAACCTCAGCCGCATTCTTCTGGTATATCGCTTGGCCGCCAGCTGTTCGATATGACTTGGCCGATGCTGTTTGGTGTACTTTCCCTGATGAGTTTCCAGCTGGTAGATAGTGCTTTTATCGGTCAACTTGGTGTATTGCCCTTGGCTGCGCAAGGTTTCACGCTTCCTATGCAAATGGTGATCATTGGTCTTCAAGTTGGGCTAGGCATTGCGACAACGTCACTTATTTCACGTGTCTTGGGGAGTGGAGATTACCAACGAGCCAAGCAACTTGGTGGGCTGGTGGTTATCACCGGCGCGATCAGTGTGCTGTTAATCTGTCTCCTTATCTGGTTTTCTCGACATGGTATTTTGCAATTACTCAGTGCTCCTGCAGACGTCTATCCCGTTATAGATAGCTACTGGCCGGCATGGTTGGCAAGTTCTTGGTGTGGGGCGATGTTGTACTTTGCCTATAGCTTATGTCGTGCCAATGGCAATACAATGCTACCCGGTATCATGATGGTCGTGACCAGTTTGCTTAACATGGTGCTAGACCCACTGTTTATTTTCACTTTCGATATGGGGTTAGTGGGGGCCGCTTGGGCAACGGTTGTTGCTTTCAGTGTCGGAATGATTGCCGTGTTTCCCAAAGTGATACAGCGACATTGGTTGAGCTTCGACTGGAAAGGCTTGGATATTCTGGCTTCAGTCAATGAGCTTGTAAACATCATGGCCCCAGCTATGCTCAGTCAGTTGCTGCCACCTTTGTCATCGATGCTAGCAACTAAGTTGGTTGCGGGTTTCGGCGCTGCTACCGTTGCAGCATGGGCACTGGGCTCTAGACTAGAGTTCTTTTCGATTGTGATTATATTAGCTCTGACCATGTCGATGCCACCGATGGTCGGTCGTTGGCTAGGGAAGGGCGAAATCGGCAAGATTAAGTCTTTGGTTTCACTTTCCGTGAAGTTTGTATTGGTGTGGCAGTTCGCGATCGCGGTTATCTTGTATATGGTTTTATCGCCTTTGACGTCATTACTGACGAGTGAATCAGCGGTCGGCGATATTTTGTCACTTCATTTAACCTGGGTACCATTAAGCCTTGGCCCGCTTGGTATCTGTATGTTGATGGTGTCTATTTGTAATGCGCTTACCATGCCAATGCGAGCACTGGTTATTTCAGCTCTGCGCCTGTTTGTCTGTTTTTTACCGCTGCTTTGGCTTGGAGCACAATACGGTGGTATTCAAGGACTCTTTATTGGCGCCATGATTGGCAATGTGTTGGCTGGCATTACTGCTTGGAATTGTTATCAGCGAGGTATGCGAGCGGTTGAAGCGAAATTTGCTAGCACAGCCTCGTATTAACCTAATAAAACAAGAAGATGGATTAGATTGCATGAAAACTTTTACTCTTAATGACCAGACGATGCATTATCAGGATATTGGCTCAGGCCCCGTTCTCGTTTTTGGTCATAGTTATTTGTGGGACAGCACTATGTGGGCGCCACAAGTGGAAGTATTAAGCCAGTCATACCGTTGTATTGTCCCAGACTTTTGGGGACATGGTCGTTCTTCATCAGCACCAGAAGCAACACGTAGTTTGAAAGATTATGCCAATGATGTACTTTGCCTTCTCGACCATCTGGAGATCGATAACGTGTCGCTTATCGGTTTATCATCAGGTGGTATGTGGGCAACAGAGCTAGTGATCAATGCGCCGGCCCGGGTTAAGTGCCTTGTTCTGATGGATACCTTTGTTGGTTTGGAGCCCGAGGTTGTCCACACTAAGTATTTTGCGCATTTGGCAGAGGTTGAAGCACAATCGGCGTTACCAATTGAAACCGTTGAATTCTTTGAAGAACGCCAGTTTGCGGTATTAGAGAAAGACAACCCTGTTCGTGTCCACTTCCGCGAGCAATTGCTGGCGGCCGATAAAGAGCAAGCATTGGCGTTGGTTAAAGCGGGTCGAATGGTGTTTGGTCGGCGGGATATGTTTGGAGACGCTGAAATGTTTGCGCTACCAACTCTGATTATGGTTGGTGCTCAAGATAAAATGAGGCCGGTTCTCGAGTCTCAATTAATGCATGATGGCATAACAGGCAGTGAGTTTGTATTGATCCCTAATGCTGGCCATATCAGTAATCTTGAGCAAGCCGACTTCGTGACCGATAGGCTGTCAGCATTTCTCGCCAAACACTTGACTAAATAAACCTATTGGATAGATACAAAAGAGCCAGTCACAGAATGACTGGCTCTTTTTAATTGGATTGTTTTCATTTAACCAAGCTGCTCACTATAAAGAGGCTGGTTTATTGCTTTGGTTGCTAGTGATTGTTGCATTTCAGCAACCAACTGCTGCTGATTCGGTAGCGGTATTGCGGCAATATCGCAGATCAGAGAGCCGTGTTCATTATCATTAAAGACCATACCACAGGCCGCAGGTTTGCCTTTGAAGAACCCGACATATAGTTGTGCCGGTGAATTATCTTCAAACATGATTTGAGTGAGATATTCAATGACGGCTTCTTTGTCGGTGTTATTTTGCCAGCGATTGGCAAGGACAAGTGCGTATCGGATAGTGAGTGGATGACAATCCACAGGGTAGATGGACAGCGAGTCAGAGCTGGAGGAGTCGCAAGCTTGGTAAGGACCAAACTCTACAGTTGCTTGGGTATCCTGATATAAGGCAAGACCTTTTTCACTGAGAGGGGTTGGAAACTCCGCATCGGTGATATGGCTTGCCATCCACCGGCTTTTTCGTTCGATGAGCTGTTTCATCTAGACTACTGACCGTATATTTTACTTTGATTGCCAACACCATACCGCAAAAGAAACCTTGAGGGTATGGCTTGCGACTTATTTGCTTAATTAATGACTGATTATAACCTCATCATTAGCAACGCGGTGTCTTTCGCTATAAATACCATCATCCGAGCGTTTGCCGCAGCTGATAATCATAGTGATTTCAGCATCTTTATGTAATCCGAGCAGTGTCTTAGCCCGCTTGGAGTCGAATCCCTCCATGGGGCAGGTATCATAGCCCTCTGCACGCATTGCAGTCATGAAGGTCATTGCGGCCAGTGAGCTGCTTTTGTGTAAACAAACGCGCAAGTCAGCTTTACTGACTTCTCTTACCATTGGCTTTTTCATGCCGAGCAAAGCACTGACGATTTTTCGGCCCAGTCCAAAGATCCCAAAGCGATCATTGTGATAGACAAACGGGATCAGTTTTTCGTAATACTTTACTGCACGTTTTGCTGTCGCATCTTCGCGCCCTTCGAAAGCCCCTCGAATTGTGGCAGCATTCATTTCTGCTCGGCCTTTCCATTTATGTGGCGTAACGACAAAGGCAACCAATTCATTTGCAGTTTTAGCCGCATTTTGGCCCATACAGTATTGAGCGAGTTGGTCTCGTTTCTCTGCGCTGATAACGCGGTGGAATTCCCATAACTGCATATTTGAGCTATTGGGTGACAGTGTCGCTAATTGTAGTGAGCGCGAAACAGCTTGGTGCTCAAAAGAGGCTGATTGGTCATATTTTCGAACTGAACGACGGGAATGGATAAGATCGGTAAAGACAATAGTAGATTCAGACATGTTAGGGGCAGTGGCCTTTAGACATTAAAGTTGAAAACCTAGGATAACTATACCTGTTTTAGTGGAACGCCTATATAGACCACAGAGAATGTTTCAGTGTTTATCAAAGAAATCTTTGTTTCTAATGTATTTATTCATGTAGTGATAGGTAATGGGCCTGAGAACCCAACTGATAATAGAGCGATATAATCGCGATAACGTCGGAGTATCTTCGTAAATCTTACCATTATGCAACCAGAGGACTTTTCCGACATGCCAGAACATAAAAGGGATCGGTGGTAGAAAGGTCACAATATCCAGGTCGCAGCAAATTCGGTACGTCCGTTTAGCCAAAGGGTATTGTTGCTTGAAATTCCAGAAGCCTGCCGCGGGTTGACCAAACGTGACAATCCGTTTAACAGCGGCGGGTTGGGTTTGGTATAGGCGATGAGCAACCAATATGGCCATCGCACCTCCCGAGGAGTGACCTGTAAGGGTTATTCGTTTACCTTGTGCTATCAAAGGAAGCAGAACTGACTCGATCTGTTGATATAGCGTCAATGCTGTTTGTTTAACATTCTTCTCACTCGCCTGCATGAATTCAGTATTCATCGCCTCACTTAAGTGTGGGTTAGGTCTGATGGTATTGGTTTTACTGCTTTGCTCAAGCAGTGAATAATAGCCCCAGTGAACATGACAGAACTGATCGCCAGACTGAATCTTCTTGGGAAAGAAGGCCAGGTTAATGAGCCAATCCGAGAGACTTTGTGATCCCTTAAACACGACAACGACTTCATTTCTCTCCCCCCATAATATACGAATGATGGATCTGCCCCAGCGATCAGTGATTTCATGGCGACCATTTTTATCAAATCCATATAAGGTGTGATTGAAGGTTGGGGGGTAAGCAAGGTTACAAAGAATGGCGTAGCGCTCGTATTGGTATCGCTTCAGAGGTTTCATTCAATGCTGATCCTTACCTACTAGATAACTAAAATGTATAGCTTAAGTATGTGACATTTCGAATAATAAATGCGGTTTGATGATGATCACGATGTGAAATAAAAACTGTCATGCATGCCTAGTAGGATGAATAAATCATTGCGTGTAGATCAAATTTTATGAAATGTATTGCCTAATGTTTGTTCAACGTACGCTCAATTTGCTATAAGAATAGATGGCTGGTTTTTCATACTTTTTTAACTATTAAATGTAGATACATGGCAGGTAACAACATGATGGAATATGGCTTAAATACGCACCCTTTGATTAAACTCACCGAGGCGACTCAGTCTGAATCTCTTGTTAAGCATTTTCAAAGCATGATGCTGGCTGGAAAGGCCATTGAGGCTATGACGGTGGATAGTACTAAGCAGATGTTAGAGCATAGCTATCAGCAGAGTCTTAAATTAATCGAAGAAATGGATAAGCAGCTTGTTTACCAGCAAGATCAACAGCAGTCGCTGTGCTTTCCTTTTGATCTTATGGATCAAATAACAAGAAATATGGCTGATCAATGGAGTGCATTGGCTGGCTTGCCAACAAGTTCAGCAGATAAGCTTGCACAAGCACTAGAAGAGGCGAAAGCCACAGAGAGCGAGCTATCTGGCATAGTGGCAGAGAAAGAAAGTCAGCTGAATGAATTGAACCAAACAGTTGTTGCTCATCAGGCTGAGGTCACTAAAGCGAATAGGGCAAAACAAACAGCGCAGCGTAATGCACGAAAAGTGAAAGCAGATTTAGAGGCTGCTAGCGAAACCAGTAAACAACTTGAGGAGCAGGTTACTCAACTTGAATCTGAAAAGGCTGAAACAGCTAAGGAAAATCAGGCATTAACTCAGCAAAATTCAGATCTTAAACAACAGATAGCTCAGTTACAGTCTCAATTAGCCACGGTAGGGCAAGATTCGTAACGCGATATTCACCACTTTTTTGCATATCGTTAGAAAGCGCCTGATGGCGCTTTTTTCATTATTCCTTTATTAGAATGGATTACGGTTGTGTGAGTTACGCAATGCGTGAACTAGCAATAGGATTGTTGTTGTTTTTCTGTTAATAATGATTTACATGAAATACAGCCAATGCCTTTAGCAGGAGTCGATATGAGTAACAGGCAGCGTGAAGTAACACTGAGGTTCTTGGCTGAGCCGGGTGACGTAAACTTTGGTGGTAAGGTGCACGGCGGAGCCGTGATGAAGTGGATCGACTTGGCGGCGTATGCATGTTCGGCAGGTTGGAGCGGTATGTATTGTATAACGGCCTATGCTGGTGGTATTCGCTTTGTTAAACCTATCCATGTTGGCAATTTGGTCGAGGTAACCGCCAAGGTTATTTATACCGGTCGCTCATCAATGCATATTGCGATTGACGTGCAAGCCAGTGATCCGAAGGAATTGAAAAACCAACTGACCACACACTGTATCGTGATTATGGTTGCGGTGGACGAAAATGGTCAGTCTGCAGAGGTACCAGAGTGGTTACCAGAAACGGAAGAAGATATAGCTCTCAGGGAATCAGCTATTCGCCTAATGAATATGCGTAAAGAGATTGGCGAAGAGATGGAAGCGCACGTAACGTATATAAAGTGATCGGAAAACCAAGGTTTTCTTGGGGTAGATCAACTAAATGAAATGAATATCACAAATAGCGATAATGATAGTTATAATCATTATCGTTATTTTTTTGAGGTGAGAAAAGAATGAAACCTGTTGTTTTGTTTGGAGCTAGTCGTGGATTAGGATTTGCTGTTGCTCGTCATTTCCGTGAAAGGGATATTGATGTCTATGCGATGGTCCGTAAACCTGAGAGTGCAGCCGCATTGGAAGAGCTTGGTGTTAAAGTGACACTTGGTGATGCGCTAGAACAGAACAGTATCAAGTCATTCCTTGAGGATGTACCAAAAGACGTTGTAGCTGTTTCAACCATGGGTAGTTTCCAAGCCGATAACCCTGTTGATTACATCGGTCATCGAATGGTAATCAATGAACTTGAACAGCGAAGTATACGTCGTTTTGTCATGGTAACATCGCTTGGATGTGGTGATTCATGGGCGTATTTATCCGACAAAGCAAAAGCGGTATTTGGTCAAGCTGTTAGGGAAAAAAGTCTCGCGGAGTCATGGTTAGCAACCAGTCCGTTGGATTACACCATTCTTCGCCCTGGGGGCCTCCAAGACGGTGAAGCTACTGAGCAAGGGGTATTATCGAGCCAAGGGGAAGTGCATGGTTTGATTACACGAAGCGAAGTTGCAAGATTAATCCAAACGTTACTTTTGGACGACACTTCCATTGGTAAGATCTATGCGTGTGTCGATCCTGTCTTTACACGTAACTTCAACAATTAAACACCACTGGTTCTATTTATTTCTACAAGCCATCAGCCATGATGGCTTTTTTTATTGCTAATATTTAATTAATTGACGCAAAAGTGTATGAACGTTATTCTAGCTTACAGTTGTACGCTCAATGGATAGGATCAAAAGGATGACCTCGACCAAACCTGCCGTATTGTGGCTAAACGTTACGATATTTGCCCTTACTTTTCTTGTTGCTGTGATTGCGACACCTTTATATGCCTATTTTGTTGGCTTTGATGGTGCACAATGGCTAATGCTGCTTATTGCTTTTTCGTTCTGTGGCATGTCGATAACTGCCGGTTACCATCGGCTTTGGTCGCATAAAACGTATGAAGCGAATACTGTCGTTAGGTGTATATTTGCCATAGGTGGTGCATTTGCCCTACAGAATAGTATTTTGCATTGGTCATCTGACCATCGCATACATCATCGTTATGTCGACAACAATGACAAGGACCCTTATTCCGCCAAGATGGGCTTCTTCTATAGTCATATCGGCTGGATGCTGAGAGAGTATCAAGCGAGCCGTTATAACGATTATTCGAACTGCCGTGATTTGCAAAAAGATAAGATCGTCATGTGGCAACATAAATACTATGTACTGCTAGCCGTTTTGACTAACTTCGGCATTCCATTTTTATTCGGTTTGATTCACGGTGACGTTTGGGGAGCGCTTTTGTTGGTCGGTGTTGTCAGGCTTGTACTGAGTCACCATACAACATTTTTCATTAATTCATTGGCCCACATCTGGGGCTCTCAACCTTACACTGAAAAGAATACCGCCCGTGACAATGGTTTGTTGGCCTTCCTAACTTTCGGTGAGGGTTACCATAACTTTCACCATATATTTGAAAATGATTACCGTAATGGCATTCGCTGGTGGCAATTTGATCCTACCAAGTGGTTAATCAAATCTCTGTCATGGATTGGGGCAACCAGAAATTTACGTACCAGTCCTGAAGATCGTATTGAGAAGGCTAAGGTCAGAATGCTGCACAAGCGAGTGCAGAAAAAGTTGATGGATAATCGAGCAACTAACCACAGCACGCAACTTAAACTGGCAAGGCTTGATGAAGAATACGAACTGCTAGTGCAAAAGATTGCTGACTATTACGATGCTAAAAAGCGGCTGTTGGAACTAAAAAAGAAGAAGTTACTCAAGCATTATGAGAGCTTTGAATTCTTGCAGCAATATAACGAAATGAAACGACGACTCGAAGAACAGCAGCGCTCATGGCAGCAGCTTACGGCACAATATGTTTGATTAGGTATACTATACATTGATAACCAAAGGCGGGGAGTTTCCCCGCCTTTTTTGACTTAATAAGTGGTCACAAGTTAAGCTTTTGGTAAATCATTGACTTTTTGTTGACGTAAGAAGACATGGTCACCAGTAAAATCGTCGAATGTTGTCTCATTTTTGCAAACGCTGTTATTCGTAATATCGCGCTGAATGAGATTTGCCATAATTAGGGGATGTAGAGATGGAGGTACTGGTGTGAGACGCTTGTTAATAATGCTACTCGCTGGTGTAATGTCGTGCTCTGTTCAAGCGGTTGAATATCAAAAGCCTGATGCCGATAGTAAATTAGTAGGCGTCATGGAGTACTACCAGGTCGTTAAGGGAGATAGTCTGCTTGATATTGCCAACAGGTACAATATTGGTCTTTTGCAGCTGATGGCAGCAAATCCCGGAGCTGATCCTTTCTTGCCTACACCAGGCTCGTTACTGACCGTACCAATGCAACTGGTCTTACCCAATGCAAAACGACAGGGGATAGTCATCAACCTTGCCGAGCTACGGTTGTATTATTTCCCTAAAAACAGTGAAAAAATGTATGTATTCCCAATCGGAATAGGTCGTGTAGGGCGTGAGACACCTAAAATGACGACCAGCATAAGCCAAATGACTGAAGGTCCTACTTGGACCCCCACTGCGAATATTCGTAAAGAATACCGTGAAAAGTACAACATTGAGTTACCTGGAGTGGTGCCTGCGGGTCCTGAAAATCCACTTGGTGAATATGCAATGAGGTTGTCATACGGCAGCGGGCAGTATTTGATCCATGGAACTAATAAAGATTTTGGGATCGGTATGCGAGTTAGCTCCGGTTGTATACGAATGAATCCATGGGACGTTGAGTGGTTGTTTCACCAAGTGTCGCGTGGTACTCGGGTTCAGATCATCAATCAGCCTTTGAAGCACACCGTGGAGCCTGATGGTAGCGTATATGTAGAAGTTCACGAACCGTTGTCCAGAAGTGAGAAACAAATGGGCGAATTCAAGACGGTGAAGGCACCTGACAGCCTATTGGCCGAGGTGGCTGGAAGCGATGAAGGATATCAAAACCTTGACGTTGCTTTGCTAAAACAGTCTGGGGTACCTCAAAGGCTGAATTAATATTTTTTACCTAATATTCTCAAGCTGGCAGATATGTCTGCATGATTGAAATTCCAAGGTAAAGCTATAGAACAAAAAAAGCCACCAGTCGGTGGCTTTTTTTATAGCGGTTTGCCCAACACGGGAAGGGCCAACGAAGAAATGATTTCTGGGGAGGTATTCAATGCCTCGGCAATTTGCGAGATTTTGCGACCTGAGCGAGACAGTTTCAGCACCTCACGCATGAGCACACAAGATTCAATTTCTTTCGCAGAGAAGCCTGTGTAGGTGGAAATTTCCTTTAGCGCCTTACTGTCTGTTACCTTGTCACCTTTAAGTAGCGACGTTAAGGATAGTTGCTGATGACCACTTAACCCCGGGCTAGTTGACTTACTATTGACCTTCAGCTTAGCGACCTGATCAGCCAATACTCTGAGTAAGTTACCACTTTCGCCTTCCAAAGTGATCTCATTGCCCATGTTTAGCCATTTATTTAGCTCTTTGGAAAGCGCATTGATGAGAGGTGTCATCCGAACGAACCCTGCTTCACGACAAATGGCCATTGTTAGGCGAGGGGAAAACTCGACCTTACTACACGTTGACCCAGGCATCATAGTGACAGCATGGAGGCAATCGAATGGGATGAAAAAGCCATTTCCGGCAGTCACTGTATATTCAGCTTTGCCTAAACGGATAAATGCACATCCTGATGTCATGATAAGCATATAGGCAGTATGACTTTTTTTTCTAGAACCGACGTCAAGAAAAGTATGTTGATGCAGTGAATATTCAATAGCTTGTTTCATAGTTAATCTCTAGCAATTTCGCTGACACATGTTGTTCGCTTTTGTTGCATGCGTCAACTGGTCGGGGAATTTTAACAGATAAATGGTGTTTTTTTGGCTAGAAATGTTAGCGGTTAGGCAGACATTACAGCATCAAGGGGGTAAAGTGATTGAAATTAATCCGATTTTACCTGGTAAGACCTCCAACCATTACGTTGTTAGGAGGATGTCATTGGGTAAATCAAATAAACATGCGTAAAATGTCGCAGTTTGTTCAACTTATGAAGCATTACAGTGCAGTCTAATAACGATATCTACAAAGAAATTCGCCCATACAATGACGATGAAGTCAGTGGGGCTATTACGCGTTTGGTTAACGATAACGAATTTATTAACGCCATTCTCAATTACCGTTTTCCACAGCTATCAGGTGTATTTGGTTGGCTGCTTACACCGCTGATTAAACGCTTTCTGATTAACAAGTGGTCAAACATCAAGACAGTCGATGATGTTCAGCGTCAAATTGCAAAATACATGCATGCAACAATTGACCACTCTTGTGACGGTGTCACATTTACTGGGCTTGATAAGCTTGACCCGAAGCAGTCTTACCTCTTTGTGTCTAACCACAGGGATATTGCGATGGATCCGGCGATGGTGAATTGGTGCCTGTTTAATAACAATTTCAATACGGTTCGTATTGCCATTGGCGACAACTTGCTCAAGAAACCTTGTGTGACAGAGCTAATGCGCCTTAACAAAAGTTTCATTGTTAAACGCTCTGCGAAAGGCCCGCGTGAAATGATGAAAACGCTGGGTTTGCTTTCTAACTATATTTCCCACTCTTTAGAGACGGGCAACTCCATCTGGATCGCTCAAAAAGAAGGGCGCGCTAAAGATGGGAATGACAAGACAGATCCAGCCATCCTTAAAATGTTTTACATGGATGGCCGTAAGCAGAAAATCGAATTTTCTAACTACATGGCTCAGTTAAACATTGTACCTGTTGCCATTTCTTATGAAAACGATCCGTGTGATGTAGCAAAGGCAAAAGAGCTTTATCAGAAGCAAACTGAAGGTAGTTATGAAAAAGGTGAGCTTGAAGATATAGATAGCATCATCCAAGGTATCGTAGGGCAAAAACGGCGTATTCACGTCAGCTTTGGCGATGCGATTGGTGCTGACTTTGACACGCCTGAACAATTAGCTGAGGAGATTGATCGTCAGATCACCGCTAACTACCACTTGTTCCCTGCTAACTATATCGCAGCTGATATGGCCGATAGCTCAGTTAATGACGCCGAAGTCGCTCGGTTCAACGAGAAGTTTGCGGGCTTACCCGATGGTGTCATTACTATTCTCAAGCAGATGTACGCGATACCTGCACAGAAGAAACATCAATAATAAGGAAGCAGCCTTGTGGCTGCTTTTTTAAACGTTGAATGTAACGATTTAAAATTTTGCATCGTTGGCAGGACTTAAGGTGCGTACTATCGACTTAGGTGAAACGACCTCAACACGTCTGTTTCGTTGTTTATCTACCTCTCGGCTTCCTGAACTCAAGGGCTCTGTACTGCCTGCTGAGACTATTTGAATACGCTCTTCTTCGACACCAAAAACCGAAGATATATAAATGGCTATGGTAAAAGCGCGTTCATAAGAAAGCCCAACGTTATCATCTTCATTCGAAAAGTCATCGCTGTGGCCAACAACGATGACATAGCTATCTGGATGTTGACGTAATCGGACTGCAATAGGGTCTAAAAGCAGCTGCCCGTCAGATGTTAAGTCATAGCTCTTGCTATCGAAATAAACAGTGGTACGTAGTTCAGGCAGTTCGGCCAACAATATCTGCGCATCTGGGACCACATTTTCATTACTACCAGATGATGGTGCAGTAGTTGTGTGCGTGACGTTGTCACTTCCATTACCACAGCCTAAAGCCAACACAACAAACGCAACGAGCATGATGCGTGAAAGAGTTGAAGCGATAATGGGGGCTAGATTTTTCAAACCAACTAAACCTAATTATTAAGTCATATATGTTAGGTTTAGCTGATCTGTAATGAATCACAACTGCGAAATTAAGATATTTAGGTAGATCAACGCGCTGCAGGATTAGGCGTTCGATATGGTGGAACAGACATACGTTCTGCCATGAAATCTATAAACGAACGCACTTTCGGTGCGAGGTATTTACGACGTGGATAGACGGCATAAATAGGTAACTCAACGTCAGCTTTCCATTCAGGTAATAGCTGTATCAGTTTACCTGTCTCAATTTCGTCGGTAATAAGGTATGTCGCTAGGTAAGCTATGCCCAACCCGGATAGAGCAGCATCGAGAACTGCAGGGGCATTATCTATACGATAATTACCACGCGCTCGAATGGCTTGCCTTACACCGTCTTTGGTGAATTCCCAGTTTGTATATTTTCTTTCTCGGCTTTGGTAAGTAATGCAGTTGTGTTGACGTAAATCTCCTGGAACCTTGGGCACTCCATTTTCTTTAATGTAGTCAGGTGAAGCAACAACGGCAAAATGACAATCTGCAAGTCGACGTGCAACCATGCCTTCCGGTGGGTGTTCATGTATTGCTACCCAGCAATCAAATCCTTCTTCAAGCAGGTTAGGGCGGTGGTCAAATAGACTGACCTCTAATTCCAATCCAGGGTGTTCTTTTTGAAATTCAGTTAGTGCAGAAGTGATATGGGGGTTACCGAAAGACTGCGCAATACCAATGCGTAACACCCCCTTAATTTCATTGCGGTAACCTGCAACAAGCGCTTCGGCTTCGTTTACTGTATCGAGAAGTTGCTGGCCATATTCTGCATATTGAAGGCCAATCTCTGTCAAAGCGACAGTACGGGTACTTCGCTGTACGAGCTGACAACCAAGGCGTTCTTCCAAAAAACGAACTTGTTTACTGACTTGAGATTTAGAGATCCCAAGACGCTCTGCTGCCCTTGTGAAATTTTGTTCATGACCGACAGTCGCAAGGATCACCATTTGTTGCAGATTTTCTAGCATAGGTAAGACCAACTTCATGTTAACCAAGAAATTATATCACTGAACAGAATGAGGGAAAATGTTTGTTAATCGACATCCCAGGCATAAACCCATAAAAATATGCTGTAATCAGTAAAAAGATACAAAAAATAAACCCTTTAAAAACATAAGCTAACAGTTATTGTTTACATGTAGGGATAATGGTAGCGGTGGGTAAACGTTCTTTGAGTTTAATCATTAGCGATTAAATCTTGCTATCATTTGCATATATAACAGGCGAATTAACTAAATCGATGCTTTGGATTAAGTATAACGATTTCATTAATTGTTTTTCTGGCGATATTATCTGAGCCTCATTAGGAGGTTTTATGTTCAAAGTAATGTGGCAGTTTTTTCTGCTAGGTCTTTATAGTTTCGGTGGTCCTGCTGCTCATATAGGTTACTTCCAGCGAGAGTTCGTCCAGAACAAGAAGTGGCTTACAGTTCAAGACTTCACTCATGCGGTAGCCTTATGTCAGTTTCTTCCTGGTCCCGCGAGTAGCCAACTTGGTATGTATATCGGTTTTAAAAAAGCAGGGTACTTAGGGGCTGTTGCGGCATTTGTCGGTTTTACTTTCCCGTCTTTTTTGTTGCTGACTTTTTTGGCGATCGGTAACCAGCATTACAATGATATGCCTTTCATCGGCACGATCATTCAGGCGGCAAAATTGCTGGCTGTTGTAGTTGTTGCTGATGCGATGTGGGGAATGTATAAAAAAAATATCACCAGTAAACTGACAGCTCTCATCGCTGTTGCGACAGCAGTGAGTGTGTTTGTCACTTCTGGTCTATTGGGCCAAATTGCCCCAATCTTACTGGCTGCTTGTCTAGGTTTCATTCTTTCGTCGCAAAAGCACCGTAATCTAGATGTTGCTAGTCAACTCGTGATTAAACCTAACCTTGGTATTCTCTTGTTCTTCGCCATTTTGCTTGTTGGTTTACCTTTGGTTGCGACTCAGTCTGAAGTGTTAAACATTTTGAATGTGTTCTATCAAGCCGGTAGCTTTGTATTCGGTGGTGGTCATGTTGTTCTTCCTCTACTTGAACCTATGATGGAAGGGATGGTAGAACCAGATACATTCTTGAGTGCTTATGCATCTGCACAATTAGTACCTGGTCCAATGTTCACAATGGCAAGTTATTTAGGTGCTTTCATCATTGTTGACAGTCCTGTACTGGGTAGTCTACTTGCCACGATTGCTATTTTCCTCCCTGGGAGCTTATTATTGTTTGCTTTCCTGCCGGCATGGGGGGCATTGTTTAAGCATCAGCGTCTGCAGGTGTCGATTTTACTGGTCAATGCATGTGTGGTTGGTCTGCTTGGCAGCGCATTTATTAATCCTGTCATTTCAACGTCGATTAGTTCGGTTTTCGATGTTGTTGCTGTACTCATTGGTTTCTACTTACTGAAATACAGAAATATACCTGTCTGGGTTTTGATTCTTTTATTTGTCGGATACCAGTTGATAATTTATTCATGAAACTTATAGATAGCAGCCTTCGGGCTGTTTTTCTGTAACTCTTAATGCACTATAACTTTATATTAGACTAGTAATTAAATATTACTCTTAATAAAAACAATGTGCTATAGCAATGTTTAATGCCTATTAAGGTAAAGTTAAGAATCAATTGCTAAAGTAGCCTCAAATAATCTGCATTTATTGGTCATAAATAAATATATGAAAAATCAAAGAAAAATAAGACCAAATCTCACTAATCATGATGTTATTGAGATACTTGAGAGGCAATTGAAAGAAGCTGAAAAGCGTATAGTACAAAGAACCATCATGGCAATGTTGGCCGCTTTATTTGCACTTGGCTTATTTATCTTTGTTTTTGTTAGTTCACATGAATCTACCATTAAAAATTATGCTGCGGAAGCAATGCGAAAAGCATTTGAAACAGAAAGGGCGATTCACATCATTGATGAGGCGGCTGGCACAAACTTTCTAGAGCGCTCAAAACAATAACAATTGAAAGTTGGCTAATAGCCATATGTAATGAGAGCATCATCTTATATTGATGCTCTCATTATTTGTTAGATTTGAATCACTAGCTCATGATTTTTGATTAAAAGCTCAGGTCTTGCTGTTTTCAGCATCGATTGTTTAAAGTCTTCATCGCTTAAGCGATACACTGGCCTTGTCAATAAATACTGTCCAACCATTTCAACAATAGGTGACAACAGCTGTTTGCTTGGAAGGTTCAGTTCATTTGGCTGTATGTCGATGTCCTCAACTTTTAAGTCATTTAGAAAGATAGCACCTTCATCCTTGTCGTAGTAGGGTACGGCACTGAAGTTCACTTTTATTTGTAGTTGCTGTGGGCTTTTCCCTTGGATGGATATCTGGGCTTTTGAATCTGCATCAAGGTTTACTCGGTCATTGGCAACCCTTCCAATACCTACTTTTACATTTTCAAACTTTATATTTGCGTGTGCTAAGCCTTTGACTCCCACTGTTCTTTCAAAGCCGCTTCTATCATCAAGGTAGTCTTGTATCTCCTGCTCGGTGACGCTGTAACTAGCGCATGAAGATAAAATAAATGATATGCATAGGGCATAGAAAATTTTCAAAATGAGCGCCTCTGGCAATAATAATTATCTTTAAAGATTATCAGAGCTAGAGCGTATTAACGGCTCAGATACGAGATCGCTCGTTATAAAAGTGTTTATTCATATACAATATTCAAATTGTTGTTTATATAGTTTATTCAATTGTTTGTGATACTTGACACCTTGTTTTGTTGTATATCCATTGCGCATTTTATTTTGTACTTTAGTGATCTTGTCATTAACTTTTTCACATTTCTCTTTCTTTTTACTGGATGAGGCATATGCCATTTCGATGCCAAAAAACATGAGAACACTAAGAAAGGATATAAGTATGGTGTGATTTTGCATGTTCAAACTCCTGATAAGACACAGAAGTTACTGTAGTTACAATAAGATGCGGTTTGTACGCCTGGTTGGTATTATTTGAATGCCCATCAAAGAAAAATGAAATGATGGGTATAAAGGTTACATAAAACAAAAAGCCTTCCCAAAGGAAGGCTTAGCGATTTATTTATAATCATGTTATGCAGTTTCAGCAAAAAGTAGCTCAAGATCGTAATTTTCACGGCTCAGTGTATTTTTGAGCTTTTTCAATGAGCTCACTTGTAATTGACGAATACGCTCACGGGTTAGACCAACTTCATCAGCAACTTGCTGTAGAGTCTGAGCTTCATAACCTAAAAGACCAAAGCGGCGGCACAGGATTTCTCTGTCTCGCTTATTCAAGCTCTCAAGCATGGTAATAGCAAGGTTACTGATATCTTGGCGGTCAAGTTCGCTTTCTGGCTTTTCACCCTCATTGTCGGCAATAAAAGCTGAAATAGTTTGCGAGCCTGAATCATCGGTGATCTGTTGATCAATGGAAACAACAGGTGCATCGTAAGCAAGTACGCTCGAGATATCTTCAACTGAGCGCTCGAGTTTAGCAGCAATGTCTTCCTGGCTTGGTTCTTGGTTAGTACTTTTCATTAGCTGCTTATGCGTTCGCAGGATAGTATTGATCTCTTTTGACACATGAACAGGCAATCTTATCGTACGCGCTTGATTGTGGATCGAACGTTCAATGGTTTGTTTAATCCACCATGTCGCATAGGTTGAGAACCTAAACCCTCGCTCAGGATCAAATTTTTCAACAGCAGTGATTAAACCGATATTTCCTTCATCGATTAAGTCACTGAGGGACATGCCACTGTTGCGGTATTTCTTGGCAATACTCACGACTAAACGCAGGTTGCTTTCAATCATTGTGGCCTTGGCAAATTTGTCTCCACGTAAACACTTTCTGCTATGGAGAACTTCTTCCTCTTTAGACAACAATGGTTTGTGCGCGATTTCTTGCAGATACAGATGAATAACATCAGCATCAAAGCTATTTGAATCTTGTGTTTTGATATCCATATCTTACCCCTAACAATGACAACTCAATAAATATGTTATGTGTTTGTTTTATTTTTTAACATTTCCACATTACCATGAACTTTATGCATATGCTATTGAGGCATGGTGACTTTTCGAATAAAAGCAAGAATATGCTGTAAAGTAATTGCGATAAAGTTCTTTGAAATGAAAAATGCATTACAAGTAGATGAAAGTGTTAATTAAGCGTTTTGGCTCAGAGTATGTGCTCGTTAATGTCTATTTAATCAGTATGTTGTGCACATATAGTCTTCCCTTAGAGCCCTTGCATTCATAAGGGATATCGTAAATAGATGTAATATTAGTGTATCCAATGGTTAACAGAGGTTCGTATTATGCAGCTCAAACCCAACTTTGTATCTGGTGTTGTTTTAACAAAGGTAGAACATCAGTTTAAAATGTTACTGTTAAAAAGAGCTGATGAAGGGTACTGGTGTCATGTCGCTGGTAAAATTGAGAAAAGTGAGACCGCATGGCAAGCTTTCCTTCGTGAACTAAAGGAAGAAACACAACTGTGTGCAACACGATTATACAATGCAGATTATTTACAACAGTTTTATTATCCACGAACTGATCAAATCTTCATTGCTATTGGCTTTGTTGTCTATTGTGATCCAGAGATAAAAGTGACGTTGAACAACGAACACACTGATTACCGTTGGTGTTCATTAGAAGAAGCTTTGCAGCTAGCTCCACATCCTAATCAGCGAAAATTTTACCAGCACGTATGGCAGTATTTCGTTACTCAATCGTCAACGTCACAGTTATGCATTAAGACAAATAATGTGTAGAGCTAAGGAAAAGTGTAAAGGTGACTTATCAGTCATCGGCGCAACTCGAAGTCCAGGGAATAATTTTCAAGCGCTCGAAAGGTATAGGATTGCCGGATTTATCACTTACGCCATAAGTACCATGTTCCATATGGGATAAGGCCTTCTCAATTTGTGCCAGTGTTTCAGTATATTGATCGACAAGGCCCATTGCTCTGTCGGCTTCTTCGCGTATGTTAGCCGCTTCAGCAACATCGGTGACTGAGCAGTCTTCTTTTTTTGCAATGAGATTACTTAGCTTGGTGATTTCATCTCGGAAGTGCTCTTGCTTAAGTAGCAGTTCACCGTGCAGCTGTTTGATCTTTGCGTCGTCCAGATCGGAGTCTGGATGATAGGTAATGGCCATAAGCTTCTCCAAGTGAAAGGCACAATGCATAAGTATAGAGTGCTTCTCGATGGCGCAGAGTATAGCTACATAGTTTTTTAAAACCTGAAACGAAAAAAGGTAACCGTGGTTACCTTTATCAAGTTACCGACTAGTAGCAATTATGCTTTCTTTAAATCACGAGCAGGGTAAGTCAGTGCGATACCATCAACTTTTACGTGTACCCAAAAGCCGCCACTGCTTAGGCCAGCAACACTTATCAAAAGCACAACGAAAGAAATGTGGTATAGAAGCCGAACGACTTGATTATATAAAGCACTTAATTGATTACTGCCAAGCAGCTGGCGTAGTTCGAGAAGAACACAGCCTACGACAAGCATTATTAAAACGACACAATTTGCAATTCTACGGCATTGTCACCGAGCAGGATTTTTACCAGCACCTACAAGACATTGAGAACGCCATGAAAACCATACAAGTAAGTCACGACGAACATCAATCTATAGCACACCAATTAATAGCTTCAGGTGTTGTGGACACTATGAGAAAAGCCAATACCACGATGAGCTATTTTACGATGTGGCAGCATGGAGCTGATTTAAGACAGGTATTAAGCAGGGCTCAATTCTATGAACATAAAGCCCGCCTAAAAGCGATTGGTATCGATATCGGCCAACAATTTGATGTCAGTCGTATGTGTCCAACACTAAAACGATCAGAAGAAATTGAAGTGAAACCGCTTCGTGTTCCGCATTGGTACAAGATGCCAGTAGTAGCAGAGTCCAATGTTTTACCATTTAGAGCATACGCATAAAGGAAAGCCATCATGTTAGTAATCGAAATATTTGAAGACGATGTAAAAGTAAAATCTCGAACAATGCCTGGCAAAGATGGAAAGCCTCCAAGAACAATCTATGAGCAGGATGCTTATGCTCATTTGGGCGGACGTTTCCCGACATTGATGAAAGTACAATTACAAGAAAGCCAACCAGCGTATCCGGCAGGTAATTATACCGTTCATAGCTCTAGTTTTATCGTGAACAACTTTGGTAGCCTTGAACTTAAACGGTTTGGCATGATGATCCAACCATTGGAGCCGGCATTATAATTAGCCGCAAACAAGAGTGCCGTGGGTATGACTGAAACTAAAGTTTACTTTGATGAAGTAACTCCAGAAATGATTTCTACATTTACTGAGCAAGATGGTTTTTACACATTCAAATCTTGGGAGGCACTTAAAGTCAGCTGTGCAACTGATTACGGTGATTATGATTTGGTAGAGTTAACGCCTGAGCTTTACAACGAAATGCTTGATTCAGGCATGTTTGAAGGCCATGAACCAGATTAGACCCAGCTATAAAACTCAAACCCTTCAGTGCGCATTATGGGTGCGTTATGTTAAATATGGTCGTTGGCAAAGTTGTTAAATAACTCGAAACATCAACAGTTTAGGGGATTTATTATTCAATCAGTTGATTAATGATAGATTGAATAAATAAGCACTATGACTAGTAAGTTGACCGAAAACTACATTTTTAGAAAATTTGTCTGTGGACTGAGTAAAAAAAGGGTAGCTGAGCTATGTTTCAAATCTGTGAGAACCATCACACGTTGGGACTCGGGTCAGAAGATACCACCGGAGTGCAGACGACTAATGAAGCTCTATTCATGTAGAGATCTTGCAGCTATTAATGACGACTGGAGAGGGTGGCAAATCAAACAAGGGGAGTTAGTGACGCCGAACGGATGGACTTTAACCCCAGACAGGATCGTAACGGGGAATGCGCTTTTACAAATCAGTGCCGAGAACGATAGGGAGATGAAGGCCGCCATCATCAGAACAGCTAGGATGTTGAAAAAACTACCTTTAAGGTAAATTTGTCCTCAATTAGTCACAACAACTAAGACTATTACTACCGTTGAACGTGATATGTTGAATTATTCAACATATCACGAATACATAACAAAACTTATTAATTTTAAGCATCTTGTGTATCGCAAGTGTTGATAAATTAGCAGTAATATGTTGAAAATTGCAATGTATGAAGCTGTTAAGTGCTGTCGCACTCACAATATCTTTCTTATAGGTGACTTATTTATAGAAAATCGATTACAATTCTAACCATTTGAAACTTAATGAGAAGAACAAATGGCAGATTGGACAGACTTACTACCTACAGCACTACGTGCTCCTGTTATGGCTTACCAGAACAAGAGTCAGCTTCATGAGTGGTGGAAGAGGCTTTTGGTATATGCTGGTAGAGGTGATACGAACGTAGTTGTTACTGGTGTTGCTGGAGCTGGAAAATCTGTACTTACACTTTGTCAACATGGCGAAGTTAAAGATCATGAATGGGAAGAACCTGGAACGTCTACTGAAGCAGAAAAGAAAGCGATAACAGTTGGTGAGTGGACTCAGATCTTTACGGTTGTTCCTGGTCAGGAAATCGCAGCAAGAGAAGCTGCATTAGACGAAGCATTTAATAAGCATAAGAATCTAGAAGGAGTAGTCCATGTTGTTGACTGGGGTTTTACTTCTGTTCGTTCTAGCGTAACAGAGCAAAAGTTGCGTGATGCAGGCTATGATACTCTTGAAGCTTTAAGGGATTATAACCTACAGCGTGAACTCGAAGAGTTTAAGAAAGTAGCTAATCTTATAGCAACAGCTTGCGCTACTGGTCGAGGGCCTAAGTGGATTACAATAGCAGTAAGTAAGGCTGATTTGTACTTTGATAAGCTAGATGATGCGAAAATGTACTATTACCCTGAAGGAAGTAGTCCATTTGTTAATGAACTCAATAGCTTAATAAAACGTGTCGGCTCAAACAATATTAAGTGTAGAGTCGTCCCTGTTTGTCCAAAGCCTAAGCCTTATGTATGGGGTGAAACTAAAGTATCTCCTCAGCTAATTACATTTGATGAACCTGCTAACTATATGAAGAACTTTATTAGTATTCTAGCGGAGGTTTCGCATGAGTAGCGAAGCTGAAATGAAATCTGAAGCAACCGTAAATGAACTAGATAAACTAATTTCACTTGCTGAGAATGTATCGGATAAGCTAAAGGAATTGGATGCTGAAGTTACTTCGATTAAACAGCGGCAATACTGGTTGGTTGGGGTTGTATATATAATTATCTGCTTGTCACTTTCATTGTTGCTAGGTATAGATCTTTTGCAGTTAGATCGTGTTTTTCAAGTGGCAACATCTGGATTTCTAATGATTGTTACAATCCCAGTAATGATCATTTATACCACATCGAGAAGGCGTATCCTGAAACTTAGGGAAGATATTGAAGTTGAATCATCTGTACTAAAAGAATTGCTAGATATGATTCATGAGCTAGAAAACTATGGGAGATTTATTGAGTCCATAGATCCTGTAACTATTGCTACATACCGTATGAGGTTAAAACGTTTACGCTTCTCACTAAAATAGTGCAATTAACAAAGCAATCAAGGTGGTGCGTTACACACTTGGCGGTTTTGGTATGAAGTTCGGTGTGCTTTGTTAGTTTAGCGGAACACACCTTATTGCAGGCGTTGACTGAAAATTTTAAGAGCCCCGACTAAGGGGCTTATTCATTTGGAACCGCAATACCGTACCGTGCTGAAGGATATGACGACCCCTTAAACTTTCACCCCGTATTACTAGACGGGGTTATAGTTAAATATTAAGCAAGGATTTCAATACATCAAACTTAACACCTCTGCGCAGGTTCCACACCGAGGCTTGCGCACCTACACGAGTCCCCATAGCCATCCCTGCTTGTTCTACAATCAAAAACTCAGATTGTTCTACATCTTGTTTAAAGTTCAAGAAATCAGCATCTGCTTGAGCGGGAATTAATATCTCAATTACTTCTTTATCATCAAATAAAGAATCAAGGTCGGGATTCCAATTCTTGAGTTGAGTAAACCAACCATGAATCATGCGTTGCACTCTTTGAGTTTCTGTAATTTCCCGGTACTTATTAACCTCTGCAGAAAAATCTATATTAGGTAGTTGGCAATTAATTGCTTCCGTAATTTGTTCATATAGATGCTTCAGGTGTAGTTCGTCAGTAAGGTCTAATGCTTGGAAATGTGATAGGGGGACAGGTAATTGATTTTTTTGCAGGCCGGAGTGACAAAGCGTAATAGTAGGTATATCTCGAATCCAACCAGCGCCAAATTCAGTGTAAATCCAAGGTCGAGTAAGGGCTACTGGAGAATAGAGCCCTATAGAAATGACGGCATTTGACAAGTTTTCTTTAATTCTCTGAATCCATTCAAAACCACCTTGAATACTATCTAAATCGGATGAAACGAATAGAGAACATAACCCTAGAAAATTTTGTTCTACATCACTTTTGAATACGCCAGCAATACCTGAATCAACAGCGGCGTGGCTTACAAAAATGATAGGTTTATTATTTTGCATATATAACCTCTGAAATATTATTTGTACGAATGCGCAATATACTCATTACGTTAAATAGCTGATTTTACGTTAAAAAACAGCGACTTCAGCCACAAAACGCCATAATGCAATCAATTGTACAACTTACAGCATACAAATCCATACCCAAATGACTTGAAAGTTAGCCACATAATCTAGCCGTATTCACTATCCAAAAGAGCACGACTCGTTTAAGCGATGTTTTGCACTGGAATGTCTAAAATACACGATTTATACTAACACTGTGTTTTTATACAGTGTCGGTATCTATGGGTAAGCCAAGGCTATATAGCCACATCCTCAAAGAACAGCATCCAGATTTACTTGAGCTTTGTAATTCCTATTGCGGTAGGGGCTTGATTCGCTATGACGTACGTCGAAGAACATACTGTTGTGTGCGCTGCAAAAAGGCATGGGTTAAGCCGGAACCGTCATTTAATTACTTCAAACTCTGATTTAGCACTTTGTTGATGGTTTTGCTTGGCCTAGCAGGAAGGAGGTTTCGGGCTACCTGTCAATAATGTGGGTAGCTCCGCATGGTGTGTTCAGTTGGCTCGGATTGTTCATTTGCGGTGCTGAATAGCACAAAGGGCAGGGAAGCCATGTCATCGTTTATCATGCGCAAATACCTTGCTTGGATGGTAACATGCCCCTCCCCGCAGGCGGGGACCCCTCCCGTTCCCCCCAATCACATTGGCATGAAACTAGGAATAATATCATCAGGCTGATAATCCTGATTATTTGAACAAACAACAAGAGATTCAAACGATTCATATTGAAGACTATACAAACACTCCCCAAGCCGCCTAAAGGTATACCCCAAACGCCGAAGCTCCGACGAGTTCAATTCAAATTGACGAATGTTTTTCTGGAATGCCACCAAATAAACACGGTCAAACGACAAATCCAAATCAAAATGACGGTCTGACTTCATTGCAATCTGTTTGGCAAACCCAGTGACAAACAATGAATAATCCGCCAAAGGGTGCGTTAAATTAGACTTGGCCTTAGAGGGTGCAGGAGCCACAGGGGGAGGTGTGACGGAATGATTGACAGGTTGTATTACCTCAACATGTTCTAACTCTTCTATTGGGGCCTCATCCACTGACAGCGGATTTTTAATCTTACCCGTTGCCAGCATACCCAAAACAAACAAAAAACAAATACCAGCCCCGATAAAGCTCCAATGTTGCCATAACGGTTTAACATCACTTGCCATTGCCTCTTTGACCGCCGTGTTGGAAGCCGTATGCGACTGATAAAAGGGAAAATAGGATTTCTTGTATTTACGGATGTTGGTATTGACCACCTCACCACGACAGCCGTCTTTGACTTTTTGAGTATACGTTTCATTGCTTCCCAACGCCGTATTCTTGGAGCAGCGATAAACAAGCTGGACCATGTCACGCACATCTTTATGTAATTTACGGTCTGACTGAGTAATCAAAATAACGTCAATACCATAGTGCCGGTGCAAACTCAAAAATTCCAACACCTCAACAGGGGAACGGCCACACGGCAATACCATGTGTGCCTCATCCACCACAACAAGCACACCTTGGCCCTTGTCATTTTTCCATTCATCCTGATAATCATCGGGCCTACTGAAAGAGCGATTGATATTACCAAAATCATCAAGTTGGGTATCTATGATGCGGATTAACGACCGTACATCCTCACCAAACACCTGTACAAAATGGTCAATATTCAAGGGGAGGTTGGTCACTACCTTTCGGCCTGATTGCACCGCTGGAATAATATGAAAAACCACTGCCTCGTAACTTTTACCGCCACCTGGTCTACCGACAATTAAATTAATCATATCAAGACCCCAACCGAACGAACGGAATTAACTGGAGAATCAAACGAATCGTAATCGCCGTGATGATTATCCCTAATGCTTGCGGTAATCCAATTTGCCCCAACACCCAAGACACCGAAGGAGGGAATCCAGTCATATACTCGGATAAATCCACCGGAGCCAACATATCAGATATCAGCGAAATTAACCCCTTACCAACAACCAATAATTGCTCAAGAATGAAATACACAGAATCAATCAGCATATCAACCAGCGATAAAACCAATTTATACAAAAAGTCCAGCAGTATATTAAATAAGTCTACAATCCAATCAAACATATTAACCCCCAAACACTAACGCACGAGATAAAATAGCCGCACCGAACATGATACATAACCGGACAAACAGCCAGATATCAGGACCAATATCAAAACTATGACGCCCGAAGTTGCCCATCTTGCCTAAATCAAATTGCAATTCAAAATCAGGGGATGACGCATTACCCACATCAACATTAAACTGGTCAAGGAACGAAAAATAATCACCAGAACGTAAATCATCGGTGAAATCTTGCATAACGCCAGCTATGCCTTGCGGATATTTCGATGAGTAAAAACCGCGACAAGCATCATCTTGAAAACAAGGAACCGTGCCAGCACCACCAATATCAAGATTTTGCAATGCATATTGACCATCAGCGATACCATCCAAAGTATCACCAATACCAGCCAACTCATCATTAACCATGCCTAGCTGGTCAATCAATTCACCGTCAGAAAAATCAAGATTATTTATCGCCGCTAACAGCTCATCAGATTGCGCATTGCGTTGCTGTTCATTGGCTAATAATGTTTCATTTATATTATCCAGATTATCATTTGATGTAATTTGATTATCACCAAGCCCCTTGGTTAACTCAGCAATATTTTCTAAACCATCCAAAGATTGATTAGCCAGCATTTCACGTTGTTTAAAATCTTCTACCGCCTGATTTACCAGCATCATATTATCTTCATGTATTGATTGTGTCATATCAGTAATAGACGTATCAATATTTGAAAATTGGTTATATTGATGGTCGAAATGGGTAAGATAATCAGATTGCATTTCACGCAATACCGCTAATTCTTGGTCAGTAAAATTAGCCATATGCTCTAAATAACTATTGGATGAATCCGCAGTATCAACATACTTATTATAAAGGGCCAATTGTTCAGAAAGGGTAGCATTTATTTCTGTATCTATATCAAGCAACTTATTAATATCAATACTCAATTTATTGCCTGTTGCCTCATTAGAAGATTGAAGAGAAGATAAACCTTCTCTATTAGACGACGATAAATTACTAATTCTTGTTGCCGTTGATGCTGTATTTCCCTCAATATCCAATAAACTCCCCCCAAGACCACGAGTAGCTGATTCAATATCATCTAAACCAGATGATAAATTATTAATGCTATTAATTGTTTGTGAAGTATTGGTTTCTATATCGCCCAAATAACCCCCAAGCCCGTTAGTTGACTCAAGAATATTAGCAAAAGCATCTTGATTGGTTGTTTTTGCATCCAATATAGCGGCATTAAATTCAGACGAATTTGTATTAATTAACCCTTCCAAGTTAGAAATAGCATTCAATACAGAAGATAAATCACCGGAGTCATCACCGCCATCACCCGTATTACCACCATCACCGCCATCACCCGTATTACCACCATCACCGCCGTCACCCGTGTCACCACCATCACCGCCGTCACCCGTGTCACCACCATCACCGCCGTCACCCGTATCACCACCGTCATCACAATCCTCACCCGTACAATCACAATCAGGGCCAACACAAGGCGGATTTAATGGGGTATAAGTACACATTCCAACAACTGATTTGGCCTCATTAGAACAAGTGTATGTATGCGTTGCCTCATGATCCAAAGGAGTACCGTCAAAACAAGCATTAATGGTGTCACTTAATAAAGTTTTAGCCTCATTTGTTTCGCAATATTCAGGAGTAACGCCATAATGTATAATACCGATATTATTACCACCTCCCGAGCTTAACTTACCATATATCCGACCAACTGACTCACTAACACTCACATATTCATATTGACCATACTTACCATATTTTGTACCTACAACACAGCCAGATACAGAAGCTAATGAATCATAAGTACCCCAGCATTTTGCTTCAACAAGGGCATCGACAACATATGTATCAGCCTGAACATAAAAAGAGGTAAGCAAAAACAAAAATATAAACTTTCGCATAATAACACCAATAAAAAAGGCGACCTAAGCCGCCTTATACTTTACCGTTTTATCACCGCCAACCTTGCAAGACGGCATAACCGGATATTGCCCCAATCAATGACCAGACGGTTATAATTAAATCATGCAAAAGGGGAACCATATATTAAGCCTTGTTAACGGCACGCTTGGCAAGGGTGATCCCTTTAAACGCCATTGCAATACCAATAATAACAACACCCGTTGTACCAACAAAGGTTGCAACACTCGCTAAATCAACAGCAGCAAAAATCTCAGTCATAATTGTAATCTCCGTTTAACAAATTAAAGTTTGCGAATCAATTTTTTCGCAATACCGACAGGATAGGCAGCAAAATAACCAAAGATGATAATTGCAGCAAAACCATAACCAAATGCCTCTGTTATTTCTTCTGCTGTTATTTCAAAGTCGGCTATATAGCTGTCATAGTTCGAGCTACTAACTAACACATAACTAGTACACTCTGATAAACCTTGAGGAGTGACGAACAAATAACCTTGCTCGCTAATGTCAACACAAATATCATCCTTTGGCATGAGACACACCCCCAATAAACAATTTCAGTTATTCCTTAAAATCCACAACAACATTTCTAGTTGGATTTTGCGGGTCAGGTTCTAATACAAGTTGAAGCTGGATAGGATAGGAGAGGCCCGCAAATTGTGCATACAGGTTTTGATTAAACACCATTGGAATTTGTTTTTCTTGCATACCGCAACGCTGAATATTGTGGTCATCATTTTGAAATGATTCAGCAGCAGCAAGATACATCACATTGGCCATTTGATAAGGCTTAGGGGAACCCGATTTTTTAGAGATACCCGAGCCAAGTACAGAACCCGTTACCATTACCGTTAATGTTGTCATTGTCGATTTCCTTATTCATTATGCTAGGGAATAAATATCGTGATTATCCGGATTGATGAGTTTCATGCACCGAAGCCGAATATCTTTTGAATTTTCCGTTTCCTGATAAACAGGTTGATTAAGTCGGTTGGGTATTTCATGCGATTCAAGGTGATTGGTCAGCATATTCACAATCTGTGAATCATCCAAATCCAAACATTGACGCATGAAGTTGACGAGTTTGCCGCATTGGGTAGCACCGTTACGCACCGCATTATCAACACTGGTAAACCATTTGCGCTTGTGAGTAGCAATCATGCATTGCTCTTCTTTGCTGACAAAGCCAAGGGCAGGGTATGCACCCGCCAAATACTTATCAGGCGTAAGCAACACATCAAAAGGCAATACACGATCTTTGGCGCGAAGCTCAAGCTCCCAACGAACCCAATCTTTATGCTCTTCTGATTTGAGTTGCTTACCTTTTTCATACACACGCAACAACTTACCCGCGTCACGTGTACCGACATAGAATGACTTGCCCTTATCAGCCACGAAGCCATAGCGCTTTTTGACAGTCTCTTCTTTACCTGATGATTTCTGATAATTGCAAAGTGACGACATATGCCCCGACTCGATATAGCAATAAGAAGCAGGGCGACCACGGGTAATAAATTCACCATGTTCAGCCATTTTACGAGCCGTTTTGATGTTGTATTTGCCGTCCAATGAATCGAAAGCAATATCAACACGGGTAATTTTTGCACCAGGCAATTCGTGTAATGCGCGATAAACCTCGTTCAAATCCAATACCGCCGTACCCGTACCGGAGAACGAAATATAGCAACCGTGATTTTTGGCCCCCCAAGCACACAAGCCAGCTTGTTGACCATTAACAAGAATGTTGGCGGAATGCGGATAACCAGAAAAGCCACCGGAACGCAGGGAAAAGGACCAGTCATTGCCAAACAAACCGAGGCCATGATTCAAACGATTAATGAAACGGTCAACCTCACCACGACATAAACAATCCAAGGTATTCAAGCCGAAATGGTCAAGCATGTCGCGTTTGATCTCATGAAACTTGCGGGAGTCAGTACCAATAGCAAATTCAGTATCCCGCAGCTTGGCATTAATCGCCGCCTTGTAATCAATAGCGGCAGTATCTAATGCTTGATGAGTGACGTTGTCACCGTATTCGTTAAACTCAAAACCACGAATGGCCTTGATGGATGCGCCCATTTTAGTCAGGTCGAAAATTTGAGCCAGCTCTTCGGGGGTCCAAGAGAAGGATAGAAAATCAATAATCGCAGACATTGTCGAAAACCCCCGAGTCATAAAGTGATTGCCAGTTGTCAGCCGTGACCAAGTGGAGGTCATAACCATCCGGATAGAAATCTTGCCCGATTTGGTGCAGTTCGGCGTAATTGCGAAAATATTCCGGCTCACCATCAATAAAGGCGAAACCCGTACCGTCATCATTCATTTCGTAATAGAGCTGAGTGCACATAATCTTGTTTTCACATGTAAATTGTCACTTTTGACAATCGTAATTGCCAATTTAGACAATTACAAGATGCCAAAAATGACAATTAAAGAGCTACAATAGAAAAAAAAGAGGATTCAACATGTACATAAATCAACTGCTAAACAAGTACAAAGAACTAAAAAACTACATACAAGACAAGCAAATTGCAGCTGATTTAGGTATGGACACTGCAAAGCTAAGTAGAATAAGAAAAGGCGACCGCTATCTAACTGAAAATGAAGCTATTTTCTTAGCTGAGCAAACAAATACAGATGTACACGAAGTCTTGATTTATCTAGCCGCAGACAAAGCCAAAACATTCAAAGCAAAACAAGCTTGGCAGGACATCACGGCAAAGTTAAGTAGCCAAGGATTTAGGGGCTTAACCCTTGGTTTGACTGGATTTTTAGCCCTGAGTGAACCCAAGATTCAGTGCGCATTATGTATATTATGTTAAATAAGGTATTTAACTATTTGTACCTAGAACCGATTGCCTCTCCATTCTAACCTGCTCTTCTATCAACAATTTTAATTTTGCTCTTCAATTACAGTGTCACTTAACGCTATTTAACAGTAATGCTTATTTACCATAAAGTAGATAATTTGCAGATGAGCAAAATGCCTTGCGCAAGATGCGTGTGTCAGTTTGCTATCGTGAAAATTATCTAATAAAAAGCCCCAAGCTATAAACTCAGGGCTATTTGTTGTTAGTGGCTTTGCAATTGAATTAACCGCCAGCCAGCTTTACTGTGTGACCTTTTTTCTCTAACGCTGCTTTGATTACGTCACGTTTGTCACCCTGGATTTCGATGTTACCATCTTTAACCGAGCCACCACAGCCACATACTTTTTTAAGCTCAGCAGCCAACAACTTCAATTGTGCGTCTTCCAGGTCTAGACCCGTAACAATGCAAACACCTTTACCTTTACGGCCTTTAGTCTGGTGCTGAATACGAACAATGCCATCGCCTGTTGGACGTTGTTGAGTTGGCTTGTCTTCTTTAATGCGGCCAGTTTCTGTTGAAAATACCAAGCGGCTGTTGTCGTTCATGGGATAATCTCATTAAATTTCTTGGATCTGTGAACCAGGTAATATCTTGTGATTTCTCATTTGTCTATCACCTGAACCACAATTGTATCAATATTAGGTACTGTAACGGAAACAGATATGATTAAAAACGTAATTTTTGATTTTGGCGCAGTTTTGTTTGAATGGAACCCTGCAAAGATCGTGTCTTCCTTTACAGATTCCAAGGATGAGCAAGCTCTTTTGCTCGAACATGTACTTCGACATCCAGACTGGATATCACTGGACCGTGGCACAATGTTAATGGCTGAAGCTATCCCTCGCTGTGCTGCCCGGGTCAATTTGCCCGTATCCAGAATGGAAGACTTTTTTGAACACATCCAAAGTAATCTACAGCTCATCGATGACACCTACGATTTAGTCAATCAAGTTCTTAGCCTCAACTATTCCGCTTACTTTCTTACAAACATGAGTAGCGCTTTTTTTGAAAAATTGAATGAGCAACACGGATTGTATCAGTTGTTCGACGGTGGATTAGTTTCGGGTAAAGAGCTAGCCATTAAGCCCGAAGCTGAAATTTTTGAATTACTTTGCCAACGTTTTGGTATCGACCCAACAGAATCACTCTTTATTGATGACCAGCAAAAAAATCTAGATACGGCAAAAGCGCTGGGGTTTGAGGTATTCCATTTTAAATCACCAGGTGAAAGCTGTTCAGATATTCGTAATCTGCTAAGAATTAACTAGAGTTTTCATAAGTAGATGAGATTCATATAACGTTCATCTGATAAATGGCATATTGCCCTCAGTTTGTACCTAATAGTCAGGAGTTTTCGTGAAAAGACTTTTTATCCCAGCAATGTTGTTCTTCTCTGTTATTGGTTCCAATCTTGCCATGGCTGAGTCAAAAAGTGACGATTCGAAATCGATTGTAGGTCAGGTCGAGACGATTAAAGTCTATGATTTAGAAATGGATTATCTTGCCCGCATTGATACTGGTGCCGCGACGACTTCGATACATGCCAAGGATATCAACGTTATTGGTGACGATAGTGACAGTGATAATATGCGAGATCATCTGGGCCATACCGTCGAGTTCACCTCCGTCAACGAAAACGGAGAAAAAGCTCAATACAAAGGAAAAATCGTTAAAGTGAGCAAAATCCGTAATGCTCAAGGCGTTGAACGTCGTTATTCGGTAGAAATGGATTTAGGCTGGAACGGTGAGCATAAAACAGTCACCGTCAACCTTCGTGATAGAAGCAAACTTGACTACAAACTGTTGATTGGGCGTAACTGGCTTGAAGGTGATTATCTCGTTGATGTCGAAAAGCTTGATGAAAACGACTAGTAATACCAATCTGGATAATATGTAGGTTTGTATTACTATCAACTAGCTCGAAAATACTAAAAACGCCCTACTCTGGGCGTTTTTGTTTGACGACTATGTCATAGCTATTGAGGATATTATTTTTTCTGCATTTTAGTTATCACGAGATCCAAGTGCTTTTTAATGGCCGTCGGCGATCCTTTTAACAGTTTCGTTCCAAGGATCACATACCAACCATTGAGATCTCCGTTGTCATTGATTAACTTGAAACCCTTGTAGTCCTCAACTTTTTGACTCGCTTTTTCTCTTGAACCCGCAATAATAAATTTTTCGGGTGGCATAAATGTCTGCATGTCATACCACCAATCAATACTTTTCTTTACTAACGAAAGCTTACTGATAATGGTGTTTCCACTGATGGTTGTTTTCCAGCCATTTGGTGCTCCTGAGGCATTTTCAATGTTGTGGCCTCTGTGGAACAGTCTTTTTTTCATTTCTGCCTCGTTTGGTTGAGCCATACTGAGCCCTATGGTTATCATCAGTATTCTTAAATATAAGCATCAAAATCTTTGATTGCCTGCTGTTAAGGCTCATTAGTGTTACATCTGCACAAATTATATATCAAGTTAATCGAATTCTATATGAGATTGTTATAAACTATAAATTATAGTGCATTAGGGGTTATATGATGGCCAAAGAAATTCCACCGATTCAAAATGAAGCTGATTGCTTGTCCAGTATCAAACGTTTTCGTCATCACTTGGAATCAACAGTATTACTCGATGAATTGACACACAATCAATATGCATCTAATACTCTCATCTCCTTCAAAAATGACTGGAATAACTTTTTAGTGTTCTGCAGCTCAGAGCACATTCCTTCGTTACCAGCTAAACCAGATACCGTGCATCGTTATATTGAGCTAATGGCGAAAAGCCGAAAGTTAGCTAGCCTAAAGCGTTACATTATAACTATCTCGCTTATTCATCGCTGTCATAACTTAAGTGACCCCTGTGCTAAAACAGAGATTCGACTAGCCATGAAAAAACAGCAACTTGATAAACACGACGATTACCAGAATGCAGCTCCCTTCCGTGATGAGCACCTGCAACAGCTACTAGATAGATTCGAGTTATCTACAAAACCTAAAGATATCAGAGATTTGGCTATATGGGCAGTCATGTTTGAAGCAATGCTGAAACGTAGTGAGCTTGCCGCGCTGTGTGCGGAAAATTTATACATCCATAGTTCGGGTTTAATAGATTTGGAGGTCGGCTCGACGACTATTGCATTGAGCTCAATTGCGTCTAAAGCCTTACAACGCTGGCTCGTCATTGGCATGATTTCGGAAGGCTTTGTGTTCAGGCGTATCGACCGACACAGTAATATCGGTGATAAGCCATTAGATCACTCTTCCATATACCGTATTTTTCGTCGTGCCAGTGATGAATTAGGATTAGGTGACACGTCCCTATTTTCAGGACAGTCTCCACGTGTCGGAGCAGCAAAAGATTTATCCGATGCCGGCATGTCAATAATCGATATTCAAGAACAAGGCCGTTGGAAAAGCCCTGCGATGCCGGCTCAATATGTCGGAAATACTGATCGACATGAGAAAGAGATAGGTAAGTTTATCAAGCCTAAACCGTGGGAAAAATAGTCATTTTAGGTTAGTGATGATAATTTTATATTGAGTTAATAATACAAAATTATAGTGCGCTAGGATATAGCTAATCTTATGTTAGCGTTTTGGCTCATCTGTCCAATGTTCGTTGTAACCCGCCGTTAAATTAATTGGTGTAGTTATTCGATCAAATAACGCGTGTAACCGTTCCATATTGCCAAAATAGCCGGCTTGGTTGGCCTCTACCCACTCTTTCAAGCTAATTCCCTCCCAGCAAATCTCATACCCAGCATTAATCGCAAGGATTTCAAAAAATATGCGTTGTACTCGGCCATTCCCTTCTCTGAACGGGTGGATGACATTAAGTTCACAATAGAAGAAAGCTATTTTTTCAATGAAGTCATTTAGTTTTAAATTACACAGGTGGTCTTGGTTCGCTAACTCACTTAATAGCTTTTGGGATTCACGTTCAATATTTTCCCAATGGCAAAATCGGGTTTCTCCCTTGGTAATATCAACCGTTCTTTGTAACCCAGCCCATGAGTAGAGATCTTGAAACAGGATTTGGTGAATTTGTTTAAGGTATTCGAAAGTGAAGTTATGGAAGTCAGGTTCAAAGTGACTCGCTCGCACCCTTGTGAAATCCCGCTCTGCCGCTTCAAGTTCATCCTCATCACGGATATTGAGCAAGTTAATTAGAACTGTACTGTTTGGATAACAATCTGGGTCTCTATCAACCCCATATTTATCTGGCATATTGTCCTTTCAGCTTTTTTATATGTTCAACTTCAGTCAGTACACTATCATTACTTTCACTCTCATCAGACTTTAAGTGAATACCTTCTAGTCGTAAACTGGCTCGATAGTTCTTCCCTTGCAACTGCTTAAAGCGCTGTTTTTTCATATCATCCGTTAACATTAATTACTTGTCGCCTCATAATTGTTATCTTTACTGGCGTGCTCTACCTAAAGTATAGCCAGTTTACTTCGGAGTGAAAAAAGCCGGGATAAACCCGGCTTATAATTACCTCACAGCATTCATTATCGCTTGCTCTAAGAAGCCCTTAAATGTATGACCATGATTTTCAAGCATTTTAGGAAACATCGAAATGGGTGTCATACCTGGGAAGGTATTGATTTCATTTAGCAGGATTTCACCATTTTCACTCAAGAAAAAGTCAATACGGGACAAATCTTTAAGCTTCATATGTATAAACGCTTTACGAGCATACTCACGAATGTCTTCTATTTGTGCTTCCGTCAGGTTGATTGCTTCAACGGCAGTCGTTGAATGGCTGTCAGCGCTGTACTTCTCTTCATAGGTATAAAACTGGTCGTCAGGACAAGACACTTCACCTGGCTTGGTAATAATTAGCTCACCATTGTATTCGTAAGAAGAGATTTCTAATTCACGTGGCTTAATGGCTTTTTCAATCAGCACTTGCTCGGAGTAACCAAAAGCAGCATTCACCGCTTCTGCCAATGCTTCTTTTTCAGTGACGCGGTAACAACCAACCGACGAACCTTGGCTGGCAGCCTTTACAAACACCTTCCCCCACTTATCAAAAGCGTTTGCTGCCTCAAGATGCGACTCTTCACAGTTTTCACTTAGGAATACATAGGGAGTATTTGGGATACCTAGTGCATCAAACCACAGTTTCGTCGTGATTTTATTAAAACAATTTGTGCTCGCTTCCGCACCACAGCCAAGATACGGTAATTTGGCCATATCTAGAAATGACTGCAGGTCGCCAGTTTCACCAGGGAAGCCGTGGACACATGGAATAACGTAATCGACAGTCTGTTGCTGTTCACCCTGATGCAACGTGCGGTCAAGCGTAAGATGGTAAAGCTGACCTTGTTCGTCAAACCAACCATCCGTATTCATTTCCAATCGGGTATAGGTAATGTCGTCAATCTGCTTGAGCTGCTGTTCAATGTAATTTGCAGATACTAGAGAGACTTCGTGTTCGGCACTTCCACCGCCACAGAGTAATAAAACGTGGATTGAGCTCATTATCATCCCTTGTCTAAAGTTCTTCCTTAATAGTAATAAAAAAAAGGTGACTATTGCACCTCATATCGTTCTTTATGGCTACTTATTTCGAAATCTTAACAATAAGCAGTCATTCGAGCCAATATTTACTCGCAATGCATGATATTGATTTGCAAAAAGCACAAAACCCACAACCTCACTATGTAGGATTGTGGGTTTTGACAACATAACAACGACAGTGATGGTCGCCAAGGCAAACCTGATTGGTTTATCGTTAGTTCAAACGAGTCAACTTCGGTGTGGGAGAGGCTTTAACTTCAGCTAAATCTCGAATAAATGGCCCGTACTCTTTAACATCTCTAGGTAATGCCTCAAGAGCCTTACGGGCTTGCTCTTTGGTATCAAAATTTCCGTATAGCAAGGTATACCACGGAACACCGTTAAGTTGTTTTGTGTTAGTCCATACCGGTTGGTCTGATGGAAGTTTATTCATGTACGATACGAAGCCTTTATTATGACTTAGCGCCAAGACCTGTATCGAGTAACTGGCCTTAGACAGCTGCAAACCTGAAGCTTTATCCTCTTCAGCGGCTTTTTTTATGACGTCAGCAACAGTTGCTTGATCTACACTTTCGCTGCTCGAGATTGTATCCTCTTCCAATTTAGCCAAAGTCTCTGACTCAACTTGCTCCTGAAGATATATTTCTTCTTGGGATGAAGTAATAATCTCAGTATTTTCAGAATCTGAAGCGCACCCAGACATTGCCGTAACTACGGCCAATATGGCTAGTTTTTTCATTATTTCTCTGCCAAACAAAAAATCTAGTCACATTCTGCCGTCTGAATTTCCACCATTCAAGCCTAAGTTTACGTTAGATCAAAAACTCTCGGCCCTTCATCACAAGAATTAGAGGTAAAATACTTCTGCATTCTTTCTTTCGTTTCATTGGAGGTCCAACATGGCCGATCCTCACATTAAGAGCGACTTGGACAATCTGGATAAATTGACAGTGATCCTATATCGCTCTGCGCTTACGGCCGCAGCAGGAATAATGTCAATTCTCGCTTGGGAACTTGATGTTGGTACAACGGCACTTGTCATTGCAGCAATTATTGCAACGACTACGGTACATATTTACGATAAACGCTTCCGCTGGTTAATCCTCGGTAGCGCGCTTTTCTCTGTTATTTGGCTTTTGAGTGGCCTTTGGCAACCATTGGCTCTTGGGGCGGCTTTATTCTCTTTTAGTGCCCTTTCCATAAAAGAGTACTTTTGCTTTCAATTAAAGCCTTTATTGCTCACCCCTTTGGCTTTAGCCGGGTATTGGTTTTGTTTGGTCTTCGGCCAACTGCAAATCAGCATCGCGTTCAGTATGACAGGCGCAATGTTACTGGCTGTTGCCGCATTTTCTAAATGGTGCATGCCAATGCATTACGATATCGGCGATAAATCCAAGTACCAAATATAAACCATTTTCCATCAGGCTATTCAGGTGGCAATGGACTTGCCACCATCATTCCCTTACCTAATTCATTGATATTAGGCATTGATCACAGCTCCTACACTTTAGTCAGAAACTCGATGTTGCTTTAGTTACACTCAGTGAAAATCAATGCGAGAATGAGGGTGATATGGACGGATTAGACAAACTACTTAAACCTAAGTCAATTGCCGTAATCGGTGCCTCGGACAACCCAAACCGAGCCGGTAATGTGGTCATACGTAACCTTTTATCAGGCTCTTTCCATGGCCCCATAATGCCAGTCACCCCCAAATACGATGCCGTTGCTGGTGTTCTCGCCTACCCTACGATTGAAAGCCTCCCTCGCATACCAGATTTAGCCATCGTTTGTACCAATGCTCATCGCAATGTCGACATTATTCGCCAGTTAGGTGAAAAAGGCGTTAAAGTCGCCATTGTGTTGGCTGCGGGGATGGCCAATATTGTAGAAAGTGGACAAACAGAAGAGCAGCGAATGTTCGATGTTGCTCGGCAGTTCAATATGCGCTTGGTCGGGCCCAATAGCATGGGGCTGATTCTGCCATGGATTAATCTTAACGCATCCTTTTCCCCGATAGCCGCTAACAAAGGTAACATCGCCTTCATTTCTCAATCAGCGGCAGTATGCACCACTATATTGGACTGGGCTAAAAGCAAAAATGTCGGATTCTCGACTTTCCTTTCCCTTGGCGATGCCTGTGATATCAATTTCGCCGAGTTATTGGATAACTTATGTCGGGATAGTAAGACCGAAGCGATATTGCTTTATATTGATTCAGTAAAAGATGCACGACGGTTTATGTCGGCAGCTCGAGCCGCAGCGCGAAACCGACGGATTTTGGTAGTGAAAAGCGGTAGAACGCCCGCAGGCAGTGCCGCAGCTTTCTTGCATACCGGCTCTCCTGCCGGACTGGATGCCGTCTATGACGCAGCGATTCGACGTTCCGGTATGCTAAGAGTAAACAATACCCATGAACTGTTCGCTGCCGTTGAAACACTCGCCCACTCAGTCCCATTGCGTGGAGAAAGGCTGGCTATTTTGACTAATGGTGGTGGCCCGGCGATCATGGCGGTTGATGCATTGGCCGATCGAGGCGGAAAACTTGCTCAATTAAGTGAAGAGACCACCAGCAAACTCTCGGCTATATTGCCGTCATGTTGGCCAAAGGCAAACCCAATAGATATCATTGGCGATGCCGATATTAGTCGCTACGAAGAAGCAGTCAAAATTCTCCTTGATAGTGATGACTTTGATGCACTGTTAATCATGCACTCTCCATCAGCTATTGCGACAGGCAACAAGACAGCTCGCCGATTGGTTGAAGTGCTCAATGCCCACCCTCGTACCCGAAAATTTAATATATTAACCAACTGGGCAGGTGAAGATGAGGCCGTTGCCTCTCGTAAAATTTTCACTGAAGCCGGTTATCCCGCATACCGTACCCCAGAAAGTGCCGTGTCAGCTTTCATGCATTTAGTCGAATACCGACGAAACCAAAAACAGTTAATGGAAACTCCCGTATCATTTGGTGAGACCAAGGCCAACCCAAAGCACGTACATGACGTTGTGAACCACCTTCTGGCACAAGGTGTCTCTCAATTAGAAACTCACGATGTTAGGCCAGTGTTAGAGTCCTATGGCTTTAATACCCTACCAACCTGGATTGCTGGCGATCCAGCAGAAGCCGCACATATTGCTAACCAAATAGGCTACCCCGTTGCCGTGAAGTTGCGCTCGCCTGATATTCCCCATAAATCAGAAATTCATGGCGTTCTCCTTTATTTGCGAACGGCGGAAGAAGTTGCCAATGGCGCGCAAGCGATCCTTGATCGTGTGTCATTGGATTATCCGCATGCAAGGATCGACGGTCTATTGGTCCAGAGAATGGCAAAACGTGCCGGCGCTCAGGAGCTTAGGTTATCCGTGCACAACGATGATGTCTTTGGTCCTGTCATCTTGTTGGGTGAAGATATGGAAGATTGGGACATTCACAAAAATGCCGCTGTGGGCATCCCGCCATTAAATATGGCGCTAGCCCGATATATGGTCATCAATGCGATCAAAACAGGCAAAATTACCCAGCGTAACTTGCCGGAGAAAATTGATATCCCAGCGCTATGCCGCCTGTTGGTCAAAACGTCTCAGTTGATAATTGATTGTCCAGAAATAGAATCATTCGATATCCACCCGCTACTTGCCGCAGGCAATGAAATGACAGTTATTGATGCCTCGATGACTCTGCGCAATTTTATTGGTAACCGCCAAGAACGCCTGGCTATTCGGCCTTATCCGAAAGAGCTTGAGGAAAAGGTTGCCTTGAAGAACGGTGAACAGATATTGCTTCGTCCTATCCTGCCAGAGGATGAACCTCAGCATGCCGAATTTATCGCCAAAGTGTCGATTGAAGATCTGTATAAACGCTTTTTCTCTGACGTAGGAGAATTCAACCATGAAGCGCTAGCAAACTTTACCCAGATAGACTACGACCGTGAAATGGCCTTCGTTGCGGTTCAGGAGGTAACAAATAGCCAAGGCCTGGTTGAAGAAACTATTATTGGGGTTACGCGTGCCCTGTCAGATCCAGAAAACATTGAAGCCGAGTTTGCCATCCTTGTTCGTTCTGATCTTAAAGGCGTCGGGCTAGGAAGCATTTTAATGAATAAGATCATTCGCTATTGCCGAGAAGCTAGGATTCAGCGTATTACCGGAATGACCATGCCTTCAAACAGAGGCATGATCATGCTTGCTCAAAAAGTCGGGTTTGAAATCGATATTCAAATGGAAGACGGTATTGTTGAAATGTTACTGCCTCTCAAGCAGTAATCACAGACCGAGTGATGGAAAGGTGGCAGCATGACTATGCTGCTGCCACCTCTTCTTCTTTTTCTTCTTTTAGAACGATGGCCGTAGCCAGCAGGTTTTGTGCAAAATCAATGGCAACATCCCAATCTTCATCCTCAATAGCAGATTGAAGATCAGCTAAGAAGCTTTCCAGGTATGCATTACGATCAAACTCTTCATCAAATGCTGTATTTTCAAATTTCATACATCCTCCTAAGTTGAGGGTGCATGATATTAGTCACAGGATTTTGTGCTTACCTTTATACGCCATTAAATAATTTCGAATAACTAACGTTGTTAGTTCCGAGCCTGCTTTTTCCAAAGCGAGGCTATATGTTGGATACACCAAGATTTTGCTTTCCCCATTCGGCTACGGTTCCAAGCTAGCACCAACTCAAGCTCATTAACGGGATCATCACCAATAACCACCAACTCCCCCCTTTCAATAGCTTCTTTTACGTAACGATAAGACATGGTCGCAATGCCTAACCCGGCTTTCAACGCTTTTAACTTGTCGTGCATCGACCCCACAGTCAGTAATGGCTGATCATCAAGAATGTTATAAGTAATAGGCGGTAAATTGCGTGCCGTGTCGGCAACAGCTATGCCTCGATATTGTTTGCGAATGACCGGATCCAGTGGGTATTTATGCTTGTGAATAGGATGATCGGGGTGCGCTACCCAAATCGTGTCCAAGGTACCTAATGTTTGAATTTTCACTTCGGGAGGTGCGACAGTTGGCGCTGGAGCAATAAGAATATCAGCTCGATCTTGCGCTAAGGCTTCCCAACAACCCGCCAGTATTTCTTCCTGAAAGCGAACTCGTGTTTTACTTTGCTGAGCAAGTCCTTCCACCAGCGGGAACAAAGCGTCCACTTTAACCAAGCCATCGTAGGCAATCGTAATATCAAGCTCCCAGCCATGAGCCAATGCGCTGGCATCAGCGATCATTTCATCTGCCGCCGTCAATAACAGTCGGCCTCTTTCAAGCAGGAGGTGTCCCGCTTTGGTAAACACAGCTTTATGGCCAGAGCGATCAAAAATCACCAAGTCTAAATCTTGTTCAAGTTTCTGAACCTGATAACTCAAAGATGAAGGTGCCCTGCCAAGCTCTTCCGATGCTGCAGCAAAACTACCTCGTCGCTCAATAGCATCTAGCACCATCAAAGCCTCAAAAGACAATAGCTTGTTCACCCTTTCTCCTTGTCATATGGCGACGTGAGTTCGAATTCATAACACGCCTTATTCACGCTACAGAATAATCATTCAAAATGTTTTGTATATACCCCGTAAAATTTCATACCATTGTGATAACTTAGTCATAAAAGCGACTAAAATCGTGCCGATTCAACACCTTGTTTATGCTCAACTTGATCTAAGCCAAACTCTTTCTCTTTACACTGATTTAGATTGTATTTAAAGGCAACATAACAACTACTCAACCTATTTGCTTGTTAAAACACTTATCAATAACGGACATCATTATCGCCTATGCCCTGTGGCATAATGAACCTAAAGGAGTTCTCGGATGGACAAAACCTCACAGTCACTAAGCCAAACCCTTTCGTATTTGAAACTATGCTCTTCACAAATAATCTCACACCAACTTTCAGTTTCTTCTCAGGGCTCAGCGAAACAAGTCAGCGATCTTATCTCTCTCGGCTCTATAGAACTCGACCACGCCAACAAACAAGTCACAGAACTACAAAAAACATTATTCCGAGCGCTACATGCCCTCGAGGCAGGGCAAACTGACGTTGTACATAACTCACTTATTGAAGGCATTAAGCAGATTAATAATGAGTTAACAGTCCCTAAAAAAAAGTGCTTAACCATACATTCGAAAGCAGATAATGAAGCCTTAAGTGAGCCAACTCTTGCTGGATAATTGAATACTATTGCAATGTAACAGATAGCATTAATCTGAATTTTAATAACAATAATTAAGGGCTGTATATCCTTATCTCAGAATAAACAGCCCTGCACCATGATGGAATCTGCCGGATACCTACGTCCTGTCTGTATCCGGCTCTTTTTTACATTAACCACTTCCACCAGATAAACACAGCCAAAAAGCCAAACAGATACGTTAACCCTACCCACGAAAGCAACTTCATTTTCTTTGACCATTGCAACGCCAGCGGTAAGTCGGCTTTTGAAACTAATTGATAGTTAAGCAAGGCAAAGATCGGGGTCGTCATAAAGGCCATTACCATCGCAAAATCAAGCATTGGCATTAATGCTGAACTAAAGAACAGAATGATCCCCATTGCAGATACAGCCATAAACAACATCCAACCATGATGAAAAGCACGTTGGCCAACAGGCTTTGACTGCAATAATGACTGGGCTTCAGCCAACGAACGAGCATAGCCGTCAATCACGGTAATAGTACTACCAAATATGGCAAAGAAAGCCACAACAGCAATAAGGTAGCGCGACCATTCTCCAATCGTTGACGCATACATACTGACTAATTGATGTGAAAAGCCAATACCCGATGTTTTCAATTCTGTCCCATTACCATGCAACACCAGTGCGCCAAGAGATAGGAAAACAATCGCAAGAACCGCCGTACCAATATAGCCGACATTGAAGTCAAACAACGCTGACTGTGGCGTGACTTGCTGCTCTTTACACTGGCTCTTAAGCCACAATGACGTTAGACACGAAATTTCAATCGGTGCAGGCATCCACCCCATCATCACCACAATGAAGCCAATAGAAGCGATAGACCAAGCTGACGGTGCTTCGAAATCAGCAGGAGCCACACTGCCTTTACCTGCAGCAATGACAACAGCCGATAATGTCGCAATAACCAGCACCGTCATAATGATCTTAGATAAGCTATCTAGCGCCTTATAGTGGCCAGCTATCAATATCGCCAAGCAAGAAGTAACGACAATGCCAGATAGGACTGGTAGTGACAGGCTGAACGGTAAAAAGTATCCCAGCAAGCTTGCGCTGAAAAGCAATAATGCGGCCGTGTTAACTACGCCAGAGATCAGACTTAATCCGGTAAAGACCCATAAGTACCCTCTCCCCATACCATCATAACCCTGTACTAGGCTATTCCCTGTTCCCATTGTGTATTGAACGCCAGCTCTAAAAAAAGGATATTTCAAAAGGTTTACCAGCAAAATCAAAGCAGCAAGCTGCCAACCATATATTGCCCCCGCCTGGGTTGACGCGACTAAGTGCGAGCCACCAACAGCGGCTGTTGCCATCATCACACCAGGACCTAGTAAGCGAATCAATTTGCTCAATGAGGTTGGCCCGGCGGTAGACGACTGTATTGGAGAGGTTTCTGACATAATCACATCCTGATGATTTTCTTATATTTGACCTCACTTTGTCTCAGTTTTGTCACAAACAATCAACCTGTCCCAAACAAGCTATAAGATGATTACACCAACTAATCAGAATAAAGTAGATTTATACATCAAAACCATACCCTGAAACTTTCTTGTTATCAGGCAAACCCTTACAAAAAAACAATAAAAAAATCATAGGAATTCAGTAACTTCAAGAAATGACAAAATTTTATCCTAAGCAGAACGAAAAGCTTAAACGCAGTAGAATAAACCTCAAAATTATTAAGCTAGAAGTGTTTGATTTATACAATATTTATCACAGTTCCCAGCACAGCGTTTATGCTTATAAAAGTCATAAAACACTTTTGTTAGTTAGAATTTCAATTGCTATATGAATGACGCTGTAGACAAAAATAACCATCGTTCGCCATCAAAATCAAGCCGCTACCGGTATGTGCGGGTATTTATCTATGCCATGATCTTGGCCGTCTTCTCCATTGTTTTACTCGCTGTGTTCATCCCCCCTTGGTTAGCGTCAAAGGGCGTTGAAATCAATGCTATCTCAGGTATTCATATCGGCAAACGTATTCAAATTGACGAACTATCAATTTCAGTCAACAAAACAGCTATCACTATCAGGCAATTGTCTCTAGAGCACTTTTCAAATGATCAAAGTGCCATCTCTACCTCATCATGGCGGCTACTGTCACCTCATACCGTAGTTCGTTTGGCCCCGAGTATACAGAATGCGATTAAACCCCATGGGGTCTCCATTAATGACATTACATTCAACGATATAACATTTAACTTAACAGATTTATCAGCTCCATATGTTTTTAGCGCACATAGCGAGCAGGCTTCAGTGACAGTAGAAAACACTGTAGGCACGCAGATCCCACAACAGGTTAATGACTTACAGCTTGTTCTGACCACCGATCCCTTTATTACCTTAACCGGTATTATTGATGCCGCTGAACTAAACATCTTTCTACCACAGGATATCGGGCAAAATACCTACCCCATGGCGTTCAACAAAGGACACTTTTCGCTCAGCTGGCAACAAGACAAAACACCGTTAGCCGTGCATATAGACAACCTAACTCCGCAATGGCAAACGTTACTTGATGATTTTCAGCAGCAAGGTAATGACATTGCCCTGACCGTTGATCTTAACCAACCAACTTCCAGCATGCGATTGCTGGCAGAAGAATTACGCTTTGCCCAACCGATAGAGTTACCAGAGTTTTTAGAAAAGCCTGATGACACTCATGAAGGCCTGCACCTTGGCCATGCGATAGCCAATCTAGCCCTGCTGCCTATAAAGCATTTAAAAGTGAATCATTTCACGTATGGCAACTTGATCATGAATGCCAAGCTAGTGCTGGATACCCCACGGGTTAGGGAGAACAGGCCAGACAAACACGCAAAGCTGCATTTACAAGGTAAAGCACTCGGCCCTGACGAGCCCTACGACATCAATGTTCTGATCAAGCACCGCTCTCTTGAGGATGCAGACTTTAAAGGTACGGCTATTGGCCCAAAAGGTAATAAACTTGATTGCAAAGCCGATGTAAGTTTCATTAGCCCTTTACCCAAAGAGTTCCGCTGCGAGGCTAAATTTAAACGAACACGCGATCTCACCGATCGGCTCAAGTTATACGATATCCCGAATGCAGAACTCACCAAACCGATTATTATCACAGCCAAACAGACATCCTTATCATTCAAGGACAACGCACCGTCTAATTCTGCAGCTAATGATCCCTTTCATTTCCACGATGTCGAACATGCCAGCTACGCCATCGAAGTCGCCTTGCCGGAAATGGTCAGTGTGGAACTCAACCGTTTTGCCTTCCAACACGCCGCACTGAGCTCTGATCATTCAAGTGAGACCATCCCTTCCCTTGCATTGCTAGAGCTCAACACAGATGGCGTACTGACTTTTAACACTAATTACCGAAATGGCAATATTGATGTGGGGTTAGATAAAAACAGCGAAGAGCTTCGATTTTACAACCACAGGCTAGGTTATGACATGCAGTTAACTTTCTCGAAGCTTCAGTGCCTGGTGCCCTTTCTCAGAAACGATAGTACATTACAATGTCATGCGAAAAGTGTCATCAATGCACTTATTCCGCAATTATTTCCAGTACCAGAGCTCGCTATGACAAATAGCCAAATCACATCAACCGTGGTAGGCGAATGGACAGACGATCATGTTGAATTGACGCTAGTCGATACTCAGCTCAACATCGATAGAATAGTCTTTCAACATACTGGTGAGTGGATTGAAGCTGATGCTGATAAGGTCACCATTGAAGCTAAACAAATAAATATTGCCCAGGAATTCAGGCAGGACAATATTACCAGGTTATCCATTTCGACCGATGACAAGCACCCTATTACCATAAAAGCCAATAACCTTGACGCACTAAAACTGATCATTCCAGAAGAAACATCTGACGCTAAAATAGCTGCAATCCGCCAGACTAAAAATAGTAGCCAATTACCGGTACAGCGCTATAACGGACAGCTTACATCCGTTTTGTCCAACTTAGCATTCAATATAGAATTGCCGCCAAAGCACCCCATCCTATTCGATGTTAACGCCGGTTATCAAATCCAGTTATCCTTGAATCAAAATAACCAGCGCCTACCCGGGTTAATGACAGAAGGTGTACTTGATATCACCCCAAGCCGGTCCAGGTTCAAAGGCAGTATTTTAAACAAGCGCCATACGACATTGTTTGTCTACACCATCGATTACTTACTGCCTCTTAAGCAAGCAAATATTAAGTTACACCGCAATGATATTCCTTTTTCTAGCAAAAAATCTCTCAAGAAATATTATCTCCCTAAGCTGCCCATAGATCATGACATCACTGCGGGTTCAATAGGCTTTGACGCGAAAATCACAGTAAAAGGCAATCAATGGTCAGGCCAACTTGGGTTATATACAAGAAACTTAAGCGGCTATATCCATAATATTCATTATGCTGATCTCAACGTATCATTTGCTATCGATATGTCCAATCAAGGAATACGCTCGCGTCAGCCTATCAGCTTACATGTCAGTTATTTACATACCGGGATATTACTTGAAAACCTGTATGCCTTGCTTGAGTTCGATACCCAGCAACCGTTTTACAAGCTGCATAGAGCTAAAGCTTACGTCTTAGGAGGAGACATCAGCCTGCACAATGTAACCAGTCGCTCCTTGTCCGATATCCCTCCGGTTCCTATTCGTGTACATGGATTGAAGTTGCCCAAACTCATTGAGGCCATCGAAGCAAAAGATATTGAGATGACAGGGGTTATAGATGGCATATTGCCTTTTGGCGTTGAAGATCAAGCCCCTGTTATTCAGGCGGGGAAACTCCATGCTCGTTACCCGGGTGGGCTCCTAAAATACAAAGAAGGATCAGCCATTGATCAGAATGTCGAGGCAGCCAGTGAGAGTAGCTTGCTCGTGGTTAGTAAAATTCTCAAAAATTATAACTACCACTCACTGATTGTTAATCTAGACTATTCTAAAGAAGGTCAATTGAGTGCCAGATCACATTTTAAAGGGAGAAACCCTGATGTTTTATCCGAACGCCCAATAAATCTGAACCTTAGTTTAGAAGAAAACATTCCAGCTTTGATAAAAACACTGAATATGATTAATTCAACGAAGCTGGAAAATATGTTCTTAAAGCAGATTGGTGTGGATAAGTAGCTTTTTGCGCTTGAATTTAACAAATCACATGGCTGGACGAGCCTATCGATTCTATGCTGCTACAAAGCAGTACGTTAGGTATGAAGTCCACAGAAGGTTGTAACCAATGGATATCCAACTTAAGCTGTTTTATATACCATTTTTTATCACCCTATTTTCGGTAATGTCTCTGACGGCACTATCAGGTTGCACTCCGACGGTACAAGTTACCGCTTCAGAAAAGCCGATAGAAGTTAATTTGAATGTCAAAATAGAGCACGAGATTCGAATTAAAGTTGATAAGGAAATCGATGAGTTGTTTAATGATGACGATGTTTTTTAAGGCAGCAGGGAGTATGCCATGACACGAGTACTGCTCTTCCTTCTATCGTTCTTTATCGCGTTTAGTGCATTTGCTCTCAACCTTCAGCAGGCTAAGGATCAAGGTCTGGTTGGTGAGGCAAACACTGGGCTGATTGCTCCTATTACCGCCCGCCCGTCCCAAGAAGTCAGAAGTTTAGTTGCCGAGGTTAATAAGCGGCGAACAAATACCTTCAAAAGAATTTCGGTCTCCCACGGCTTAACGGTTAAAGAAGTTGGTCATATTGCTCACAAAAAAGCGATAGAAAAAACCTCTTCAGGCAACTACTACCAAGACTCTTCAGGTCAGTGGATCAAAAAATAGCAGCCCAGAGTCGATATATTTCCTGCCCTTTATTCTGTCTACTCGATACCACTAAGCTATTGGTTAAGCATTTCTTAACCCCGGCATAAAAAGATTATAATCTTCCTTATACCACTTTAGACATATACTCCTGCCACGTTTTGTTCATATGTAATAACAATGTCTACAGTTCAACCAAATTTCAGCAAACTGACGCCAAAATACGGTATTTTCATCACAGCAGCGCTGCTATGCCTACTACCGGTTGTTAGCTCGCCTATCGCCTTGGTTCTTGGCTTCACCCTCGCTACTTTCGGAGTTGTCCCTACCCAGTTCAATTTAGCTGCCTTAACCAAGAAGCTGCTTTCGTACTCCATTATTGGTTTAGGTTTTGGTATTCAGCTAGATCAAGCTATCGAAGCCAGTAAACAAGGTTTTGGGCTTATCGTGGCATCTATCTTCTTTACGCTGGTACTGGGTTACGTATTCACTAAATTGCTACGCATTGAACAGAAGACTGGCCATCTGATTGCATCGGGTACTGCGATTTGTGGAGGAAGCGCGATTGCGGCTGTTGCACCGGCCATTAACGCGAAAGATGATCAAACGTCATTGGCACTGGCAACCGTATTTGTCCTCAATGCTATTGCATTGTTTATCTTTCCGGTGATCGGTCATTTCTTTGAGATGAGTCAACATGCGTTTGGTACTTGGGCCGCAATTGCAATTCATGATACTTCATCGGTTGTGGGTGCAGCTGGTGCATATGGCGATGAAGCATTAAAAACAGCCACAACATTGAAGCTTGCCCGCGCACTGTGGATTATTCCAATCGCGTTTCTCAGTGCCTTGATGTTTAAGGGCAACAGTAAAAAGGTTGGGGTACCATTTTTTATTCTATTTTACTGTATAGCGATTGTTGTGGCTTATTTGCTACCTAACTTCCAGCCTTTTTATAGTGCAGTATTTTCATTATCTAAACGTCTCTTAGTGGTATGCCTATTTTTGATTGGTTCTGGCATCACGATCCAAAAACTGCGCGCTGCGGGTATCCAACCACTATTGTTGGGTGTGTTGCTTTGGGTATGTATCGGCAGCAGTTCCTTTGCATACATCCAATTTTTTAGCTAAACCATTACCGACGAATACTGACAAGAAAGGCCTACTCCTAAGAAGCCGGTTAATACCATTGTGGTTTACCGGTTTTATTAGCTTTCGTTACGGTGTAATGTCTATTCGGTTAGACTTATTGTTAATATGCTTCAATTCCTCATGAAATTCAGCACTTTTCTTTACGCCCTTCATGTCTCTCTCTTTTAGGTTATTTCGTCGACTATTTTGATTTATCCGCCTAACTCCAAGGCACAAAATGATGATGAATGCGGCGAAGTCTAATACAGCACTCATCAGCCCCGAGGTAAACGATGAGGCGATCAGAATGCAACTCACAATCCCTATCCAAACAAACATTCATAACCTCTATCTTTAACAACCTAAGTAGATACAGGTAATTATTAACTAATTGTCTAAATTCAGAAATTCGCTTTCACTCTATGACATTCGGTTTTGTTATATATCTAGCCGAACGGGTACGTTCCCTTCAACACTTTGCCACCTGCAACTCATCCAGCCGTGTTGTCCAGCGATTGGAACGAAATGCTTGACGCATATGCCAGTTGGTTGAACCAATCACTGAAGCCGGCTTAACGCCATTTTTAAATCTGGCGTTCATTTGATCGGTAATGGCCATTAAGTCTCGCCGTTTCACCTCTTCCAATACACTACTGTCGAACATATCAAATTGAAACTGATCATTATTGGCATCGGTCACCCCCTCTAAGATCACCCCTATCTTCTGATAGGCATAACCCGGGCGATAAGCGGACTTCAACAGCGCTATGGCCGTATCAAGGAATCGATAGCTATCTTGGCTAGGGCACATAAGCTCTTTCGCACAACTGATATTATGCTGTGGTAAGTCTTTATAGCGGTTTGTCCGAAGAAACACACTGACAACACTGGCTTGACTGTGCTGACGGCGAAGTTTTTCTCCGGCACGCTGACAATGAAAAGCAAGCGCAGCGTTCAAATCACCTAAATCCGTCAAATCGGTGCCGAAGCTACGGCTGGATAATATCTGCTTGCGCTTTTCATCTATATCCCCAGGCTCTATGCACGCGACCCCTTGAAGCTCAAGTACGGTTCTGGCTAGCCCAACATTCCACAATCGGCGCATATCCGCTGGGTTTTGCTCTGATAGTGCAAGGGCGTTAGCAATACCGCTGGTGTGTAAACGTGTCGCCGTTTTTGCCCCGACTCCCCATATATCTTGCACCGAGCAACGCTCTAACAGCCAACGACGCCGTTCTTCATTGTCAATTTGAATAACACCTTCGACCCGCTGTTCGAATTGCTTTGCAGCATGGTTACCCAGCTTGGCCAACGTCGGGCTAGCCCCTATCCCGACCCTGACAGGTAACCCCAAGTGGGTGTAGACGGTATCTCGAATGTCTTTTCCCATTTGTGTCAGACCATCCAATTTAAAACCATCTAATCGTATAAAGGCTTCGTCAATGGAATACTGCTCTACATGGGGGGAAAAGCGATGCAATTCTTCGATAAAGCGACGGCTCATATCAGCGTAGAGGGTATAGTTGGAGCTCCGGACCTCAACCCCCATCTTTCGTGCCTCCCGTTCAATTTTGAACCAAGGCGCACCTCGCTTGATACCTAACGCTTTGGCCTGTGGTGAAAGAGCGACACAGCAACCATCGTTATTCGAAAGGACAACAAGAGGTTTATTAACTAATTTAGGGTCAAAGATTTGCTCACAGGCACAATAAAAGCTTTTAACATCAACAAGCGCCCAAACCTGACCACGATACCCATCTAATGCCGCCATGGCTTACTCCAGTAGGTTGTGAACATTGCGTGTCACCACCCCAAAGATTTCTGAATCTTCAGGCATCGGGAATGGCTGAAAGCTGGGATTTTCTGCCACTAGCCACCATGCTTGCTCATGGCGCATCAACCGCTTACAAGTAAATTCATCATAAATACGGGCAATCACAATTCGCCCAGGAGATACGGGCTCAGCCCGGTCGACGACCAATAGATCACCATCGTAAATCCCAGCGCCCATCATTGAGTCACCCGATGCCTTTAGAAAAAAAGTCGCATTGGGGTTTCGAATCAAATAACTTTCTAAATCAAGTTCTTCTTGATGACCATCAGCAGGTGACGGAAAACCGCATTTAACACCTTCAATAAAGTAAGGAAATAGCTCCATCTCCATCGCTCCCAAAGATACTGTGCATATATACAGTATAATGAAATATAGTTAGAATAGTCACACCTTAGTTTCAACTTTAGAGGTAACTGAAAATAGAATCATCAAACGAGCTGTTTTCTATACAACGTCAAACGCATAGCAAGAATGCGCGGGCCCCTATTGGTTGGACGGTGGTTTTTTAATCAACTATTGCTGCGTTCTTCGGCAAACACACTCTACACATCGAGTAATGTCAAACAAACACTCATCAATGTTGATAAAATTGTCGTTAATAAAAATTAAAAGATATATCCAAGATGCTGGATATAAAGGTTATTCACCAAGGAGTTTTTTCGATGCAAAAGATTTTTGCAATGCTAGTCGTACTTCTGCTGGCCGGCTGTTCTACCACTGAAAATACACACACTGATAGCCAATGTATTGGCCAGATGACCACTGAAGAAGCCTATGGCCACCTCAACCCTGAGCGCTTCACAATCCAGGTGCTTGCTCTGACTGAAGAGCGTCAAGCTGATGTTAGAAACTACATTAACCATATCCAAGGCCAGCAACCTATTTGGGTTAACTGGAAGAAAAGTCAAAGTGGTCGCTGGTATGCGGTGATTTATGGGGATTTCGAAACAAAAGAAGAAGCCAAGTCCTTAATAGACCGCCTTCCAGAAGAAGTCCGCCAACAAGGTCCGTTCATCCGAAGCTTTGCCGAAGTACAAAACGACAAACAAACTGACGTATTCCGTTTACGTTGATTAGATCAAGCCGGAGCAATCACTCCGGCTTTTTTACGCTTATTCAACGTCGAGCAGACTAGCTTCAATCAAACAGCTGACCAACGGTTTTCATCGGGATAAACATCCTGACCCTACCATTGTGCTCACACAATACTTCAAAACCGTATTTGGTATAGAAAGATTCTGCGTCTGGGCTCAAACAATCCACCACTATGGCGTAAGCTCTCATATGCGCATTAACTTGCCATAAGTACTTTAACGCTCTAACGAGACTCACCTTCCCCAAACCGTGACCATGATATTCATGATGAACGGCTAACTGGGCTAACAGAAATACGGGGATAGGATATTTTGGGAGCTTTTTTGCCATTACTGCAGGTAATGTATCGCGACAAATTGAGCTTGGCGCAATGCTGTAGAAAGCACAAATCGGTAATTTTTGGTTTGGAAGCGGAAGTAAGGCAGGTAGTACCATTGTTCGGCTAATACCTGCCTGCATGTGCTTCGCCGCTTGGGTCTGTATAAATATGTTGAGCTCCGGCTCTCCACAATCAAACGAGGCACGATCATGTGATTTTTTATCAAGCTCGATAAATTCTTTGGACCAACTCACTTACTTAAAGCCCTTTTCATCAGCAAAATTAATTGCATCGAGCAATGCTTTATTCGGTGACTTCGCCTTATCACATGCTTCGACAAATCGGTCAAATGCATCATTATCAAGGGTGATACTTTCATGATTTGCGATTACTTGGGTCGCATCCTCATCCATTAGACGAACCACATATTCAGTTAAACTTTTCAGCCCCAATAATGCTGAGGCTTTCTCGGCTTTAGCTTTAATTTCTTCATCTAAACGCAAGTCTAAGCGCGCTGTTGCCATATGAACCTCCTTCTATACGGAAGTGTTCCGTACAAGAAAAGTATAACCTGTCATCGTCAGAACGGCAATTCGTACGGAAGACTTCCGTACGAATTATCTATGGGCACATTAGGGATATAACGCTTAGGATGACATCACCGTTGACTCTTGCTCGATATAATTGCCTTCATATTGTCCCTCCAGCTTTCGTAGCTCACGCAGCAAGATGAACAACAGCATTAGCCCTGTCGCAGCTAACCCAACGGCTATTCCGCCCCACACGCCTTCCAAACCGAACTTGTGCATTAATAGCCAGGCTGCCGGAAGGCCAATAAGCCAATATCCAATCACCGTGGTTACCGTTGGCGTTTTAACCACTTTCATTCCACGCAAGATGCTGATTGCTGCCAATTGCCAAGCATCAACAACAAAGCAGGCAGCGACCATGATCATCACGCCAGGCAGAGCGGCAACCAATTCTCCAGCTAGAGTATCGCCTTCCACGTTAAAGACGACGGTAAGAAACTCGGGATTTGCAATCAATAAGATCCCAAGTAATGTACTGGTTATAGTCACGAGTATTAAACCTTGTTTAGCATAATACTTAACTATCTCAGGCTCTTGCTGGCCAACATGCTGACTCACCAATATAGAAGCCGCCTGCGACAGGCCAAATGCCACATTCCAAGACAGGTTCAAACACTGCATCGCAATTTGATGAATAGCTAACGACACCGCACCCAAGGTACCCGCCAATAATACCGCTGTAGAAAAGAGCGCATGCTCCATCAGGGTCGCAATCATAATGGGTACCCCAATTGCCAGCAAAGGTACGAGGATCCCCAAACGATACTCATGCCAATGGGTTAACGGGTTATATTGACGGTACTTATTGCGGGTGAAGACCCAGTACCCATAACCAAGCATGACGATGAAGGCGGCTAACGCAGTGCCATAACCTAAACCTGCTAATCCCATCTGCCAATGAAATGCAATCAAATAACTGAGTGGAACATTTAAGATGACAGTTACGATTGACATCACCATGACTGAACGAGTATCGCCAAATGCACTAACAAGGCTTCGTAACACCAACAAAATCAAAGTAGGTAACATCGCCCACTTAAGTGCATCGAGGTAATCGACGGCTAGGACAATAGCCTCTGGATCTTGGTTTGCTTTAAGCAGCAAGCCATCCATCAAGAAGAATAGTGGTAACAGGGTCAGTGTCAGGATAACGGAAAGCAACAGTCCACTCTTGAGTGAAATGCTAACTTCGGCATCTCCTTTGTCTGTGTCTTTCAGTCTTTTGCCATAAGCGATAGCAATCAAATTCGCCACACAACCTACGGTGCTACCTGCAACAGTAAAGATGATCGAATACACAGCAGCACCAAGGCCACCACCAGCAATAGCAAGAATGCTCATCTGCGCCATCATCCAAACATCAGTAAACACCAACAATTGCGCAACCAGCTGAGAGATAATTAGCGGGATAGCTAAGCTGATCAGTTTTTTCATTTTTCACCACAAACACTAAGCATTGCAACACAGAGAGGAATATCAGTAGTGATGAAAAAGAGGCTTAACAATGTGTGATAGGCATCAAACTACTGAATTAGAGACTTTAAGATCTTCAGGTTTGTGTTTCAAACGACATTTATAGTACCTTTGCATTCATAAAACTCATGCGAACACAATTCAACCGTTTCCATTTACGTTAAAAGGATAGTCGATGAAAAAAAGACATAGCCTACTGCCGCCATCTTTAAACGGGTTACGGGTTTTCGAAGCGGCAGCTCGTCACTTAAGCTTTACTTTGGCAGCTGACGAACTCAATGTGACACAAAGTGCTGTCAGCCGCCAAATCAGGCAGTTAGAAGAACAACTTGGGTTTAGTTTGTTTATTCGTCATCACCGTTCGCTCGAACTCTCACAACAAGGAAAGGAAGTCGCGTTATTACTCACTCGACAATACAGCGAATTGAACCAAACCATCCGACAGTTGAAAGCCAAAGAAACCGGCACCTTGAGAGTACAGGTTGCAATGAGCTTTGCGGTCCGTTGGCTTATCCCACGTTTGCATTCCTTTAAATCACTCAACCCTGATGTCAATATTATCTTGTCTTCAAGTATGGGACACAGCAATGAATTGCTGCAATTAGAGGAGGATGACTGTGATATTGCGATATATAACGTCCCTGAGGTGACCAAAAGTAGCAATATGCTCACTTTCTTCAGAAAAGAATACCTCGCCCCCGTATATTCAGAGTTATTAACAAAAACAGAGCGGCCAATCTCTGTCGATGAGCTCATCACCAACTACCCGCGATTACACCCAACACCTGACCAATGTGACTGGCGCGAGTGGCTCGCCCGCAACAACCGGTCAGAGCAAGTCAATAAAGATGGATTAACGTTCAACACATTAGATATGGCGTTAACATCGTGCTTTGCAGGCCAAGGTGTAACCATTACCGATCTAATGCTAGTCGTACACGAGATTCAGCAAGGCTATTTAAAACTACCGAACTTAGCAACCATTGTTACCAATAGTACTTGGCAATATTATTATCAAACCGTTAGCAAAGGTGACACTGTCACTCGATTTATCGATTGGATGGTTCAAGAAGAAAGAAAAGACATGGCCGCGCTAACCCACATGGCAGATCTGCACGGCTGGAAAATCATTGATTAACAGCTATCGATACAAGCGTTTAGCTTGCAAGCCATCGTTTACACCGAGTCAATGAGTTCAGGTAAAATATCAAACAAATCACCGACTAATCCATAATCCGCAATATCAAAGATTGGCGCTTCTGGGTCGCTATTGATCGCCACAATAACCTTGGCATCCTTCATTCCCGCGAGATGTTGAATAGCACCCGAAATGCCCACTGCAATGTATAACTCCGGTGCGACAATCTTACCGGTTTGCCCAACCTGAAAGTCATTGGAAATATACCCAGCATCCACAGCCGCCCTTGAGGCTCCTATTGCGCCATCAAGTTTATCTGCAAGCTGCTCTATTAACCCAAAGTTCTCCTTGCTACCAAGCGCCCTGCCTCCTGAGATTACAACGCGAGCAGCGGTGAGTTCAGGTCTTTCACTTTCAGACACTTGTCGCTCAACAAACTCACTCAAATCATTACCTATAGCAATGTCTACCCTTTTTTGTTCCGCTTGAGTATTGCCCAAAGAAGCAGCATCGAATGCTGACCCACGAAGGGTCATCAATACTTTACTATCACGACTGCGTACTCTTGCGAGCGCATTACCGGCATATATCGGACGAATCACTGTGTCTTCACTTTCAATTGTAACGACATCAGACAGCACCCCCACGTCCAACAATGCTGCGACCCTAGGTAGGAGGTTTTTACCAAACGTTGTTGCCGGTGCAACAATATGGCTGTAATCCTTGGCAAGCTCGGCGATCAACTGTGCACAGTTTTCAGCAAGTTGATCTTTATAATTAAGGTTATCGGCAACAAGGACTCGAGTGATACCACCAATGCTTGAGGCTTCTTCAATGACCGACTGGCACTGGCTCCCTATAACCAATACATCAATGCTTTGTTGTAATGTGGATACTGCCCCGACAGACTTGAGTGTTTCCCCACCCAGACGGTGATTATCATGCTCTGCAATTACTAGAATCGTCATCAGATCACCTTTGCACTGTTTTTGAGTTTATCGACAAGCTCGGCAACAGAATCGACTTTTATCCCCCCAGCTCGCTGCGTTGGCGCTAATATTTCGATAACCTCTTGATGATTCTTTATTTCGACCCCCAACGCTTCAGGGGTTATTACATCAAGCGGTTTCTTTTTTGCTTTCATGATATTGGGGAGGGATGCATAACGTGGTTCGTTCAACCGTAAGTCTGTGCTCAGTATCGCAGGTAACGTTAGGCGAAGAGTCTCTAGTCCTCCATCGACTTCTCGTGTCACGTTGATTGATTGCCCTTCCTTATTTGTGACATCGTCACCTTCAACACGGACCTTTGATGCAAATGTCCCCTGAGGATAGCCCAATAGCGCTGAGAGCATTTGCGCAACCTGATTATTGTCAGTATCGATCGATTGCTTACCTAATATAAAGAGTTCTGGTTGATCTTGCTTTACCAGCGCCGCTAATAGTTTCGCAACAGACAAAGGTTCAACCACTGCATCGGTTTCAATATGTATTGCTCTGTCAGCACCCAGCGCCAAGGCAGTTCTGAGTTGTTCTTGGCAAGCGGCCTCACCGGCAGAGACCACAACAACTTCATCAGCATGGCCAGCCTCACGAAGGCGAATTGCTTCCTCTACCGCAATTTCACAGAACGGATTCATGGACATTTTGACATTGGCGGTTTCAACACCTGAGCCATCACTTTTCACCCTTACCTTAACGTAAGGATCAATGACACGCTTAATCGCAACATACACTTTCACAGGCACATCCTTATCAAACCAAGGCGGCTAAGCCCCGTAATTGACGTATTCTTTGAGCCTAGTTGAGTTTACGTTTACGTCAACTGGACTATATTTTAACCAAGCGCAGTACAGTTAGGGATTAAAGCATGAGTTCAGAGCAGCAAAGAGAAAGCATGTCGTTTGATGTTATTATTGTCGGTGCTGGCCCCGCCGGACTGTCTGCAGCCTGTCGACTGATGCAGCTTGCCAGTGAAAATGAACGCCCATTATCAGTTTGCGTTGTAGAAAAAGGCGCTGAAATCGGAAGCCATGTTCTCTCAGGTGCACTATTCGAACATAAAGCGCTGGATGAACTTTTTCCTGACTGGGAACGCATGGGGGCACCACTGCACACCGCGGTGTCCGACGATAGATTTTGTTATCTCACTAATGAGTTCAACTACATCACCGTCGCTGACCCACTGGTACCCGAAACCTTACAGAACATAGGTAACTTTGCTATCAGCTTAGGTAACCTCTGCCGCTGGCTAGCTAAGCAGGCTGAAGAGCTAGGTGTCGAAATTTTTCCTGGGTTTCCTGCCAGTGACATACTCTACAATAGCCAAGGTATAGTGGCGGGAGTCGTCACCAAGGATATGGGGCTTGATAAGCAAGGAGAACATAAATCCACTTTCGAGCCCGGTATTGAGCTCAAAGCAAAGTACACAATTTTTGCTGAAGGATCTCGAGGGCATCTGGGTAAGCAACTCATTAAGCAGTTCCATCTCGACCATGGCAAGCAACCTCAACATTATGCCTTAGGACTAAAAGAGTTATGGGAGATCCCAGCCGAACACCATCGTCCCGGTCATGTTATCCATGGCGTCGGATGGCCGCTGAGTCAAACTGGCACCACTGGTGGCAGTTTTCTCTACCACCTTGAAAACAACCAAGTCGCCGTCGGGTTGATTGTCGATTTGAACTATCATAATCCTTACTTAAGCCCCTTTGATGAATTCCAACAACTCAAGCACCATCCACTATTTGCCCAGCATTTAACCGGTGGCCAACGTATCGCTTATGGTGCTAGAGCCATCACCAAAGGCGGCCTGTCATCCCTACCGCGGCAACAGTTTCCAGGCGGGCTGTTAATTGGCTGTGATGCGGGCACTTTGAATATGGCGAAAGTCAAAGGCAGCCATACCGGGATGAAGTCCGGTTTGATTGCCGCCGAGGCAATTTTTCATGAATTAGAACAAGGGTTTCACCATACAACACCGGGTTATGACAAAATTTTCTGCCAGTCTTGGTTACACAACGAACTGCATGAGTCACGAAACTTCGGGACGGTGATCCAACGCTTTGGTACATTACTAGGTGGAACCCTAGCTTCTATCGAACAGAAATGGTTTAGAAAGTCCTTCAAATGGACACTGGAAGACAATAAACCAGATCATGAATGCCTAGAGCCAATAGCTAACCACCAGCCACTCAGCTATTCAAAACCTGATGGTATACTCAGTTTCGATAAAGCTTCTTCAGTATTCCTATCTGGAACACAGCATGAAGAAAACCAGCCCTGTCATTTAAAATTGGCTGATGACGCTATTCCGATCAACTTTCATCTCGAGCGTTATGATGAGCCTAGTCAACGATATTGCCCTGCTGGCGTTTACGAAATCATAGAAAAAGACGGTAAAGCGGCATTTCAAATCAATGCCACCAACTGTGTACATTGTAAGACCTGTGATATCAAAGACCCTTCCCAGAATATTACCTGGATACCGCCAGAAGGCGGTGGCGGGCCTAATTATCCAAACATGTAGAGCAGCAAACAGTATTTCGCCTCTCCCCAAATAGCTTCGCGCTATTTGGGGGGCGGCATTATTTAGACCAACGGGTTTTACGCCATATGTCCTGTTGTTCGGCAGAAAGGAATGTCCATGCAACAACCCGAGTGAGCTTTTGTCCCTGCGCCATGTCGATCGTTTTAACCTCAGTTGCTCCGACCTTTTTTAGCTGCTTATAAATCAAAGACAAATTGTCTTTCTTCGACACTAACGTGGTAAACCAGAAACACTGACTTCCCTTGCCCACACTCTGGTCAATCATACGCTTAATAAATGCGGATTCTCCGCCGGGACACCATAGCTCGGCTTTTTGACCGCCAAAATTCAAAACCGGCTTTTTACCTTTCATCGCATTTGCAGAATGGTGCGAGCCTTTCTTTTGCGAGTTAGCAGCAAGGTTTTTCACTTTACGGGCACTGCCTGCCATGGCTTCTTCTAAAGAAGCATGAAACGGAGGGTTACATAAGGTGAAATCAAATAAATCGCTATCGTTAATCATACCGGTAAAAATATGATCTGGATTTTTCTGCAGCCGACATTGAATGCCGCCTTTCAATGAAGCATTTGCTTCAACGATAAACTTGGCAGATTTGATTGATATCGGATCTATGTCGACAGCCGTAAAATGCCAACCATATACACGATGGCCAATGATTGGATAAACACAATTTGCTCCGCTTCCGATATCAATACCCTTTATCGCTTTTCCTTTTGGTATCTTGCCACCGTTGGAATCTGCCAATAAATCGGCAATATAGTGCAAATAGTCAGCCCTTCCAGGGATCGGAGGGCAAAGAAAGCCAGCGGGAATATCCCAATAAGAAACCGAGTAAAAGTGGCTAAGCAATGCACGGTTCAGCATTTTAACGGCGTCAGGGTCACTGAAGTTGACCGACAAGTCACCGTAGGGATTCTTCTCTACAAACTGTGATAATTCCGGACAGCTCTGAATCAGCTTGTCAAAATCATAACGGGCTCGATGAGGGTTTCGTGGGTGCAGCCCCTTATTCGGCGCTTTCTGCTTATGTTTTTGTGCCATATCGCTTTCTTTATAGAGTTTTGCTCGGCATGAAGCCAAAAAGAGGAGTATCGTACTTGAATCTGCCCGACCATGGAACCGTCATATTTTTCAAACTGGCTGTTTTTTGAACTGATAACCAGACTAAAAACGCAATATGCAACCTATCACTTAAAAATCTTGTGACAACTTCAATAAAAAACTATACATTTTCATAATCTTAACTTTACTACTACATATTAAGCATTAACAATGCCCTTAAGGACTGTGAATAGCTAAGGGAAGAGGTGGGACATGGATGTTATCAAGCGCACGTTGTTTATTATCGTATTACTGCTGCCTATTCACTCAGCAAACGCAGGGCAGTCCGTCGCTTTTTATTATAACCAAATTGACTCAGTTCGAGAGCTTATTAACTACGACCGGGTTGTTGTCACCCCTAGCTTGATCACCGATAAGCAAATTAAAACCCTACAAAAGGCAGAGACACAAGTTTTCGCCTACCTCAGTGTCGGTGAATACGACGGTGAGGCATTACCCAAAAGCCTTACTGGGCTCTCTCCGCTCATCAATCCAAATTGGTCTAGCCATGTCATGGATTTATCGGCTACCGCATGGCAAGAATATCTGACTAATCAAGCAAGCACTCTTACTGGTCGTGGGTTTGACGGTATCTTCCTTGATACGCTAGATAGCTATACTCTTTTTGCCTCGTCACCTGATGAAACAAGCAAGCAGCAAACTGCACTCGCTAATACCCTCGATGCGTTGCATGCACTTCCGGCCAAACCTCTTCTGATATTTAACCGGGGTTTCGAAATACTCGACCAGATTCGTTTCAAGCCCTATGCGCTAGCCGCCGAGTCAATGTATAACAGCTACGATCCACTCGCAGATAGCTACCAATTAGTACCTGAATCTGACCGCCAATGGTTAACAGGCAAACTGGAAGAAGTAAAAAAGGCGGGGGTTGAAGCCATTGTCATTGACTATTTGCCAGCCAGTAACCGAGACGCCCAGAAACGAGCCGCCAAACGCCTGATCAACGAAGGGTTTACCCCTTACATCAGTGACGGTTTACTGTATGAGTTCGGTGTTAGTACAATCGAACCCATCGCTAAGCGGGTTCTCGGTTTTTATGACGGTCAATTTGGCCGTATGGTGACATCACAGTGTCACCGAATGATGTCGATGCCTATTGAGTATTATGGCTATGTGCCAGAATGTGTAGATATTCGCACAGCTAACTTCAGCACTATTGATATCAGTCGTTATGCGGGTTTCTTTTTTTGGTTAGAAGAAGCAAGCTACCAGCAAGTGCCTAGCTTACAGTCTTGGGTTAATACTGTAATCGGTAAGCGCCCTGTTTTATTCCTCAATGCGTTACCCACCAATAGAGCTATTCTGGCCAAGCTGGGGATTGCCGATAAAGGTAATATATCCGGCAACATCACCCAACAACAAGGTCAAAACTGGACCCAGCAATTTTACCCTGCGGCATATAGCCAATTTGAAAAACACACCATTTGGCAGCCTACACAAATCGGTGTGAGCAGTGAAATTACCTTTGGTAACGAAGCTGGCCAAACCACAACAGCACTGTTCAAAGCACCTTGGGGAGGTGCTGCATTATCCCCGTTCCCAGTGACACAACTGGCCAACGGAAGAATTAGTTGGAGTATTGACCCTTTCAGATTATTAGACAATACATTGAAGTTAACAAAAATTCCCGCAGCTGATGTAACAACTGAAAGTGGGCTTCGCATACTGACTAGCCATATTGATGGTGATGGATTTCCATCCAAAGCTTGGTTCACAAATAAACCTTATACCGCAGAAGTCTTATACGAAAATATTCTTAAACAATACTCACTCCCTCAAACGGTATCGGTCATTGAAGGAGAGGTTGGACTCCGTGGCCTATACCCTGAGCAGAGTCCGCAGCTAGAAAGAATTGCTAAAAATATATTTAAACTACCTAATGTTGAAATTGCTTCGCACACCTTCAGCCATCCTTTTTTCTGGGACTTAAATAACACCAGTAAAACAAAGGATCACTTACCCATACCTGGTTATACCATTGATTATTACAATGAAATCATTGGTAGCACTGAATATATCAATACGACACTTTCACCGAGTACCAAAAAGGTCAAACTTATTCTTTGGTCTGGAAATGCCGATCCGACAGAAGAGGTCATCGCCATTGCCGAGCAGGCAAATTTATTAAATGTAAATGGCGGAAATACATACGTTGTTAGGGGAAACAAAAACTTTACTCAAGTATCACCCACCATTGCTTGGTATCCTTCCGGGGTGCAAGTTTATGCTCCGGTTCAAAACGAAAACCTCTATACCAATCTTTGGACTGAGCATCACGATGGTTACAGTCGCGCGGTTGAAACTTTTGAAATACTAGGCACCCCACGTCGCTTAAAAAGTATTAGTATTTACTACCATATGTACTCAGGTGCTTATCCAGCCTCACTCAATGGCTTAAAGAAAGTTTATGATTGGGCTGTTAAGCAACAAAGCACCCCCTTGTACTTAAGTGAATACGCCCAAAGGGCGCGAGCACTGTATGAGACAGGGGTTGCTCGAACATTGGATGGGCAATGGCAAATAGCAACAACTGGAGTCGCAAGTATCCGGCTGCCTGATTCATTAGGCTACCCACGCGGAAATCAGTTTGCAGGTTGGAACTCAGGGCCCGATGGCAAATTTATGATCCTTAAACAGCCAAAGACCCGCTTCACAACTAACGGTTCACCAGACAGTGCACTTCAGCTCAAAAGTGCAAACGGCAAACTGGTAAATTGGGAAGTCAAGAACAACGTTATTGATTGGGGTGTTTCCGCACACATGCCATTAAAAATGGTGATAAGAGGCGCCAAAAGCTGTAAGCGTATTGATGGCCCTAGATTAACGATAAAACGCAGTGCAAAAGGACAAATAGAATTAGCAAGCCCTAAAACAGGGGAGCTCAAGGGCACTATCCAGTGCCAAGTGCTATAACGCGAAAGGAATATTAAGAAAGCGATGGCAAAAAGTAAGCACAAAAAGCCAAGGATAAGGCTCATCAACAAATTCACCCTTGTGGTGTTAACTGCAACGTCTCTATGGGCGCTGTGGCTTGTTGCGCCTGATAAATCCATGCTAGTAAAACTTATTGCCCGCTCTTCTTCGCCTGAAGTTTCATTGGCCTTTTTACAGCAACTCTATATTGATGACCCGAAAAACCGCGAGATCATAAAACAAATCGTGGATAACTATGCTGCCACTGGGCAGTTGAACGATGCGACTGAACTGCTAGAAAGTATTCTTAAAACAACAGAAGGTAACGACGATTGGGATTCAATCGGCCGGTACCTGTCTCTACTTCTTGAACAAACATACCAAGACCAACCAGAACAGAAACAACAAGCTCAAGCAGCGTTACTCGCATTGCTGAATAAAATAGAATACATACCTGAAGCAGAACTTGCCCGGCAATTTGCTGATACCGCCATATCACTATCAATGCCGGATAAGGGGTTTGATTACCTGTACCCTCACCAGCAAAGTGGTGAAACCTCTTATGACGAGTTAGTTTCTCTTGCCTTACAAAGTGAGGACTATGACAAGTCATTGAGAGTACAACTTGATGCATTCCGGGAGTTCGAAGATCTTGAAAACGCCCAGAAGTTGTTTGACTTAATGGTACAAAGTGGCCAATCACAGCTAAGTGAATCTTTCTTTAACAGTTATAGAGGCCCGTTATACAACAACGTAGACTTTCTCGCGGCAGGAATAGCGCACTCTAAGCAGGTAGGAAACCTTGATGTTGTCATTGCTCTTTCTCGTCACTTATTAACAATTGAACCAACCGCAGAGCTATACACTCAAACGGCACAGATCGCGATAGCTATCGGTGAGCTCAACCTTGCCGAGCAATTGCTGCTTGAAGCAATCGCCATCGCACCCAGTCAGTATGATTATGTATTACTGCATCAGATATATCGCTGGCAAAGCGAGATAGAAAAAGCACAGTCAGTAAGCATCAAACTGGTCTCGATTAATCCGAGTGCAAAAAACATCCGTGCCGGTATAGATGAATCACGAGCACTGGGTGATCTCTTTAATGAGGGCAGCTTTTTCAAAAAGTTGGCGGCACATAACCATATCTACCCAACCGAGTATGCCCAATGGCTCAACGCACTTGAAAAAGGTGAAGGAACCTCAGCCGCATTTCAAAGTCTGTTAGCTCTACTTGCAAAACGTCCAAATGACCCTGAGCTACTTAGCCACACTACCCGCTTATACAGTTACCGTAGTGATCACCGCTCCGTCATCCGTTACGGTAACCGGCTACAACAAAGACGGCCACTAAACGTCACTGAAGCGTTGCGTATATCTAATGCCCATATCATGTTGAATCAGCCTAAGCTGGCTCTAAACACTCTGGTTAACCCAACCGAATGGATGAAGGCTGATAATGACTACCTTGAAGCCGTGTCTTCATTAGCATGGGAAACGAACAACCGAGAAATATCGGTTGCATCACAATCTGCAATGGCTGCTAGAGCCAGTGATACGTTAGATGTATATCGCTATATCAATATTATGTCTCCGCTGGACGAAGAAAAATTAGCACAGCTGCTTACGCTATATGGCAAAAACAGTAATCCAGAGCTGCTGCTAGCCGCAGTTCGACACGCCGTACAAACGAAAAATACAAAGTTGCTTGCTGAACTCATCGAGAAAGCTAAGCAAAACCCAACCTTTGATCAGCATGTTGAAATGCTGACATACCAGGCACTTTTGGCTGAATGGGAAGGCGACCCCAAACAAGCTAAGCAACTGTATTTTGCTATTTTACAGTTGGAGCCAACCAACTCGTCGGCTGTCGGTAATTTGATATGGTTTGCCCTCAGTGAAGGCGACTTAGAAACACTTGAGCAAATATACCGTCGCTATAAGCCTATTTTAGCAACAGACAGTGATCTCTGGTTGGCTTTTGCCAGCGCTAGCCAACAACTAGGGCTCAATCATGAAGCCGATCTTTGGTATAGCCAATTATTACTCAATGATAATAACCCTGAACCTTCTATTTTACTCAATTATGCCCAGTTACTAGAGCAACAAGGCAATGGTGAAAAAGCCTATCAATTGCGCCGTTACTTGCTAGATAAACAGTCAACTGAATTACTGGCGTCACCCGATGGCGATATTAGCTACCGGTCCTTAGTACGGCTATTCATCGGCGAACAAATTGCGAGTCAATTAATAGAAGATAACACCCTTGATAAACCCACTGATAATAACGTCAGTGAACTATTTGCCGACCTTCTGGCGCAAAACCACGGTGAAAAAATACTGTTCTGGCACCAAAGGACAGCCCTAGGCCGTCATACTATTCCTGAATGGCAGCAACTTTCACTCGCGCTACAGAAAAAAGATCGGGTAGCAGTCGAAGCAATTTTGGCCAAAGGCATCAACTTACCCAAAGCGGATGAAAACGTCGCTTTGCAGTTGATCGGTAAGCACCAAGAAGCATGGCAACAAGGTCAGACGAACATTGGCCAAATGGCAGATCAAAATGCGGAAAACCAACTTCGCCGTATTCATGTTCTTCAACACCCCGCTAAGACTCATAGTATCCGAGCGCAGCATTCACAGATCACCCATTGGGATATAGACCGCACCAGTCTTGATTATTACTCGCCTCATTATCACGGAAACTGGCGGCTTGGCCTTGATAACCAACGTTCAGGCTCCCCTGACCAACTGAGCAACACTGATATTGATGATGAATTCCGTCTGCGGGGCCGATACCAATACCAAATGAGCGAAAGCTATTGGGCGTTAGGCATTGACTTAGCAGATGGTATTGGTGACCAACGGCTTGGTCTAAAAGGAGAATACCAATTCGCAGTCGACGATTATCTGCGTCTAGGTTTCCAATTCGGCCTAAATAACCATATCGAGGCCAGCGAATTACTCAATATCGCGGGCCAAGATAACTTGCTTGGCTTCAATCTAGCCTACCAACCAACAGCAAGAGAGTCATTAGCGTTTCAATTCAACCTACACGACCTCTCAACTCGCTTTGGCGATGATATCGGTCAAGGCTGGGATCTCAGCTTGCGCGTCGCCGAACAGTTTTTCTTTGCTGACCCAGCTTGGCAAATCTACGCCGATGTCACCATGCAGGATGTTAGTCTCAGTGATGACCCATTAAACGGGATCAACCGCTGGCACAATGAAGCAATCCCGTTGACAAGCAGTGACTTTATCGAAGACAGTTACCAGCGCGTAGGTATCGGCCAGCGCGTTTGGCACGGTGAGCCAGGTCAACCAGGTGCAACGGTGCCATCACCAAGATATTGGCTTGATACCTCGCTGGGGTACAACTTCTCAAGCTCACAAGTTGATGTCACTTTAAGCGCGGGATTGGGCTGGCGTATATTCGGCAATGATGAGCTCTATTTCAGTACAGACTGGCAAAGCCAAGACCGAAATGGTGATGAGTCACTAAAACTAACACTTGGCTATTACTACGGCTTCTAGCCACAACCGAATCATTACAAGGATGACCATGATGAAAAAGATACTTACTATCGCCAGCCTATTAACATTGAGTGCTTGCAGTAGCTATCAAGTCACAGACAGTAATCAATTCCCTGCTGATAGTCGTTGGGCGATCATGCCTATGTACAACCATTCAAGTACTCCTCTGGCGGCTGAAAAGGCTGAACAAATTTTAAGTTCGCAACTCTTTGCCAAAGGTATCGTTGCAGTGAAATACCCACCATCTGCGGTCAATGATCTACAAAGTATTCTTGATGACTCAGCCAAACAGAAGCAAGCCCAAGCTTGGCTGACTACCCAGCCTGTCGATTATGTAATCACAGGATCAGTAGAAGAATGGCATTACAAAAGTGGGCTTGACGGTGAGCCCGCAGTCGGCATTACGCTTGAGATCAAGTCCGCAAAAAGTGGTCAAACCTACTGGCAAGCTTCTGGGAGTCGTGGCGGCTGGGGGCGTGAAAGTGTCAGCGGTACTGGACATATTGTCATTGAAGAATTACTTAGCGGCCTAAATGTCGCCACAAATGATGATTAAAAAGCGATAGCTTGATAGGTTGCTTTATATGGATAAAAAATACAACAACAAAACCTTTCTTGGTTTTTCAAAAAAAAGCTATGCATGGTTCGAGGTACTGCTCGTTGCCATCATTTCTATCTATATTTGGGTTGAGTCTCCCTCCTTAGTCCCCAATTCGACTGATCATAACTTTTTTTGGCCATTATTCGGCCCCCTGCTTATTGCCCTGCGCTATGGCTTTGCTAAAGGCTTTGTGTGTTCCTTGGTCACTACAGCCGGTCTTGCGACCATAATGAATGCCTCGGGCATGTTGAGTAACTATCCACTTTCATTAGCGATTGGCACCATCATGGTCGCTATGATCGCTGGTGAATTTCACGATTATTGGCACAACATTAACCAAAAACACATCCTTGACCATCAATACATGGCACAAAAACTGGATAGCTTTACCCAGAACTACCATTTGCTGAAAGTGTCACATGATCAACTAGAGCAACGTACCGCCGGACAAACCGTTAGTCTACGGGCAAGCATCAACGCATTACATCAAATTGCCGCCAAACACGCTGAACATCGCTTGGAATACCTTGGCCAACCCTACCTGAATTTAATGGCAGATATTGGTGGTCTGGAAGTCGCCGGGATCTATCTAGTCTCCAACGGCAAGATTAATCCAACCGCAGCCGCAACCCTTGGCGATCACCATCGTTTGATAGACTCGGATCCTATGCTATTCGATATGCTGGAGACCCAGAAGTTACTATCTCCGGCAAAACTAGAAGCGAACCAAGTCCATCAATCACGCTATCAATTGTGTATCCCATTAGTCGATACACGTGGTGTACTACAGGCAGCAATCATTGCTGAAAACGCCAAGTTTTTTATGCTCACCCCTGCTAATGTGGCACTACTTTCACTCGTTGCTAACTATGCTGCAGACTTACTCAGTGACGAAATAATCACGCCCATTTTACGCCCACATCAGAGCGACCTATTTATCGACTACCTTAAGCGCGCCAGTTACAACAAACGCCATTATGGATCCGATAGCTCGGTGGTTGTCTGTATCGACAGCGATGGCAGGCACCTTCAAGTACTCGATAATACGATTAGTTACCGTCGGGGGGCTGATGTCTACTGGTCTTGTAGAACGTCTCAAGGCAATGCCGCGCTTGCTGTACTGCTACCGTTAACAACAGCCTACGATGCCCAGCAATATATTGTCAGGCTTAAAGAACTATTAAAAGACCAACTTGGCGGGGATGCCAAAGATATAGATATCCTTGGTCCTTTGTCGATGTCGACTGACCGGTCTGAAATCAGAAAGCTAATGAACGAGCTTGGAGCATACGATGAAGACATGGCTACTTCTTCAGACCATAGCCTTTGAGAGCTCTGGCCTGTACATTATTACCACTCAGCCAATGATGCCAAGTCTGTGGCTTGCTTTTGCCACGGTACATGCATTGTCATGTCTCAGTTTTTCAGTCCTCTGTTGGTTGATACTGCCGAGGAAATACAAAACCCCTGTAGTCAGCGCTTTTTCATTCCTGTTCATTTTTAATTACCTATTACCAGTGGTTGGAATGATTGGTACAAGTTGCTCACTGTTAATTGCGCTGTATTTGCCAAGGGAAAAATCCGATATCACTTGGCAGGAATGTGAAAAAAGTGAGTTACCACAAAACCCAGGCGAAGTGATTGGCACCCAATTTGGTTCAGGAGCTTTAAGAGAAATCTTATTACACAACCAAGATCCTGAGCGTCGATTACTAGCCGTCAGCGCGATACGTAACTTACCTCGCCAGCATGCTGTACCGCTATTGCAACTCGCATTAAAAGACTTAATCGATGATGTACGTTTGCTTGCCTACGCAAGTCTCGAGAACATCGAAACACAAATTAACGAATCCATTTCTCTGACCAAAAAACAGTTTGAATACAAACCTTCAGCTTCAAAAGCTTTTGATATTGCGCAGCAATATTGGGAGCTGTGTTATCTTGGTATTGCCGAAGGCATATTACGTAACCATTACTTGGAACAAGCTGAAAACTATCTCAACCAGTCAAATAGTATTAAGCTATCTGCTTCTACAAATCTCCTGTTAGGGCGAGTGCTACTCGAACAAAAGCGCCCTACCGAAGCGGTACCGGTATTAAAAGCGGCTATGGACGGTGGCTTATTACTCAAGCAAGTTGCCCCTTATCTAGCAGAAGCCTCTTTTATCTCCGGTGACTTCCAAGCTGCCCGCGAATATATTTCTTACTTCCCCGAACAGAAAGGTAACAAATTAAGTCAGATAAAGGAGTATTGGGGATGAAATGGTTTAGCAGCAAATCTGACGTTGAAAACAGCGTAGAGGTAGATGTATGCCTGCTTCTTGAAGGGACTTACCCGTATGTGCGTGGTGGCGTTTCCAGTTGGGTACACCAAATTATCAGTGGATTACCAGAATACCGCTTCCACTTGATTTTCCTCGGCGGGCACCCTGACTTTTATGATGAGCCAGCCTATGAGTTCCCTGAAAACGTTGTTGGATTTGAAGTCCATTACCTCTTATCTGATCAGGGCCATCTCAAACCTTCAGCGCGTTCGGGTAAGAGAAAATTATTCAATATCTGGAATCGCTTCCTCTCCTACTTTGAAAAAAAAGATGAGCCCATTCCCGGCCAATTACTCGCGGATGTGTCTGACTTTCTTGACGCTGATAGCAAGTTAACTCTCATCGACTTTCTCTACAGCCGTGCGTCATGGGAGGTACTAACAGAACGGTATTTAGAGTCCGCACCAAGACAATCCTTTGTTGATTTTTTTTGGACTTACCGCAATATTTATCAGCCCCTGTTTGTGCTATCACGCATATCGCAAAACCTCCCAAAGGCGAAGCTATTTCATAGTGTTTCGACCGGTTATGCCGGCTTTCTAGGTGCACTAAGCAGAGAAAAGACCCAAACCCCATTTATTTTGACCGAGCACGGTATTTACACCAAAGAACGAAAAATCGACCTCTCTCAGGCTACTTGGATTAAAGATAATCACAGCCAAATTGACATTTCCATGCATAAAGGCATGGATACAATCCGTAAAACCTGGATTCAGTTTTTCGAGCAATTAGGACTTTCGGCCTATCATCAGGCTGATCATATTGTTGCTTTATTTGAAGGGAACAGGCAACGACAGCATACTGACGGGGCCCCTACGGATAAGACCCAAGTTATTGTCAATGGAATCAGTACCGAACGCTTTGAAGATGCCTATAAGCGCCGTCCGGACAGACCACCAATGGTCGTCGGTCTCGTCGGCCGCGTGGTACCAATCAAGGACATTAAAACCTTTATCCGAACCATTCGAGGGGCCATTGAAACCCTGCCCAATCTTGAAGGTTGGATTATCGGGCCTACCGAAGAAGACAAGGAATACGTCCGAGAGTGTGAACTACTCATAGAAAGCTTGGGTTTAAAAGACAACGTCAAAATGCTGGGTAGTAAAAATGTAGCTGAAATCATGCCAGAGCTTGGTGTGATGATGCTGACCTCAATCAGTGAAGCTCAGCCCTTGGTACTACTCGAAGCCATGGCAGCCGGCATACCGTGTATAGCGACGGAAGTGGGAGCTTGTCGTGAGATTATTGATGGCGCCGGAGGGGAAGATGCCGCAATTGGCTCTGCCGGTGAAATCATTCCCATCGCCAGCCCAACCGAGGGGGCGAATGCTATCGTCAACGTACTCAGTGATACCAAAAAATGGCTGCAGGCCGGTGATAATGGCCGAGTAAGAGTTAAACGCTATTACGACGAACCCATGATGTACGGTGCTTATCGTAGTTTATACAAGGAGGCTATCAGTGGCCGGCATCGGATTTGAATTAAGAAAGATCCTGAAAAGAAACTCACTCCTATCCATGCTTGAAGCGTATGGCTTGGCAGGGCTTATCAGCTCTGGTCCCTGGGTATTATCGATCCTCGCATTATTGACCATCGGTATTATCAGCATAGGAGTCGTCTTTCCAACCCATGTGATTGTGCAGTTTCTGGTGATTGTCACCTATTTGATGGCAGGCTCCCTGATTATCAGTGGATTATTCCAGTTATTGCTTACTCGTTTTATCTCCGATTTATTGTTCGCTGAACATGATAATCGCATTGTACCAAACCTATTAGGCTCAATGCTGGTAACCAGCATTATTGCCGCTATGGTTGGTATTCCGGTTCTAGCTCTGAGTGAGACAATCACCCCAGCAGAAAAAATAGCGATTTTTACCTCATTTATATTGATGTGTAACCAATGGCTTATCATCATCTTCTTGAGCGGGATGAAAGAGTATTACCGTATCTTTTTCACTATGATGTTCAGCTATGGCTTAATGGTGATTTTAAGTATCTTCTTACCGCCATTTGGTCTACTTGGGTTGATGATAATCTTTGGCTTTTGCCAAGCCATCCTAACTTTTTCTTTTTTGTACCATGTTATTCGTGACTTCCCTGCCAATGAGCTGGTCTCATTTGAATTTTTGAGTCACAAAAAGACCTTCTTCTCACTCATTTTTTGTGGTTTTCTCTACAACCTGGGCGTCTGGTTAGATAAATTTGTATTCTGGTTTCGCGATGAAACCTCACATCAGGTCATCGATGTTTTCAGGGCATCCTATATCTATGACCTTCCAATCTTCATTGCTTACTTAGCCATTGTGCCTGGAATGGCGGTTTTCATGCTACGTATGGAAACAGACTTTGCTGATGCTTGCCTGAAGTACTACGATGCTGTGCGGGAAGGGGCAACATTAGATTCGATTTATCTACTCAAGGATAAGATGGTACTCGCGTGCCAACAAAGCATCTATGAGATCTTCAAGGTACAAGGTCTAACGCTAGCACTCTTGATCCTTTGGGCTGAGGATATTCTTAATTTCTTAAACATTGACCTGTCATACTTACACCTTCTCTATGTCGACTTAGTGGGTGTAAGTCTACAGGTGTTAGTCATGGCAATACTCAATGTTATGTATTACTTGGATAAACGCTATTCAGCGCTTTTTCTGACATTATTGATGGCGGTCGGAAACTTCGTGTTAGCGCACGTGAGTATCAACCTTGGCCCTGTTTTTTATGGTTATGGCTTCGCGGTAACCATGCTGGCCACAACCATCATTGGATTGGTCATGCTTGATAGCCAGTTCGATGATCTCGAATACCAAACATTCATGCTGCAGCGTTCGTAGGACATCAAACTGAAGACATAATACCAATCAGGATAAGTCGTTGATCAAGTATTTGCACTGGAAAAATCGCTGTTATCAAGGCAGATATTGCCGTAACTAGTGGCTCTAATTACAAAATATCTAAGGCAGAGAACAGCGATTTTAACCTACAAGACTGATCAAATATTTATGTAGGTTGGTATTACGGCTCTTCTTTCTTCTTGGCTGCCGCCATCAATTGAGTAACATTTTCAACCAAGTCTATCGGCATCGGGAACACTATGGTTGTTGTTCTATCATTGGATATTTCGGTTAATGTTTGCATATAACGCAACTGAACCGCATTGGGTGACCGATTGAGCACATCTGCCGCTTCCTGCAATTTGGCTGACGCTTCAAGCTCACCCGTGGCATGTATCACTTTTGCTCGGCGTGAACGCTCTGCTTCTGCCTGACGTGCAAGTGCGCGAACCATACTGTCATCAAGATCAACATGTTTGATTTCAACATTAGCAATTTTTATCCCCCAGTTGTCTGTGTGCTGATCCAAGATCACCTGTAGATCTTTATTAAGCTCTTCACGGGCTGACAACAGCTCATCGAGTTCATGCTGACCTAACACAGAGCGCAGCGTTGTCTGTGAAAGCTGGCTGGTGGCTTCAAGATAATTTTCCACGTTATTAATCGCCATTTTTGGGTCAACAACCCGAAAATAAACGACGGCATTCACTTTCACCGACACATTATCACGGGTGATCAAATCCTGAGTAGGCACATCCAATACAATAGTTCGCAGATCGACCCGAACCATTTGTTGGATAATTGGGATGATGATGATCAGGCCGGGCCCTTTCACCTCATAAAAACGTCCCAGTAAAAACACAACGGCACGCTCGTACTCACGAAGTACTTTGAACATGCTTACAATAAGCACAAACACCAGTACAATAATCGTTGCTATTGAGTATGTGATCATATCATTGGTCCTTTTAAAAAGGTTACATACCCAAGCACCTTGAAATCACCTGGGTATATCCGCACATTGGATTCATTTTGCCTGTTGGTTGACTTCGACTTCCAGGCAAAGGCCGTGTATCTGCACCACCGTTACCTTGTCACCTTTCACTAGTGCAGCGTCACAATTGGCTTGCCAAATTTCTCCATCCACCAATACGCGGCCACTACCAGGAAAACCGCCCACCACAATAGCCTCTTGACCCAGTAGGACTTCAACACCGGTAGTGACAGGCTTACGCCTTGTTTTGAGCAGCAAGCTCAAAATGACGAAGGTGAACAAAGCCGATACCACTGTCAGGCCAGCAATCAATGGAATGGCAATTTGGTATCCCGGCGTTTCTGTATCCATCAACATGACTGAGCCAAGCGCAAAGGCTACAATGCCACCAAGCCCAAGGATGCCAAAGCTAGGACTGAAAGCTTCCGCAACCATGAGGGCGATTCCCAGCAATAGCAAAGCCAAACCTGCATAGCTCACCGGTAGCATTTGCAATGAATACATCGCTAGCAACAAGCAAATCCCACCCAAGACTCCCGGAAGCCCAACCCCTGGATTATAGAACTCAAGCAATAAGCCATAAATCCCAATAAGCATTAGGATATAAGCAACATTGGGATTGGTAATTACCGACAACAGCTTGAATCGCCAGTCTTGTTCTCGCTCAATATAAGCCACATCCGCCAATTCGATCTTTGCTTCAAGCCCATTAATGATAACGGTACGACCATTAGATTGAGTGACTAGACTATCCAGATCCGACGCAAGAAAATCGATAACATTCAGCTCCAGCGCTTTCTCTGCGTCGATGCTTGCTGCTTCTGTTACCGCGGTTTCTGCCCACTCTTCATTCCGGCCGTGTAGTTTAGCCAAGCCGCGGATGTAGGCACGGGCATCATTAATCACTTTTTTTTCCATCGCGGTTTTAGCAGTGACTTTATCACTGTCAGCGGCATCTTCTTCTTTGGCTTGATCGGCGTCATCATCAGGTGCATCTGGTTCTTTCTCTTTTTTTGGTGCAAATGGGTTACCACCTGAATCATCATCTTTTCCTACAGGCGCAGTAAGCGAAACCGGCGTAGCCGCCCCAAGGTTAGTACCAGGGGCCATCGCCGCAACATGACTAGCAAGAAGGATATACGTCCCGGCACTCGCAGCCCGGGATCCGGCAGGGCCAACCCAAGTCGCGACCGGTAAAGGTGATGTCGTAATTGCACGGATAATATCCCGCATGGAGGTATCGAGACCTCCGGGCGTATCCACTTTTAACACAATGAAACTGGCTTGCTCTTTATGTGCCTGCACGATTTCTCGTGAGACATAATCACTGGTAGCTGGCCCTATACCACCGGAAATTTCAATCACCCATACATTTTGCGCCAATGCAGGCTGACTAAAAAACCAGATGCTCAGTGCCGCTAAAATAGCCAACACTTTCATACGCCCTCCTCGCCATGGCAGCAAAAAATACAGATTTCCATACATTTCAGCTCACCACTGGTACCCATCAAGCGAATATCCAATTTGTTAATAAGCATAGCTCATTGACTTCATTGACTATGCAACTTCTCTATCGATTCCCTAAAAATTGGCAAGGTTTGTTGACAGTGAATAAAGGTAACTCATTACCCAAAAAAGAGGTATGGATGACAGACTTGTGAAATTGTCACGATGTTTATACTTAACTCATGGCCAACTTACAGCCTTCTACTGGAGTATGACCCCCCTATGAGAGCAGTACACCACACTTTGCTATTTGCCTATCTGTCTTTTATTTATCTGCTTGCAGGTCCCTCAACAGCCTATGCCGCCAATGATGTAAATGTAAAAGTGGGTAGCTATCATTGCCCTCCCTTCGTCATTGAAAGTGAAACAGAAAAGCCATCGGGGCTCAGTATTTATCTTTGGGAGCAGATTGCAGCCGAACTCGGCGTCGAGTTTGAAATCAGCCATCATGAGCTAGGTGAATTACTGGAACAAGTCAGCACCAATACACTCAATATCGGGGTTTCATGTATTTCTATTACCCCAGAGCGAGAAGAAATCCTCGATTTTTCCCATTCTTTTTATGAAACTCACCTGGCGATTGCAGTGAAGCAACAAGGTTACCTCTCCTCACTCAAGAACATACTCACAAATAAAAAACTACTGATAGTGCTCGGTATTGCCTTTGTTGCAGCAGGTGTGGTCGGAGGAATTTATTACTTATTAGAGCACAGGGTCAATGACAAGTTATATTCAATGCGTTCGAAAAGAGCAAAAATGATTGAGGGATTTATTCTTGGTTTGCTTTTTATCACTAAAGGGCCGTTTAATTACTATGAATTTAAAACACTGACAGGTCGTGTACTAACCGTGTTATTGGCAATATTTACCACCTTCTTCATTGCTAGCATTACCGCAATTTTAGCCAGTACTTTTACCCTTGGTTTATTAAACAGTGATATAAAAGGGCCAAACGATTTAGCGAATCTCCGAGTCGGAGCCAAGGCTGAATCAACCTCATCATTATTTTTGACCAGCCACAGTATTGTCCACCAAAGCTTTGAATCAACCAATGACTTATTAAAAGCACTGGACAATGAGCAGGTAGAGGCCATTGTTGCTGATGATGCCGTCTTAAAATATTTGATTAAAATGGCGAAAGAATCGGGAAATTATGAATCACTGTCAGTTCTGCCATATCAATTTGAAAAGCAAAACTACGGTTTAGTGTTAGAGAATAACAGCCCTCATCGAGAAAAGCTCAACCGGGCGCTACTCAAGATTCGTCAAAGTCCGGGCTGGCATCAAACCCTCAATAAATACTTTGCCGATAAATGAACAATGACCATAAAAAAATGGCGCTCATGTGAGCGCCTAAGGCAAGACAACTATAAACCTATAGTTTCATTTAATAATCAAAAACAATTAGATACCCAAGCCTCGTCAAAGTGCTTGAGGTTATTTCCACTTCAGCAATCGCCCGAGTTTAGAGGGATGATAAGACCAGCAATGATCAAAAATAGTCATTAGCTCAGGGTTACCATACTTCGATAAATTAACAGCATGAAAACGATTTCGGCTTTCTTTTAGCTTATTGATTCGCTTCATCATTTTTCCTGGCTGTGACGGTGCTATAAAATCAGATAACACGATCAGGTCGGCATTCTTATACTTACCACCCAGCATTAGTTCAATTGACTGATCAAGTACTGGCCCTAAATCAGTACCGCCGTGAAATGAATACGAGAGAAAATTAAGCACTTCACTCAGTCCATCTTGCTTAGTCAGCTCATAAGTTATCTGTTGTGTCGAGAACATAATGACGTAACAGTCTCTATCTTCTGCCAAGGCGATTTGCATCAAGCCGTAAGCCAATGCTTTGGCACATTGCTCCGGAAAACCATTCATTGAACCTGATGCATCAATACAGACAATAAATGGGCCTTTCTCTTGCTCTACCTGTTTAGTTTGGCGCTTGTACGCTTTCACCCGTCGAAGCTTTCTCTGTGTACCTTGCACCTTGTAATTCAATAGGCGCTTATCGACTAAATGTTTATAAAAGACCACCTCTAATTCTGGATAAGCCAAAAACATGGCTTCATTCGGTAACAATTTAGATAAGTCATCACTTTCATGGATACCAACGATATCATCCGTAACGTTATCACTTTGCTCTTCGACCATTTTCAAATCTTCAGAGCGCACACGCTCTTTATTCGGATCATCCACTTCATTGGCCATCCGTCCTAACTTTTCAGCAATCTCTTTCAATCCGCTATTCTTCTTCAGAAAGTGCGCCATCTCTTTGAGTGTGCTGACATCACTTTTGGTCAGTTTTGCTTTGGCCATATCCCATAAACGACCTGCTTTTTTCTCATCACCGGCTTCAGTCACCGATTCCATGTTCTGCATGGTTTCGATGCGCTGGTAAAGATCTGCCAACAGTTTTTCTTTATGCTGCTCCAACTCAACCTGTTGGGCCTCTGTCAACGCAAGCGTTAGGTACTTGTGCCACTGGCTACAAAAATAGCTCTGGAACATCGGGTTGTGCTTTTGATGATCCCGCTCTGTCAACGTTTTTGCTTTGAAGTAAAAAGCCGAGTGCCCTTCTAATTGTTTAACTACATCATCAACGTGCTCGAAGAAATACTTTGCCTCCCATTGGCATGCCTGCTGATAGAGTTCTATCTCCTGATGAAAGCGCTCTTCAACACTGACATTCGTCATTCGCTTTTGCACATGACCACGCCACTTCATGATCTGCTTTTTCATCGCAGACTTAATACCAGGATTAGATTCCGCAGCAACAATTAACTGTTGCTGCATCATCAATTCCTGTACTGCATTATCGACGATGCCTGATTCAACTAGCATCATCGCAAAATTTATACCTTCAGAAACCGGCATAACGACACTCCCGCTAAGCAAAGTATTCAGTCAAGTGACTAATACGGAATACACTCTTATCAACCGTTACTTTCAGGTCATGCACTGAAGCCGTTGCTTGCAATAAGCTCTGCTCAATATGCTCGGGTAATTGAGGGGCGATAAAGTTATGAGGTAAAGCACCATGGAAGCTACTGCGTGAAACTTTAAGGTTGTGATCCGCATCCAGCACTTTCGAGGACGCTTTTTCCGCCATCGTTACCCAGTGCTTTTGTTGCTCCTGAGAGATCCCATTAACACCGGCAATACCCACCAACACCGAACGATTAGCAATATCTTTAATAACCAGTTGTTGCTGAGCATTCACCTCAAACTGCAGTCGGCAAAGGTGAGTATTCTTATTTACAAATCCATAAATATCACATTGTCCGGTTTTGATTTTTTTCTCAAAATCATCACCATCAACATAAACCCAACGGCTATCGCCTTTCTCTTGTTCGGAAACAGAGGGATTATGTTGCAGCATAACCAATTTGATCATTCGTGCGTTGTGATTAACGGTATAACGCGTTGCCCCGCTGAGATCACACTTGAACCATTCTTTACGCATCATGGTTTCGCGGCTCAAGTTAACAGCCAATTCAGTGGCCACTTCGGCATTCACGTCATCTATAATCGACTGTGCATCTGCAGCATTGATTTGTGCTGATTCCTGATTGAATGCTTTTTCAATGGCGAAATCACTAACAATATCCCTAATCACATTTCGAGATTCGGGGCTATGCCACATACAGTCTTGTAGCAACAGTAAATCAAGTGGGTTAATGGCATCGCGACCATTGTAGAAGGCACTGGCCTTCAATAACCGAACAGATTTCTTCCAGCGTCGGTCAGAGATGTATAGCTCACTTTCATGCTCATCAATCGTTTCGACACCTTCTGCACGCTGCTCGATCATTGTTTTAAGCTGATATATTTTCTCGAAAATATCTTCAGACAACGTGATGTCTTCAATGTGTAACTGCCAATCATCGTACTCTTCATCAGTGATTGCCAAGCCAGGCTCTAGCTCCTGTATGGACGGACCCTCTCCCATCAACATGGCTTTAAAGTTTTGTTTTTCCTGAATACGATTAACAAACACCCTAACCAGCATCCTGTCATACAAAGCCTCTAGGCCACTGTCGACTTCAGGCAATTCATTGGAGGCTGTAACCAACAGACGCATAGGCACAGGCAGAACGTCTTGGCCATTCTTGAAGGTTCTCTCATTCACGACCGTCAATAACGTATTAAGAATCGCCGGCCCAGCTTTCCAGATTTCATCAAGGAACACCACTTGAGCCGTTGGCATATAACCATCAACTAAACGAACGTATTTTCCATTATCCTTCAGCTCCTGAATTGAAAGCGGACCAAATACCTCTTCAGGGGTGGAAAAGCGGGTCATTAAGTAATCGAAAAACTGGCTGTTATCGAAAGCCTGAATTAACCGTTTTGCGATCAAACTTTTTGCAATACCGGGAGGCCCCAATAGAAACACACTCTCTCCAGCAAGCGCCGCAAGAAGACATAACTTAATCGTTTCTTCCCGCTCATATACGCCATTTGATAACGCTTTGATAAGTTTCTGAATCCTTTCAGAAACAAGCGCTTTGTTAGGCTGCGCTCTTCTTGCCATTGTCAGCATATTTCCGACCTCTTAAGTTGTCATATCCATGTACTTTCATACACATAATGAGGATAGACACAAACCATCAAATGTTACAATATTGTAAACCGAAATATTTCGTTACACTCTTTATATATCAAAGAGTTCAGCTTGCTACCAGAGCTCAATCTTTGTTTGCAGAAATGCGACCGAGTTAACACAACTGATACTGAGGGAATGATCTAAAAACTAACAAACCGAATAGAAATTCAGACTTTCTGTATTAGCATTGTTTTTTATATATTCCGTTAATAAAAATACTGCCTCAAATTAGCTTTTTATTGGTTTCTAACACTGAATATACGTACGATACAAGCACCATATTACCCCGATAACCTGAGTGTTCCGGATTCAACTCTAGCCATCTCAACTTCACAGGATGACTTAGTAAACACTTAGTTAGTGTTACCCTGTTGATAGCTTTGCAAAAAATTCCATTCAACTGTGCTATACACCTCTGGACAATTCCGAGTTACGAACCATAGAGCGTTCTGACTGTTTACATTACTTCTAGGTTAACCCACTCCTAGGAGGGAATATGTTAAAGCGTACTTTCTTTTTTACTCTTATATCTTTTGTGTTGGTGTCTTTCGCGGCGGCGCATCATGGCTGGCGTTGGACGACGGGTAATAACATTGAACTAACCGGCATTATCGTCGAGCTTAAGCTGGGCAACCCGCATGGGGAGTTAACGGTAAAGTCTGAAGACGATATCTGGACGGTAGAAGTTGGCCAACCTTACCGCAATGATCGTGCTGGTTTAATGCCGGGCGATTTGGCCAAAGATGTTGAGGTAAAAATTGAGGGGGAACCTTCAGCCGATATAGAACAAAAATTAATGAAGGCGGAGCGTATTTGGATTGACGGTGTGCTCTACGATCTTTATCCAAACCGCGATTAGAGCAGCGCGATGTTGGAAGTCTGGCTCGAAGCCTTAGCGCTAACGCCTGTCGCCCAGTGGGTTCGGTTTTCTCGTTGGAGTTATGCGGTAATCAATACCCTGCATGTTCTTGGTATCGCGCTGTTAGTAGGCGCGATCATCCCGTTAGATTTAAAACGCATCGGCCTGTGGCGCAGTATAACACTCGAACAGCTTGCTCATGTGCTCGTTCCTGTCGCTGTTAGCGGTTTCGTTATTGCGGTTATCTCAGGTGTGTTGCTTTTTATGGCTGGTCCAAGCGATTACTTCGCGCTAAGTATTTTTCTATTCAAGTTGCTGTGCATCGCTTTCGCGGTGGCAAATGCGGTCTACTTTCATTGGCGTATGAGTTATGCTGTCCCGTTCAACCAGCAGCGCCTCGTCGGTTTTGTGTCGTTAATACTGTGGCTTTGCGCATTAGTAGCAGGTCGATTTATCGCTTATGTCTAATGGTTGCGAACAAGTAGCGGGGTCAGGTCTTGCCTTTTGCCCCCATTAGCTGAAGTTTCCTAAGTCCCAAACTTTACCAATCGATTTTGCATCAGCTACAACTAATTTTGGGGCAGACTGATTTAGCTGCTGTTATTACATAGCAGCTCTTGACCACCTACGACATGTCGATGTGACTTTCATATTGAACCTGTTTACAACACAGATATCCTCACTGCTGCTACAACAGAACTATTAAGTCGACACTAAGGTATCGCTTCTAATACCTTACTGTTCACTTGATTGAAAACAGAAATCAAAAATCATATGGCCAACCCGTCTCATCCGATGGCATGTTTGCCCTAGGTCATTACCAAGCAAGCTGTTCTAAAATAGCATCTATTTACTATTAGATAGGGAACTCACATCAACCGTACCGTATACCTGGCATACATGTCGTAACACAACATCTCACTATCAATGTTCAGAAGTAAACCGAAGAAATCTGCATCTACCGGAAACCCGAATTCAGATAAAATCTGCCTTTTAAAATAAACACTTAATATTCAGTTCGCTAACTACTTCTTATCAGTCTCATTCACCCGGAAAGGATTTCATATGAGACTGGAAAGCACAACATTACTATTCTATTAGCCTGTACTTTTCACATTAGTGTCATAAACCCGTAATAAGATTAGCGCAAACCTTTTCTGGTGTCCTTTGGAGAATAGAAATGCTTACCAGAACAACTCTTTGCGCCCTTATTGTTAGCATGGCTTTTTCGGTTCAAGCGAAAGAAACGGTCACTGTTACAGGCTCAACGTCTGCAAGTCATATTGTTGAGGTACTGGCCGAGACTTACTCAAGTGAAAATAAAGAAACACAGATTGAAGTACAGGGTATTGGATCTTCTGCTGGAATCAATGCCGTAAAGCAGAACGTTGCTGATTTAGGTATGAGTTCCCGTTACCTGAAGCCCGAGGAGATCAAGCCTGATATCTCAACCGTGACCATCGCCCATGACGGTATTGCACTGGTTGTACATAAAGAAAACCCAGTAGCAAACCTCAATAAAGCTCAAGTCGAAAAGATCTATCACGGTGAAATCACCAACTGGAATGAAGTTGGCGGTCCAGATCTAAAAATTGCTGTTGTTAGCCGTGAAAACGCGTCGGGATCGCGTTTTTCTTTTGAAGACTTTATGGGGCTAACTCAGCAAATCAAAGGCCATACGGTATCGGATATAAACCCACAGGTACTAATCGTTAATACCAATGGTACTGTTAAGAGTTTGGTTTCTCGTAACAAACACGCACTAGGCTATGTCTCTCTAGGCTCTGTCGACGACTCTATCAAAGCACTCGACTTTGACGGTGTGTCCCCATCTCTAGAAAATCTTGAGTCCGGCAAATACAAAATCTCTCGCCCTTTCTTGATGCTATATAAAGAAAAGCAGCTAAACGAAGATGCACAGCAATTTGTTGATTTTGTGATGTCTACATCGGGCCAAAGCCTTATTGAACAACGTGGATACGTATCTGTTATCAACTAAATTACGTATTCCTAATCAATAAGTTAACAACAGGCACAGTGCATTAAAACTGTGCCTTTATACCAAAAATCATGTTTACTTGGGTATATCATTAAACAATAGGGTATTTGTAAGTTGACCCCCACTCCGTCCAAGACCCATCATATACGGTAAGCCTCTCCCGCCCCGATAGCTCTGCTGCCAGCGCCAAAATACAAGCCGTAACACCAGAGCCGCAACTGAAAATTAGCCGTTGATCAACGTTACTCACCGCATCAAACCGCTTCTTCAATTGATCTGATGGTAAGAAATATCCGTCCTTGAGTAACTGGCCGAATGGTAGACTCTTCGCACTTGGCATATGACCACTTCTGACCCCTTCCCTCGGCTCTTTCTGGGTTCCATAAAATCTCGCTGCCGCCCTAGCATCCAAGACTTGAACGTCCGGAGTATTGAGTTTCTCATACAAGCTGTCACCATCGATGACCCATTGTGGTTGGTATTGTGCGTCAAAGTCACCAGCTACCGGCGAAACAGGCTCGCCAGCCTCAAGACGGTTTCCGGCAATTTCCCATGCTGGCAGCCCACCGTCGAGTACAGCAACATTGTCATGCCCCATTGCACGGAACATCCACCACACTCTCGGTGCAGAAAAAACACCTTGGCTGTCATAAACCACAACTTGACTGCGATTGGATATGCCCAGTTTTTCAACTTCGTCAGCAAAATGCGACGGCTCAGGTAACATATGAGGAAATAACGCTGCGGGATGAGCAATTTTTTTATCAAAATCAAAAAAACGGGCATTAGGTATGCGTCTATCTCGCCATTCCTGTAGAGCATTTCTATCTGAACCAGGTAAAAACCAGCTAGCATCAAGTACGACTATTTCAGGATCCGACAAATGTTCAACCAGCCAAGAAACCGATACTAATGGCGATGTAATTTTGGGCACTGACATTCCTTTTCCTTATAAATCGGACATTCACAAAGATTTACGCTTATTCACTAAAAAAACTAGCGATAAATCACTTCCTTTCGATATGATGAAGACATTAATGGATGAACCAGTTTGTATACACAATTCAATTTAGTCGCTGTTTAATAAAAACTAAAAGTACGATTAACGCATTCACTATTGAATCTCATCCTGTTTGTTGTACCAAAGGATTAGCAATGAAACAATTTTCACCCGTACTTTTCGCTTGTCTTTCTGCTCTCGCTCCCAATGCCCTCGCATACAACTCGGGAAGTTTTTCGTTTTCGATGGACAATGACGGAATCGTCGGCACAGATCAGAATTACACCAATGGTATTTTCCTTGAATACAACTCACCCTATTCAGCAGATCTGACACAGACGGCGCCAACACCGATCCGTCAGATCAGTCAATATTTGCCATTGGCAGAAGACACGAAACAAGGTTGGAGCTTAACGCTCGGGCAGCAGATGTGGACACCAGAAGATATTGAGGCCCTTGAACCACCTGAAAATGAGCGCCCTTATGCAGGCTTACTCTTCTTAGAAACCAGTGCATACCAGTATTCGCCTACCTTCGTGGATAAATACAGCTTTATGGTCGGAATGATTGGCCCCAACTCGTTTGCCGAACAGGGTCAAAAGTTCATTCATGCGATCGTTGGATCCGATGAGCCTATGGGATGGGATTACCAGATAGAGAATACTCTTGTCTTCAACCTAGGCTATCAAGGCCACCGCTTGCTTACCCGTCAACAGGCTTATTTGATGGACGATTATGATCTCAGTGGTACGGGGCGAATCAATGTAGGTAACTATCAAAGTGAGCTTGCTATTGGTGGTGTTGCTCGTTGGGGTAACAATCTGGCAGATAATTTCGGTACAACTGGCTTCTCTCCGGGCAACTTTGTTGATGTCGGTGTGTTATCTTCAAGCCGATCTGGGTGTTTCCTATTTGCCGGCATCGAAGGGCGTTACCGCTTAAACGATATAACCATTGACGGTGATCGCCCAAGTGAAGTTCCTGATACCAATGTTGAACACTGGCAAGCCACTGCGGTATTTGGTGGCGTGTTCTACCAACCCAAATGGGGTGTCAGTCTGAGCTTCGCAACCAATACAGCAGAATTTAAAGAAGCTAAACACCGTTCCAATTCAAATGGCTCTTTAGAGGTTTTCTGGCGACTATAAATAATCAATCGACATACGCTCGCAACCAAACGTCACACTGTAATGTTTGTATAGAAAAAGCACTGTTTTCACAGTGCTTTTTAATTATCTTAAGCGACGGATTGAACCAACGCCGAAATACCCTGCTCGGCAAACGACTGCTTTTCCGCCATCGCTGTAATATCCTCAGGAGTATAAACCGTACCATCGTAAACGACCACCATGCTGGTATCGCCTGATTTCAGGAACGTCGTTTCACCAAATTCAGTGTAGCGAGTGGCACCTATACTGATCACGGCCTGTGATGGGTAACCTGCATTTTCCAGAAAATCGGCAATATTTTCTGTTGGGCCTATATCTTGTTGATTGTTCATACGATCAACAATCCAGTTCAACAGCTTTTCATGAAAGTAGCTGTAGCCCACTACTGGGCTGTCTTCACCGTAGCGCGATACCGTCTCACCACGTTTATGGAAGCTGGCGATACGGAAGTTATCCAACTTGCCTCCTTCCCGAAGATGATCAATGTCAATAACCTGTGATGAAATCCCTTTGGTATTTACACCCCAGTTTTTCTTTTCACTGATTTTCTTCGCATTAGGTTTACGAATAGAACAATCATTATATGCAGCGAAACCATGTGGTTTAATGGCAACGACCTTATTGTCCTGATATTCAATATCACAAACCAATGCCACTTCAGGTTCGATTTGCAAGTTATCAGCATCGTTTGGAGGAATAATGGTATCGGATGATAATGGGTAAGTAGAAAGGAACCCAGCCTTTTCTGATGGCACATAGAAAGGGAAAATCGCTTTAGGCTGTACCGCTTCTTTAACCTCGACCGCTAAAAAATCTTTGTCTTCACCTGCTTGCTCTAAGTGCCCGGCAAAATTGCCTGCAACACCAAAACCAATGACGTGCTTGTAAGTCATACTCTGCAACTCTTTGTTATTACTAAATATCAGATTGTATTATAACGTGCTAGTGCAACAATCTCGATCAGAAGATCTCAACGGTTTGCATTAAATCAACATTCATCCCTTACCTCTAAAACCCCAAAAATGCATTGACCCAGTGAATAACTGGTAACCCTGTCACATAAAGCACTTTTTTGACTGGAAATGTTAATCACAGTCTTTACCATACCCTCCATAAAAACAGCGTACATTTACTAGCAAGAGCATTGTTGGCCGATGTGTTTAACAACTTCCATCTATTGATGGCCAACTTTTTTATTTAGCTCAAGAACAAACAAAGGATGTTATGAAATTAAAATATACCCCCGTTGCTGTCGCACTAGCTTGCTTGTCCGTTGCTCCTAGTTTCGCTAATGAACCCAATATTCAAGCACGTGTACTGAACGGTGAAGAAGCCAGTAAACTATCATCTGATTTACTTTTACCGTGGCAGGCAGCATTCCTTACAGAGCCACAACTCAATGACGGTACTTATATCACTTCCGGCTGTGGAGCTGTTGTTATCAGCGATTTTTGGGCTGTTACTGCTGCTCATTGTATAGAGTCGTTTATGAGTAACACTCTAATAGCAGGTACAAATATTATTAAAAACAAAGTGGGGACTGCCGACAGTATCGATGGAAAATATAAATTTGAGATCACCGACAAGATTGTACACAGTGGTTACGATTCCAGCCTGGCATTGGATCATGATATCGCACTGCTCAAGGTCAATCGTTCAATGCTTGAAGTCGCTCAACCAATTAAAATAGCCACCCAGCAAGAACAAGAAGCCGCCAATAACCAATTTGCCAATACTTGGAACCCAATCGGTTACTCTAAGGCTAACCTCATCGCCTCTGGATGGGGTTACACCGAACCTAAATTTGACCAACCTGATGAATTAATGGTTGTGAAATTAGGCGGTATTCCAATGACTGATTGTGATGCTGACTATCCACTCAGTGAAGAATCTCACTTTGTTTGTGCTGACAGTAACACCCCCGAAATAAAGAAAGATGTATGTCGAGGTGATTCAGGTGGCCCGCTAGTTTGGCAGATTTCAGATAAATCAGGAGATAGTGATTTTGGTCTTCGTGTTATTGGTGTAACCAGTAACGGTCCATACTGCCACCTAAAAGAAAATGGAGATGCAGCAGCGCAGAAGAACGGTCTTTATACCGAACTTGCACACTATTATGCATGGATTGAGGCTAAAACGAACTTAGACCTCGCATCGCAAGTCACACCGACTTTTAGTGTGGATCCATTTGTTAAAGTCAGTGACCCAGAAAACAAAACGGGAACAAGCCCAAGTGGTTCAGGTGGCGGTGGTAGTCTTCCACTCTCTGGTTTGATCGGCCTGGCTGCCCTCGCCCTTGCTCGCCGGAAAGCTTATACCAACCTACATAAATATTTGATCAGTCTTGCTGGTTAAAATCGCTGTTTTCTGCGTTAGATATTTTGTAATTAGAGCCACTAGTTACTGCAATATCAGCCTTGATAACAACGATTTTTCCAGTGCAAATGCTTGATCAACGACTTATCCAGATTGGTATTACTCATTGTTTTCTAAAAATTTGGCATAAATTGTCTTACAACCATAAAAAAGCTCCCATCAAAGGGAGCTTTTTGGTTCAAGCTTTACTCAATATTCAGCGAGAGAGTTATTCATCATCCAATGGAATCAACTTGGTTGAACCACCGTGGAATTTCTCACGACGACGCTGAACCAGCGCGAAGAAGCCAGGGATCAGGAAGGTACCTGCCAACAACACGCACAGTAGACCACCAGTCAGTGAAATACCTAGTGAGTTCTGACTGATATGGCCTGCACCGTTTGCGAAGATCAAAGGCAGAATACCCAAGATAAACGACCAAGAAGTCATGTTTACCGCACGGAAACGTAGCTTACCACCACGAACCGCTGCTTGTTCGATATCCAACTCTTTCTCTTCACGCTCAACCTTGGCAAATTCTACAATCAAGATGGCGTTTTTCGCCGCAAGTGCAATCAAGAGAACCAAACCTATCTGAGCATACAAGTTCAACGGTGTCCCCGTCAAAGCAAGTGCCAAGAATGAACCCAATGTCGCCACAGGAACAACAAGGATAATGGCCAACGGAATACTCCAACTCTCGTACTGCGCCACCATGAACAGGTAGATAAATACAAGTGCGAGTGCAAAGGCGTAAATAGCTTGGTTACCGGCTTTTACTTCTTGGTAAGCCATACCCGTCCACTCATACTGATAACCTTGAGGTAGGATATCAGCAGCAACACGTTCCATGGCTGCGATTGCATCACCACTTGAGTAACCCGGTGCTGGACTCCCTTGGATAACAGCTGAGCGGTACATGTTGTAACGCCACGCTACATCAGGTTCAAATACCTGCTCTACCGACGTAATAGTACTTAGTGGGATCATATCACCAGAAGATGAACGCACGTGGAATCGCTCTAACGCCTCTAGGCCATCACGGTAATCACTGTCTGCCTGCACGGTTACACGGAAATTCTTACCGTACATCGTGAAGTCATTCACATACATTGAACCAAGGTTACCTTGCAGCGTTTGGAAAATTTCCGTCAGCGGAATACCCAGTTGCTTCGCTTTCACTCGGTCAACATCAATGTAGTAGTGAGGTACATTGGCGCGGAATGTACTAAAGGTAAACTGAATTTCAGGTTGCTGATTAGCCGCCTGAATCATTTCACCCATGACATTGGCTAGGTCAGTTCGGCTTCGACCCAACGTATCTTCAAGTACAAACTCAAAGCCATCCGCCGCACCCATGCCAGGTACCGCTGGTGCCCCCATAGCGAAAACAATTGCTTCTGGCAATTCCATTGCAGCCCGACCATTTACACGGCTCGAAATTGCAAAGGATGAGTGCTCGCCGTCCATTGCATTTCGTTCATCCCAATCTTTTAATTTGATGAACAAAGATGCACCGTTTGACGCTGCGGCCCCCGTTAGGAATGCATAACCGTTCGCAACGGTAATACCCTCAATACCCGGCTCATCCGCAAGGATTTCCTGTAGCTTTTCAGTTGTTTCTTCAGTACGAGACAGAGAAGCGGAGTCTGGAAGCTGAACGTTAACCAGCAAGATACCTTTATCTTCCGTCGGTACAAATGCAGTTGACGTTGTTTTCGATAGGAAAGTAACGGCACCTACAGCAAGAACAAAGAAAGCAACAAGCAACGCGGCTTTGCGCACCATGAAACCTGCGATGGAGCCGTACTTCAACGTCACCTTATCAAGGCCACGGTTAAAGATTTCGAACCAACGTGCTGTGTTGCCACCACCTTGCTTTAGGACTAGCGAACACAGTGCCGGTGAAAGCGTCAATGCATTGATCGAGGAGATCACAACCGAGATACAGATTGTCAGGGCAAACTGACGATACATAATACCGGTGATACCAGGCAACATTGCAACTGGGATGAATACTGCCAGCAGTACCATCGTTGAAGTCACAATCGGACCCGTAACCTCTTTCATCGCGATTAAGGTTGCTTTTGCCGGTGTCAGGCTTGGATCACGTTTCATATTGGTATCAACTTGCTCGATAACCAGAATCGCATCATCCACCACGATACCGATAGCCAAGATCAGACCGAACAAGGTTACTGTATTGATGGTAAAACCAGCCGCCAACATGATGGCGAAAGTACCGATTAAAGATACTGGAATCGCCACAACCGGGATCAACGTTGAACGCACACTACCTAGGAACATATAAGTTACAGCGATTACCAGCAAGATTGCCTGAATCAAGGTAATAACTACCCCTTTGATAGACTCAGAAACAAACAAGGTTGTATCATAACTGGTTTCATATTCCATCCCTTCAGGGAAATCCGCACTCATACCCTCAAGCAGATCCATTACTGCCTGACCACTTTCAAGTGCGTTAGCATCTGACTGGAGGTTCAATGCAACAATCGAAGCCGGTTGATTACGGAACATGCCGTTACCACTGTAGAACTTCTTACCCAGTTCAACACGAGCAACATCCTTCAGGTAAACCATCGAACCGTCATTGTTCGCACGAAGAACTACATTCTGGAACTCTTCAACAGTTTGTAGGCGACCTTTTGTTACTAGGTTGAACTGAACTTCTTGCGGGTTGTTATATGGTGCGGCACCGACTTGGCCAGCTGCAACCTGCACATTCTGCTCAGACAAAGCGGCATTGATATCAGAAGTGGTCAGGTTCAGGTTGGCCATTTTCTCAGGGTTTAGCCAAACACGCATTGCGTATTCACCACCACCAATAACGTTAACCTCACTGATACCTTTAACACGCGCCAGCTGATCTTTCACATTAAGGTTAATGTAATTAATCAGGAACTGATCGTCATAGTTACCGTCTGGTGAATAGAAGTTAAGAACCATCAACAAGTCAGGAGAGCGCTTCTTAACCGTAACCCCCACCATACGCACTTCGGCAGGTAATTTAGACTCAATCTGAGAAACACGGTTCTGAACATTTACCTGAGCCATGTCAGGATCAGTACCAATATCAAACGTCACGTTCAGGCTATACGAACCATCGTTCGCACTTTTTGAAGACATGTAAATCATGTTTTCAACGCCGTTGACTGACGCCTCTATCGGGTCGGCAATTGCCTCTTCGACTGTTTCCGCACTTGCACCAGAATAGTATGCTGTAACGCCAACTGATGGCGGACTGATTTTAGGATATTCCGCCACGGGCAAGTTCAGGACGGCAATCGCCCCCGCCAGCGTTAGAATAATTGAAATAACCAGCGCGAACTTAGGGCGCTGGATAAAAAAGCGACTTAGCATGATTACTCTTGCGCCCCTGTTTCTTCAAGTCGTACTGTTACACCGTTACGCACACGCTGAAGGCCTTTCGTCATAACAACATCTTCGCTGTCAATACCTTCGGCAATGATGATGCCATGCTCGGTCTGAGGCCCTAGAACCACATTGCGGCGTTCGGCAACATTGTTATCCGCAAGTACCATGACAAAGTCACCTTCCAAGTCACTTTGAACAGCACGACGTGGAATCACGATACGTTTTACAGGCTCTCTTTCACGCAGGAAGACTTGAACATGTTGACCAGGAAGCAGGGATTGCGCTGGGTTTGCAAAGCTTGCACGCATTGCAATCGTACCAGTGTTCAAATCAATGCGGTTGCCAATGAAATCAACCGTACCTAACTCACCGTACTCTTTACCATTTGTAAGAGTAAGAACAACTTCTACATCACCCTGCCCTTCACCTGCACCGTCAAGGCTATCAATACCAAGATTCAAACGCTCTCGCTCGCTCACATTAAAAGAAGCTTGAATCGGGTCTAGACTAACCAATGTCGTTAGTACACCGGAACTTGGCGAAACAAGATCACCAATACTGGCCTTACTATCACTAATGCGGCCAGTAAATGGTGCGGTAATTTTAGTGAATGACAAATCAACTTGCGCTGATTTCAACTGAGCACCAGCCGCTTTAAGCTGCGCTTCTGCACTCAGTTTTTCTGCTGTTAGGCGATCGTATTCAGATTGGCTAATACTGCCTTTTGGCAACAAATTTTGGCCACGCTTCCAGTCCAAATCGGCACGCTTTAATGTAGCTTCAGCTTGTGCGATAGCAGCCGCTGCACTTGCCACACGAGCTTCATAGGCTGCTGGTTCAATTTCAAAAAGCACCTGTCCTTTTTCAACAACCTCACCTTCATTGAACGAACGTGCTTTAAGGTAACCTGAAACCTGAGCTGTGATAGCCACATCTTCAATTGCTTCAGTCCTTCCGACAAACTGTTTCCCCTGTTGATAATCAATCACAGTTACTGGCTGTACCGCGACTAAAGGAGCCATTCCCCCAGCAGGACCAGACAACTTATCGCCACAACCAACAAGCAGGCTTGAGCTTATCAGTGTCGCAATCATAAGTTTTTTATTCATATTGCCGACCATCTTAAATTTATGTAAAAAGTACGCTTAAAGTTTGTTATATTCAATCACTAGGTCAATCAACAAACGAACAATCATTTTGCTTAAATTTTAGTGACTTGAAGGTTATTTAAGGTTTCAAAAAAAATCTATCATTATAGTTCACATAAACTAGCATTATGCCTTTAATCCAAGCTGAACAGTCATGAGTAATGAAACATTTTCACCAAACAAGTATTTCAATTTATTTCAAACCTTGTAATTTTGTGCTTTCATAGTAACTAGAAAAAGTTATGACGACAAGTCAGACACTTAGAGACAGCACATTTACCCATGAAGAATATCTAATATGGACTATTTCCCAATTTTTCTTTCTGTAAAACAGAGAAAAGTAACAGTAATAGGCGGTGGTGAAGTCGCCTGCAGAAAAGTAGACTTGCTTCGTAAAGCTGATGCATCCATTCACGTTGTTTCCCCAAAGCTTCACAACTACTTAGCGACACTAGCAAACAGTGGACATATTCATTGGGTAAATAAATGTTACGAAAAATGTGATCTCGAAGGCAGTTATCAAGTTTGGGCCACGACTAACTGCCCATCACTGAATCATCGAGTACACCAAGATGCAACAGCTCTCGGTATCTGGATTAATGTGGTCGATGATAAAGACTACTGTGATTTCATCACCCCATCCATAGTCGATAGAAGCCCAATCCAAGTAGCCATCTCAAGCGGTGGTGCATCCCCTGTTCTCGTTAGGTATCTGCGGGAAAAACTGGAAACCCAACTACCTCATAATTTATCACTATTAGCCAGCTATGCAGGTGAGCAAAGAGAACGGATAAAGCAGCATTTTTCAACGGTTGATGAAAGACGTAAATTTTGGGAGTTATACTTCCGTCACTCCGCTGTAGAGCAAGCCCAAACAAAAGAAGAACTGGAGCAAGTCTTTGTCGATCTGCTCAATCACGATGCTGAAGCATCAGGCGCATTGTATTTGATAGAAACAGGATCCGACACCGAACTGCTCACTTTAAAAGCGTTACGTTTAATGCAACAGGCAGAGTTTGTTCTCTACCCAAGTGAAGCCGGTGCTGATGATGAATTTGTTGATTTATGTCGAAGGGACGCCGATAGAGCCCCCTACGAAGGCGGGAACCTAATATCACAAGTACAACAGATGCTTGATGAAGGGTTGCGAGTCTGCATCCTTGCTCCGAAAGATAAAGCACCTGAGGTGTTGAAACCCCTTGAGCAACCTTTCTCTGGACTCTATATTCCTTGCCTCTAACCACACATAAAAAAGCCGCAAATTGCGGCTTTTTCTTCAAATCTATCACTGTTTTATACCAATCTGGATAAGTCGTTGATCAAGTATTTGCACTGGAAAAATCGTTGTTATCAAGGCAGATATTGCAGTAACTAGTGGCTCTAATTACAAAATATCTTACGCAGAGAGCAGCGATTTTAACCAGCAAGACTGATCAAGTATTTATGTAGGTTGGTATTACTCTACTGGCGCAAGGGTTCTCACAGTTTTTGCCAACTTCTGTTGTAACCACAGACCTGAAGCTTTCATTGAATAACCAAAAAAAACACCTAGAACCAATGATGGAACGACAATCTGCCAGTCTCCACCAGCTGCAAATGTCGCACAAGAACCAATAAACGTGCCCGGAATAAAGCTAAACCATGCTTGTTTAGCTTGAAAACACATAAAGAAAGCAACAACGGCCGTAATAACGTAACCGATGATCTCAATGCCGACTTCAGAAGAAAGGTGAATAATAACCATTGCCCAAAACACGCCACTCATTGTTGTGGCCAAGCTGAGGAGCAAGCCCTTCACGCCATCTTTAGGAGAAGCAAAGTATGCGGTACAACCGAGGAAGCCAGCCCAGCTTAACAATCCGAGAGATACAGCTACCCATCCCCAAATACCCGATAGAATTCCGGTTGTAATTGCAATTGCGACCAAAGTTGACATATTTCACTTTCCTAATTGGACAATCAAGGAAACAGTTTAAGTGACAACATCTCACAAAAAAGCGCCTTTGATCACATTTTAAGTGCAACAAAAGCTCATTGCAGTAAGCATATGTTCAACGCAACTTAACTTCCCTTTTAAATCAGAGATTTATTTCAACTTCATTATGTTTCACAATATTAATGAAATCCATTACACAACTCAGTGTTTACCATGATAAACAATAGTTGGCCCTATGAGCATTATTAATGTCTTGTTCAATTGCCAACAATTGGTCAAATCTCTCTATAATTAAGCGTGTTCATTATGGTATTCCGTCAATATAAGGCATAATTATCTGTTTGTTATTATTAGATAAATTCCGTAAGGAGAATTCATGGGCCCTCTGATGCTTGATGTGGCTGGCTATGAGCTAGACGCAGAAGATCGCGAGATCATCCAACACCCGACCGTCGGCGGAATAATTTTTTTCGCACGAAATTATCATGACCGTGAGCAATTACGTGCGCTAACAAAAGATATTCGCAATACAGCAAAGCGCCCTCTTCTTATTGCTGTTGATCAAGAAGGTGGCCGTGTACAACGTTTCCGTGAAGAATTTACACTGCTCCCGCCAGCAAAAGCCTTTGCTGAAAGCAATGAGGGGAAATCCTTAGCTTATGATGGTGGTTGGCTAATGGCCGCAGAGTTACTTGCCATGGATATAGACCTTAGTCTTGCCCCTGTACTGGACCTCGGATTTGACTGTAAAGCGATTGGTGATAGAGCTTTCTCTGATGATCCTCAACAAGTAATCCAATATGCTTCTGAATTTATCAAGGGCATGAAATTGGCAGGAATGGCAGCAACAGGGAAACATTTTCCAGGCCATGGTGGGGTAATCGCTGACTCACACCTCGAAACCCCTATCGATTCACGCGATATGATTAAAAAACATGATATGACGGTGTTCCAATCGTTGATCGATACCAATCTTCTCGATGCTATGATGCCAGCCCATGTGGTATTTGATCATTATGATTCGTCGCCAGCGAGTGGATCTGAATACTGGCTAAAACAAGTTCTCCGTGAGGAAATGGGCTTCAAAGGCGTCGTTTTTTCTGACGATCTCAATATGAAAGGTGCCGATGTTCTTGGCAGCTATAGCGAACGTGCAATTGCAGCTCAGCGTGCTGGCTGTGACATGGTAATGCTTTGTAATAACCGTAAAGGTGCAATCGAGGCACTGGATGGATTGCCTCAGGCGCAAGTCCCTTCCTTAGAGTCGCTATGCAAAAAGCCAACGGGTGAATATAGAGATTTGATCAACACATCAAAGTGGCAAGAAACAGAAAAACGCATTACTCGCCTTCGCGAACAATGGATGGAGAAGCAAGCGTAACAACCATACGCACCAAGCCATTATATTTACAATAAAAAATCGCCCATAATATTCCCTTGAAGAGTCACAGAATATTAAAAGGGCGATTAATTTTTTCGCAGCCAACCACTGATAGTACTGGTGCAACAGAATATCTAGCCGATCACTCTAACAAAAGTAGTAATTACAAAGAGTCACGAGAGTGATCAACGTCTTTGGAGCATTTCTTCTTTTCTTTGCAGATAATATAAAAAGCACCAACGATGAAGGCGATAACCAGTAAAGTTTCCATAGTCACATAAACCTATGATTTATCAAGAGTGTGAGTACATTTAGCATCTAAATTCCGTCTGTAATTCTAAAGGTTACCACTAAATTAAAAGCAATTTTTAGACTGCGGTCAAGATACCTCACCAGAGCAAAAAATGCACTAAAAAGTTTGCATAATATTCGTGCTAGTTGCATGAAATACCGTACTTTCATGACCAATACGGATTACTGAATATATTGCGGGTAAAGGATAAAATAACTAGACTCTTTTTCGCTAGATTTGTTATCGCCCCAGGTTCGATATTGTTATACCAATCTGGATAAGTCGTTGATCAAGTATTTGCACTGGAAAAATCGTTGATATCAAGGCAGATATTGCAGTAACGAGTGGCTCTAATTACAAAATATCTAACGCAGAGAGCAGCGATTTTAACCAGCAAAACTGATCAAATATTTACCTGATTACCACTAATACTCAGCCCTGTTAACTATACTGATGATAAGTCAGTTCATGAGGCTATTATCATGGCTAAG
>NZ_JANEYT010000040.1 GCF_024357955.1 Photobacterium pectinilyticum
TCATTGTGTCACCTGTTAGCTTTCTGAGGTGATGATATCACCTCTAATCAGGTGGCCAAATTCACCGTACCACTACACACCCTACAGCATTGATTATTAATAAAAAAGCAGCTTAAGCCTTGTACTAGCCTATATTTAATTTGTAATGTCTTTATTATCGTCTCCGCTGGGGAGTCCTTTCTTAGGTTGGTTACATGGATGAACTAATTACTATAAATCAAGAGATTGCAGCCCTAAAAGCAAAACTAGCACGATTAGAGGAGAAGAAGCTTACCCTCCTGAATGCTAAAGATGCCGAACAACCTACATTCAACAACCAGATGTCTCCTGAGAAAAAAGTGGAGCTCTTTCAGCACTACTTTCGCGGCAACCACAACTGTTACGCAACTCGCTGGCAAAACAAGCAAGGCCGTTCAGGCTACTCAATAGCGTGTAACAACGAGTGGCAACCAGACCTATGTAATAAACCTAAAGTAAAATGCCTTGAGTGCCCTAATCAAGCCTTTAAACCATTAGATACTCAAGCCATATATGACCACCTTTCGGGTAATTCCATTATTGGCATTTATCCCATGGATAGTGATAGTCATTGTTGGTTCTTAGCGATTGATTTTGACAAGTCAGATTGGAAAGAAGCTGCACTCGCTTACGCAGAAGCATGTCGAGTCAATGAAATTGACTATTTGCTCGAACGTTCTCGCTCAGGGAATGGAGCACACATATGGATTTTCTTTGAAGATAAAGTGCATGCAGCAAGTGCAAGAAAACTCGGATTTAAGCTACTTGATCAAGCCATGCAGATTCATGGCAACTTGTCCTTTGAGTCATATGATCGATTGTTTCCAAACCAAGATACTCTGCCAATAGCAGGCATAGGCAACTTAATAGCCCTTCCCTTACAAAAAGCCGCTAGAAAAGACAGTAACTCAGAGTTCATAGACGCAACTTTCACGCCTTATCAAGATCAGTGGCAAGTGTTAGGTTCAACGAAAAAAATCAGTACAGAAGCAATGGTAAAGTTAATAGCTTCTGATGAAGTAGCCCAACAAGGTGAATCCGGGTCAGCTTCACAGCCTTGGGACCGTAATTTACCTTCACCCATAGCAGTGATCTCCGGGTGTCCTGAGAGTATCAACATCGTTCTAGCTAATAAGGTTTACATACCTATGGAGCGATTACCAAATGCTCTCATTGCTAAATTAAAGAAACTTGCTTCATTTTCAAACCCTAAGTTTTTCAAAGCTCAGGGACTAAGGCTATCGACAAACGGTATATCAAGATATATCTCGTTAGCTGAAGTAGACAGCGGCTACCTTGCTCTACCAAGGGGATGCATTGATGATGCCTTCGAATTACTTGAGCAAACTGGCATACGTATCAACTTAGAAGATAAAAGACGAGTTGGGACAAGGTTAAGAAACATCAAGTTCAATGGTGAACTCAGAAATGATCAGAAGAAAGCCATAGAAGCAATCTCGAAGTTTGATATTGGTGTACTGCATGCCCCTACTGCATTTGGTAAGACCGTCACCGCTATAGGATTGGTATGTAGAAGAAAAATAAACACACTGATCTTGGTTCACAACAAACAACTGGTCGAGCAATGGCAAGAAAGGCTCAAAGCTTTCATGACTGGATCAGAAGTCGGTACTTTGAGCGGGACTAAGAAAAAACCAACAAAACTTGTCGATGTTGCTACCTACCAAAGTCTGTTAAATCGGGGGGATAACACGGTTAACCCTGTTTTGCATGAATACGGCCAGATTATTATTGATGAGTGCCATCACCTTTCTGCTCCACAATATGAAAGGTTACTAAGTGAGGTTCACTCAAAATACATACTAGGCATAAGTGCCACATTGGAACGAAGAGATGGACATCAACCTATTATTTTCATGCAAGCTGGTAAGGTCAGACACACGATAAAACCGGACAGCTCAGCAAAATTCATACAATCGCTTCAAAAGAAAGAAGTCATACTTGAGGCTCCTTTAAAGCTAACAACTCAAGACCCTCGACCGCATATTGCTGATGTTTACAGGTGGCTCATTGAAAGTGAAGCAAGAAATCATCTAATCATTAACGATATCATTGCAGAAATTCGATCAAATCGAGTACCTATTGTGCTTACTGAGCGCCGAGAGCATGCAAAAGCTCTTGGTCAATTACTCACTAATAACAACATACAAAATGAAGTACTAGTCGGTGCAATGAATAAGCGCGACAGGGATGAGGTTAATAGAAAATTGGCAACAACTCAGGTGTTGGTCGCAACTGGCCGATTTATAGGAGAAGGCTTTGACCTACCTCGTCTTGATACGTTAGTCCTAGCTTTGCCTATGTCTTGGAAAGGTGCCCTCGTTCAGTATGTTGGCCGGATACAAAGAGAGTTCGATGGTAAAGATGAAATCCGAGTCATCGATTATGTGGATGTAAACATCCCAATGCTTGTTAAGATGTATGCCAAGCGAAGCCGTGGTTATAAAGCATTAGGGTTTGATGAAAATACGAGTATGCAAAGTCACCTCTTCACATCATGACCCTATCTACTATTTACGCAGCTATATTAATTTTCATAATTTGTGAATATAAAACAAAAACATACAACGAATTTCCCCACCGAACTAAGATTGGCCTTCCAGGTAGTATATGCGTGTTAAAGATAACATGATTTATCGATAGACAGGGTGATAAATTATTATTAGCTCTTCAAGTACACTGTTTAATATCGCCAGCATTGAGCTTTAGCAGTAGCCGTCTAGTTATCTCACAGTCAGATACTGCTCTATGTGCTGTCAGATCATTAATTTCAATATTCTGTTGATGGGCCGCATTAGTTAGTTTCTGCCAAGCATAATTACCTCTAAAAGCGTTCCATTCGTTGTATTCTTTGGCATAACGTAGCATCACACATTCAGCGGTATATTTAGGTTCACTCAATCCATACCGCCTAATAGTTTGATTAATTATTCGAACATCAAATTGAGCATTATAAATATGGACAATTGCGTTATCGAGTAGAGAGCAGACTTGATTATGCACTTCTGGCCAAATAGGTGAAGTAGCCACATCGGCATTAGTTATACCGTGAATACCAGTTGCTTCTGATGGGATTGATGATTGCGGCTTAATCAAGCTATCAAATATAACGTTACCGCTCATATCTATAATACCAATCTCGACTATCTCAGCACTACCATCAAGCCCTGTGGTTTCGGTATCCAAAATAAGTATTTTCAATGTGCCACACCGCATATCGAATGAATATGCAATAGTTCACACACGCAAGTTGTCTTGTCAACTTTAAATTGAGTACATACTTAGCTTCGTTAAATGCCCATTATGTTAAATAACAGATTTAACTACCAAAAATAATCATTTGACTCATATGTACAGCCTTATCTCATAACTACTCCCGGTTGATGTAATGACATCAATCTGAGTACCTAATGTTTGATAGTTTCGCCATAGCCAACTTCCCAGTAGGATATTCTTGCAATAACGGCTTGCTAACTCTTGGTATCCTCCCAACTGTGCATACAAAAATGCTAGCTGTGTCAGATAACGCCTCACTTTCTCATCTTCGCAGCATTCAGGCTGTAATGAGTTAGCTTCTACTCTCAAAGAAAACCGGCAATGTATCTCTGGTATATTTGGCGGGACATAGCAAGAATCTATGCATTGAGGGTTACTGTAAGCTAAATCTTGAGGAGCTAAATTTTTGATATTTTGCTTGTTATCGTAAGCTTCTGTATAGCCACTTTTCGCAGCCCTAATCTTGTTGCTTTCGACTTGAATAGGCACAAAGTCTGAATCAGGTGTTTGATAATAAAATACGGCCTTACTCGGAGAAAGAGAGCGTACGTAGCTTAAGTGGCGGCAAATCTTCATACTTCTTGCCTCAAAATGCCTTTTTCATAAGCATAGCTTGATTTGAAATATCAAAGCGCCAAAAGGCTGAGGTGTAGAACTGCTTAGCACCAGCTAACCTCATCTCAATCGGGTTCTTACACTGAACAACGCCTATACAAGGTTCAACAAAACAGTGCTTATGGGCAATACTTCCAACTCGGCTTTGCGGCTCTTCTAGAGGTATATAGCCCAGACCAACAGGCTTTAAATCACCATCTATCTTAAGTCGCTGAACCAGTTCATCGAAAGAGTTTACTCCCTTATCATCAGGGTAGATCCAACAGCCGCTACGGGGTAGACGAGCTAAAGCTGAAAATAATTCACTGGAATTAGTGTAAGCTTGCAACCATTCACTAAGTTCAAACAATGATGGGGGAAGTAATGTTCCTCCTGCAAACCGTGATGGGAAAGCGGCTTGTAGCAACGAAATCTCAGGAATAGGATGAGAGTCGGGTAACTTAAGCTCCAGTACTAAGTCCATGGTTAAGTCAGCGTATTTACCATCTAAAATACCTGGACGCTGTACATCTGATAACTTCTTCTGATACCTCACTTTATCTGGCTCTGGTAGTTTCTTAGAGACCTGTTGATTAAACTGACCAATGTACCAAGCCCCACGTTTAATCTCACACCGGCACTCTAACAGCCCACTCAGTTTCCTTTGGTAGTTGTGCATTAACCCACCTAATGCTGTTATGGAAGGAATACCTGATATATAAGGGTTCGACAACATTGACCCGTCATGGACCACGAGTTGTTTTAAGTGCAAGTACACAGAGTTTGTCTGAGATGAAAATTCATTAACCTCCTGATTTGCAATATAACTAAGTAACCAGTTGAGCTGGTGCTTTATCGGCATAATAAGCTCAGGGTGATACGCATAACGTGTTCCACGCCAATGATACTGCAGTGCTTGGTGAAATCGCGTGTTTAGTGCGTTAAGCACTTCCGGTAGATTTTCAGGAGGAAGATATACTAATTGCTCCTCTACAGGCTCAGTAAATGATTCAGACTCGGTAGATATTTCAAGGCTATCTCGGAAATCCATTGTGGGAGCTATCCACAAAGCAAACTGCTTGCGTACAAAGCGAAGTGCCGATACTCGCAACTGCCGCCTCTGCCTCAATGTTATTGCTGGGTTTTCTCCAACAATTTGGCTAAGAGCATTCAAAAAGCGATCATCTTTTATTGCTGAATTATCAAGAAGCTTGTGGCCACGCATCCCTTCACCTAAGCAAAACCCAGTGGAAGCTCTACTTCGAACATTTGGGGGGTAGTTAAGTACTCTGATATTGCCACCTAGTGATGCAACTAAACTACCGACGCTTGCAGGGTGGCTATGTTCAATTTTTGTGGCTATTACACGGCGACCAAAAACCATTTTCTGCAATTGTGACTGAACACTATTACTTACAACTGGTGTTAGTGCGCAATAATCGCCTTCATATGGAACACGGATTTGTTTGGAATAGTCACTAACCTCTTCCGGAATGAGGTTTAAACTATGGCTTTCAATTAATGTTGCCCTCATATCTATCAGACGATTTATCGAAAGTCCCATCCCCCTAAGAGCTGTTTTCCACTGTGGTTCAGTTTCAATAAAAACATCAAGTAATGATGTTGCTACACCTTCCCAGATAAACTTTGTCGCAAAGAACTTGGCCGGATTAACCTGTGAACTGTTGTGCGACCAACTGAGGCAAACAGGAAGGTTGGCACTACTAAGCACTCCCTCAACCTTCATTGGGCTTTGGGCAATGATTCTTTGTCCTTTTACGCGAGAATCGGGATACTTCAGATTGTGGGTGTGAAACCACTGAACTTCATCGATACAGCGTTGAAAATGCTCGTTGTTTTTATAGAGTTCTTTGGCTAGTTTTTTGTCCAATAAGTCTTCGACATCCTTTCTTGGCACCGTCTGGTTTATAGCAATAACAAGCAACTCAACCTCGCAGCCAGTTACATCGATTAAGTCAGTATAGGAAGCAAGTATTCTTCTTAGTTGCTGATTACGTTCAGCGGTATCTTGAACATCAAGTAAATCTGATAGATGCATAGGCCTACCATGATGGGAGATAGACTTCATTAGTACTGTAGTCTGATGCCATTCCTGAGGCCCGAAGCTCAATAACATGGCGTAAAAAGAATACAGCATCGTTTGGGGATAACTTTGAGTGAAGCTTAAAACGTATTGAGGATTGTAAATAGCCCTCTTCGTAAAGACGGTAAACTTGCTCAGTTGAAGTCGTTAGCAACGCGGCAGTTTCCGGCACGGTTAATTTTAAATCACCAATATTGGCTACCTTCGATTTAGGATTATCATGAACCAGCTCATGAAGAAATTCGATGATAGCTTTGAGAATAAAGTTTTGCCGAAGATCGCTTGAAGGTAGCTTTCGAGCAGAAGACACCAAATCACCAAAGACCTCTGAAAAATCACTATGATTAAAGGCTTTAACCAGCTTCAACTCCGCACCATCAGCAACCTCCTTCAACTCCTTCTCCAGAGAATGCGGCCAACTAGCGAAATACTCAACAGCCCTTGAAAAATCAGGCTCACCACATTCGCTTTCTGCAATCATGCCTTTGTAATTTCGGGTGAACCACAATAAAGCCCCAAGCCAACTAGTAATAGACTGTACATCCAGTTTTTCTCCCTCAGCTACGAGCCTACTCAACGCAATATTGTCCGCAGATGCTTCTCTAGGAGAAGCATCGCGTAAATCAAAACCACATACACAATGGGTTATCTGTTCTGACTTCTGATAGTCAAGTGCTACTTGGCACGAAGGGCAATTGAAAAGTAAGTCGATGCCATGTGAGTGACATGCTTGATAAGGCTGGAATTGCCAGTACTGACGAATATAAGGACTTTCTTGTAAACACTTTGAGCATACGGGTGTATAACCATCTCGAGCAAAGCATAGAGGGACATGGATACCATTTCGAAATACTGAAGATAGATTAGGAGAGAAGGTCACAGCAGATCGTAGCAAAGCTTGTTTCACCAATGGCCTGGCATCACTATCAAATAACGAGTCCAAAAGCTCGAAAGCCCGCATCCTAAAGCCACTAGAATGCTTTGCATGATATAGATTTATCTGACAGAGCTCACGAGGTAATGCTCCAGCAGCTTGATGGTCAGTATCAATTAAGTAATCCCGCATCGCACCACTAAGTAATTGAAATGATTCAAATCCATTGACTTCACAGAGCCGAATCAGAAAGCTCTCTAGTGCTTCATCGGAGTATAGCTTGGCTGGTGTAATTAGAAACATGGACAACCCAAACTAAGGATTACTTAGTTTAGGTTAGCAGACGTTTAGATACTTCGCTAAGAAGGTATTGGACAAAACTGAGTCAGTGATTTGACTAATTTAGGAAGTGATGAATAACAATAGGTAATGCAAAACCACCATGCGTGATATTTAAGTCAATTCAGCTCTACAACATCGTACAAGCTATCTAAATAGAAAGGTGGCTTTTTACTGTTACATCCATTGAACATTAACTGTCGTATCAGCCAAATCTCAATTTTTTAATGCATTCACTAAGTTGGTTTTATTTAACTTCTTTGGTGGTATTTTTTTCTCGTGACATTTTTTCTTTGACTACAAAGCCATGCATTATTGCAAGCAAAAAATTAGTCACAATCCAAACTAACAAGCTCTGAAAAAAAATGTGATGAGACACTTCAGAAAAAAACATCATGGCAATCACAATTAGACCAGCAGCAGGAATCCCCAAGAATAATTTTTTTCATGTTTTATAAAAGTATTGTAACTCATATTTCATTTCAACTTACTAATATCCAGACTTCTTTGGCAATTTATCAGCTGTCAGTATTTCTATTCAAGGAATAGATACTAGTGTATGTCACGCTTCAAAAGTTAAATTTGTCGAAATGATAGGTTAGATATACAAAGATTCATATCTAACCTAACTTCATATCAAGCTCTAGCCAGATACCAGCGTTCTAATCGAGTTTAAGGATCGTAATGTACATCAGGTTCGAAAATGACTCTGCGTACGCCAATGCTCGCAAACAGGAAAGAACGAGCTTCCGTAAGCAAACACTTATCCAACCTTAGTTAAAATTGAAATGGCGGCTTAATTATTTAAAGCCGCCATTATTGATTTCAACGTACAATATAATAACGGGCACTTTGCCCTTAACATCTCTTACGAATAATCTTAATCGGATTAGTAACCCCCTGGTGAATGATAAAAATTATTTTGATAAGCAAGGCTACCCCACTGAGCATTAGCCTTTGCCATTTTTACCATTGCCTCTGGCACCTTACGAGCAAGTAATTCGGTTGTTTCTTCATCGTAATGGAAGCCTTTAGCAGGCTTATCTGGCTGGAAAATGACAACGTCATTATTATTGTCCATCCAGGCAAAGTTCTTATAAAACTGCATCATAGCCCTCAGCTTTGATTCGTCAATGTCCTTGGTCATATCGTGTCCAATCATTGGGTTAACGCTATTAATTCCAATAAGAGACAGTAGCGTAGGAGCAAGATCGATCTGACTCACTAGACGAGGATCCTGTTTTGACGGAATGCCTTCTCCTACAATCACCGCCGGAATATGAAAATGGTCAATGGGAACCAACTGATTTCCGTAAGCGCGAGAATCATGATCAGCAACTACAACAAAAATAGTGTTGTCCCAGTAAGAAGATGATTTTGCCTGCTTAAAAAACTCCCCTAAAGCATAATCTGAATACTTTGCCGCATTTTCCCGTGTTTGCTTTGGTGCATTATATGGCGTGATTCGGCCATCAGGATAATCAAACGGGCTATGGTTTGAAGAGGTAAAGACCAGACTGAAAAAAGGCTGATTATCAGCGTTTAGGTGAGAAAATTGCTCATGGGCCTTTTGGTATAAGTCCTCATCTGATGCTCCCCATGATCCAACAAACGCTGGATCTTTAAAGGTCGGGAAGTCTTGCATATCAACAAAGCCATTACCTAAAAAAAAGCTCTTCATATTATCAAAGTGACTTTCTCCGCCATAAATAAACTGAGTATGATATCCCTTGCTTTTCAATAGGTCAGCAATAGTGAAGAAACCTGTTTGGCTTTTACCGAGCTTAACGACTGAACGGGCAGGTGTCGGCGAGAAGCCAGTAACCACCGCCTCAATTCCTCGGACTGATCGGGTACCCGTTGAATACATACGGGTAAAGTTCCAGCCCTCTGTCATTAATCCATCGAGGTTTGGTGTTAATGGTAAGCCACCCAAAGCACCCACATACCTCGCACCTAGACTTTCTTGCAAAAGAATAACCAGGTTTTTAGGTTTACCTTGATAAGTTGCGGCATGATAAGCCATTGTAGGGGCTGAATCAGAGACAAAGTTCTGACCACCTTTCCCAGTTGCCTCACGCACTAATTCAATGATTTCATTACTGTCCATCTTGCCATAATATTTGAAAGCACTATCTTCTGCCTCCATCTGTTTGGCCGCAAAAGCAAGGGAGTAAGAAGAATTAAGAACAAGATCATTAACTAACGGGTCGGTAGAGAAAGCTACCATCGCCGGATTGAGTGGCCTGTGACCAAATGTAGAACGCGCCCCCATGACTCCAAGTACCACCACAAGGGCAGCAAGCACTGGCCGCCAATACCAACGTGGAAATGTCAGGCCTGTCACCAAATGGCGAGTGAATTTCCATCCCCAATATAACGTTGCCGTGCTAACAAGTGTGCCAATGAACAGTTCAGGCTTGTAGCCGCTCCATAACATCCCAAAAACTTCTTTAGGGTAAATCAGGTACTCAATAAATAGTCGATTAGGACGTACATCATATTCCAGGATAAACGAAGGTGTCGCGAGCTCCATGTACACCAGTAACCATAACCCGAAAACGATCCAAATTCTCAGAATAAATAACCAGCCTTTCCCTAACTTACCATTACTAGCCAGCACGCATGTCAACAGCGAGGGAAGCACCAACAGATAGCTCAAAGTAGAAATATCAACACGCAGGCCGTTAAGCAAAATGGCTGTCCACCCGTCAGCCTCATTAACACGATCGCCATGCCAGACACTTAATCCTATCCTGGATAACATGAGAATAAATAGGCAGACAAAAAGCGTTATAGCTAAAGGGAAAAGGAGCCCCAAACGTTTTTTTACAATATCTATCATTTATTAACTCCTGTCTTATAAAGACTATTTATCACATGGTTAAAATGGAGAACACGACATACCCCCAGGTAGATATCGCCATTAAAAGAGTTAGTAGAACAGCAGCAGATCCCATATCTTTTGCCTGACCTGATAACTCATGTCTTTCATGTCCAATCCGATCGACCACAGCCTCTATGGCCGAATTAAGTAATTCGACAACGATAACCGCGACCAATGAACCTATGAGCAATAACTTCTCCAAGCCGCCAACGGGAAAAGCAAGTGCCATAGGTGTTAATACACAAAAACACACCAATTCCTGTCTGAATGCGGCTTCGGAACGCCAGGCTGCTCGCAAACCAAACCATGAATACCTTGTGGCATAGATAAGCCGAACAAATCCTTTTTGATTAGGTTTCAATCTAAACCTTGCTTTCCTTAGTAGACCAGAATTGAATATTAATCATATTCAGAGTGAATAAAAAATGAAAATTCCTCAATGTTCGTTATTCGTTAGATATTAATCATGAAAAATGACAGTCACGAACTCTTTACTTATTAACAAAATCAACCACTTACAAGCAAAGTTATCCGCGCGATTATTTGTTAGTAATGTACAAATTTTGGTAGGCCACTTCGATTTTGTATGCAGACCTTTGAAGCGAATTCCGACAGAGTAATACATGAGGTAATAAATGATTAGTGCATAGAGCTCAATGCTCATTATGAGTAAAGAGAGCTATATTGATTCTTCGGAAACAATCGGTCTACATTAGTTCAGGTATTAAAAAATCAGGTAAACAGAATATGTATGAGTATTTACTCTATCAAGAAAAGGGGCAAAAGTGTTTTATTACCTAGGATCTTACTAAGACTTTTCCTTCAGTGCCTTAATCTCATCCAAAAGCTCCTGCTTCTTCTGCGCATCGACTTTCCCCAAAGCACATATCAACTCAGCCAACAAATCATCATCACAGTAAAAGTACGCGACCGGCACACCCAGTTCATCAGCGATTCGCTTCATGGTCTGATAATCTGGGGTATGCTTCCCCTTCTCGTACTGATTCATCCTCGCACTCGCTGTATTTGGTTCCATACCCAAGGCCATACCTAATTGTTGCTGAGTGTATCCTGCTGCTTTTCTTGCAGATTTCAGGCGAACAGGAATTGGGTTTGTCATAGCAAGCTCTTAGCAAAATGATGATTTAGCTAAGATTGTCTTAGTATAAACACTTTAAATGTACTAAGGATTACTTAGTTTTTCTAGTTTGACGCAACAATTGCGATAGCGGAAGGAGATCTGTGTACTTAGTAGGGATTACTGCGTCAAATTCGTTATCAGCACCGCTGTCATAATGTGACGTTACGCTGACTTCTTGCCCCTCAATCTGCTCGATAGATTGGTGAAATGGATTTGGTAAGTCAGGAAACATCAAATGATATGTTTTAGCGAGTTGTTGATTTGATAGCGTTGGGAAATTTTGTTCTAAGGCAATTTTTACCGCTTCATTCATAAAGTGCTTGAGGGTTCTAATTTGCCCTTTTGATGTGGCAAACAAGCTTAAAATAGTATGTTTGTCGTCCAGCTTAGGAGGCTCATCAAAAGGCATTCTGATTGCAAGCCCTTTAATGAATCTAATGAACTCTTCTGGCTCTTTGGATAGTGTAAAGTACGATAACCTCCTTCGGATCAATAGTCTCGATGCCCATTGTGGCTCTTTCGCAATCTTCACTGACCAAGGCATTCCAACAAGCACAATAGGGACTGCTGCTTCTTCACTGATATATTTCAATCTAGTTGCTATTTCACTTAAAGCTTTCCCTGATTTAAACTCAACAAGCTCTTGAAATTCGTTAATAATTATCAGTTCGACTTCAGTTGATTTTAAGCATTTGATCAGTGATTCTGTTAAAGCTTGGTCACCGCTTTTACCTTTTCGATATGTTGCAAATGAATGTCCAATATCTTTTAATAACTCAATAATTGTACTATCCAATGTTGGTTTACTTGGGATACGGCTGGAGAGAATTAAGAGTGTATCCAAAGCAGTCTTAAGGTTCACTCGCCGACAGTACTCATGAATAAGAAAAGACTTACCACATCCTGTATCTCCAGTTAGTAACATGCATTGCTGGTCACCACCAAATTTCCGGTTGTATCTCAGTCTATCAAAATCCGCCATGATAGTTGTGGCTATAGGCATTTCGACAAAAGCATCAACAAACTTCTGATAATTAACTTCATTCTCCGGAGACAACAAGGCCATCAGTAAGGATCCAAGTCTGATGTAAAATCATCCCAATCGTCTGAATTGGGCAAAGATTTAGGAGCTGATTTTGTATTAATTAAAGATAGCTCAGGTAAAACTTCAGGTTCGCAATTTGCTTGACTATCGCTGGCAACACCGTTGTGCTTGGCTAGCCGTGCCATCCCTTTTGTCTTCCGCTTGGTTGTTCCTCGGCTCAAGTTGTTTATCTCTTCAGCTTCTTGCTCTATGCGGTCATGGATATACAACCTCACACGAGCTAACGCATCTAAGTCTAACTTGTCACTGATAAAGTCCCGACACAAGCGTTTATTAATATTATGTTGAGTTAAGGATAGCTTCTGGGTATATCCAACAGGGTCGATGCAGGGTACTTTCAAGTATCTCTGTTCTCGCTCCAGGTAAACGTAAATGCTTGATATGTCGTCAGGATCTGTCTTGGTTAGAACTTCAATATCACTTGGGTTCATCCGACGATAGTCAGCTAACTCTTCACTGTCATAACGCAAACTATGAATATGAATACCACCTCGGCGGTGCTTACGGTTTTCTTTCAAGCCTAAAATCACTGAGAGCTTTTCTAATTCATCATGGCTATAAGTGATCGGTGGCATTACAGAAACACCTTCTTGCCATTTTAGATACGGAATTGCTCGCTTCTTAGAGTCTGAGTCATAGTGGTAAACATCAATAATCCATTTATGAAATAGCTCATTGAACGTAGAGAAATGCATAACGGCATCTTTGCGTGAATCATACTCTTCACGCTCTAAAATGTTGGAGAAGGTCTTACCGGGAATAGAGACTAACAACTTACTGCTGATTGTCCGGAATAGCCGCTCGACTAAAGGCTTAAGCCAAGGCTTTCTAACTGGGTTATATTGAATATGTATCCCAACTTCCAAGCAAGATTGTTCGAGGCTCTTACTCCAAAACTCAGCACCATTATCGACAACCAAAGACTCCATCTTTCCTTGGCAATACCATTCATTTTCAATGCTGGGGAAGCGCTCATGGATATACTTTTTAGGCTTTATCGCATTTAATATCCCTTTCATAACTGAGTAATAGCTTGGGTCTTTAAAACCAAGATGAAACCCAACAATACTTTTACTGTATTGATCAATAAGCAAAGTAAGATACGGCCGCCCCAACGGTATATCAAGCTCATCATCAAGTAGAATGAGGTCCAAAGGAGAGTGATCTATTTCAACTTTCTCTAGCACACGGCTTGACGGCAAATGAGCATCAATCTTATTGAATTCAATATCAGCGAGATATTTTCCATGCCTGGCGACAGCGACTTCATAGGCTGGAAGTTTTTTTATTCGATTATAGAAGCCTTTATAAGAGAGAGCTTGAATCTTCTCTCCAACAAGTTGCTGGTTCTCACGACGGATAAGATCAGAATAGTATTCATAAACTGCAGCAATAGAGGGACGCTCAGGTACTAAGTAACGTTCCACAGCACGGTCAAAGAAAACGGTATCATTCTCAACTTTTTGCTTTCGATTTCCCTTTAGATGCACCTTTGGTACTAGAGACGTTATCTTTTTTCCGGATGAAGAGTATAAACTCCACCACTTCGCTACTGTCCTCCACTTGGGAGGTAGAAACTCTATCTCATTGGCAGCCTCAACAAGCAATGGCTCTAAATTATTTTGCGTCCAGCCACCAGCAAGATGCTTTTCTATCCAAGTTAGATATTCATATCGGCGTCGAACTTCAACTTGAACATCATCAAGATATGTCGCTAAATCTCTTTCAAATAATTCTGGCTCAGTTGACTTACGATCAAGATCATTAGTTTTATTATGACTATCTACTTCGCCATGCATCTCATTCCAAAAAGTTTGTTGCGGCTTGTTCATACTCATATCATTTACTCCATATGAGCGAAGAAATGCTAAGTTCTTCATTTACTAAATTAGTCTGCAACACCCCTTGCGATACCAAACTAAACGCCACTTTAATCATCAAACCTAAATCGATGTTCAAATAGCTAGCGGCATCAAATATGCTTATTTTCCCATTTAACTTTACTAGCGACAGTAGCTTGATATGTATATCAGTGAAGTCCTGAAAGCCTGAGTAGCGGTGCAAGATCTTCAAATTATTTAGAACAGGATTAACTCTTATCTGCTTCTCTGTCACAAGCAGTAAAGGAATGCCAATTTGTTGAGCTTTGGCCTGCTTAGCTCTGAACATTTCTAAAAATTCTGGATTCTGAGTCTTTCTAAATGGCTTTACTTCCATCCACTTACGTTCTTTATTTTCAACAATATAGAAATCAGGCGTGTAAGAATGTTCGCGCCCTTCGAAGCGATAGGTAAAGCCTTCAGGTTGAGCAATAAATGAAGATATAGATGCGGAATATTCGAGGTGAAAGCAGGTATCAAACTCAAGGTATGATTCGACTGTTAATACTTGGTTCATCTTTGCACTGACGAACTTAAAAAGATTCTTTACTCGGGAATGTTTTAGCTTACGGCGGTACATATTAAGACCAGCCCGTTTTGTTGTTTAACTACAACAAAAATAGCTTATGCACGCTTATTGTGCCAATTATGCAGGGTATCAAGGAAGATATGCAAGGGATATGGTGCAGATTACATCGCGACAGATGGGTGGAAGCCCCACCAGCCACATCTCGGCACACACGTCGCTCGCTGCGGCTGCTCCCTTCCAGGCCTGACCGGGTTCACGAGGTAGTGTTGCGAGAGGACCAGCAGGGCCTCCATAGATTCTTTGTCTCTGTAAGAGAACGAGGAGGATTATCCGCTATGACTGAGGCTATTGCAATAGCCCACTAGCAGATTCCCAACCGACTGCCGCTTTATTGGTCAAACATTCCCATTTTCACACAGTTAGCATAGCCTTATAGCTCTTCTTCCGGATCTTCCAACAGATATTCCCCCAGTAATGCGCCACCCAAAACTAGCAACCAAGCAACCAATATCGGATTCGGCACGTCGAACCACGGCACCAGGACCAAGGTGGCAAAGCCGACAGCAGGGAGAATCCACATCATCCGGGGTACCCATTCACTGAGTTTACTTTTTGCCATTCCCTGCAGGGAGGCAATCAAACCGGTGACACAGAGGGCAACCAGAGCGGCATGGGCTAAACCACCGACCCAAAGCGGAACCACCAAAAATAGCGGCCACCAGGTATTACCTTCTACCGAGCGCCAACTACGTGCAGCTATCCAAATCACGCCGACAGCAAGGATCTGAATGATGGTATAGATAGGGCTCCCCTCTAGCTTGCCTTCGGCTTGCAGGGCCATCAGACCAACATCCATAGCAAGGACGATGGAGATCAACAATACAGCCAACTGCCAGGAACTCTTTGCAGAGAAACTCACAGCAAAAACCGGCAGCATCATAAAGACACTTACCGCTAAGGCAACAGGCTGTTCAGGGAGAACAAAACCGAAAGTGCCCAGGCCAATCAACAATAGCCAGGCCGACACACCACCTTGTGGTAATAACCATAAAGCGGGTATAGCAAGGGCCAGTGCAGGCAGCTCTCCTTGGCTTTGCCCCAATGCACTAACTCCGACGATGGTCAACGTTATGCTGACCATAACAAGTAACGCGGCATACAACATGGCAGCACCTCCTTGCGTTCTCTGATAACCGTAATACCATGATCAGCCATCAGGTTTTTTTGGTACAGGTATAAATATGGATGATTTTTCGGCGCAAATCTACACCCAAGTTCACCAAATTCCACATGGAAAAGTCACAACTTATGGCGATATCGCCAAATTTGCAGGTTTTCCGGGCTATGCACGCCAAGTTGGCCGCCTGATGGCGACGTTGCCAGAAGGTTCAACCCTGCCATGGCACCGGGTAGTGAACGCAAAAGGGGAGATTTCCCTGACGGGACATGATTTACAACGCCAACGCCGTAAATTAATTGATGAAGGAGTCGAGGTAAGCGAAGCCGGACGGCTTAAATTGAAGCAATATCGATGGGATGGGCTCTAATGCCGCCAAGAACGGCGGCATCTACAAGACATTTTAGTTCACCTTCACCAATACCAAGTCTTTGTAAGTAGACTCGGACTGATCGGTCAGTACATGGTTAGCCGTATCGGTGATAAACAGCAGTTTACCATCAACTTCAATACGAGCACTAACAGCATAAGTATGGTTGGGAACAATTTCCTGGCGAGAAAAGTTCAGCTGGTACTCAAATGGCACCTGCTTGCCATCGGCCAAAAATGCCTGGCGACTCAGCACTTCTGCAGCGACATCCATTTTTGACACATCCGCCAGCGTCACAGTAATACGGGCATTATCGGGCAATGCTATACGCTCTTTGTAGGTTAAGGTACCCTTCACCACTTCCAAGTCTGCATCTTGTTCGATCAAACTGGTACACGCCGATACGACCAACGCTACAATCAATGCCGAAATCAGTGCAAAAACCCTTTTCATTGTCTCTCCTAAAGCAAAACTGTCATTTTGATGTGTGACAAGCACTTGAACTCATGTTTAAACTGAATGATCATCAATCATTATAGGAAGGTTATTCCACTCCCCACGGCGCGTAATGATAACATTATTTATGGAGATCCGATGAGCAAAGAACTGAATGAACTTCTCACTCTGCTACATTTAGAGCAGCTTGAACAAGGATTATTCCGCGGACAAAGTGAACATTTGGGGTTACCGCAAGTCTATGGTGGCCAAGTGCTTGGCCAAGCTTTGTCTGCAGCGAAGGAAACCGTCGATGAAGATCGTCAGGTTCACTCATTTCATAGCTATTTCTTGCGACCTGGAGATCCACACAAACCCATTATTTATGATGTCGAAACCCTGCGTGACGGTGCCAGTTTTAGCACCCGGCGGGTAAAAGCGATTCAATTTGGCCGCCCAATTTTCTATATCACGGCGTCTTATCAAGCAGAAGAAAAAGGCTTCGAACACCAATCTCGGATGCCACAGGTCCCCTCGCATGAAGGCCTGATGTCGGAGCAAGAGTTGGTGATGTCGCTCGCCGACAAACTCCCTAAAAGCGCTGTGAAGCATTTTGGTTGCGATCGCCCGATCGAGGTCCGTCCGGTCAATGTGATTAACCCACTCGCCCCGAAACCCGCCGACGCCAAGCAGTACCTATGGATCAAGGCTAATGGCGAGATGCCGGACGACCCACGCATCCATCAGTACCTGTTGGCCTATGCCTCTGACTGGGGGTTCTTGGTGACGGCATTGCAGCCCCATGGCGTTAGCTTGTTCAATCCCCAGATGAAGGTCGCAACCATTGACCACTCAATGTGGTTCCACCGCCCATTCCGTATGGATGAGTGGCTGCTCTACGCCATCGATAGCCCGTCAGCAAGCAATGCTCGTGGTTTGGTACGTGGTGAAATCTACAACCAAAAAGGGGAGCTGGTGGCCTCAGCTGTACAGGAAGGGTTGATGCGCCATACCGGGAGTAAGTAACGCCCCCCGCCTGAGGTTAATGAAAAAGTTCAGGAGGCGGCCTATCCCGCCTCTTGTTCAGTGCCCGCTGAATATCGCGCTCAGTACCGGAATCAATATTGGCAGTGGCTTCATCGAGGATCAGAATTCTCGGCTTGCTAAACCATACCCTCGCCAACTACACAGGCAAAGCGGTTGTGTACTTCAGTGGTTCCATGGCAAATGTCGACGTCACATTGGTCAGCCCCTCGATGCTATTAACCAGCTTCTTGTAGAACAGATCGAAAGCGGACATATCGGCTACTTGTACCTTCATCATATAGTCATACTCACCGGCCATGCGGTAGAACTCCATCACTTCGGGGAAGTCGGCGACGGTATCGACAAGCTTGTGGTACCACTCCTTGGAGTGGTTACTGGTTTTGATTTGTACAAAAGCCGTAAACGATAAGCCGAGCTTTACCGGGTCGAGCAAGGCAACCCGCTTGCGTAAAATACCACTCTCTTCCAGTCGTTTGAGCCGCTTCCAGCACGGCGTAGTCGTCAGGTTCACCGCTTCAGCCAGCTCTGCTAAGGCCAATGTGCCATCTTGTTGTAGTAAACGAAGTAGTGTTCTATCTGTTTTGTCTAGATTAGCCAATATGTTTCACCTGATAATTAAAAACCAGAATAATTTTCTCTATTTTAAGTGATAAGGAGTAAATTTAATAAAGTTTTTTTCTGCTCCTCGTCATACATTATCACCATAATATAAATAGTCAGACACAGCGTAAAAGGACCCCCTATGAGCCACGACCCACAATGGATCCACACCGCGATCCGCAAAATTGAAGCCGACTTCCAACGCTCAGCCGATACACACCTGATCAAGTTGGATCTTGCTTCTCTGGAGGGGGTTGATATCTACCTAAAAGATGAGAGCACCCACCCAACCGGAAGCCTCAAGCACCGCTTAGCTCGTTCTCTGTTCCTGTTTGCCCTGTGTAATGGCTGGATTAGTAAAGATACACCAGTCATCGAGTCCTCTTCTGGCAGTACCGCGGTATCAGAAGCCTATTTTGCCCGTTTGCTTGGCTTGCCGTTTATTGCCGTCGTACCACGTAAAACCGCGCGCAAGAAAATCGAACAAATCGAGTTCTACGGTGGCCGCGCGCACTTCGTCGATAGCCCAAGCGAGATCTATGAAGAATCCCGCCGCTTGGCGAAAGCGCTCAATGGCCACTACATGGATCAGTTTACCTATGCTGAGCGGGCCACCGACTGGCGAGGCAACAACAACATCGCCAACAGTATTTTCGACCAGATGAGACTCGAAGAGCACCCGATCCCAAGCTGGGTAGTGATGAGCCCGGGAACTGGCGGCACCTCTGCAACCATTGGCCGCTATATCCGCTACCAAATGCACTCGACCAAGCTTTGTGTGGTTGACCCAGAAAACTCAGTGTTCCATCAGTACTACAAAACCCGTGATACCTCCCTGACTAGTGATTGCGGCAGCCGTATCGAGGGGATTGGCCGCCCACGGGTCGAGCCTAGCTTCATACCTGACATAATCGATGAGATGCGCACCATTCCTGATGCTGCAAGTATTGCCACAGTGCACTGGCTGGAAAAATTGCTTGGCCGCAAGGCTGGCGCATCGACCGGTACCAATCTTTACGGGGTACTGCAGCTAGCTTGTGAAATGAAAGCCCGTGGCGAGAATGGCTCGATTGTCACCTTGCTGTGTGACAGTGGTGAACGATATCTCGATACCTACTTCAATAATGCGTGGGTTGAGAGCAACATTGGCGATATCAGTGGCTACCTTGCCCAGCTCGAGACTTTTGAGCAAACCGGAAAGCTGAGCTAACACCTTCGTTTTCATCTAGCCGCGGCAACGCCCCCAACAAGAGCTGCGGCTTTTCATCACAGAGCTTTTTTCTTTGTCACTGCTGCGGTAGCATGAGCCTGCCAATAGAGAACCTGCTGTTGGCCTATCCTTAATTTCAATAAGGGGTAGTCCCTACCGACTGTTTTTCGGTACGACAACAACATAGGAAAATTTTTCATGCGCAAAGCCGTAGTTGTATTTAGTGGCGGCCAAGACTCCACGACCTGCCTGATCCAAGCCATGGCCCATTATGATGAAGTGCACTGCATTACATTCGATTATGGCCAGCGTCATAAGCTGGAAATTGAAGTGGCTGAATCTGTCTGTAAAGCATTGGGCGTTACAGCGCACAAAGTAATGGATGTGGGCCTGCTCAATGAACTCGCGATCAGCTCCCTGACCCGCGACAATATCCCTGTCTCACACGAATTGCAGGAAAATGGCCTACCAAACTCATTTGTTCCTGGCCGTAACATTCTGTTCCTGACCCTTGCCGGCATTTATGCCTACCAGATCGGTGCCGAAGCGGTGATCACCGGTGTATGTGAAACCGATTTTTCCGGCTACCCGGATTGCCGTGACGAATTCGTCAAGTCGCTGAACCAATCACTGGTATTGGGTATGGACCGTGCACTGAAGATTGAAACCCCGTTGATGTGGCTCAACAAGGCCGAGACCTGGGCGCTAGCCGACCAATACGGTAAGCTCAACTTCGTCCGAGAGAAAACCCTGACCTGCTACAACGGTATCATTGGTGATGGCTGCGGTGACTGCCCGTCATGTGATCTGCGCAAAGCCGGTCTTGATGACTATCAAGCCAACCAAACCGATATCATGGCAGAGCTAAAATCCAAACAGCAGGCGGGTACGGCTTAAACCCCAAAAAAAACAAAGGGAGAGCACAACGTGCTTTCCCTTTTTTACCTCTATACCCAAGTGACTTCACACCCCCAACACGTCATCCCCCCATTGTTATTTTAAATTTGCTGTAAAATTTAAATTTGCGAGGCAAGAAACATTTATTTAGTCCTTATTACAGATAATAAATATTGAGTGGAAGATAGTTCAAAATAACATAATAAAAACGCATCCAAACTCTGATATCCCTATTCAATCGGTTGTTATTTTATTTTTTATCCAGAAAATAAATATATTTCCCATCAATAATGCGTAGGTATTTATGAAAAGCGCTATTCCAATACTCACCCCACTTCGTGGTATTGCTGCTTTATGTGTCGTATTCTTCCATGCCAGGATAATTATATTCCCACAATGGATGACACCTCTAACAGAATATACCCACTTTGTAGAAAATGGATATTTATGGGTTGATCTCTTTTTTATCCTTAGTGGCTTTGTCATGATGCACGTCTATCAATCAACGTTTGTTCGAGGCGTAACACCATCGAAATGGAAGCATTTCATATGGCTAAGATTCTCCAGAATTTACCCCTTATTCTTTATCACCCTCATCGTTTTGATTACCTGGGAGACCTTTAAAGCGAGTAATGGAATAGGTTTTTATGGCGGTGCACTATTCGAGAAATGGGGTATGAGCGGGATCCCCGCCTTCGAAGGGCCATTCAACCGCTCGGAAGCCTTACTTCCTAATGCATTAATGCTACATGGTTTTCTCGTCACAGATTTATCTTGGAATATATCTTCATGGTCATTGAGTGTCGAATGGCTGAGTTATATGATTTTTCCTTTCTTGGTGTCTCTTCTATTAAAGAGGAAACTCTCTTTCCTTTTCCCTGTTATATTCATACTTGGGTTACTTTATATCAATCATACAAAAGGTTCATTGGATGTAACTGGCGGACTGTTAGCCTTTATAAGGGCAATTACGAGTTTTACTCTGGGTGCTTGGATGTACACCGTCTCAATTACAGAAAAACAACAACGCATAATGAACAATGATTTTGCGCTGTGGACAATATTTGCTATTTGTATTGGCCTGCTTCACTTACAAAAAACAAGCTACCATAATGTTTTGGTTGTCTCGAGCTTTGCTGCTTTAGTTTTAATTTCAGCTCAACAGTCCGAAAGAAATACTCCCGTATTTAAACTGTTGGACAACCGCTTTACCCGCTTCCTTGGCGATATTTCCTATTCCCTGTATCTTTGGCATGCAGTGTTGTTACTTGCGGGTATTGAAATCGCTCATCTATTATTCCCAGAACAACTGACAACGTGGCAGAACCAGACAAGCTGGGGCACGGCTTGCATTGGCGCTGGTGTATTTATATCTATCGCCATCAGTATTTCAACACTGAGCTATTACTATTTAGAAAAGCCTGCAATAAAAATTCTGAGGGCTCGTCGGCAACGTAATATCAAAGCAAACTCAATCTAGATTGCTAAACACAGGTGTTATTAATACAAAAAAATGCCGCCAACCTTTCGGTTGGCGGCATTTTTGTAACTGTGCAGACTGTATCTAATTAGTCGCGGTACAACGCAAACTCATCGGCACACTCGAGCAACTGCTCGCGGGTCATCATGAATACGCCGTGGCCGCCGTTTTCAAATTCAATCCAGGTAAATGGAATATGCGGGTATTGCTCTTCCATGTGGATCATCGAGTTACCCACTTCGCAGATCAGTACACCGTCTTCTTTCAGGTAATCCGGCGCGTTGGCCAAGATGCGGCGAACCAGCTTCAGGCCATCAGTACCCGCAGCAAGGCCCAGCTCAGGCTCATGACGGAACTCATCCGGTAGGCTGTCCATATCTTCCTGATCAACATACGGCGGGTTGGTCACGATCAAGTCGTATTGATCTTTGGGTACATCGCGCAGCAAATCAGAGCGCAGTGGGATCACCTGCTGCTCCAGACCATGGTCCTGGATATTCTGCTCGGCAACGGCTAGCGCATCGACCGAGATGTCAACGACATCGACTTCGGCTTCCGGGAATGCATGGGCCGCAGCAATACCGATACAACCAGAACCGGTACACAAGTCCATAATGCGGGTCGGGCGTTCTTTGAGGAACGGTTCGAAGAAGTTTTCGATCAACTCACCGATTGGCGAACGTGGCACAAGCACGCGCTCATCGACAAAGAATTCCAAACCACAGAAGTACGCTTTGTTGGTCAAATAAGCAACAGGAGTACGTTCGTTGATTCGACGGATCACTCGCTCAACAATACGGTGACGCTCGCTGCTGGTCAGGCGTGAATGACGCACTTCCGAAGGAACGTCAAGTGGTAGGTATACGGTTGGCAGAACAAGCTGAACGGCTTCGTCCCACGCATTATCTGTACCGTGACCATAAAATAGACCGGCAGCATTGAAACGGCTAACCGTCCAACGTAGCATGTCCTGCAATGTATGAAGTTCGTTGACAGCTTCGTCGACAAAAATCTTATCCAAAATAGACTCCGAATGGCGCTACAATACCGCTATAAAGTTGTTGGAATTTCACTATGAGCAAAAAAGATACTAACCTGGACGATGATCTGATGCTCTTCCAGGAAGCGGTTAAGGGCGTAAAAAAGATCACCAATGATACCATAATCACGCCCCGCCGACAGGGCCCAAAGAGTGATAAGCCGAAACTCTCGGCAAAAGAGACACAAAATCACGAGTTTTACTTCTCTGACGAGTTTGAACCTCACCTCAACGAGAATGGCCCAACCCAATATGCCCGTACTGGTGTCTCTAAGTATGAGGTAAAAAAATTACGCCGTGGGGTGTATGTGCCGGATATGTATCTGGACATGCATGGAATGACCCAGAAAGAAGCCAAACGTGAACTGGCTGCCATGATAGCCGCTTGCATCAAGGAAAAGGTATCCTGCTGCTGCGTTATGCATGGCATCGGCAAGCATATTCTCAAGCAAAAAGCGCCGATGTGGTTAGCACAGCACCCTGACGTGATGGCTTTCCATCAGGCGCCATTAGAGTTTGGCGGTAATGGTGCCCTACTGGTGCTGCTGGATATTCCGGAAAGGTAATGTCTGAGCAATAGTTCTCGGGGAGAGCTCTCGCCAATTTCTGGCAACACTCTCCCCCCTTCTTACAACACTCAATACGCCACGCTTATCCGTAATTGAACCTCGCCAGTGCACCGACGTTGATCACCTGACCTTCCGCTATCAGGGTAACTTCCCCACTGCCACAAATGTTCAGTCGTGTCTTGACTGCCTGTTCACTGTAATAGTGTTCGCAGCTACCGTTACGGGCACTGTCTATCCGCGAGAAGATGGTTATCCCGCCGGGATTGAATAGGCTTTGTGGTGCTGCGAATGTCAGGGTACTGCCTGACGCTGAAATGTGCATTTCTTCGGTGATACCATTGGCCCATTTAATGGCTCCATTGGCATTAATGCTAGGGGCTGGCGGCATTTGCACACATCCAGCAAGCAGTGCGACACCCATCGCAAGGGATAATTTTGCTTTCATCAGAAGGTCTACGGCTACAGAATACAACGTTCTCTTGTATCGGCGGCGCCCGGAAAAACCTTAGGGGTTTTCCGCAAAGAATTCCGGGGGCATATCAGACTACTTTACCCTTCAGGATTGGCATGCCACAGCAGCTCACCGTTGCCACTGTCAGGCTGGTAATCAATGGCGGCAATGGAAGAAGTAATGAACATTGGAGGCTGCAAACCAGGGACCATTTCCGACGTCAAATACCCTACCAAAGGAAGGTGTGAAACGATAAGTAGGTTCTCCGGCTGCTCAATGCTGACCACGGCTTTAATGTAGGATGCGACATCTTCGGCATCACCGTAAGGGGTGATCTCGTCAACCGTCATGACCTTCTTCGGCGCCGGCAAATGCGAGGCCATGGCCTGCCATGTCTGCTGTGCACGCAAATAAGGGCTCACCCAGACCATGTCCAAATCATTGTCAAACTGGCCTGCCAGTTGAGTTGCCATTTGTTCGGATAGGGCGGCTCCCCTGTCGGTCAGCGGGCGTTCTGCATCACTGGCTGCAAAGTGCTGGGCTTCCCCATGACGCATAATATAAATTCGCATAATTTTTCCAATATCACAGTCTGGTACCCGATATCACACCTAATTATCATTACTAGTAATGGCAGGAGATCGATCAAACTCAAGGCTTACTTATCCGACTATTTGGCAACCAATCTGCAACCAAATAGACGTACGTCGAGCTATGCTATCAAGTAACGGATAGGGAAAACAGCGATCCCGCTCACCCTGTGAATGTTCCGTGACCAACGTAGAAAATCTGTCAGCTAACCTTTTGTTTCTTGGCAAATAAAGACGGGTTAAATTTGCCACCCTTTCTAATGAGCGTCATAATTAGTTTACTTTCCTTTGAAAAATAGGCTTTTCCTGTGCATACAAGTCCTAATGACCTGAAGCAGTACCGATACATCAATCTTGCCAATGGGTTGAGAGTATTGCTGGTCCATGATGCTGAAGCACCGCGCTCAGCGGCTGCATTGTCGGTGAAAGTCGGCCACTTTGACGACCCGCTAGAGCGTCAGGGGATGGCGCATTTCCTTGAGCACATGTTGTTCCTCGGTACCGAAAAATATCCACGCGTGGGCGAGTTCCAAACGTTCATCAACCAAAGCGGTGGCAGTAACAACGCGTGGACAGGCACCGAAAATACTACCTATTTCTTCGAAGTTAGCCCCCACACATTCAGTGAAGGCCTTGACCGTTTTGGCCAATTTTTCACCGCCCCATTGTTCAACGAAGAAGCCGTCGACAAAGAGCGTAATGCCGTAGACTCGGAGTATAAGCTAAAGCTGAAAGACGATGTACGCCGCTTGTATCAGGTTCACAAGGAAACCATCAATCCCGATCACCCGTTCGCCAAATTCTCGGTCGGCGATCTGACCACATTGGCAGACCGCAACGACCAACCGGTCCGCGACGAGCTCATTGCCTTCTACCAGACTCATTACTGTGCCAGCCTGATGGGACTGGTACTATTGGGGCCGCAATCACTGGATGAGCTGGATGCCTATGCCCAGACTTTTTTCCGCGACATTCCAAATACAGGCATAGCCAAAGCAGGCATTACCGTACCTTTGGTGTCTGACAACGAGAAAGCCAAGTTCATCACTATCGACCCGATCAAGGAAGTACGAAAGCTTACCCTGTCGTTTACCCTTCCGCCGGTCGATCAATACTACCGTGAGAAGCCACTTTCCTACATCGCCCACCTACTGGGTAACGAAGGCAGTGGCAGCCTGATGTCACTATTAAAATCACGGGGCTTTATCAATACTCTTGCCGCCGGCGGCGGTGTCAGTGGCAGTAACTTCCGTGAGTTCACTATTGGCCTCAACCTCACGCCAAAAGGGCTTGAGAATGTTGATGAGATTGTCACAACCGTTTTCCAGTACATAGCGTTGATCCGCCAACAAGGGTTGGATGAGTGGCGTTTTGCCGAGAAAAAAACCGTGCTGGATATGGCATTCCGCTACCAGGAAAAAAACCGACCGCTCGACACTGTCAGCTATTTGGTCATGAACCTGCTCCATTACTCACCTGACGATATTATCTATGGTGATTATATGATGGCGACCTATGACGAAGCGCTAATTGCGTCCTTCCTCGACCAGCTGACACCGAAGAACATGCGTCTGGTACTGGTTGCCCAAGGCCAAGACAATGACAAAATCGCCCAATGGTACCACACGCCATATAGCGTAAAGCCGTTCACCGACAAGCAATTAACCAACTGGCTAGCGCCTGGCAGTGAGCCGGAATTACAGCTACCAGAGCAAAACCCTTACCTGTGCGAAAAGCCCGATCCTCATCCACTCGCCGATGATGCAGCCGAACCTCCACAGCTACTGCAGGACTTACCGGGGTTTCGCCTGTGGTACAAACAAGAACATGAATTCCGAGTGCCGAAAGGTATTGTCTACGTGGCCATCGATAGCCCTCATGCGGTCAATTCACCACGTAATATCGTCAAAACACGGTTATGTGTCGAAATGCTGCTCGATGCCACCAATGAATCGACCTACCCGGCGGAAATTGCTGGTATGTCCTATAACCTCTATGCCCACCAGGGCGGGGTGACTCTTCAGCTATCTGGTTTCAGTGAGAAACAGCCACTGCTGCTTAAGCTTCTGCTCGATCGCTTTGCCAACCGTGACTTCGATCCCGAACGGTTCAAAAATATCAAAGCTCAGATGTTGCGTAACTGGCGCAATGCTGCGCAGGATAAGCCTATCTCACAGTTGTTCAATGCCTTGACCGGGGTATTGCAGCCCAACAATCCACCCTATCCTGTTTTGCTAGAAGCCCTTGAAAGTATCGAGGTAGACGAACTGCCGGCCTTTGTCGAGGCGATGTTTGCCGAGCTTCACATCGATACGTTTGTCTATGGCAACTGGCTCAAAGAAGATGCGATTGCTCTGGCCGAAACCCTCAAGAATGCCTTCCGTGTCACCGACCAGTTATACGGCGAATCCCAGAGGCCCTTGGTCAGACTCGGTGATTCTGGCACTCTCTGCCATGCAGTCAGCTGCGATCATGCCGACTCAGCCTTGTTGATGTATTACCAATCACGTGAAACAACACCAAGAAAGATAGCGATTTACACCTTGGCCAATCACCTGATGTCGACGACGTTTTTCCATGAACTCCGCACTCGCCAGCAGCTGGGCTATATGGTGGGTACCGCCAATTTGCCACTTAACCGTCATCCGGGATTAATCTTATATATCCAGTCGCCAGTCGCCGCACCGGCTCAATTACTTGAGGCCATCGATGAATTTACCAATGCCTTTGCACTGGTCCTGCTTGAGCTCAACGAAGCCCAGTGGCAAGCCAGCAAACAAGGGTTAATTGCGCAAATTTCGGAGCCGGACACTAACCTGCGTTCCCGTGCTCAGCGTTTCTGGGTCAGCATTGGTAACAAAGATGTCGAGTTCAACCAGCGCCAAAAAGTGATTGATGCCTTATCTGACATCAGCCGAGTCGACATGGTGAAGTTCATTGTCGATGTGGTGAAACCACGAACATCTAACCGCATTGTTATGCACAGCCAAGGACAAGCCCACAGTAATTTGGAGCCACTGGAAATCGGTAACCCTATTGGTTCAATCGATGAGTTCCAGCAGGGCGCTTACTGACGACTATTCACTGTACTTTCAACAACCACTCAAAACCCGCCGTGCCGGGTTTTGTCGTATTTCAAACAGTTAAAAGCACACAACATTGCAGAATTGATAATTTCCCACCACACAAGACATACTCAGCTATGTTTTATCAAAGCTATTTAGTCGCTGTTTGTGACAAAAAACTGAATCATCCTACTAATCGGTCGTCTTATCCATGTATCAGTAATCACCTTAAACGAGATAAGTGAAGGAGTTTCACCACAATGAGCCAGCACTGCCCACATTGCCAACAGTCAATTTCGAGTCCTTTATTGAGTCGCTATGAAGACTTTTTTGCCTGCCCGCATTGCCATTGTGCTCTAGCTCACCATGAGGCTGATATTATGCTTTATGCGCTGGCGTTTATTATCACCATCACAACACCACTCGTCGTATTTGGTGAAGTTAACAGCCTTATCGCTATGGCTTTATCCATGCTGGCCTACCACTTCTTGCGCCCTAAATTTTTCGAGTCCCGCTTTCGTTTGCGTATCGTGAAATTCTTTCCCATAGAAAATATCTAATACCCATCTGGATAAGTAGTTGATCAAGTATTTATTTATGTAGGTTGGTATAACAGCAAAGACGAAAAAGCCAGCTGCAAATACAGCTGGCTTTAATAACGGTTTTACATTTCTACACTTTTACAGACTAGCTGGCTGTTTACGAAGAGTAATAGCTCTGTCCTGCTTCAGCCATATCGACCAGAGCCTGACACGGTTTGAAACGCTCGCCATATTTATCTGCATGATCAATCAACAGCTCGACGACCTGCTTGATACCAAGCTGATCCATATAGCGGAATGGGCCACCCAAGAATGGTGGGAAACCAATACCGAAAATCGCCCCGATATCGCCATCGCGTGCTGAACGAACAACACCTTCATCCAAACAACGGGCTGCTTCATTGAGCATCATCAGGGTACAACGTATGGCAATCGCCTCGGCATCTGTTTTCTTTTCAGGGTTAAGCCCCAACAGCTTGTAAACACTCTTATCGACCGCTTTCTTCTTGCTATCGTACAAGTAGAAACCTTTACCTGTCTTACGCCCTTTACGACCATCATTGAGCAGTTTGTCGAACACATCTGGCCCCTGGAAACGATCGCCCAGTTCGCCGACCAATACTGGCATAATTTTCGCGCCAATATCGACGCCCACTTCATCAAGCAAGGTGATAGGACCAACCGGGAAACCAAAATCAAGCAGTGCGGTGTCTAGGTGCTCAATCGGCTCACCGGCCAACAACACCTGTGCTGCTTCATTCATGTACGGTGCCAAAATCCGATTAACGTAAAAGCCCGCTTTGTCACCAACGACTATCGGTGTCTTACCTTGTTTCTTCGCCAGAGCAACGACAGTGGCCACCGTTTCATCTGATGTCCCATCATGTGGGATCACTTCGACCAGCGGCATTTTTTCTACCGGGCTGAAGAAATGCAGACCAACTACATTTTCAGGGCGCTCTGCCGCTTCGGCGATCTGGTGGATCGGAAGCGATGAAGTATTGGTAGCAAAAATCGTCTCGGGCTTGGTGTTGGCTTCAATTTCTTTAACCATCTGATGCTTAAGACCAAGATCTTCAAACACCGCTTCAATGATCACATCCATACGGTCGAACGCGGTGTAGTCAATCCCGCCCGCGATACTTAACATCTGCTTTTGCAGCGCCGCCTTGCTGATGATCCGGCGCTTGCGCTTTTTATCCAGTAACTTGTAGTTATACGACAAGGCATTGAGAATACCGTCGTTGTTAATGTCTTTGATCCGTACCGGATAGCCCGCCTTAGAAGCCGTGACATGGCTGATCCCGCCGCCCATAAGTCCACCGCCAAGCACACCGACATGCCCGATCGAACGTGGCTTGGCATCCGAACCTGACTCTTTCTTCATCGCCGTTGTGGCAAAAAAGATGCTGCGCAGTGCGGCTGATTCCGATGTCATCACCAGATCACCGAACAATTTGGCCTCACGGGCCAAACCTTTGGTCATGCCGTTTTGCAGGCCATATTTGATAACATCCAAAATGGCATCAGCAGCCGGATAATTACCCCGGGTTTTCTCGTGGGTTTTCTTGGCTGCCTGCTCGAACACCAAAGAACGCCCCAGCGCATTACCGCCCATAGCACGGTCTTGCAGTGACAATTGGCGCTTTGGCTTGGGTTTAAGCGCTTGTTTCTCGGCAATATCCAACAAGATACTCTGCGGAACAACTTCATCTACAACCCCGACCTTCTTGGCTTTTTTTGCCCGAAGCTGTTTACCGGTCAGGATCATATCCAGCGCCCCCGCAACACCAATCAAACGAGGTAAGCGCTGGGTACCGCCAGAGCCTGGCAGCAAGCCGAGCTGGACTTCAGGCAAACCTAGTCGGGTCTTGTCATCATCTGAACAAACGCGGCTATGACACGCCAAAGCAAGCTCAAGCCCCCCTCCCAAACAAGGTCCGTGAATCGCCGCCACGGTATGGAAAGGTAGGTTTTCCAGTTCGGCAAACAGCTTTTGACCTTGCTCAGCTAACGATGCAGCCTCTTCAGCAGTGGTACAAGCCGCTAGCATGCGGATATCCGCACCGGCGACAAAATTATCAGGTTTGCCCGAATAAACCACCATCCCCTTGAGATCATTTTTGCTTTTCAGCTCTTCCAGTACCTTGCTGACTTGCTCACCAAACTGTGCTTGCAGGGTGTTCATTTTCTCATTGGGCACATCAATTTTGAGCCAAGCAATGCCATTGTCGGCATAAGTCAAAGTGAATGCAGATTGTTGTTCAGTCATTATTCGGCCTCCAAGATCATTGCGGCACCAAGGCCACCAGCAGCACAGGCAGTATTCAAAGCTAAGCCACCACCACGGCGCTGAAGCTCCCTTAAGGTCTGGGTGATCATCCGCGCGCCAGTTGCGGCAAACGGGTGACCGTAGGCAATTGAACCACCGAGGACATTGAATTTATCCATATCAATTTCACCAATGGCTTCACTTCGACCCAGTTTTTCTTTGGCAAACTGCGTCGAACCAAACATCTTGACGTTGGCCAACGCTTGGGCAGCAAAGGCTTCATGCATATCTATCAAAGTAAGATCACGCAAGGTCACACCGGCGCGTTCTAACGCCATCGGTGTCGCATAAGATGGGCCCATCAACATGTCTTGCTCAACACCAATCGCCGAAAACGCATAAGAGCGGATATAGCCCAGCGGCTTGAGGCCTAGCTCTTTAGCCCTGCCCTCTCGCATTAGCAACAGCGCGGCGGCACCATCGGTCAACGGTGTTGCATTAGCAGCGGTGACTGAACCGAATTTACGGTCAAAAGCCGGACGTAATTTGGCATACGACTCAAGGCTGGAATCTTCGCGAATATTGTTATCCTTGTTGATCCACTGACGGTAAGGTTCTGGGAAAGCGGTGATCACTTCGTCTTGGATCAAACCATCGCGCCAAGCTTGTGCGGCAAGCGTATGCGAGCGATGCGCAAGGGCATCTTGCTCTTGACGGGTAATGCCATGGCTCTTTGCCATCTGCTCAGCAGTTTGCCCCATACTCAAGCCCGTTGAGTATTCGGCTACCGCTGGCGGTACCGGCATCAAGTCTTTAACACTGAGCTTGCTGAGCAGTTTTAAACGCTTGCTAATCGTTTTGGCTTTGCTCAGCGCCAATAATGTTGCTGCCAAATGCTTGGACACACCGATTGGCAGTACCGACGATGAATCAGCGCCACCAGCAATGCCGATATCGATGGTGCCCGACAAGATACTCTCTGTCACATTGGCTGCAGCTTGAAAGCTGGTTGCACAAGCTCGGGTCACACTGTAGGCATCAGTACCGATGTCCATGCCCGTTCCCAGCACAATCTCACGGGCAATGTTGGGGGCTGCTGGCATCTGGATCACTTGGCCAAATACCACCTGCTCAATTAGCTTGGGATCAATATCCACCTGCTGGAGCATTTCACTAACAACCATTTTTCCCATATCCAATGCCGATACACCGTCAAACGCGGTCGACTGGCGAGCAAAGGGGGTACGTAATCCACTTACAACGGCGATGCGCTCACCCTGTGAGGTTGTGAGCTTTTGGAGACGTGTCATCGCTACTCCTTATTAATATGTCGGGTACGGGGAACCATGCCCCAGGATCTACTTTAGAGGTCTGACCACGACAATTGTAACGCAGTTGTTACCAGAATCAAACAAATGTTTAAAAAGTGCGATCTCTATGGCACCTGATGCATTATAGGTATATCACTATCATAACAATGTGCGCAGAAAGAGGTAATTTGATGACAAGTGAAAAACTTAGCTATCAATTAAGACATAAAGGGAGTAGGTGGGATTCATTTTGCTAAGATAAAAAAAAACCATACCGAAGTGGTATGGTTGTAATTCACACGGAAAGCAATCCATGTAAGATAGTAAGTCAATTAACATAAAGCCAATTGCAAATCAGGCAAGCCTGATAGGAGAAAGTAAAGTCAGCCTTCAAAAGGAAGTTGTCATCTTGCTCAACAGATACTGTTCTTTATTAACGTACAAAATCCACTGTACGAATCACAAAGCTCAATATCAGATGACGTGACTACTATAACTTTCTCACCAAGTCACAATTTGAACCAGATCAATTTTAATGCGGATTATTGGATGAATCAGCGGATAATTGCAGAAATACCCCCCTTTTAACGGCAGTTTTCCGCATGAAATGGACACTTTTATGATTAAGTCATTTTTTCGAAAGAAAAAGCCTGATGCCTCGGTCTCTGTGGATATGAATAAGCAAAGACGATACGAAGCCCTTGTAAGGGCCTGGCATCGGGATCTCTACCGTTACGCCTACTGGTTGTGCCATGACCCCCATATTGCGGAGGACTTGGTTCAGGAAACCTGTTTGCGAGCATGGCGCTCCCTCGATAGCCTTCAAGACGATAACGCCGCCAAATCATGGTTGATTACAATCCTGCGCAGGGAGAATGCCCGACGCTTCGAACGCAAGCAGCTCGATTTGGTTGATATCGATGACTATGCCATTGCAGATACCCAGCAAAATGGCAGTGAAAGTGATTTGGAGCAACAAATGCTACGCAAGCAGATAATGAAACTGGCTCCGGAATACAGGGAACCGTTAGTATTGCAGGTAATGGCGGGCTTTAGCGGGGATGAAATTGCCGATATCCTTGGTCTGAACCGCAATACCGTGATGACGCGCTTGTTCCGCGCCAGAAACCAACTCAAAGAGCAATTAGAAAAACACACCGAGCGAAGGGGGCAGCAAAATGGATGATCTAGAATTCCGACGCCGACTCTTGGCGGATCCATTTGATAACAGCCAAGACTTGGCAGAGGCACGCAACGAGTCAATCGCCAACCGGAAGCTATCTGACGAACTACAACAACTCGACAATAAGCTGGAACAGGCGATGAAAGTTGATGTACCGGACGATCTCGCCGATCGTATCCTGTTCCATCAATCCGGCCAACCAAGCTCGAACAGCTTTAAACCGCGCACCTTGGTCGCCATGGCCGCCTCCGTCGCGTTTGTCTTTGGCCTATTTATCGGTCAGTACAATCAGGGGATCAGTGCCAGTAACCCACAACTGGAAATTGCCCAGATCGCGATGGAGCATGTGAAGGCAGAAGCCCCATTCATTGACGGTATTGATGAGTCGGTCACCCTGAGCCAGGTTAATGCCAAGTTAACACCCTTTGGTTCAACTTTTAACGACATCCCTGGCCATGTTTACTACGTCAACCACTGTGGGTTTGGAAATAAAAATGCACTGCACATGGTTATGGATACACCACAAGGCAAAGTGACTGTGTTTGTGGTGCCCGAGCAATCACCCGACATAACACCGTTTAACGACCAGTCAATGAAAGGGGTTGTAGTACCAGTAAGAAATGCCAGCCTGATTGTGGTGGGTGAGAATGGGCAAGATGTTTCACCTGTCGCGACAACACTTCGCAATGAGTTAAACTGGGAAATTTAACATTTCATTACACATAACAACCTAAAGCCATAAAAGCATAAATGTTCTCGATGCTTTTATGGCTTTTTATTCACTGCAAGCATATAAATTATAAAATGTTAACCTCATTGCATATTTTAACTTTTTTGCTCCCTTCTCCTACCATTTTTACCATACACTCGTTAGCTGATTGTTAACCCCGCACTAACAATCAACAGGTTGCTAACTGGTCTGCTTTGATCAAATGCCAACCAACCATACAATCTTGCGCAATCTGCACAAAGAGGCAGATAAAAAAATGCTATATAATTAGGAATAACTATAAATATGAACAAGAAGCGTCTGTTTACAAAGTCACTGGTTGCGGTAGCAATCACGATGGCTTCTCAACAAGCAATGGCAGCTGGTTTCCAGCTAAACGCACAATCTGCAACCGGCCTTGGCCGTGCATTCGCCGGTGATGCGGTTATCGCCGATAACGCATCGGTAATGTCTCGTAATGCTGCGGCTATGTCGCTATTTAGCTCACCAGAGCTATCACTGGGTCTAAATGCAATTACATCTGATATTGATGTAAAAGATGGTGAATACACCAATATGCTTGGCCAGACTAGTAGCCTTGATGATCAGTCTGTTGGTGATACATCGTTAGTACCAAATCTTTACTACATCCACCCAATTAATGACCAATGGACGGTTGGTGCATCAATTTACTCTAACTTTGGTACCAAAACCGAATTTAGCAATGACTACGCTGCAAATGAGTATGGCGGCCTAACTGACGTTAAGAGTGTGAACTTTGGCTTAAGCGCCGCTTACCGAATCAATACTCAATGGAGTATTGGTGCTGGTCTAGACATCATCTATGGTTCAGGTGAACTAAAGCGTTCTAACGAAAGTCTAGGAGGTACTCTTTTAGATGTTGATGCTGACGGTGTTGGCTTTGGCTTTAATCTAGGTACCATTTACGAGCTGAACGAGAACCACCGCTTCGGCCTGTCTTACCGTTACAGCCCAGAGCTAGAAGTTGATGGCGATATGTTCTACGCGGGGGCGGCAGGTGGCAACCCTGATATCAGTGGTGACAAACTGAACATTGCCCTACCGGATATGGCGGAATTTTCTGGTTACCACCGTTTGAACAAGCAGTTTGCGGTTCACTACAGCGTACAGTGGATTGGTTGGAGTACGTTCGAAGACCTAAATACTACAGGCGGCGACGTACTTAACTCTTACGAGTGGCAAGACGGTTGGCACTATGCAATTGGTGGTACTTACTACCTGAACAACGACTGGACCCTACGTGCCGGTTACATGCACGATACTAGCGCACAAGACAAGGTTACATCTATTTCAGTACCAGATTCCGATCGTAACTGGTTCTCTGCTGGTTTCACTTACCACCTAGACAGCAAGTCTAATATCGATGTGGGTGTGACTTACCTTGTCGGTTCAGACGTTACAGCCACTGAAAATACTATGGTTGATAGCCCATTCCCTATTGGACCAGATGAAATTCAAGCATCTGCTGTTACAGCCACTACCCGTGCTAACGCATGGCTATACGGTATCCAGTACAGCCGTTCGTTCTAATTCAGCGAACATAAGTGATAAAGCATAATAAAAGGAGCCGAATGGCTCCTTTTTTGTTACTAGTCTAACTAGCTGTTCTACCGTCATCGACTTCTTCCATCAACCGATAAACTCATAAACCTCGCTTAACTGAGCGAACACCCCGTCGCTGAAATACGCTTATTCAGATACAACTGTACGCCGAAAAGTCATCCGACCAGAATGTATTGAACAAGCATTACCATATTTAATTCTATCTTTACGTAAAATAACGATACTTTAACCCTATTGAGTAAATGAACATAAGAATTACTTAACGCTTTTACTCTAAGGCGTATGATTCGCTCCATTGAATTTCAGCGAACATATTAGACTGATGAACAAAAATAAAATTACTCTTTCGCTAGCATCAGCGTTAACACTAGGCATTAGCACTAATACCATGGCAGCAGGCTTCCAGCTTGCCGAATATTCTGCAACGGGCCTTGGTCGCGCGTTTGCCGGTGAAGCCGCTATGGCTGACAACGCCAGTGCCCAATTCCGCAACCCAGCGATGATGACTTACCTTGAAGGAACTCAGGTTTCTGTTGGTGCGATCTATGTTGATCCAAACATCGATGTTAATGGCGATGTCAGCTTACTTGGTCAGCAAGTGGCGACAACCAAAGCCAGTGATATTGCACACTCTGCGGTGATCCCAAACTTTTACATTTCACACCGTGTCAATGAGCAGTGGGCGGTTGGTCTTGCACTAGCGACCAACTACGGCATGGAAACGGAGCTTGGCGGCGATTTCCTTGGCACGATCTTTGGCAACCAAGCCAATATTATGTCAGTGGAAATCAACCCGAATATTGCCTACAAGATTAACGATCAATTCAGCGTTGGTGCGGGTATTCGCTATGTCATGGGCGAAGGTCACTTTGGTGCAGCTTTACCAATGGGCGGACCAGATCTTAAATATATGGAAGGTGATGATGCGGCATGGGGTTGGCAACTAGGTGGTGCTTGGCAAATTAACGAAGCCAACCGCATTGGCTTTAACTACCGCTCAGCTGTAGATCTTAAGCTCAAAGGTGAAGCTTCTGGCCTGCTATATGGCGGTGTTCACTCTGGCAGCATGGCACTGACCCTGCCAGCAACTGCTGAAATTGCCAGCTACCACCAGCTAACCGATAAACTTGCCATGCACGCCAGCTTCAACTGGACCGACTGGAGCAGCTTCGACAAGCTCGAAGCGAGCATTCCATCAATCAGTGCGACACCAGATCTAATCAAAGAAGAGAACTGGGAAGATAATTACCGTATCGCACTAGGCGCAACGTACCAGTACACCAACAAACTAGCAGTGCGTACCGGTGTGGCTTACGACACATCAGCAGTAAGTGATGAACACCGTACCCAGACCATTCCTGAAACCGACCGCCTATGGCTAAGCCTAGGTGCTGGTTACCAATGGTCTGACGCACTGAGCTTCGATGCAGGCTTCACTTACATCTTCGCCAAAGATGCATCAATGGATGAAAGCCTAGATGTTAACGGTACTCCTATCGCAAGCTTCTCAGGCGAAACCACCGGCAACGTTTGGCTTGCAGGTATCCAGGCTAACTACCGCTTCTAATATTGGCTATTGGCTAAATTATCAAAGAGTGCCCGTATGGCACTCTTTTTTGTTTATCCCCTCATATAGGAACTAGGATCGCTCTTCCTCCTGCTCTACCCCGCCCCTTAATACATGAGTTGAATTCATGTATTACAAAATTCATTTCATTCGACGTCAGTAAAAACGCGGCATAAAATCGCAACCACTTTCAGGTACTCTTATTTTCATCGATTATTCTCATGCTATTAACAACTCTCTACATCATCGGGATCACAGCTGAAGCCATGACTGGGGCATTGGCTGCTGGTAAACGTCACATGGACTGGTTTGGTGTCATGCTCGTTGCCAGTGCCACGGCTATCGGTGGCGGTACGGTGCGTGATGTATTACTGGGCCATTACCCACTGGGCTGGGTAGCTAATCCGCAATACCTCGCGATCACTTGCCTTGCCGGGCTATTCACGACCATGGTTGCACCGCAAGTGGTTCGCTTCCATAAAGTGTTCGTGTTACTGGATTCGCTAGGCTTGATTGTCTTTAGCATCATCGGCTGTCGTGTGGCAATGGATATGGGCTTATCACCATTGATCTGCCTCGTAGCAGCTGTCGTCACCGGTGTTTTTGGTGGCCTGCTGAGGGATATGATCACCCGCCGCCCACCACTGGTACTGCAAAAAGAGTTCTACGCATCAGTGGCCTTCATCGCAGGAGGCATGTACTACGGGTTACTTTACTTGGGTGTGGAAGAAACGATTGTCACTATCAGTACATTAGTGGTGGGTTTCAGTATTCGAGTGGCCGCCGTACAGTTTGGTTGGAGCTTACCCGTCTTTCGATTGGAAGAGATCGAGCCTGCCGCAGAGAAGCTAGAAGCACCAAAAGGTTAGTTCAAAGTGATACCAACCTACATAAATATTTGATCAACGACTTATCCAGGTTGGTATAAAACGAAACATAAAAAAGCGAGGACATGCCCTCGCTTTTTACATCTCGATAAAAGGCGTATCGATTAAATCTTTGGCGTCTCTGTTAGCACATCGGCATTCTGGCCACGGTGGCGCAACAGATGATCCATCAGGGTGATAGCCAGCATCGCCTCGGCAATCGGCACTGCACGGATCCCCACGCATGGGTCATGGCGACCTTTAGTGATCACCTCAGCGGTTTCACCTTGGCTTGTAATCGTCTCGCCCGGTACCGTAATACTTGAAGTTGGCTTCAACGCAATGTGAGCAACGATATCTTGACCTGACGAAATGCCGCCAAGAATGCCACCGGCATGGTTAGACTTAAAGCCCTCTGGCGTCATGGCATCACGGTGCTCGCTGCCACGCTGCTCGACAACCTCAAAGCCGTCACCAATTTCCACGCCTTTCACTGCGTTAATGCTCATCAGTGAGTGGGCAACATCCGCATCAAGACGGTCAAAAACCGGCTCGCCGAGGCCAACGGGCACATTGTTCGCAACGACGGTCAGCTTAGCTCCGATGGAATCACCGTCTTTCTTCAGCTTGCGGATCAGCTCGTCGAACGCATCGACTTTATCCGCATCCGGGCAGAAAAAGGCATTCTGCCCCACCTGCTCCCAATCAACTTTGTCAATTTTGACATCGCCCATTTGCGATAGGTAAGCACGTACTTCAATACCATGCACCTGCTTGAGGTATTTCTTGGCAACGGCACCGGCAGCAACACGCATTGCGGTTTCACGGGCAGACGAACGGCCTCCACCACGGTAATCACGGATACCGTATTTTTGGTGATAGGTGTAATCGGCATGGCCAGGGCGGAACAAGTCTTTAATGTTCGAGTAGTCCTTAGAGCGCTGATCTGTGTTTTCAATCAGCAAGCCGATAGACGTACCTGTTGTCTGGCCTTCGAACACGCCAGAGAGAATTTTGACTTCATCAGGCTCACGGCGCTGAGTGGTATATTTAGAGGTCCCCGGACGTCGACGGTCCAAGTCATGTTGCATATCCGCTTCAGTCAGTTCGAGTCCCGGAGGGCAACCGTCAATAATGCAGCCCAGCGCCAAACCATGACTCTCACCAAAGGTGGTGACGCGAAATTGTTGTCCAATAGTATTGCCTGCCATTACATCCTCTGTGAATTCGTACCGCTTTTCGCCCCGCAGGACGTGTAACCGACATTGTTGGCAAGGCCGGCCAAGTGATAACTCGGTTATCAGGTGTTTTCGTCAATGAGTACAATATTGCAAATTCGTTGACGGGATTGCAAGCGCGAATATGGCAGAAATTATTCCACCGCTGAAATACAAAAAAAGCGGACAACCTATGTCCGCTTTTTTTGATGTTCATTCAGGCGAGTAAAAAGTTACTCACCCTTCGGCGATTTCCACTTCTGGATTTTGCTTGAACCGCCGTTGCTATTGCGAGAGCCTGAACCGTTACGAGAGCCTGAGGCTTCGTCATCACGCTGAGTGCGACGGTGACCAGGCTGTACGCCACGGCCCGGACGCGGACTTCTGCGCTCATCCTGACGGTCCTGATCTTGCCCCTGACCACGGTTCGGGCCTTGGCCGCGACCTTGACCGCCACGTCGATCATCACGGCGGTCGCCACGATCACTGCGCTCACCGCTATGGCGGCGGCGATTCGGCTCACCCTTACCTTGGTAAGTCTTGTACTTGATCTTACCCTCGCCTTCTTGTTGGCGGCTATCAAACAGCTTAGCATCTGTTGCTTTCTTGATGTTTTTGCCTTCGCCATCCACTTTAGACGCTTCTTCGGTCTTGCTCGAATCGGCAATCAGGCTGTTGATCTCGCCAATTTCTGCATCCGTCAGATAACGCCACTTACCGTTTGGCAGGCCATCAATGCTGATGTTCATGATACGCACACGGCGCAGCTTGAATACATCGTAGCCCAACGCTTCACACATACGGCGGATCTGACGGTTCAGGCCCTGAGTCAGCACAATACGGAATGAATAGTTGGTTTCCTTTGTCACCTTACACGGCAAGGTCACGGTATCGAGAATTTCAACCCCAGACGCCATTTTATCAATGAACTCTTGGGTAATTGGCTTATCGACACGTACTACATATTCTTTCTCATGCGAGTTACCGGCACGCAGAATTTTATTCACGATATCACCGTCATTGGTCAGGAATATCAAACCATCAGACGGCTTATCCAGGCGACCAATTGGGAAAATACGCTTACGGTGGCCGATGAAGTCAACAATGTTATCCGGGATATGGCGCTCAGTGGTACAAGTGATACCTGCTGGCTTGTTCAACGCGATATAAATAGGTGCTTCCTTAGCGCGCAACGGCTTATCATCAACCAGTACATCATCGCCAGGCATGACTTTAACGCCCATCTCTGGCTCTTGACCGTTTACCGTCACCCTTCCTTGATCTATAAGCTTGTCCGCCTCGCGGCGTGAGCAATAGCCTGTATCACTAATAAATTTATTAAGTCGCACTGCTTGGCTCTGTTCGCCATTTGCAGCACCCTTGTTAGGCTGATTTTGAGACATAGTTTTCTTCTATACTGTGCGTTTCACAACGCGATCAAGGGATAATTATGGCCGAGTATTCTAGCAATAGCCCAGCATCATGGGAAAGGAAATAAAAAAAATGCCACCGACCGGTGGCATTTTTGATTATCAGGTAATCATTTAATCCGCTAGTGGCTCACCTGTTGGCCCTACTTTCACACTGTTATCTTGATCCAGTGCCTTGTCCAACTGCTCGGCCACATAACCCGGCGACTTGGTATTGGCTGCCATCAGACGGTACATCGCCGGAATGACAATCAGGGTAACAAAGGTGGCGAATGCCATACCGAAGAACACCACGACACCCACCGCAATGCGCCCTTCCGAGCCTGCACCAGTAGATAGAATCAATGGTACCGAACCAAACAAGGTGGTAAACGCGGTCATCAGAATTGGCCGCAAACGACGCTCAGAGGCATCAATGATCGCCTTCTCGAACGGTACGCCTTTATCGCGCAGCTGGTTGGCAAATTCCACAATCAAGATACCGTTCTTGGTCACCATACCTATCAGCATGATCATACCGATCTGGCTGAAGATATTGAGGCTCTGCTCCATTACCATCAACCCGGCTAAGCCTCCGAAAATCCCCATAGGAACGGTTAGCATGACCACCATCGGGTTAATAAAGCTTTCAAATTGCGCCGCCAGCACCAGGTAAGCAACCAAAAGAGCCAAACCAAACACCATGAGGATACTGCTTTGGTTTTCACGGAAATCTTTCGACTCACCGGCGTAATCAATCACGATATCGCTTGGTAACATCGACAAGGCTTGCTCATCCAAGAAATCCAGCGCCTGGCCCAATGTGAAGCCCGGTACCAAGTTGGCTTTCAGTGTGATCGACTTCTGCTTCTGGTTATGGCTCAACCGCTGTGGTGAGGCCACCTCTTCCACTTTAGCCAGTGATTCCAGCGTGATCAGTTGGCCTGTACGGGTGCGGACATAAATCTGGCTGAGATCCGCGGCATTATTGAAGCTGTTTTCATCACCGCGCAAATACACATCGTATTCCTCGCCCCGGTCAATGAACGTCGTTTCACTGCGACCGCCCAGCATAACTTCCAAGGTTTCGGCAATATCATTGACCGGGATTCCCAGTTCTGCCGCACGCTCGCGGTTCACCGAAACAACCAGCTCTGGCGTCGTTTCAGCATAATCCAGGTCCGTGCCGTCCATCATTGGGCTGCTTTCGGCAAGGTCTTTTAGCTTATTTGCCCAATGGAACAACTCAGTATAATCCGCACCATTCAGCACAAACTGGATAGGCTCAGATGATCCTCGACGAAAACCAGGCATAAACGGCCTCACCCGAATATCGGGGATCCCTTGTAGTGATCGACGCACCATATCCAAGGCATCCGTTGCCGAAACATCACGATCCTCCCAGTTCTCCAGCTGCATAATCACAAAGCCTGTCTGGTCACCGGCACGACCGCCGAATGCGGGGGTCTGGATAGAAACTGATTTAATGACACCTTGGCCAACCATCGGCAGCAAACGGGCTTCCACTTCTTCGACGTTACCGACCATACGGTTGTAGCTGGTCCCTTCTGCACCATTAAGGAAAGCAAAGATAACGCCACGGTCTTCCTGCGGTGCCAACTGCGAAGGCACGCTTTTCATCAACACAACGCTCAGGCCAATAAATGCTAAGACGATGAAAGGTGCACCGTAACGGTAGCGTACCGAAACAGTAACGACCTTACGGTATCCGGCTTCTAAACGGCCAAACATACGATCAACCCAAAGGTTGAATTTACTCGGCTTCACATTATCTTTCAGTAGCTTACTGCCCAATACCGGGCTCAGGGTCAATGCGACAATCGACGAGAAAATGACTGCCATTGCCAACAAAACCGCGAATTCGGTGAACAATGGCCCAACCATACCGTCCATAAAGGAGATCGGTAGGAACACCATAACCAGTACAACCGTGGTTGCAACAACCGCAAAGCCTACTTCCCGGGTTCCCTTGTAGGCTGCCAGTAACGGCGGCTCACCACGTTCAATATGGTGATAGATGTTTTCCACCACCACGATGGCATCATCCACCACCAGGCCGATCGCTAAGATCAATGCCATCAAAGTCAGCAGGTTGATTGAAAAGCCCAAAAAGTACGCCACCATAAAGGCAGAGATCAGCGATACCGGAACAGTAATTGCCGGGATCAAGGTTGCACGGGCCTGACCGATAAAGATGTAAAGCACCAATACGACCAGCAAACCAGTAACAAACAGGGTGCTATATACTTCTTGAATCGAGCGGTCGATAAAGATCGTTGAGTCATAGTCAACAAACAACTCTGTGCCTTCAGGCAGGAAGCGCTGCATGCGCTCCACTTCTTCGTATACCGCTTTGGATACATTGAGTGGATTGGCATCTGTCATGGTGACCATGCCGAGACTTAAGTTCGAAATTCCGTTGTTTTTAAAGGTGGCATTCTCGTTCCGCGCACCAATACCGACTTGAGCAATATCTTTAAGGTAAATTGGCGAGCCGTCTTCGGCAGTACGGACAACAAGATATTCAAAGTCTGATGCATCTTGGTAAAGTCGCGCTGTACGCACTGACATAGTGGTGGTGTCATTTCGTACTTCACCACCAGGTAGTTCAACGTTCTCTTTATTTAGAGCGCTGACAATATCGCTGGTCGTCACGCCACGACCTGCCATTTGATCAGGCATCAACTTAACGTACATGACCCGGTACAATGCACCACTTAGGTTGACCGAGCTGACCCCGTTGATCAGGCTGAAACGGTCCATCAGAACACGCTCGGCATAATCGGTCAGCTGAGTACGATCCATAACACTTGACGTCAGATTGATATAAACAGCAGGCTCACCCGAGCCATTATCTTTCGATACTACAGGATCATTGGATTCATCGGGCAAACGACGCTGGGCGCGTGATACCGCATCTCGCACATCACTGACCCCTTCGGTCAGGTTCCAGCCGAGTTCAAACTCGATGGTGATCCGCGACATACCATTACGGGTGGTGGAAGTGATACTCTCGATACCACTGATCCCCGAAAGCTGATCTTCAAGTACCGAGGTGATCCGGCTTTCCATTATGGTGGCGGAAGCCCCCGAGTAGCTGGTCGACACCGTTACCACAGGGTTTTCAACATCCGGCATTTCTCGTACCGACAGCTTGGTAAAAGACACCAAGCCAAAAACCACCAACAGCAAGCTGAGAACGATAGCGACAACCGGACGCTTTACCGATACATCAGATAACCACATTACGCATCATCTCCAGCTGGACCTTGTTGTTTCGGCGCGCCATTAGCTTTTTGCGCCATGATATCGCTCACCTGCACACCGTCGCGCATATTCACCAGTCCTTGAATCACAATACGATCACCAATACCGATTCCTGACTCGATAACCACTTCACTTTCAATACGGGCTCCAAGCTGTACTTCGGTACGGTGGGCTTTACCGGCTTCATCAACCAAATAAACAAATCGCTTGGTGCCAGAGTATTCCAGTGCCTGCACTGGGATCACGGCAGCATCTTGCGGGGCAAAACCAAGACTGGCAGCCATTAGCATGCCCGGCTTCAGCAAGCCGTCTTGGTTATCAAACTCCACACGAACGCGAATATTGAGAGAGTCGGCCTGAACACGCGAATCAATGGCTTTGATTTCACCGCTAAAAGTTGTACCCAACCATGCCTGACTAGTCGCTTCGACGGTCATCCCTTCGCGCAAGAAAGACAGGTATTGTTCTGGCACCTGGATATCCAAACGCATCAACGACAAGTCATCCAGAGAGAACAGCTCACTACCGACAGTCAGCATGTGGCCTTCGCTGAAATCGACCAAACCCACGGTTCCGCTAAAGGGTGCGCGGATAGCGTGATCATCCAAATCGGCTTTTGCTGCCTGCAAACGGGCATCGGCTATACTGACACTGGCAAGCTGAGCATCCAGCTCAGTTTGGGTGATAGCACCACGGCTCACCAGCTTCTGATATTCGTTGTATTTACGCTTTTCATCATTTGAGTACGCTTTAGCTTCGGCGTAAGCGGCTTTCGCTCTGGCATCATCAAGCTGCACCAACAGATCGCCTTTTTCGACCTTGCTATTTACCCCAATCTCAATTTGCTCGACACGGGCAGCCACTTGAGTAGCAATATTAACCGAACGTTGCGCTTCAAGCTTACCGACCAATGACAGAGATTGTGCAACAGGGTGGGCACTAACTTCACCAAGCGTCACAGGGATCTCTCGCGCCGAGCGGGCAGCGGGCTGCTCTGCTGCCATAGATTGACTTTGGAAGTAAAAATATCCACTACCTGTTAACGCGGCAGTCACCATTGCCGCAACAAGGACCTTTTTCATTATGAAATCCATTATTTTTAAACTGCATGCATGATATCTGAACCAGCCCTTAAGCGAGGTAAAGAAGTGTAAAGAAAAGCAATGTCGCGTTTACCAAAGCGAAGAAAAACATCAATAACGCCAGCTCAATCAACAATATGATGAAAATAACAGCAAGCAGACAAAAATAGTGAGGAAAAGGGTTTACAGTTCATCTCGGTTTGCTAATATGCGCTCCGCACTTGTGGAGGGGTTCCCGAGTGGCCAAAGGGAGCAGACTGTAAATCTGCCGGCTCCGCCTTCGATGGTTCGAATCCATCTCCCTCCACCATTATTCTTGAAAGGTGTTCCTGACTTGTGTAAGGTACGTCTTTCCAAATTGGACTGTTTGGCTAGTTCAATTAAAGCAACACCCCGTGGAGGGGTTCCCGAGTGGCCAAAGGGATCAGACTGTAAATCTGACGGCTCTGCCTTCGATGGTTCGAATC
>NZ_JANEYT010000041.1 GCF_024357955.1 Photobacterium pectinilyticum
TGAGCTTGGAGCATAAAAATTCCCTCCAGTTGCTGCCTACTTTAAGTGTAGCAACAACTTAAGGGAACATAGCGATTAATAATCAATAGGTTAATGAGAGGTGATGGGTATTAGATTGCAAAATGACGCATAATTTTAAATAAACTTACTTCGACACTTTCTCGGATAACTACAGGTAAGGCAAACGTACTGTCACAGATTGTGAGTAAACTTTCGCACTGAAAAGGAATGGGGCAAAAGTGTGCCAGGATGAGTGACTGGCACGGAGGTGAACAAAAGCAGCTTAGAGCACTTAACTTAACGCGATCAAGTCTAATGAGAAAAAGTATTTATATACCTTAATTGTTACTATGTATTTTCTATCGAAGAGTCTTGAGGGTTAAACAATAAATATAGCCAAAGCACAAAGCCAGCAACACCCATTAATAACGTATCTAACACAAGAGTAATTATAAGAGCAATGGCATAATACCAACCTTTATTGCCACAGTTTTTCCATCTAGCGACCGATAAACTTAAACCAAACCATGTCAATATAAAAAATGAAACCACCGCCAATAATACAAGAAACCCTTCAGCCAAACTGTCAATGCCAGCGAATAGTACAAAAAGTGCGACAATAACTAAAACGAAACAAAGTACCGAATAACCTAAGTATGGTAAACGCTGCAAACCATTTGTCTTAAATAACAACGCACTCTTAATCGAAAACTCAACACGTTTCGTGCTTGGAGATATATTTGCTTTAAAAATATCCAACGCTAACTCTTTAGTTGTTGCTTCAATCACGTCACTATGGATATTAAATCCTTGCTTGCTTAGTGTACTAATTTCTGTTGACGCTGTTTCTTCCATTAAATTAACCGCAACATAAACACCATTTTTCATTAATATTTGATATGCATTCATTAAACGACCACAATGATAATTGTAAAAAATAAAATTATACATTACTACTCAGGTAAGAGGTAGCCAAACAAACTGATACATCAAAATTTACGAGTTAAATTTTTCGAAATAATAGGTTAGAGTTATATAAATATTTGCCTGTTACCACAATATCTTTCAAGGTTTGTGCTGCTAGATAATAATCTTTTGCATATAAACACAAGCCAAAATCCACTAATTTTTTAGTTTCCGTATAGTTCATTAATTTCACTACCAATGGTCGGCAAATCATAATCTTTCAGTTCTGAAAACGCTTAAGCCTCTTGCCAGCATTTCGCACTCTAATCTACCCACAAGCCTAACATAAGTAAATGTAAGTCAAGCGACGGTCTATTGAATCGAGAAGCTAATCATACGGACAAAGGCGTGTTGCTCCATGAATCAACAGACTTGGCGGCACAAACATCTTAGAGGTGGCATATACCTTACTAAATCGATGAGTTACTCAACTCAAGCTATCATCATATCAATAGTGAACTAGTTTAAGCTCCAGAGCGCGGTGGTAAAACCGTTGCTGAATTTTTCGTAAAACCAATGAAAATGAATAACCAAGATACCAACAAGATAGGATAAAAGATAAAAGGGGCGCTTATAAATAGCCAACCTACACCAACAGTCCCATAGCCCTCTATTACAGCAAACCAAATGCTAACAGTAATAATATTACTCAGGATTAGTCCGAAACAACCGATGTAGCCTAGAAAACCCAAAAGGCCTCCTTTTGAACGATATGTACCTTTAACAAGATTTCTACAGAGGAATATCATGTAAATTAGAGCAGCTATTTGAAAAATCACGAAGAGTGTAAAAAAGGCTTCCATTGCGATCCTAATGATGAGTTAAAAGGTTACTTTATCTTTTAATAACCAAGGGTTAACCCTGAAAAGTGTAACGATATAAGACAACTATACCTGATCTATTGTGCTAGCAACACTCTGAATCCGAAGACACTCTCAAAGTGTGAGAAAAAGTAGGGCAAACAACAGCAATGTTGTTTACCAAGGTGAGCGGCGCATACGGAAAGGGGCAAAAACTAGTCGCACTCATCAATTTCAAAGCCTACTGCCGCATTTAAATAAGTTCTAGATAGCGATGAATCAACCAGGAAACAGCGGTGCCCTGAAATCTTATTAATCTTCAGTAAATAGTCACTTCTCGTAGTTGGTTCAGACCGCTTCACTATCAAAATTGAGCGTTCCATTAGCAACAAGGAAAGCAATATACAAATCACTATCATGAGCAAAACTTTGAGCCTATCCATATGCACCTCTCTATTACTCCATTTGGCTAAGTACAGCTATTAGATATTATTTGTCAAATTTTGTGATGAGAGCTTTTGAGTAACGTTATCTAAACTCGGAATGGGGCAAGAATGAGTTTGCCAATATCGCCCCCTATCCGATCCCAATCAGCAAAGAAAACACTGCTGCTATAAGGACCATGCTTTCTTTCAGTTCATCCACATAATCTTAGATATTAACCATTATAATGGGTGTTACACCTTTAGGGATTCATAACAATCTTTATTGTCGCTTTCCAGACTCCACGAGTCGAAATGAAGCGCAAAAATGCTCAAACTTTGCTTCTCTCATCGTCAATAGGCGTGTCGACTTGGCACATTTACGATCAAACTTTATTGTCTGCCGACAAATGGGATCGCCTTGGCGTTGTCACGCATGTTCAGCTCTAGCTGCAACTCATGACAACGAAACAGCAGTGCATTTTCCCGCTTAATCGCATCATCAGCCAGCGCCTGGAAATTATCACGCAGCTCACGGTAGTCACGCTTCAGTTCTTCCTGCTTGTCACGCTCTGCCTTTAGGCGGGTTTCCCTGTCAACGCCTGCCGACAGGCTCGCAAGAATCCCGTCGCGCTGCTGCTTCGCCTTATGCTGCTCAATTGCCACCTTGGCATCTGCAACGACCTCGGGATACTTATAGATCAGACCATGGCTACACCCAGCTTCCTTAGGTTTTGTCGCAAAGTTATGCTGAAGTACAAGCGTACTGTTTTTCAGATACAACTAAGCTGCAAGTGCGTAGAATTCACCCCAAACAGATAAACCATCAGGGTTATCGAGCTGTCCATTTTTAATCATCGACCACAGCTCTATGCCAGCGAGTGTGGCTTTAGCCCCTTCATCAGATTTCCATCCCAGGCACTGATGCATCTTACCTTTCACTTTCCGGTGGCTTTGCTCGACTAGGTTGTTCAAATACTTAACTTGAAGCACTTCAATGAGGTTGAGCATCAGGCCATTCTGCCAAAGCTCAACATTGATATGATGCAGCGCTAACGCATTGGCACCACTCTCATCAATAACCACCTTTTCTGGTAATCCGTTATGGCCTATTGCCTTAATAAAGAAGGCGCGAGCAGCTTTCTCATTACGCTGAGCGCACAGTAAAAAATCAATGACCTTGCCGTACTTATCAACGGCTCGGTAGTAATATTTCCACTGACCTTTGACATTGATGTATGTCTCGTCCATCCGCCACGAAGAAGCGACAGGCTTCTTTCTTCGACAGGCCTGATGTTCCAGTAAGGGAGCATATTTGATGACCCACCGGTTGATAGTTGAGTGATCAGCATGGATACCCCGCTCAGTCATGATCTCTTCGATTTCACGGTAGCTGAGTTTATAAGAAACGTAATAGCGAACAACCTGAAGGATGATGTCGGAAGGAAGGTGGCGCCGTTTGGCAGAAGAAAAGCTATCTGCCCTACCTGACCAACTGAAAAATGATTTGGAGATAACTGGCACTGACTTAGGTACGTATCTACGTGAAGCATTTGGTATCGATTCGGCATCCAAAGAGGTTAAGTGGACACTTGAATCTGGTCGTAAGGCAAAATTCATTGAGGCCAGCCTAAGCTATGAGCAGGTGAAGAACGACACTGTTGTTGAGTTTGAAATTAATGGTCGTGATCAGGATTTCCTAAACGAAGAAAACTTATCAGACCTTTCGATAATGGACTACCAGCAGTTCTACCCTGCTATTGCCTGCCGGAAAGAGGTAAGGTTAACTTCCTTGACGGTTCGCGCCGCCGAGGCTACTTCCTTGCAAAAAATGGTGCTATTGAGAAGCTTACTGTTCTTGTCGCTGAAGAAGAGATTGAATCTTCAGATGCTAAAACTTTGGCCAAGTCTCTACAGTCTGCTAAAGAACATAATCTCTATGAGATTGGCCAGCGTTGTGAGCTATACAAAGAGTCAGGCCTAAAGATACAAGCCGCTATTGCTGAGGCTATGGGAATCTCAAGGCCGAAAGTAGTCCGTACTCTTCAGGCCGCATCAATCTCCAAAGATATATACCAACTGTTCAGTGACATTAACGAACTGACAGTCAAAGACAATGCTGAACTAAGCAAGTTGAATGAACAATGGCATTGCGTGATGATCGTGATGACTTGATTACTGGTGTTGAGAAGGGCGACGTAGATGTTGTTATGGTCAGCTTGCGAGAGTCGGTTAAGCAACCAAAGACAAAAGCCCCTCGCACTGAAGTTATTCAGCTAGTGAAGTTCGATGACAAGATCAAGCATGCTCGTAAGCGCATCAAGGGCCGTGATGTTAGCTATGAATTTAGCCGACTGACAGCAGACCAGCAGAAACACCTTGATAGTGTTATCGAGCAAGCAATGTCTGAACTATTTTCTTAATTGGCCTACGTGAGCATTTTGGAGTGTTCACCGTGAACACCTTACACTTTTATTATTTAAGGTATTGTTTAAAAGGTAATTGTTTGGTTCTTATTTATGGTGAATATTTAGGGTGCTTTAGCAAGTCTGACACCTACAAAAATTGGGTAATTTGATTAATTTGAAAGGAAGACAATTATGAGAAGGTTATCGGTTCTGTCGCAAACTGATGTCGTAAGCTAAAATCTGGCTTCCAACACGCAACGATCGACCTCAATGATTATCAGCCTTTCTGGCTGGCCGCCACTTTCCTTCCGATATCATCCTTCAGGTTGTTCGCTATTACGTTTCTTATAAACTCAGCTACCGTGAAATCGAAGAGATCATGACTGAGCGGGGTATCCATGCTGATCACTCAACCATCAATCGGTGGGTCATCAAATATTCGCCATTGCTGGAGCATCGAGCTCGCGGAAGAAAGAAGCCAGTCGCCTCTTCGTGGCGGATGGACGAGACGTATATAAATGTCAAAGGTCAGTGGAAGTATTACTACCGAGCCGTTGACAAGTACGGCAATGCCATTGACTTTTTATTGTGTAAACACCGTGATGAGAAAGCCGCTCGCGCCTTCTTTATTAAGACAATAGGCCATAACGGATTACCAGAAAAGGTGGTGCTCGATAAGAGTGGCGCACCAATGCGTTAGCGCTGCATCATATCAATGTTGAGCTTTGGCAGAATGGCCTGATGCTCAACCTCATTGAAGTGCTTCAAGTTAAGTATTTGAACAACCTGGTAGAGCAAAGCCACCGGAAAGTGAAAGGTAAGATGCATCAGTGCCAGGGATGGAAATCTGATGAAGGAGCCCAAGCCACACCCGCTGGCATAGAGCTGTGGTCGATGATTAAAAATGGACAGCTCGACAACCCTGATGGTTTATCTGTTTGGGACGAATTCTACGCGCTTGCAGCTTAGTTGTATCTGAAAAACAGTACGCATGTACATCAGCATAACTTTGCGACAAAACCTGAAATCGTCGGGTTGTAACCTCAAACCATGTATTTTGACCTGATACGAACAGTTTCGGGTCACCTTTTTCATCTAGGTAAAAAAAAGCCGCCTTATGGCGGCCGCCCCAAAAGATAGGACACAACTCATGAATTAGATGGGTACATCATCATGCAATGAGTGAGGATTATTGATTAAGGTATCAATATATTCAATCATTTAAAGCAAGAACTTACATTGCTAATTTAACCTCAGATCAGTTTAAGCCATCGCCATCAACCCTGATTTTTCTGTGCTTGTGATGTTGAGCGATGGCTTTTCTGGTTTCAGACAGTAGGCGATTAACCCGCCAAGTAAGTTCAGCATGAAGCCGTGTAGACTCCGGTGGCGAGAATGCTCTATCTGAGAAATATTTTTCAGTTGGTCATTGATGGTCTCGATAATGAACCTTTTTGATAACATTGCTCTATCCCAAGCAGCAAGTATTTTGGGTTTCATGTTTTTACGGTGAGTCGTAATAAGAGTGATCCCATCCTCTTTTAAATCGGCGGTAAGTGCTTTGCTGATATAGCCTTTATCAGCATAGAGTTTATCGAGTAGGCCTTTTGATAGCTCTCGAACTGGCTTTCTATCATCAGTATTTGCGGGTGTGAGTTTGGCTGCAACGATATCACCAAGATGGTTAGTGATGATGTGAAGCTTAAATCCATAAAACCAACCCATTGTTCCTTTACCCCTTGCGGCTACTCCTTTGAAAACCTTATGCCGTGGTATGCGTAAATTGTGGCAGACTTTAATGCTTGTGGAATCAATGAACTCAATCCCTGTCGGCTCACCTTTTACATGCGTGAAGAAAGAACTAAGCGGAATAAGTACTGATGGCATGACTTCAAGAAAGCGGGTGTAACTCAACAAGGCTGGGAAATCACTTTTGTGATAGCGATGAATGATGCCAAGATAGAAGTTCTTGAAATCACGCTGATGAGACATATGAAAAGCAATAATGATGGTCATTATCTCGCTCTCCGACATGTGACCTTTTCGGTTCCGTTTACGTTCACCATTTTTTAACTGAAGTTTTTGCCATTGAGGTAAAAAAGCCAAACAAAAGTCATCGACATGACAAAACAAGTCTACTAATTTGTTCACAGCTGGTTCCTTTTGCGATTAGTCGTTCTTGGTCGAAAGATCTGATCGCAGAACCATCTTTTAGTTCCCTTCTATTATTATCCCGAGTTCAGGTTAATTTATCTCACTTAAAGACGCCCAGCTTCCCCCCATTGGCATCCACAGAATAGGTGGATAACTAGTCGAGACTTAAATAAGCAAAATAAGGGTATAAAAAAAGCTGCCATAAGACAGCACCCCATGAAGGGAAGGATAAAAATTTTTGGTTGGACACGTCATATTGCAACGAACAGGAATTATTATCCACACAAGTTCTAACATATTCAATTATTAAAAATAACAAACCAATTCTGTAATTTACTAAATGGCGGTTATATTGGATTAGTTGCTAACGAAAGTGAACGTCATCTTTATTTCAGCAAGAAATTATGCTTCAATGGATGATGAGCGTCATGCTGCATATGGTACGAACGGTAACAAGAAGCTTTAAAAACAACAAAAAAAAGAAAAAGCCTCCGCTTTCTGGCTAGCGGAGGCTTTTTTTGATTTTGTCGCAAAGTTATGCTGATGCACAAACGGGTTATGTCGCAAACAAGAGTGCTGAGTTAGGATCTCCGTCAGCACTCATTACCTTTAGCATTATGACTATCAACTTTTCCGGGCACCACTTTCCTTCCGACATCATCCTCTAGGTTATTCGCTATTACGTCTCTTATAAACTCAGTTACCGTGAAATCGAAGAGATCATGGCTGAGCGGGGTATCTATGTTGATCACTCAACTATCAACCGGTGGGTCATCAAATATGCGCCATTGCTGGAGCATTGAGCTCGCGGAAGAAAAAAGCCAGTCGCCTCTTCGTGGTGGATGCACGAGACTTACATTAACGTCAAAGGTCAGTGGAAGTATTACTACCGAGCTGTAGATAAATACGGTGATGTGATTGATTTTATATTGCGTGATACGCGAGATAAAAAGGCAGCGATAGCCTTTTCCCAAAAGGCCATCGGCCAACATGGATTACCCGAAAAGGTGGTGATTGACGGCAGCCATTCCAACGCGTTAGCACTGCATCATATCAATGTCCAACTCTGGTTGATGGGGAAGATGCTCAACTTGATTGAAGTCCTTCAAATTAAGTATTTGAACAACATTGTTGAGCAAAGCCACCGCAGAGTGAAAGGTAAAATGCATCAGTGTCTGGGATGGAAATCTGATGAAGGCGCTAAAGCCACACTCGCCGGCATAGAGCTGTGGTCGATGATTAAAAATGGACAGCTCGACAATCCTGATGGTTTATCTGTTTGGGATGAATTCTACGCACTTTCAGCCTAATTGCATCTGGAAATCAGTACGGTTGTACTTCAGCATAACTTTTCGACATAACCCTATAGTTTAGGCCGTGGAAAAATCTTACTCCGTCATTCTTAACTCAGCAAAAAACATCAAAATAGACGACATCACTTCTGAAAAGACTTTCTAAGTCTAAATATATTTTCGTGGTTATTGTTGTGCTGGTTATGTTGAGTTGGCCACAGATGGTTCTTGTTCTAGCTAATTCCCCCCCGGAGGGATAACAAATAATTAATCAGCATCTTAATTCGGGTTGGTTGATTGTTGTCAGCGTAAACAAGATATATCGGAGTGGCTAAAGGTTGGTACTCTTCTAATATCACCTTCAACCGACCGGCACTAATTGACCGACCAAGCATATTTTTAGGTAGCTGAACGATTCCCATTCCTTTGTCAGCACCTCGGACCAATGCCATTCCTTCATTAATAATAAACCGGCTTTTCATGCTGATGGCTTGTGTCTTCAGGCCTACTTTGAACTGCCATTTTTCGGGCATACCGGTGATTTGTGAACGTAATATCAAGCACTGGTGGTTATCTAGGTCTTCTAAATTTTCAGGAATACCGTGCATATCAAGATACTCAGGTGATGCACAAGTTGTGAGTTGCTCTTCGTCAAGCTTCCTTGCGATGAAATTACTGTCCGTTAATTCTCCGATATGTATTGCCAGATCAAATTTCTCTTCAAATAAGTTAGCTGGTCGGTCATCCAAAATAATATCAAAGGTAAGCTCTGGGTTCTGTTGGGCAAACTGGTGTAACAGAGGAACAATATACCGTCCACCGTACACCCTTGGCAGCTTAATACTCATATTACCACACGGGGTGCTGACCGAATCTTGAATACTATTCTCGACTTCTTCAAGCTCTTCCAGAATAGCTTTGAGCCTTTCAAATACCTGGATCCCCAAATCTGTCGGTACTAAAGTTCGAGTCGTGCGACGGATCAGTCCAACTCCATATGATTTCTCGAGTCGAGACACGTTTTTGCTAACAGCAGAGGCTGAAATACCTATCTGCCGAGCAGCCTCAGAAAAACTGCCGTACTTCACTGAATAGACAAATGACAACATGTGGGAAAAAGAGGCAGTATTCAAAAGTAGCCATTCAGTTTAGTGAAAATTGAACGTTATTTTGCTGTCGTTTCATGACGAAAAGATGAAACCACCTTCAACTAATTGTTGTTTCAGTTATGACCATAAGTATCATTGATTTGTCCTACTCTCCTCATAGAATGCCAACCCAGAAACAAAAAAAGCGATTTAATAATTCAAATTCATTAAACAAGGCTGTTTAAAACTATGAACAAATACATGCTTTCTTCATTGGCACTCTCTGCGGCGTTTAGCGTACAGGCACTGGCTGCGCCAGTGTTATATACGAATGACTTTGAAGAGATTATTGGCGAGCAATTTACCAAGGACACCGGATACGAGTTAGATGTCGTAAAAATGTCTGGCGGTAACCTGATTGCGCGCATTGCTGCAGAGCGCAGCAACCCACAATGGGACCTTATCCTTTTTAACGGTGATAACACCCTACACTCTCTGAGTATGACCGGTGACCTGAAAGAGAACCTAAACCCAGCCAATGCGGCAAACCTAACCGAAGAAGCTCAGGCACTTGTTCCGAGCAACCATGCATTTTACCCAGTCGGTATTTCTTCTGCATGTGTCATTGTTCAGCGCAAAGGCAACAATGTTGACGTTAACAGCTATCAGGACATTACTAAGCCTGAATTAAAAGGTGTGGTTGGCATGGCTGACCCGTCAATTGCCGCGCCAACTTATCCTTGTGTAGCAGGCCTATTCCACGAACTGGGTGAAAAAGAGGCTAAAGCACTATTCTCTGATGCCTTTGATAACGGTATGCGTATATTCCGTACCAACGGTCCAACTGGTCGTGCTCTGCAATCCGGTGAAATCGAGGTAGCCCTTCTCACTTCACAACAAGCTTATACATTTGTTGATCAAGGCGCTGACTTTGACATTATCTGGCCAGAAACGGGCACTCCAGCAACTGTCCGCGCCTTTGGTGTACAGGCCAACACTGCACATTCCGAGGCTACCGAAGCTTTTGCTAACTGGATGCTGAGCGAAAAAGGCCAACAGTTCCTCGCTGACAATGGTGGCAGTGATGGTGTTTTCCGGCCGACAATAACACAAGCTACTGAGGTACCTTTCGGCCCGGGAATGGATGTGAAATACAACTTCACACCTGTGAAGTTTGCTTACGAAAACGATGAAGCGATCAAGAGCTGGTTTGCAGACAACGCGATTAACTAATTATGCCCACTCAATCTAAATCACAGGCGGAACTTGCCCCGCCTATTAACTTCACCAAACTCAAGCCGTTATTCCGTCTTTCTCCAGACCAAATCCTCGGCTTGTCAATCCTGTTTATTCTGGGGTTGCTCGTTTTGCTGCCTATGCTGATGGTAGTTCTGCAGCCGGTATTGCAATGGGTAGAAGTTGGATCCAATGCCGTAGGGCTTGGGGAAATTTTTCAACGTCGGCTTTGGATGGCTTCGTTGCAAAATAGCCTCTACCTCTCTGTTGGAGCCGGTTTACTTGGCGGTGTCATGGGGGCTATGCTTGCCATAGCCAGACACTCATACCGCTTCCCAGGAAGCCGCTATGTCGATCTAATCGTATGGTGCATCTTAATCATCCCATCCTTTGTGATCGCACAAGGCTGGGTATTATTCGCCAGCCGCTCAGGGATCTCGACGCAGCTGACGGGATCTCATCTCGTTTCTGATCTAGTGTTCAATCCCAATGGGTTGGTATTGATCATGGCTATGAAGAACTTTCCCCTCGCATATTTGGCTATGTCGGCAGCCCTGCAGTGGAGCATGAAAAACTTGAGCCTAGCAGGAAGACTGTGTGGCAGATCAGCCTGGCAAGTTTTTTTTACCGTGCGGATTCCCTTGCTACTGCCAGCCCTGCTGTCAGGGATAGTCTTGGTCTTCATTGATACCATCGGTGATTTCGGATTACCAGCGGCTTTGGCGACAAGTTACCGATATCCAACACTCCCATATACGATCTATGCAGCCATTAACCACTCACCAATCCGTTTCGATTTAGCCGGAATACTCGCAACGTATTTGGCGATCATAATGTTTGTTGCCCTATTTATCTATTTTTGGATATTACGGGCAAGGCCATACCAATTTTTAAGCAGTCAGTCCGGTATGCAAGAAACACCGATTGCCCCTTACCCGAAAATGCTTGCCGGGGGTGTTTGGTTATTTCTTTTGGTTGCTGTTGGCATTCCTATTGGTACCAGCTTTATGGTGTCCTTTATGGGCCAGCTTTGGAATGGTTTTTTCATTGATAACTTCAGTTTGGATAACTATGTCAACCTTTTCCATAACCGGTCTTTGTTTGCTGAGGGATTAAAAAATGCTATTGCTATAGCAGGTCAGTCTTCTATCTTGAGCGCAATATTAGCTTTCTTGGCGGCGTACCTACTGACCTTTACCAATAATGGCATGAACAAGATCATTGATACCGCTTGTACATTGTCGATGGCAATACCTGGGGTGATTCTCGGCGTAGGATTCATCTTCGTCTGGAACTCACCTTGGCTCTCTTCGCTCGGCTTGAACCTTTACGGCAAATCTGAACTGTTGGTACTCGCATCTACTGCCACTTCGGTGCCTGTTGCCGTTCGTATATTGATGGGAGCGATGGCGCAAATCCCTATTAGCCAACTGAATGCGGCACGCCTTCAAGGAGCAAGCTTGATCAGGCGCTTGCACACTATTGTTATGCCACTGGTGTTAACCGCACTGATATCAGCCACCTTATCAGGATTTGGTTCGAGTATCTTTGAGCTAGCAATTAACTCAATGCTTCGCCCACCGAAGTTTGAGATGCTTGCACCGTTTGTCAGCGCACAATTTGACTCGGGGGAATATGGTATTTCAACCGCCGCCGTGTTTGTTGCGGGAACGGTGGCCGCGATGATTATTGCCGTCTGTAACGCCTTGCTGCGCCGCCATTTTGGACATTTGATAAAAGAGTAATCAAGACATGTCAAATCAATTACACACGCACTCTCAAGTTTTTTTGAGCTGTAGTAACGTTTCTCGCTCGATTGGACAACAGACTATCTTGAAGGACGTGTCTTTTACCCTTGAGGAAGGCCAAGTTTACTGTATTGTCGGACCGTCGGGTTCAGGTAAATCTTCCTTGCTGAAGATAGTGGCTGGCATTGACGCTCCAGATAATGGGAGCGTCACCCTGCAAAATACCCTAATCACCCAAGGGCCAAAAATGCTGCCGCCTGAGCTGCGTCGTATGAATATGGTATTCCAGGACTACGCGTTATGGCCACATATGAAAGTCAGAGATATTATCGGTTATGGCTTGAATAAAATTGGCCGTGAGGCGCGCACCCGTCGTGTTGATGAAATGCTCTCACTCCTGCAAATCACCCAGTATGCTGACCGTTACCCTCGCGAACTTTCCGGGGGCCAGGCTCAGCGGGTGTCCATTGCGAGAGCCATTGCCACCAACCCTGATGTTTTGCTTTTTGATGAGCCACTGTCAAATCTGGATATACAGCTAAGAGCAGAAATGCGAGGTGAGTTTTCCAAATTATTCAAAAAGCTCAACAAAACAGTACTATATGTAACACACGACCCACTAGAGGCCTGCGCATTCGCTGATAAAATCATCGTAATGAAAGACGGTGAAATAGAACAAATAGATTCTCCACAAACGCTATTTTCCGCCCCTAATTCACCTTGGATCGCTTCTTTGGCAGGTTTTGACTGCAAGCTACCGGTTGAAAACGTCTTGATAGACCCAGGAACAAACACGGCTAGTGTTTCTTTCCACGGCAGAACTTTACATGCAAAACCTTCGGCTCATGCAGATGAATTAAGCAAACACATCTGGCTAAGAAGTGCCGGTCTAGGGTTCACTGCAAATAATGAGCAGCTTGAAAACTGCATCCCTGGCCGGGTGTTGAAATCAAGTTTTGAAGGTAGCCATTGGCGTATCGATCTCGATATTGGTGCTGAGGTTGCTATCCCCATACAACACCCGGAAAGTATAGAGATAGATAGCACAGTCAATATCCATATGCCCTATGACCATTGTTTGCTGATTAACGAGTAGAGTGATAAATGAAATATACAATGAAAGTGGAAATCCCTGCTGGCAGCATTACGCGATACAGCTTCGATGAAAAGGGACGACTAAAAGTAAAGCACTTCCAATCCATGCCGGTAAGCTATCCGGCAAACTACGGCTATATAGATGAAACATTGGCCGATGATGGTGCTGCTTCCGATGTACTGGTAATAACCCGCGAGCCACTCCTGCCAGCGACTTATATCGATATCAAAGTGATCGGCTATATCGATATGACGGATGGTGGAGAAAAAGATGAAAAATTTATCGCAGTGCCCATCGAAGACGTTGATCCCACATACGCCGATATAAACTCGATTTTTGACCTGCCAAAGGCAGAACTCGATAGGATCTATGCTTTCTATAGCATCTATAAACAGTTGCCGGCAGGGCGAAAAGAAGTCCAGCTTGATGGCTATCAGGATGAGAAAGCCGCTTATGCATTGCTTGATAAGGCGCAGGCAAGATTCGCAAAATCAGTGGCCTAACTTTACCTTTTGCACTTCATAATTAGCCTTCAGCGCCGTGGATGATTGAAGCCAAGCGAAAGGCATTCATATAGCAAAGAACCAGAATAACGTATAAACGTTTACTCTGGTTCTTATCATCTTGCTAATGGATTAGTTTGTATTCGCGTTGAGATCTTGCTCTGCAAGTGACAACATCGCAAACTCTTCTTCCGCGCTGCTTGCTACCAGCTTATTACGGCTATATAGCCCGTAATACACGCCGCCAATCAAAAAGAGTCCCATAGTCATGAAGAAGGCAGATGGGTCAAACGCATACACCCCTGTCATCGCAATAAGGGATAGGACTAATGAAATACCTGACGTAAACATGCCACCGGGAGTCTTATATGGTCGCTCTAACTCTGGCTGTTTAATTCGCAGTACAATGTGACTCAATTACATCAGCGCATAATATACCGTGGCACCGACGACCGCCATCGCCAAAATTAAGTCCCCTTCCCCCGTCAATGAAAACACGAAACCAAAGACACCAGGGACAACCAATGCACGTGAAGGCACTTTCTGGTTATGTCGCAAAGTTATGCTGAAGTACAACCGTACTGATTTCCAGATGCAATTAGGCTGAAAGTGCGTAGAATTCATCCCAAACAGATAAACCATCAGGATTGTCGAGCTGTCCATTTTTGCTCTATGCCGGCGAATGTGGCTTTAGCGCCTTCATCAGATTTCTATCCCAGACACTGATGCATTTTCCCTTTTGCGACAAAACCCACATTGCTAACTTATAGAAGCTATTTGGATCTTTGACTTCCGTAAACTGCAAAAGTAAATGCCAGATACGCTGCAAGTGTTGATGTCATATTTCCCACATCTGTCGTTGGGTTTACTTCGGTAATGGCCATAACATCACAATGAGGTGCCAACATTTCAACCATCTGAAGGGCTTCATCTGAACTAATACCACCAGGCTCATGAGCACCGGCTCCTGGTGCATAAGCAAGATCAACAGCATCAATGAAAAGAATGGTATTTCAGCGCTTGAACTTTCAAGACAATTGGGTGTTTCATATAACGCAGCATGGCGGCTCAAGCACAAGCTCATGCAGGCCATGAAAGAGCGTGATGATGAATCTCCTTTGGATGGGTATATCCAAATGGATGATGTTTACTGGGGGGGCGTGCAGCGAGGTGCTCGCGGACGGGGAGCCAAAGGGAAGCGGCCATTCGTTGCAGCAGTATCAATGAATGAAGAAGGTCACCCAATGAGAATGCGATTTAGTGTTGTCGAAGGATTCAGGAAAGTGGAGTTAACGAAATGGGCTAAGGTGCACTTGCGGCCTAAGTCATTGGCAATTTCAGATGGCTTAGCCTGTTTTAGAGGTGTTGAGGATGCAAAAAGCTTTCACCTTGCCATTGTGACTGGCGGAGGTGCCGACTGTGTGGAGCTACCCTATTTCAAGTGGGTCAACACTATGATTAGTAATGTTAAAAATGCGATGCATGGTACATATCATGCGATAAATAAGAAGCATCTACCACGCTATCTTGCAGAGTTCTGTTTTAAGTTTAATCGGCGGTTTAACATGGAAAAGATGTTGGAACAGCTCATTTATTCAGGTATTCAAACAGCACCGATGCCTCAACGTTTACTTAAATTAGCTGAGGCTCGGTGGTAATCAGGAATATTTATGTAGGTTGGTATTATAGCGATGATGATAATTGGACATTTTATTTTGTGAAGAAAAAAGGGCAATGAATGCCCCTTCTTAGCCAAATATTGTGTTGAATTAAACTTCAGAGCCACCTTGCTTGCCCAGTAAAACTCACAGATAACCATGTATCACCGAGTTCATCGGATAACGCTTCCCATAAAATCAGTCTAATTTGATCTTGTCGCTTAGTCGTCCAATAAGTATCGTCTTTAACAAGGATGTTCACTTCAAGATCATACTGCCGACCGGTTTTGGCAAAGTGATGCGTATAATCGTCAAAATGGTACTGCTTAGAAAGTTTAGCAATAACGCGAGCTACATTGTCTTGCACATCATCCTGAGGAGCAACAAGTAGCACCTCTCTGATGTTACGACGTAACACCGTAATTGGCAGTACTACCGCTGCGAGCGATAAAGCAGACACTAAGATAGGGTCAACATATCGATTCCATTGTGAATATCCATGGTGATCAAGGATCATCACAGCAATAAACCCAACCAGAATCGACGCACTTAAAATCCCATCAATAAGCCATTCTTGTGAATCTACTTTAACCAATTCAGAATGTTCGGCTTTAGCAATATAAGTCTCAGTAAAGTAGATAGCAAAGCTGCAAATAGTAGAAAGAACAGCATAGAATATTGCATGCTCAAGGACTATTTCGTGGCCACCATTGACAATGGTTTGCACACCACCAATAAAAGCAAAAATACAGGTAAGTAAGATGAGCAAGCCATTGACGACGTTGATTAACGGCTCAATGTGCGCATAGCCAAATTGGAAATACTTATCATCTGGCTTAGAAACGAGGTAAGCGGTATACAGACTTAAACCTGTCATCCCCATGCTGAGTAAAGAAAACATACCGTCGAGAAGAATGGCGTTGGATCCAACATGCAACCCATAGCCTATACCTAACGAAGACAAAAGCACAGTACCCGCCAGGGATAACTTCAGAGCTAAACGCTCCTTACTAATTTTACGGCTAGTAGCCATAAAATCCTCCTTATACATTTAATTACATCGTGTTGAAAATACGCAAACAAACAGCTTCCAATATGCTCTGTTCGTTTGCCTGTTTATACCCACTATTATATTACTATACCTTTATAACAGTTACTCTTTTGTGATCAAACTGATAATGACTCTTGCAACCAGTTAGAACATTCATTTTTGCGTAAGGCCGAATTCAAAACTGCTTGCTCTTTTGCAATATTGGCAACTATCAGCTTGAATGCGTTACAGGGACGACACCTAACGGTAATCGATAGTGATTGAGGCACTAGACTAGCGCCTTGACGGCAATGGTACGCGCAAAGGTTAGTTTGACTACGATTTAGAACTACGGAGACTTCTGTAATTCTAACCGCTCTATATCACTATAAAAGTTAATGATTTTTGCACGGCTCACACTGTACTCAAAATCAGTACCATCACACAAGTCATTATTACTCTGCAACTCAGGAGTTTTAAATTGGATAAATTCACAGGTTGCATGCTGTTCACAGGCCAGATTACGTTCAGTCTGTAACTGGTCCCAATAAGTGACAAAATGACTCAATGCATAATCCAGTTGTTCGTAGTTTTCATCACTCAGTGATTTACGCAAGCCACCTAACTCCTCCTGCCTATCTGACATAAAGGTCTTAAACGCATCATTGAGTGAACTACCTTCGTTTACGTAGCACTCTTCCTTGATGTATTGCGTTTTTTGCTGGGTTATTTCGCTGACATTGGCTTGCGATGAACAGGCGGACATTACGACTACCATAGCGAAGCTACTGTACCATTTCATTAATACGCCCTCACAAAGAAGGTTACCAAACTTCACACACCATTACCGTATGAACATCGTGTGCAGCGATATATTTTTTCCAACACGAGTAAGTATGTGCGATAGCCTAAGCATTGTGAAAATAACGAGCCTAGGTCTTAACACTAAAACATCACTCTCGAATTCGCTTTACTGATAATTTTGTCAAGTGTACCGATAAGTTTACTAACCAGAGAAACCCGGCCAGCGGCGAATACTAACAATTTGATTACACTTAGTACTATTGAACGCTGCCCAACAAGCTCAAGCTAACGATTATTTTCATCATTCTCCATAGGCACGTTCTTCAATTTGCTGTCCGCCTCTTTTGAGGCAGCACCAGAAGGAGCTAACGATGAATGTTCTGGCCATGCCGATGCATCGCTTCATCGATCATCGCGGTAAGTTGGTTAATCCACTCCCTGAATGGGCTGATCTTACAACCCTGAAAGGCTTCTATTGCGATATGGTTTTAACCCGTACATACGATAGCAAAGCTGTCGCTCTTCAACGTACAGGTAAACTGGGTACTTATCCTTCTCACCTTGGGTCCGAGGCAATTGGCATTGCTATAGGCCGAGCTTTACAACAATCCGATGTATTCATCCCCTATTATCGCGACCTTCCCGCCTTGTGGGCCCGTGGGATTGGTATGGAAAAAAACCTTCAATACTGGGGAGGTGACGAACGCGGAAGTGACTTTTCCCCCAACGAGAGCCACTGCCGAGATCTCCCCTTCTGCGTACCGATCGCAACCCAATGTACCCATGCTGTTGGTGTTGCTGCTGCACTAAAAATTCAAGGCAACCATCAAGTAGCACTCGTCACATGTGGTGATGGCGCAACGTCGAAAGGCGACTTCCTGGAATCATTAAACTGCGCTGGTGCCTGGAACATCCCACTGGTTTTTGTCATTAACAACAATCAATGGGCAATTTCAGTTCCGCGTTCGATTCAGTGCGGTGCCGAACTGCTTTCTGACAAAGCCAAAGGTGCAGGGATCGATGGCGTCACCGTTGATGGTAATGATGTAGTCGCTATGTTTGATATTGTCGCACGAGCGTTAGATCACGCTCGTAAAGGCAGAGGAGCAACACTAATAGAAGCGGTAAGTTACCGGCTTAGCGACCACACAACAGCTGATGATGCATCTCGATATCGCAGTGATGATGAACTTCAGCAAGCTTGGCAATACGAGCCCGTTACACGCCTCAAAACATTCCTTATCGATCAAGGGGCTTGGTCTGAACAAGATGAGCTCGATTGGCAAACTCACTGCAAAGAAGCGATAGAGCAAGTTGTTAAGAAATACCAAGAGACCACACCACAAACGCCAGAGTCAGCTTTCGATTTTCTCTATGAGCAGCTTAACGAGGATTTGCTAAGCCAGAGAGATCACATCATCAATAAGGCGATGCGTATGCAAGGAGGTCACCATGGCTGAAATAACCCTCCTAGACGCCGTTAATATGGCGTTGCATTACGAGATGAAGCATGACAACAGCGTTGTGATTTTAGGCGAAGACGTTGGCGATAACGGCGGTGTGTTCCGCGCAACTGTCGGGCTTAAAGAGAAATACGGCTGCAAGCGTGTCATCGACTCTCCATTAGCTGAAGCGCTTATTGGGGGGATCACTGTCGGTATGGCGACACAAGGATTACGCCCGGTGGCTGAGTTTCAGTTTCAGGGGTTTGTCTTCCCTGCTATGGAACATCTTATTTGCCACGCAGCAAGGATGCGCAATCGTACACGCGGCCGTTTGACCTGCCCTGCCGTTTTCCGTGCGCCGTTCGGTGGCGGGATCCATGCACCAGAACATCATTCAGAAAGTGTAGAAGCACTATTTGCTCATATACCAGGTATTAGTGTCGTGATCCCATCTTCACCGCAGCGTGCCTATGGCTTACTCCTGGCGGCGATCAGAAGTAATGACCCAATCATGTTTTTTGAACCAAAACGAATTTATCGCACGGTGAAATCGACCGTTGTCGATAATGGTGAAGCCCTTCCTCTTAACACTTGCTTCACCCTAAGGAAGGGACGTGATTTGACCTTGGTGACATGGGGGGCATGTGTTGTCGAGTCACTGCAAGCAGCGCAAACATTGTCTGAAATGGGTATAGAAGCTGAAGTTATCGACTTGGCAACGATTAAACCAATTGATATGGCCACCATTATCAAGTCTCTAGAAAAAACAGGGCGGTTACTCGTTGTGCATGAGGCATGCAAAACATGTGGTGTAGGTGCAGAAATCATTGCTCGAGTCTCTGAGCAGGCGATGTGTTTGCTAAAAGCACCACCGAAACGAGTAACGGGGACAGATACCATTATGCCCTACTACCGCAATGAAGATTACTTCATGATTCAGAAAGATGATATTACTGACGCAGCGAAAGCGCTGGTAGAGGGGTGGAAATGAAAACATTTAATTTGCCCGACTTAGGCGAAGGATTAGCTGAATCAGAGATTGTCCAATGGCATGTCAATATTGGGGATTACGTTGAAGTTGACCAAGTTGTTCTAACCGTGGAAACAGCAAAAGCAACGGTAGAAGTCCCTGCCCCGTATAGCGGAAAAATTATCAGCCGCCATGGCAACGCCGGTGATGTAATAGGTATCGGCAGTCTGCTATTAGAAATCGAGGAATCCACGGCATCTGCAACACTAAAAGAAAAAAGTGCTGCACCACAAACAGATGCCGCCACTGTTGTCGGTACAGTCGCCCAAGAAAGCCATGATATTAATGTGGATGAATTCTGGGTTGGTAACTCTCTACAACAAAACACAAACCATCCACTTAGCGCTATGCCATCAGCACGGCTACTTGCTCAAAAACTAGGGGTCGAACTAAGCACAATTACAGGCAGCGGCCCAGACGGCGTCATCCTAGATCGTGATGTCTATAATGCCTGCGACAAGCAATTACCTGGAACCGAAGTTCTAAAAGGCGCTCGCCGAAGTATGGTGAGTGCAATGTCAGAATCCCACCATAGTATTGCTGCTGTTACGATAACCGAAGAAGCAAGCCTAGCAGCATGGTTACCTGAACAGGACATCACCTGCCGACTTGTTCAAGCAATCGTTGAGGCCTGCCAACAGGAGCCTGCACTCAACGCTTGGTTCGATGCGGAAACCATGACCCGTTGTCTGCACCACACGGTGAATATTGGTATTGCGGTTGATAGCAAGCACGGCCTATATGTGCCTGTATTACGTCACGCTGATGAATTCAGCACCAAAGGGATCAGGCAATGGGTAGATAGCACCGTTGCCGGTATTCGTGAGCGAAAAATTGGTAGAGAGCAACTCCAACATGCGACGATCACTTTATCCAATTTTGGTGCTATTGCCGGAATATTTGCCACACCCGTAGTAACGCCCCCGCAGGTTGCCATTGTTGGTGCGGGACGGATCATAGAAAAGGTCGTTCTTGAGCGAGGAGAGGTAAAATCAATTAAAACCCTGCCACTATCGATGACATTTGATCATCGAGCATGTACCGGTGGTGAAGCCGCCAGGTTCATAAACGTACTAGTAAGGCACCTTCAACGGCCGGAACTGTAAAGCGGTTCTACTTTAAGCATGCAACAGATATAAAAATGCCAGTCAGTTGACTGGCATTTTTCATTGATATTCAACAACACAATTAGTCTTCTGAAGAAGGACTAACCGGTTTTTTCTTCTTAGGAATAAAGACACTGTCACCAACAGCCACGTTGTCGTAGAAACGCTTATCAACCTTCTTCTTGGCCTTAGGCTTGGCTTGCTGCTTCTTCGCTGCAGGCTTATCAGAAGTCGGCTTCTTCTTAACAAATTTCTTCTTCGGTGCCGGTTTCAAGCCTTTGAACTTACCTTCAAGACCTTCATAAGTCGTAAAGCTAATAGTCTGCTGAAGGAAAGCTTCAACATTTTTGAAGCTCTTCCAGTCTTTAGGGCCAACAAGGGAAATCGCATCGCCTTTGTTACCGGCACGACCTGTACGACCAATACGGTGAACGTACTCTTCAGCATGTTTTGGCATATCAAAGTTAATCACGTGCGAGACTTTTTCGATATCCAAACCACGTGATGCAACATCGGTTGTAACAAGGATCTTGTGACAGTCACGTTCGAACTGACTCATAATCGCATTACGTTGGGTCTGGTTCATATCACCACTCAACGCAACCGCTTTTAATTTACGTTCGTTCAACTCTTTGGTTAGACGGTCGGTGTCAGCACGGGTTGCAGTGAAGATAATCAGCTGGTTATAGTTTTCAGTTTCCAGAACCTTATCTAGCAACGCTTGCTTGTGATCTAGGTGATCACAAAGGAAGAAACGCTGAGTAATATCAGTGTGCTCTTCTGCTGAGTGGCCGATCGAGAGACGTTTTGGTGCATTCAGCATATCGCTGGCAACGCTAACAACATCTGTGTGGTCAAGCGTTGCTGAAAACATCATTGTCTGGCGGCGACGGTGGTTGGCAGCTTCATGGATACGACGAAGTTGGTCTTCAAAACCAAGGTCAAGCATACGGTCAGCTTCATCCAAGATCAGCATTTCCAAACCATCAAGGTGGGTGCTGCGATGTTCAAGATGGTCTGCCAAGCGCCCAGGAGTTGCAATCACAAACATTGGGTCTTTGCGTAGTTCTTTAACTTGGTCGTTAAAGTTCTCGCCACCAACAATCAAGGCACCATCGTACGGCGTACCCGCGTTTAAAGTACGTAATTGTGCAAAAACTTGTTTTGCTAATTCACGAGTTGGAGTTAATACCAAAACACGTGGGTCACGGCGAGTAAATGGCTTGCTACGATACATACGCTGCATAGCTGGCAACAAAAAGGCCAGTGTTTTACCAGAACCTGTTTTGGATGAGGCCAAGATATCTTTGCCTAGAATGCCAACAGGAATTGCTGCTTTTTGAATTTCAGTTGGTTTATCGAACGCCAAGTGATTGAGTCTTTTAAGTAGGCGCTGGTCTAATCCAAGATCGTTAAATTGCAAAGTGATGCTCCGGTAATTGCCCAACTATGAGCAAGAATAATACAGTACGAGCCTATGTGACAGTAATCACACAGCTCTAAATTTGGTTAGCTGGGCATTATACCACATTTCAATTTGCTAGCACCTAATTGATGCAGATTTAATGGCTTTTCATAAAGATAGCAACCCTATTGATTGACAACTGACGAGCTTAGCATTCGTAGCATCGGAGCTTGTCGTAAAATGACCTGCACTTATCTGAGATAAAGATGTATAAATTTATCAAAGAGCTAACGACTTCAGTCAGCAATGTAAAAACGATAGACATCTACTATTTCGCATTATACCCAAGCTCTCCAATAGGGTATTGACCATTTTTGGTTCTCCCCCTTCGATTACCTGCTTATCGTAAGGGGGCTTTTTCTTACAATTGTCGTAAAATGACCTCCCAAACTTCCCAGGGATAACGTACTTTTCGTCACAAACTGACCAACATACCCTTGAGAAATGATATCGATGAAGCCAGAAGCAAAATGGACGAAGTTTCGCCTAGAGAAAATACTTAAACCAGCTCAAAAAATTAAACGTATTAAAACAAAAGCAAACAGCGCATTTACTCAACGACGTCTACTTGCAGCTAAATCACGATTTGGACAACTAGCCCATAAGCATCGCTTCCTCGTACTAGAAAGAGGCAAACCGGATATTCATCTCAAAGACTCGACCAAAATCCGTGGAATTAAAGAAATCACCTTGTATTACGAGGATTGTAATGAGCGTCTAGAGACCGAGATATCAATCCACGCAGCGACCAGATAATCCAAGCGACGATCTACTTGCCGGTGTCTATTTTTATTTAGCAGCCCAGGAAGAAAATTAAGTGTGTTAAGTATTCGTCATCTTTCTTGTGCTAACCTTCAGGCATAGAAATAAGTATGTAGGATCTTGAATTTATGATACAAATTCGTAACCATGCCATACCAGTTACGGCCTTTACCTCTGTAACCCTGATTATCATTTGGTCGGGGCTTGATCCTGTATTCCCGGATGTATGGCTAGCCGAAATTATTCCCGTCGTATTGATTTTAGCCCCCTTGCTCATTACCTACCGTTTTTTCCAATTTTCTAATACTGCTTATATTCTTATTGCTATCTGGATGTCGCTCCACACAATCGGCGCCCACTACACCTTCGCCAAAGTTCCTTTTGACTGGTTTAACGAATTGATAGGGTCACAGCGCAACAATTTCGACCGTATCGCGCACTTTTCAATCGGCTTATACGCCTTTCCAATAGCAGAGTTCATGGTCCGAAAAGGACATTGCAAGCCCATCGTGGCCACTCTCTTCGCATTCGCAACAATTATGGCCATTGCCGCTGGTTATGAGATCATCGAATGGTGGTATGCAGCTTTAGCTGGCGGTGATGCCGGTATTGAGTTCCTTGGTAGCCAAGGAGACATTTGGGATGCTCAAAAAGATATGCTCGCAGATACATTAGGTGCGATCACCAGTTTGGTGCTTTTTCACATCATCAAACCCTATCAGCTAGAAATAGGTAATTAACGCTTAACATTGCTCAAAACTAAGCCCGCACAATTACGGGCTTATTTCATACACTGAAGTAAATTCAGAGTTTGATTACAAATCAGGGTAACCTGTCGGGTTAGCAGACTGCCAACGCCACGTATCTGAAGTCATATCATCTATAGTACGCGTCGCTTCCCAATGCAATTCAGTTTTCGCTTTGGCAGGATCAGCCCAACACTCAGCGATGTCACCAGCACGACGAGGTGCAATTTTATAGGCAACCTCAACACCAGCAGATTTGGCGAAAGCATTCACCATTTGCAATACACTAAAGCCATTGCCTGTACCTAGATTGTAGATATGCAGGCCAGCCTGTTTCCCTTTGTGGGTTAGCGCAGCCAAATGGCCATCGGCCAAATCAAGCACGTGGATATAGTCGCGAACCCCAGTGCCATCAACTGTTGGGTAGTCATCGCCAAATACAGATAGGAATTCGCGACGACCCACAGCAACCTGTGAGATAAATGGCATCAAGTTATTCGGGATCCCTTGCGGATCTTCACCCATCTCACCACTTTGGTGTGAACCAACAGGGTTGAAGTAACGTAATAGCGTAACGCTCATTTCTGGGTGGGCTTTTTGAATATCGGCCAGACACTCCTCAACCATCAATTTACTACGACCATAAGGGTTCGTCGCGCTGGTTGGGAAGTCCTCGGTAATAGGTACGCTTGCCGGGTCGCCATACACCGTAGCAGATGAACTGAAAATCAGGCTGTTAACACCCGCTGCTCGCATCGCTTCAACCAATACCAAAGTACCGTGAACGTTGTTGTCATAGTACTCAAGAGGCTTTTCTACTGACTCACCTACGGCTTTAAGGCCAGCAAAGTGAATCACCGACTCGACTTCATTTTCCGCTAGCACCTTGTCAAGGAAAGCACGATCACGAATATCGCCCTGATAAAATGCAGGTGTAACCCCCGTCAGTTTTTCAATTCTTGCCAATACTGATTTCTTACTGTTGTATAGGTTGTCAACAATAATTGGCGTCATACCCGCTTCAATCATCTGAACACAAGTGTGGCTGCCAATGTAGCCCATACCACCAGTGACGAGAACTCGCATGCTTATCTCCCTTTGAGTGAGGAATTACTCAAACAATCTTAGTTAATCTGGCCATAAAGTAACATAACTTACTGGAAAATAAAGTAACGATCACATTAAACATGCAAAATGCGAGCAATAATCTGATTACTGCCAACAACAATAAAACGGTGTATAATATTGGTGTTTTTAATTCTGGGAATGGAGAAATTCTCATGCGCTTTATATTAAGCCGCCAACTAACTAAATTTATTGCCTTATTCATCTCCCTCCTTGTGCTAAATGGGTGTGAAATAGTGCAATGGAAAGAAAAACATGATCATGACCAACTGTTTGCCCAGGGTTACCAGGAGCACCTCCTCCCCCTAAAAGAAGGTGGCCAGCTTAAATACTGGGTCGGCGGTACAGGTGAACCTTTATTGCTGATCCATGGTTTTGGTGGAACTGCTGTCGCAACCTGGAAAGACGAAATGCTTGAGCTCAGCAAACACTATCAAGTTATCGCACCCGATTTAGCTTGGTTTGGTGAGTCTTACAGTATGGGCCCCCCGAATCTAACAACACAAACCGAGACAATGTGGCAACTGCTTGATGCCCTTGGAATTGATGAGGTCAACGTTGCTGGTATCTCTTATGGCGGCTTCGTTACCTACAACATGATGATGAAGCCTGACAGAATTAAAAAAGGCGTAATCATTGCCAGCCCAGGGCCCCTCTTTAGCGACGACGATCTTGCTGAATTGTGCCTTCGCGCAGGTGTCGAGAAGCCAGAGCAACTGTTCGTGCCTACGAATAGCGATGAAGTAAAGCGGCTGTTTGATAATGTGTTCTATGAACCGAAAAGCATGCCCAATTTTGTTGCAGAACAGATATACAGCGGCTATTTTTCACCTTTCAAAAAAGAAAAAGAGCAATTAATACAATCTCTTGTAGTTGACAGGGAGCATATTTCACAAGCAGACACAGCTGTTTTCCCACCAACAATGCTTATTTGGGGTGATAGTGATAAAATTTTTCCATTGAAAAATGGTATTGCGCTAAGTCAATACCTCAACTCGGCCATCGTAGTGTTACCTGAGACGGCACATGGAGTAACAAATGAGCAGCCAGACACCGTAACTAAGTTATTGAAAATATTCATTAGTTAGGTTAACAATATTGGATGGAAAATGATGACAACAAAAACCCTTTGTCAATGGAAATGTTTCTCTGTTGAACAGTCTCAGCACACCCTGCCCGATGGAAGGGAGATTGAATTTACAACCGTTAAGCACCCTGGAGCAGTGATTATCGTTCCTATCGACGAGGCGGGTAACCTGGTGATGATTAACCAATACCGGCCAGCCATAAAGGATTGGATATTAGAGTTTCCGGCAGGAACCCTAGAAAGCAACGAAGATATTCTTGGCTGCGCCCAACGTGAGTTAGCAGAAGAAACCCAGTTGAGCGCTCGGCATTGGCATCATTTGGGAGAACTATTTCCAGTTCCCGGGTTCTGTGACGAGGTACAGTACCTGTTCTTCGCCACACATCTTAAACCTCACCAAGCCCAATGTGATGAAGATGAAGTCATTGAAGTCGTGACACTCACACCATCAGACTTTCTTAGCAAGGTGGCGCAGAACAAGATCAAAGATGCCAAAACGCTAGCCGCATTTCTTAAACTGCAAGCTAAAGGGTTGCTACAGCTAAACTAATTGTAATGAAACATTAAGAAGCCAAGCGGCCTATCGCATTTTACTGCTAACTGTGGCATCTTGCTGCCAAGCCCATATAAGTGACGTTATCAGCCATGGATAAACTTTTTTCTTTTCTTAATAAATTCGCTTCTATCGTTGCAATGCTCATGTTTGTTGCTGGTGGTGGCATGGCTTTATTTGTGTTCTTTTACGGCAATTAAGTCTCTGGGTACGTACCAATAGTGTCTATTACTAATGGTATGTGCTACATACGCATACCACCATCAACTTCAAGTACACGCCCGGTAAAGTAATCATTCTCGAAAATATACCTTACCGCATGGGCAATCTCACTAGCGTCGCCCATTCGGCCTACTGGGATCATTGACTTCAGCCTTTCTATCGCTTCAGGCTTGAGCTGCTTCGCCATTGCCGTTTCTACCACACCAGGGGCAATCGCAGCGGCCCTGATCCCATAACGGGCAAGCTCTTTGGCCCAACATACCGCCATCGTTGCGACAGCAGCTTTAGACGCAGCGTAATTAGTTTGACCGATGTTTCCCGCCCGGGCCACACTTGAAATATTGATAATCGCTCCATGATTTCCAGCTGAAACCATATTGGCAGCAGCTTCTCTACCGCACAGAAATGTACCTGTAACGTTCACATCCATCACTGTCGAAAATTGCTCCAGCGTCATTTTCTCTATTGCATCACCTTTCGCTTTAACCAGTAGCCCGTCCCTAAGTACACCCGCATTGTTGATCAAACCGTTTAGCTGACCGAAGTCTTCCATTATGTTTTCAAAAACCGCGACAACTTGTTGCTCATGAGTCACATCTGCCAGATAAGTTAACGCCTTGGCACTGAGCATTTGGCACTGCTTTTTGGTCTCATGCAATCCTTCTTCATTCAAATCGATCAAAGCCAGTTCTGCACCTGATTGTGCCAGGCTGATCGCCATCATTTGCCCCAGCCCCTGTCCTGCCCCTGTAATCGCAATCACGCTTTGTTTCAAGTCCATATTTATCCCCCAACAATAATATCGCTCAGGCCATATTGGTTATTTAGATTGCTTGCGGTAAAACTCAAACAAGCTTGAGAAATCCCGAAGTTCATTCCCTTCAACGTTATGGAAAGCATATAAGTTACGGGCAAGCGTCCCCATAGGGATCGGTGACTGGCTATTCGTTGCCGCTTCCAACCCAAGCCCTAAATCTTTCAACATTAACTTGGCCATAAAGCCGGGTTGATACTGGTTTGATGCGGGTGCTTTTTCCATAATTCCTGGACATGGGTTATAGAGCTCCAGCGCCCAATTACGTCCTGAACTTTGCAGCATGATTTCCGACAGCACTTTGGGATCCAAGCCATTGTCCATGCCCAAGCTCAGCGCCTCACACGTGCCGGACATGAGAATTCCTAACATGAGGTTGTTGCAGATCTTCGCCATTTGGCCATCACCGGCTTTGCCGGCATGAAAAATATTCTTACCCACATGCTGCAAGACCGCTTGCGCTTGTTTAAACCCCGCCTCGGTACCACCCACAATAAATGTCAGCGTGCCAGCTTGCGCACCAGCTACACCACCTGACACAGGGGCATCAACAAATTCAAAGCCTTGCAAATGCGCTTCCTGTGCGACCAGCTTTGCTGAAGCAGGATCGATAGTTGACGAGTCGATGAGGAAGGTGCCAGCGTCAATCATTTTAAGCAACCCCACACCACCCTGATGATCACCAAGATACACGGTCCTAACATGCTCTCCCGCTGGCAACATCGTCATCACTGTTTCGGCACCTTTTACACATTCATCCATTGAACTCGCAACCGTTGCTCCCTCTGGTTTTAAAGCTTGTGCAGCCGCTGTATTGATATCATAAACAGAGACATGGCAACCGGCTTTAAGCAAGTTAATTACCATCGGGTGACCCATGTTACCGAGACCGATAAAAGCAATGTTCATCACTAATCTCCTTCGTGTAAGTCGGTGAGCCCCAACATTTGCAAGGGATGTTCATTGTCTGCCCACAGCGGGGTAAATAACGTGTCGATCACAGTTTGATCCACACTGGCTATATCTGAAAATAGCCACTTTGGCTTGTTGGTTTTCTCTATCAACCGCGCTTTTACACCTTCATAGAACTCCCCCAGTTCACCGCAGCGAACAGACAGGGTAAGCTCTAAGCGAAAGCAATCGGCTAGCGATTCGTAGTGGAATTGAGTTAACTGGCGATAGCAGATATGGGCGGTAATTGGGCTACCTTCTCTTAACGTTTGCTTCGCCCTTCGTAGCCATTGACCTTCGCTTTCATCTACAGGCTCGGCCATGGCTTGGATTTGCTCATACACCTCTTGCAACGAGCCATATTGGCAAGCCGTTTGAATGGCTTGCAGATGGGGTAACAGCACATTTTGTGGGTGGGTATATTTTGCATCATTGCCCAAGCTATCCAATAGCTCAGTGACGCCCTGGTAGGGTTCGACATCATCCCAATTAACTTGCTGAAACTTCTCAAACATCAATGTTTTTTGCTGGGGCAGCAAAATATGCTCAGTCATAGATAACGCAAGGGCATCTGTTGCATTGACAGTCGCTCCGGTTAACCCGAGAAACAGGCCAACACCTTGTGGCAAATGATTAAGAAACCATGTACCACCAACATCAGGGTACAAACCAATACTGATTTCCGGCATTGCTAGCTTTGTCGTCGGCGTTGTTATACGGTGGCTTGCACCAATATACAGCCCAATGCCGCCGCCCATGACAATTCCCTGCCCCCACACAATAACAGGCTTGGAGTATGTATGAATGAGATAATCGGTTTCATACTCAATGGTGAAATAATCGGTTAAGTAACCCATCGCTTGGCAGGTACTATCAGAGGACTCTGAGGAGACTGTCTCATGCATGACCTGATACATTGCCCTGACATCTCCTCCGGCGCAGAAGGCTTTCTCCCCAACACCGTGGATCACCACACCGACAATATGGTGATCATCTTGCCAATGCTTCATCGCTTCATTAAGCACCACCAGCATTTCGTAGGTCAAAGCATTCAAAGAGTCAGGATTGTTTAATTCTGCAATCCCGAATTTCAACCCACCGCCACAATCTAGTTCACTGATATTGACCAAGCCTGACATCTCTTCCCCCTTAAATTAGCGATTACGATCAGCCCCAAACTTCTTAGCGATTTTTCCATTCTGGGCGGCGCTTTTCTAAAAAAGCATTAACCCCTTCGGTTTGATCTTCGGTATCAAACAGCTTCATAAATAACTCGCGTTCCCTGATCAGACCGTGGTTCAAAGGCGAATGACGGCAGTTTTGTATCAAGGCTTTACACGCTGCGACTGATGAAGGCGATTGATTAGCAACCTCACTTGCCAACTGTTTTGCATTTTCCAATGATTGTCCTGAAGCGACGACGTGCTCAACAAGACCAATATCTAACGCTTGTGACGCCGTCACCCTTTCGCCGCATAGTATAATCCGTTTGGCCCACCCTTCCCCAACCAACCAAGTCAGGTTCTGAGTACCGCCAGCACAAGGTAACAACCCAACTTTTGCCTCGGGCAATGCCAAACTAGCATGCGCTTCTGCGATACGAATATCGCACGCCAGCGCAACTTCTAAACCACCGCCCATTGCGTATCCATTGATGGCGGCAATCGATACACCTCGAAACTGACTGAGCGTCTCAAAGGCTTCACCAAATGCGTGTGCCATGCCAAGAGCAACCGCTTTATCGCCATCGGCGAACAAGTTCAAATCGGCCCCAGCCGAGAAGAATTTATCTCCTTGCCCAGTAATCACCAGTGCATAGACACTTTTATCTTCATTGAGTTTGAGTACGATATTGCGCAGGAGTTTTAAACTGCTTTCTGTCCAGGTGTTGGCCGGAGGGTTATTCATGGTCAACACTGCGGTGTGACCATCCAAAGTGACTTCAATGGCATTGGTTTGTGACATGAGGTTCCCCTCTAGTAAATAATGGTTACAGCAGACGACTGCCTTCACTGAGAACCCGCCTGGCAATGATCAACCGCATGATTTCATTGGTACCCTCTAGAATTTGATGGACTCTGACATCGCGAAAATAACGCTCTAACGGATACTCTTTGATGTAACCATAGCCACCATATAACTGCAGTGCCTCATCACAGACTTTAAAGCCTATATCGGTTGCAAACCGCTTCGCCATTGCACAATACGCCGTTGCTTCTGGCGCTTGTTGATCCAATTGAAAAGCGGCATAGCGAACCAATTGCCTTGCAGCGATCAATTCTGTGGTCATATCAGCAAGCTTAAATTGAACGGATTGGAAATCCGCCAGTTTTTTTCCAAATTGCTTACGTTCATCAACATATTGCCTCGCCATTTCCAACGCTTGTTGCGCTGTACCTAACGAGCATGTGGCAATATTTATCCGACCGCCATCTAACCCCTTCATGGCAAACTTAAATCCGTCCCCTTCGTTTCCCAGTAAGTAACTTGAAGGTATACGTACATCATCGAATGTAACTGCTCTGGTCGGCTGACTATTCCACCCCATTTTAGGCTCTTTTCGGCCATAACTGATCCCGTTTGCAGCCGCTGGCACCACAAAGGCTGATATCCCCGAAGCCCCCTTGAGGCTTGGTTCAGTTCTTGCCATCACGACCAAAACATCTGTATCACCGGCACCTGAAATAAAAGCCTTCGCCCCGCTGATAATGTATTCATCGCCTTGTTTTATAGCGGTCGTTGTCAACGATGCAGCATCAGAACCGGCATTAGCTTCCGTTAAACAATAAGAACCAAGGCTCTCGCCACTGTTCAACTGAGAGCAAAATAGCGCCTTGGTGTCATCAGTAGCAAAGCTTGCTATCATCCAGGCAACCATATTGTGAATAGTCATATACGCGGTTGTTGACGTGCAACCCATTGCCAATTGTTCAAAAATAATAGAGGCATCAAGCCTAGGTAGCCCCAAGCCTCCTTGCTGCTCCGGGACATACAGGCTCAAAAAGCCCATTTCACCCGCTTCTTTCAATACATCTTTAGGAAATAATTGCTTTTCATCCCAATCGGCAGCATTAGGGGCAAGCTTGTCTTTCGCAAACTGAGTCGCGGCATCCGCAAAGGCGCGTTGGTCTTCTGTCAAAAAGAAATCCATACCAGCTCCTTATTAAAGGTCTATCGAACATTTAGCGCAGATATATGGTCATATTCGGCCCATCGGGAATATCTTCATCAAACCAACGAGCCGTTACGGTTTTGGTTTCGGTATAAAACCTTACCGCTTGCTTACCATATGCATGTAAATCGCCGTAAAAACTGCCACGCCATCCGGTAAAAGAGAAAAAAGGTAGCGGGACGGGTATCGGCACATTGACCCCAACTTGCCCAACTTGAATACGATGTTGGAATTTCCTTGCTGCCGCTCCGCACGCTGTGAAGATAGATGTACCATTGCCATATGGGTTGTTATTGATAAGAGCGATCGCCTCATCAAGCGTATCAACGGCAATGCATACCAATACCGGGCCAAAGATCTCCTGCTGATAAATCGCCATATCAGTGGTTGCACCACTAAACAAGGTAGGCCCCAACCAATTGCCGTCCGGATATCCCTCAACGGTGCAATTTGAGCCATCGACCTCACAGATTGCGCCTTGCTGTTTGCCTTGCTCAATCAATTGCAACACCCGCTGTTTAGCGGCAGGGCTTATCAGTGGACCATAAGCGGCGTTACTGTCATCTGACGGCCCCGGTTTCACTTTTTCCATCGCCGTTCTGAGCTCTGGAATAATCTTGCTTGCATTGCCCACCAACACCGCCACTGATATCGCCATACATCGCTGGCCTGCTGCACCAACCGATGAGCCCACAAGGTGATTCACAACTTGCCCCATATTGGCATCAGGCATGACAACCATATGGTTCTTAGCCCCTGCAAACGCTTGAACACGTTTTAAATTGTGGGTCCCTGTTTGGTAAATATGCTTCGCCACTGGCACTGAGCCAACAAAAGAAATGGTGCGGATCTCCGGGTGGGCCAACAGATAATCCACCTGTTCTTTACCGCCATGAACTATCTGTAGTACCCCTTTCGGCGCTCCAGCTTGTTCAAACAATTCAGCCAAACGCATTGCGGTCAGTGGTACTTGTTCGGAAGGTTTAAGAACAAAAGTATTGCCGGCAGCGATCGCCATTGGAAACATCCATAAAGGGATCATCGCCGGAAAGTTAAAGGGGGTAATACCGCAACACACACCAAGCGGCTGAATCAGAGAATAACTGTCTATGTCAGTGGCGACATTTTCTACCGTTTCCCCCATCATCAAGCTCGCAATATTGGCGGCTTGCTCAACGACCTCAATGCCACGCCAGACATCGCCTTTAGCATCAGCAAAGTTCTTTCCTGTTTCACTCGAAAGTAATTCGGCCAACTCATCATGGTGATCTTTCAATATTTGCTGATACGAAAGCATTAAACGTGCACGCTCTGGAACCGGGACTTCCCGCCAATGATCGAAAGTTGCTGCGGCACTAGCAATGGCCGCTTCCAATTCTGGTAAGATCGCACAGGGGACACTGGCAATCACCGCATTCGTTGCAGGGTTTGTCACCTCAATCCATTGCTTAGCAGCCGAATCTTTAAATTCTCCATCAATGAATAGCGGCACAGAAAAAATAGGACTTGTATCGTTCATATCCGATCCTCGCTTATTCAGTGGTACCCACTTCAATTGCTATGGCTGTGGCTTCCCCCCCACCAATACAGCAGGCGGCAATACCGCGAACAGGGCGGCCGATACTTTGGTGTAACCGGTTAAGACGATGTATTAATGTCACGATAATTCTTGCCCCGCTAGCACCTATAGGGTGCCCCAGTGCGCATGCTCCACCATCAGGATTAACACGTTCGGGATCGATTCCTAATTCTTTCGTCGCTATTTGCGTTACAACGGCAAAAGCCTCGTTAATTTCCCAGCTATCTACTTGCTCTGGCGACCACGCAAGTTTGTCTAGCAACTGGCGAATAGCGTAAACAGGAGCAACCGTAAATTCTGCCGGTTGACGGGCATGGCAGGAATGAGCCGATATAATCGCTAATGGCTTGTGACCTTGCTGTCTAGCAAGACTGCCTTCCATTAAAACGAGAGCCGCAGCCCCATCTGATATTGAGCTGGAATTCCCCGCGGTAACAGTGCCTCCCTCGACAAATGCAGAGCGGAGTACCGGTAGTTTCGTTAGGTTGATTTCGTTCGGGTGTTCATCTCGGCTAACAACAACGTCACCCTTAGGGTTTGCCACTTTAACCGGTATAATTTCACTATCAAACCAACCTTGTTCTTGAGCAATCAGCGCGCGCTCTACTGACTTAACTGCCCACTTATCCATGCTTTGACGCGTATAATGGCGTTCGTCGGCAACTTTCTGGGCATAGACACCCATTAAGTCCCCTTCATAAGCATCCTGTAGGCCATCAAGGAACATATGATCGTGCAAGGTACTATGACCTAAACGAAGGCCCGAACGTATTTTACTTTGCAGGTATGGCGCATTACTCATGCTCTCCATCCCGCCAGCCACCACCGTCTGATCGGTGCCAGCTAAAATAGCATCATGGCCCAGCATTACACTCTTCATGCCAGAACCACAGACTTTATTAATGGTGGTACAACCAATGTTTTCTGGTATACCGGCTTTTAACGCAGCCTGCCTGGCAGGGGCTTGACCACAGCCAGCCAGCAGCACATGCCCCATCAATACTTCATCAATTATTTCTGCCGAAAGACCGGAATGCTGTAATGCGCCTTTAATGGCGACACTACCCAATTCGGAAGCACTCAGTGACGATAGCTCCCCTTGAAAACTACCGATAGGTGTTCGATTTGCCGCGATGACCCACACTTCCTTACTCATAACAAAGCCCTCTTGGTGTGCTTTATCTCTGCAGGCGATTTCTTGACGTTTACGTAAGCATAGCACTAACATTTACGTAAACGTTAAGAAACAAACCCGGTACACATTGCAGCATTAAAGCCATGACCTAACCATTGTTGTACGGTCACGTTGGGGGGCAAAGCAAGGTGGAAACGTTCAAAATAAGTGAAATGGCCAAAGAGTTTGACATCACCACCCGAAGCATTCGGTTCTATGAGGATGTAGGGTTACTGCAGCCCAAAAGACAAGGCAGCACCCGTGTTTACTATCGCCGAGATAAAATCAGGCTCAAGCTAATCTTACGCGGCAAAAGGCTCGGGTTTTCATTGGCCGAAATCCGTGAACTTTTCGATCTGTACGACACGAATCAAAGCTCATCGCAGCTCAATAAAATGCTGATCATCATTGATACTAAACAAGCCGCACTCGAGCGTCAGCTTGAAGACATCAATGTCGTTATGACCGAACTGCAAATCGCCAAAAATAAATGCCAACAGGCTTTGAATATTCAGGCTTCAGATAATCAACCAGAGCCCTAACCTCACTTCACTTTGTCTAATGGACCCATGGAGCGCTTATGAAAGACAGCTTCACCCCTTTAAATTATGGCCTAGGAGAGACCATTGATATGCTTCGTGAGCAAGTCAATGGTTTTGCTGAGCAAGCTATCCTGCCTCTCGCTGCAGATATAGATAGAAATAATCAGTTTCCCAATCACTTATGGCCATTGATGGGGGAAATGGGCCTGTTGGGAGTCACCGTCAGCGAAGAATATGGCGGTGCTGATATGGGCTACCTCGCCCATGTTGTCGCCATGGAAGAAATCAGCCGTGCATCCGCTTCTGTCGGCCTAAGCTATGGCGCTCACTCCAACCTCTGTGTCAACCAAATCTATCGCCATGGTACGGAGGAGCAAAAAGCCAAATATCTGCCCAAGCTGGTTAGTGGTGAGCATGTCGGTGCACTGGCTATGAGTGAACCGAATGCGGGATCGGATGTTGTCAGCATGCAACTCAAAGCGAAGAAACAAGGCGATCATTATCTGCTTAACGGCAGCAAGATGTGGATCACCAATGGTCCTGATGCCGACACAGTGATTGTGTATGCTAAAACGGCCCCCGACAAAGGTTCACATGGCATTTCCGCATTTATTGTTGAAAAGCAATTCCCCGGTTTTAGCCATGCTCAGAAACTCGATAAACTCGGCATGCGCGGCTCCAATACCTGTGAACTTGTATTTGCTGATTGCGTTGTACCGACCGCTAACTTGCTGGGAGAGCTAAACCAAGGCGTGCAAGTTCTCATGAGTGGCCTGGACTATGAACGGGTTGTTTTAGCTGCCGGGCCATTGGGGATCATGAGAGCCAGTATAGACCTCGTTGTGCCTTATGTTCATGACCGAAAGCAGTTCGGCCGATCTATTGGTGAGTTCCAACTCGTCCAAGCCAAAGTCGCTGACATGTATACCCGCACCAATGCTGCACGTGCCTATGTCTATACCGTTGCCAAGGCCTGTGATCGGGGTGAAGCCACCCGCAAAGATGCAGCTGGTGTCATTTTATATTCAGCAGAAATAGCCACCCAAGTCGCGTTAGATGCTATTCAGCTATTGGGCGGAAATGGTTATATCAACGAATTTCCTGCCGGACGTTTATTGCGTGATGCCAAGCTCTACGAAATCGGCGCAGGAACATCAGAAATACGCAGAATGTTGATCGGCCGTGAGCTTTTTGAAGAATCCAAATAGGGACAGACGATGGCGATACTCAAGTCTTCAGTCAATCGAGACGATAATTTTTACGCTAAGAACTACCAAAATATGGCCGCTATTGTCGACCAGCTGCAGACATATGTTGAAACCATCAAGCTCGGTGGCGGAGCCAAATCACATAAAAAGCAACAAGAGAAAGGCAAACAACCGGTAAGAACCAGAATCCAAGCCCTACTCGATCATGACAGTGAATTTCTTGAAATAGGCCAATTTGCGGCTTGGGATGTTTACACTGAATCTATCCCCTGCGCGGGGGTTGTGGCAGGTATCGGGCGGGTAGAAGGGATTGAATGCATGATCGTTGCCAACGACCCATCCGTTAAAGGCGGCACCTACTACCCACTAACTGTAAAGAAGCACCTTCGGGCACAAGAGATCGCCGAGCGTTGCCACCTACCCTGCATTTATCTTGTCGACTCAGGTGGAGCCAACCTTCCCCATCAAGCCGATGTGTTTCCAGACCGGGATCATTTCGGCCGTATTTTTTATAACCAAGCCAGAATGTCAGCCAAAGGGATCCCGCAAATTGCGGTGGTGATGGGCTCCTGCACGGCCGGTGGTGCCTATGTTCCGGCCATGGCTGATGTCTCTATTATCATCAAAGAACAAGGAACCATTTTCTTAGCTGGCCCCCCTCTTGTTAAAGCAGCCACAGGTGAAGTAGTCACAGCGGAAGAACTAGGTGGAGCTTATGTTCATTGCAAAACATCAGGTGTGGCTGACTATTTTGCCAATGATGAACAACATGCCATTGAATTAGCAAGACAAGCCGTAGAAAGTTGTGCCCTTCTACCATTTGCACCCTTAAACCATAACTCGCCGGCTCCTCATTACCCTGCAGAGGAGTTATTTGGCATTGTCGGCACCGATTTACGCACACCGTTCAACATTCGAGAAGTCATTGCCCGGGTTGTAGACAATTCTGAGTTTGATGAATTTAAAGCGCTTTATGGGTCTACACTGGTATGTGGCTTTGCAAAAATCTACGGTCAACAGGTAGGTATCGTTGCCAACAACGGCATTTTATTTTCCGAGTCAGCCCAAAAAGGGGCGCACTTCATTGAATTATGCTGCAAAAGAAACATTCCTCTTTTGTTCCTGCAAAACATTACCGGCTTTATGGTCGGAAAAAAATGCGAGTCGGAAGGGATTGCCAAACATGGCGCCAAAATGGTGATGGCCGTTGCTTGTGCTGATGTACCTAAATTTACCGTCATTATTGGCGGCTCTTACGGAGCGGGAAATTACGGAATGTGTGGCCGCGCATACAGCCCAACAATGATGTGGATGTGGCCCAACGCGCGCATCTCGGTAATGGGTGGTGAGCAAGCCGCCGGTGTATTAGCCCAAGTAAATCGTGAGAACAAAAAACAACAGGGTGAACAGTGGTCAGCCGAAGAGGAAGATGCCTTCAAGCAACCTATTCGTGATTTGTACGAAGAGCAAGGCTCACCCTACTATGCCAGCGCACGACTTTGGGATGATGGCATCATCGATCCCCGTGACACGAGACATATTGTCGGCACAGCGCTGCATGCTTGCCAAAGGGCACCGAAAACTGCCAGTACGTTTGGTATATTTCGAATGTGAGGTACGACATGAGCAATCAAATGAGGTAGCGACATGAATCGGATCACCACGGAGCATGGTAACAGCAATCTAAACATTGAAAGCAAAGACGTGCTATTCAATATCGATAGTAGAGGCATTGCAACGATTACACTCAACCGGCCAGATAAAAAAAATGCCTTCGACAGTCGCTGCATTGCGATTCTGCTCAATATACTGCAGCTTTCCCGGGCCGATTCAAAAATAAGAGTTATGGTCCTAAGAGCAAATGGCAGTCATTTTAGTGCTGGGGCTGATCTCAATTGGATGCAATCTCTCGCTGACTACAGCATGGAAGAAAACATAAAGGATGCCGAAAAACTTGCCGAGTTACTCCACCAGCTAGACACCTTCCCAGTCCCTACCATAGCCGTGGTTCAGGGAGCAGCTTTCGGCGGCGCGCTTGGCTTGATTTGCTGTTGCGATATCGCTATAGCCTCTCAAGACTGCCAATTTTGTCTAAGTGAAGTCAAACTTGGGCTAGCACCTGCAACCATTAGCCCGTATGTTTGCCGAGCTATGGGCCCACGGCAGGCAAGGCGTTATATGCTCACAGCAGAACTTATCAGTGCCGAACTCGCCAAAGAACTCAACCTCATCCATACAATGGTTCCAACCACTCAATCTTTCGATGAACATCTTCAGCATTTTATTCGTCATTTAGCAAAGAACAGCCCTAATGCCGTTCGAGAAGCTAAGGTCCTTTGCCATATGTGTGAGTCTGGGACCATTGATTCATCACTAAGAAAAAAAACCAGTCAGATCATTGCAAAATTGCGTGTTTCACCTGAAGGACAAGAAGGCTTGAACGCATTTTTAGAAAAACGTAAACCTAACTGGATGACAGAACATGATTAGACGACCAGATAATTCCAGTGACTTTCCGACCTCAGTGACTGTATATGAAGTAGGTGCTCGTGACGGCTTGCAAAACGAAACGGCCCTACCAACGCAAACCAAAGTCGATTTCATCAACTTACTGTCACAATCCGGGCTTAGTCATATTGAAGCGGGGTCATTTGTCTCAGCCAAGCGGGTTCCACAAATGGCCGATTCTTTAAATGTGATGCGTGCCATCGAACGAAATCAAACTATCACCTATTCCGCACTTACCCCCAATATTCAAGGTTTTGAAATGGCATTAAGTGCACAAGCCAATGAAGTGGCTATATTTGGCTCAGCGTCTGAAGGTTTCAGCCAACACAATATCAATTGTTCTATCAGCGAGAGTCTTCAACGTTTTGAACCTGTGATGGCTTTAGCGCTTCTCCACAATATACCGGTAAGAGGCTATCTCTCTTGTGTTATTGATTGCCCCTATGACGGCGCCACAGACGTAAACCAAGTGATGCACGTTGCTGAAACGCTGATTGATATGGGCTGTTATCAAGTTTCTTTTGGAGACACCATAGGTACCGGCACACCGTTGAAAGTCGCACACCTGTTAGACACTGTTATTAGCCGCATCCCTAGCCATCAAATAGCCGTGCATTTCCATAATACATGGGGCCAGGCTTTACCCAATATCTACCAAGCTTTATCTATGGGAATTAACACGATTGATGCCAGTGTTGCAGGGTTAGGAGGATGCCCATATGCACCCGGTGCGAGTGGCAATGTCGCCACCGAAGATGTTGTCTATCTATGTCACCAATTGGGCATAGAGACCGGTATTAACCTGAACACGTTAGCTGAAGCGGGATGGATGATTTGCCAGGCACTCAATATATCACCACGCTCGAATGTATCTTTAGCGCTCAAAGCTAAATACCTTCAGTAATACCAACCTACATAAATATAAAAAAAAGTGGTAACTACCCGAGAAAAAGTAATTACCACTAACTCACCATGAACTACGTCCGATACTCGTAACGTCTTTTCTTACGCCGCTGTATTATGCCCGAAGGCTTGAGTATTAATTAGTAAGTTTCTGAACGAAGGAAACGTTGCTCCGCCTCCAGTTCGTTTACTGCACGCCACATTTTTTGCTCTCGCTCTTGTAGCCTTGAGTGCATGACACTACCCGGCTTCACGTTAAGCGTGTCTGCAGGTCCAATAAATTGATCTGCTTCATTATTGAAAAGCAGCCTAAATTCTTCCAACGTCGGTAAACAATTGTTTTCCTCCTCAAATGATTCGAAAATATCGATTACTTTGTGTGAAACATCCCTTTTGATCCCTTCTAAGTCAACACTATCCATTAGTCTCTCCAAATACTCAACCACGAGTGTTAATCAATCTAGACATCATAAGTGTAGTTGATGAGGAAAATATTTTTCATTAGCGGGAATTTCATGTGTAACAAATTATTCCATGTAGTAAACATCTGTTTTAGTTGCATAAGTTTTAAATTGAACATTGCACATAAAATTATTTCGGTATTTTTTGTTTTAATTTTTTAGAATCAGATCTCATTTTCATAAATATACCCACTTTGTATGTATTCATTGGTTACTCGTCTATACTTGTCAATATATCAATGGGTTACTATTGTCCATGTCGTTATGGGAGAGCAAAAATGTGGCGTAATTTAACTTGCTTTGATTTCATACTCAAAGCGGTATCAATTAGATTAGCCCTAACCTTCCTACTTATTCATTCTTCATCTGGTATGGCAACAGAAGTAAGAGAAGAGCCCTATGATATCTATTATGACAGGCTGTATTCCGATATAAATGATGAAGATAGTTTCCAAGATTGGATTGATGAAACCCAAGATGAAATCTCTGATACTATCCATGATTACAGCAGCACTATCGATCATTACATGGCTAAAAAAGATGAAGAGCTACCCATCACTAATCGCAGCTACTTACGCTTAAAATTTAAAGGTCGGTATACACACCGTGACTATGCGGATTTGGATGCCAGCGTAAAATTGAAACTCGACTTACCCCATACTGAAAAAAACTGGAAACTTATCCTCGACACCGATCCGGATGACTTTGACAGACTGGAAGATAAACAACGTGGTATATCAAATAGCTCAAACAGTAGTTTATCTGGCGCTGTCGGTGGTGTGCAATTACAAGGTCAACAATGGGGAAATTGGCGGACAAACCTTGACCTTGGTTTAAAGATAAAACTTCCGCTTGATCCATTTGCTCGTGCAGATCTCAGACGTATTGATAGACTCAGCCACAAGTGGACCAGTAGGATTAAACAAGAAGTCTTTTACTACGATTCCAAAGGGCCTGGCGCCCTTACCTCCTTGAATTTTTACTTCTCTACACCTGAAGATCCCAGCACTATTCTCAAACTAAGCTCATCAGCACAGTATTTGGACAATGATGATAATTGGGAGTTTGTACAACAGGCCGAAATATTTGACAGAATAGGTCAAGATGACTTACTGCAATATTCAATTGGTATTAGTGCTGATTCTCGGCCAAATTATTCCATTACCAACTCATGGGTATCAGTAGCATGGAAACATCGCCTTTATAGTGATTGGCTCTATATGACAGTCACACCCGAGTTAGACTTTCAGGATGAGTACCAATATAAAGTTAACCCGGGAATCATGCTCGAATTTGAATTATTTTTCACGGCAGAAGGCGGGATAGATAGATTAGCCAGAAAAATACCTTACCCAACAAATTAAATATATCTCCCCTCGCCAATCATATTATTCATATCAATTTAGATAAGTAATAAATTCAACGCTACAAAAGTAAACCTGATTACCACCGAGCCTCAGCTAATTTAAGTAAACGTTGAGGCATCGGTGCTGTTTGAATACCTGAAT